>NZ_NBSL01000002.1:0-937500 GCF_002891025.1 Enterococcus avium | reverse complement strand
TGAGAGTAAACCTCTCAAAACTGAACGAATAAAACATTCCTGTGTAGTTTCCGTAACGTTCATCTTCGATGAACTATTTCCTTAGAAAGGAGGTGATCCAGCCGCACCTTCCGATACGGCTACCTTGTTACGACTTCACCCCAATCATCTATCCCACCTTAGGCGGCTGGCTCCAAAAGGTTACCTCACCGACTTCGGGTGTTACAAACTCTCGTGGTGTGACGGGCGGTGTGTACAAGGCCCGGGAACGTATTCACCGCGGCGTGCTGATCCGCGATTACTAGCGATTCCGGCTTCATGTAGGCGAGTTGCAGCCTACAATCCGAACTGAGAGAAGCTTTAAGAGATTAGCTTAGCCTCGCGACTTCGCGACTCGTTGTACTTCCCATTGTAGCACGTGTGTAGCCCAGGTCATAAGGGGCATGATGATTTGACGTCATCCCCACCTTCCTCCGGTTTGTCACCGGCAGTCTCGCTAGAGTGCCCAACTAAATGATGGCAACTAACAATAAGGGTTGCGCTCGTTGCGGGACTTAACCCAACATCTCACGACACGAGCTGACGACAACCATGCACCACCTGTCACTTTGCCCCCGAAGGGGAAGCTCTATCTCTAGAGTGGTCAAAGGATGTCAAGACCTGGTAAGGTTCTTCGCGTTGCTTCGAATTAAACCACATGCTCCACCGCTTGTGCGGGCCCCCGTCAATTCCTTTGAGTTTCAACCTTGCGGTCGTACTCCCCAGGCGGAGTGCTTAATGCGTTAGCTGCAGCACTGAAGGGCGGAAACCCTCCAACACTTAGCACTCATCGTTTACGGCGTGGACTACCAGGGTATCTAATCCTGTTTGCTCCCCACGCTTTCGAGCCTCAGCGTCAGTTACAGACCAGAGAGCCGCCTTCGCCACTGGTGTTCCTCCATATATCTACGCATTTCACCGCTACACATGGAATTCCACTCTCCTCTTCTGCACTCAAGTTTCCCAGTTTCCAATGACCCTCCCCGGTTGAGCCGGGGGCTTTCACATCAGACTTAAGAAACCGCCTGCGCTCGCTTTACGCCCAATAAATCCGGACAACGCTTGCCACCTACGTATTACCGCGGCTGCTGGCACGTAGTTAGCCGTGGCTTTCTGGTTAGATACCGTCAAGGGATGAACATTCTACTCTCATCCTTGTTCTTCTCTAACAACAGAGTTTTACGATCCGAAAACCTTCTTCACTCACGCGGCGTTGCTCGGTCAGACTTGCGTCCATTGCCGAAGATTCCCTACTGCTGCCTCCCGTAGGAGTTTGGGCCGTGTCTCAGTCCCAATGTGGCCGATCACCCTCTCAGGTCGGCTATGCATCGTTGCCTTGGTGAGCCGTTACCTCACCAACTAGCTAATGCACCGCGGGTCCATCCATCAGTGACGCAAAAGCGCCTTTCAAACCGAAACCATGCGGTTTCGATTGTTATACGGTATTAGCACCTGTTTCCAAGTGTTATCCCCTTCTGATGGGCAGGTTACCCACGTGTTACTCACCCGTTCGCCACTCCTTTTCTTTCGGTGGAGCAAGCTCCGGTGAAAGAAAAAGCGTTCGACTTGCATGTATTAGGCACGCCGCCAGCGTTCGTCCTGAGCCAGGATCAAACTCTCATAAAAAGTGTTTGAAACAGTCTTGCGACTGTTAAGCTCAATTGTATTAATTGACTTGCTAGCATATTGCTTGCTATGTTGTTTGCTTCTATATAATAGAAGCGCCCTACACATTTGGTTTGTTTTATTCGTTCAGTTTTCAAAGGTCTACATTGTTCGTCGCTTTGTTTCAGCAACTTTTATATCATATCAGGTTTTCATTCAAAAGTCAACAACTTTTATTTAAAAACTTTTTGATAAAAAAACAAGTTTGCTGCGCGTTTCGTTCAAGCGACTTTATAAAAATACCACAAGATTATTCATCCGTCAACAATTATTTTTAATTTTTTTCAAGATGTTTTGTTCTCGTGGGAACATTTAATAATATAGCAATCTTCAAGCAGTAATGCAACTATTTTTTGTAGTTTTTTTCAATCTTTTTAATTTTTCGAACGTTCATTTAAAACTCTAAAATAACGTTCGATTTTAAAACAAAAATAACGCTATCTTCACCTAAAACTTTTTTGAACTTTCGCATAAAAAAACAGCTAAGTTCTACTCAGCTGTTTTCTCTTCTACCATTGGGATAAAAATTCTAAAGATGGTACCCTTGCCGACAGAGCTTTCGACACTAATACTCCCTTTATAACTTTCTAAAAGTTTGTGAGCGATTGATAGACCCAGTCCATTTCCGCCTTTTGTTCGAGCACGAGCTTTGTCGACGCGATAAAAACGATTAAACACTTTATCAATGTCTTCGTCTGGTATCCCCTCACCAAAGTCCTGAATCGCAATCTCAAACTTATTTAAGGTTGATGAAACTGATATATGAACCTCTTTACGATCAGTTGAATACTTCACAGCGTTATCTAAAACAATAATTAGAATCTGCTCCAAATGATTACGATAAATCTTCAAAATTCTTTCACTATCTAAATCATCATCAAGGGTGAAGGTAAACTCAGGGTAAAGCAGTTTAAAGTTGTTAAATACTTGATTTGTAACTTCTTTGGCTTTAGAAGTCTCATTCCCGTAATACACATCTACTTGTTCGGCCCTAGACAAATCGAGCATTTCTTGTACCAGGCTCTTCATCCGAACAAGTTCCTGTAGACTAGCCTGAATCGACTCGTCCAAAATCTCTGGATCGTCTTTCCCCCAACGATTCAACATATTCAGATGTCCCTCAATCACTGCAACTGGTGTCCTTAACTCATGAGAAACATCTTCCACAAATTGCTCCTGCTGCTCAATATACATCCGAATACGATCAATCACATCGTTAAAGATGACGGCTAAATCAGATAGCTCGTCATTTGTAGTAATCTCAGGTACGTGAACTTCTGCCTGTGGGTCTTGTCTGATGATTTCCATCGTATCTCGCAGAATCTTCACAGGTTTCAGGAAGTACGAAGACAATAAGAAGCCTAAGAAGCTGCTCAGAAGCAGCGAAACAATTTCTAGTACAATCAATGTCAACAATAACTTACTGCGCATCTCGTAAAAATCGGATAACTCATAAAAGACTTGTGCATACCCGATTTTCTCACGTGTTTTTTTTGAATAGATTGGTTCTACTGATAAGAACCCGTTCTTTTCATCTACAGTCACGATTGTCGGTTCTTTGCGTTTTGTCTGAACTAAGGGTTGATAGTTTTTTTGTGTTTTAAAAATTAGCTTTTTGTCTAAATTATAGATATCTAACGATAATTGACGTTGGCCTAATTCTGAGATAAATTCGTCAATCCGCATCATATTGCCCTCTAAGGTCATGTTTTGATCATACATGGCATTATCCCGTGCACCCGATTCGGTTAGCGTTCGATAGGTATTTACCAACGTTAACTCCTCATCCGCATTCGCTAAACGGGAAGTGACTTCAGAGATTGTGCGTTCAACGTTGTTTCTTTCTTTCGTTACGATCAGATTGACCGAAGACTTATAGGTGATCACAGCGAAGATCGTAAATACCACGAATATAAAGAAAGAACTTGTAAAGGCCCACTTGATGGTGAGTGAGGGCCCTTTCAGTTCTCGTTGTTTCTTGATAAATTTTCTCATGAGCGCATAACGTAACCAGTACCGCGGACAGTTTGAATATAGCTGTCTTCTCCTGGTACATCAATCTTATTACGCAGATAACGAATATACACATCCACCACGTTTGTTTCTACTTCTGTTTCGTAGCCCCAAACCTTGTTAAGCAAAACATCACGGGCAAGTACAACATTGACATTTTCCATAAGCGTCAATAGTAATTCGTATTCACGTTTAGTTAATTCAATGATTTCATTTCCGCGACGCACGACACGGTTTTCTTTTTCGATCGTTAGGTCACGATAAGTAATCGTCGTTTGTTTAGCAACATTCTTATCGCCTTCAATATCGATTCGACGAAGCAAAGCACGTAAACGTGCTAGCAATTCTTCAATCGCAAATGGTTTGACGATATAGTCATCGGCACCATGATCTAAACCCGAAACACGGTCGATCACAGAGTCACGGGCTGTCATCATGATGATTGGTGTATTTTTTACTTGTCGAACACGGCGGCAAACTTCTAAGCCGTTCAATTCAGGCAGCATCAAATCAAGTAAAATAGCGTCCCAGTCACTTTCTAATGCGGCTTCAAGTCCTGTTCTACCATTATAATGAACTTCTGTATCATAGCCTTCGTGCTTCAATTCTAGTTCGACAAAACGAGCTAGATTTTTCTCATCTTCAATGATCAGAATATTACTCATTTTTTTAGTTCCTTTCCAAGTTGAATTTCATTAAACCTTTATCATTATAGGGCTAAAACTGTCAAAAAGCTATAGTTAGTTCGCGTAAAAGTTATAAATAACTTCTGCTATTCTTCGTGGTACCAGCTATAGTGATAAATCCCTTCTTTATCAAGGCGTTCATAGGTATGTGCGCCAAAATAATCGCGTTGAGCTTGGATCAAGTTCGCCGGTAAACGTTCAGCACGGTAAGAATCATAGTAAGTGATAGCAGATGAGAAGGTTGGTACAGGAACCCCCGCTTGAACAGCAATCGCAACAACTTCGCGAACCGCTTGTTGGTACTTGTCAGTAATTTCCTTGAAGTAATCATCTAACATCAAGTTTGCCAAATCGGCATCCTTCTCATAGGCATCCGTGATCTTTTGTAAGAAGCGTGCACGGATGATACAGCCAGCGCGCCAAATTTTCGCGATGTCGCCAAATGGTAAATCCCAACCAAATTCTTTGGAAGCGGCACGTAACTCAGAGAACCCTTGTGCATAGCTCATGATTTTGCTGAAGTACAATGCTTCACGGATTTTTTCGATCAATTCTTGTTTGTCGCCGTCATATTTATAAGGTGCCGGTCCTGATAAAACTTTGCTGGCAGCCACACGTTCTTCTTTATACGCAGAAATGAAACGTGCGAAGACGGATTCAGTAATTAATGGAAGCGGCACACCTAAGTCCAATGCGCTTTGAGAAGTCCATTTTCCTGTTCCTTTATTACCAGCTGCATCTTTGATTACATCAACGATCGCCTTATCCGTACCTTCGTCATCTTTACGAGTCAAGATATCCGCAGTGATTTCGATTAAATAGCTGTCTAATTCCCCTTTATTCCATTCTGAGAAAACATCAGCCATTTCTTCTACAGACAAACCAAGTAGGTTTTGCATCAAATCATATGATTCAGCGATTAACTGCATGTCCCCGTATTCGATACCGTTATGTACCATTTTTACGTAGTGACCAGCACCATTTGCGCCGATATAAGTGACACATGGTTCGCCGTCTTCTGCTTTTGCAGCGATTTGTTCAAAGATTGGAGCGACTAAGTCATAGGCTTCTTTTTGTCCGCCTGGCATCATTGAAGGGCCTTCTAATGCGCCTTTTTCACCACCAGAAACACCAGTACCAATGAAGTTGATGCCTGAGTTCGCTAATTCTTCGTTACGACGAATCGTGTCTTTGAAGAAGGTATTTCCTCCATCGATCAGAATATCGCCTTTATCTAAATGCGGTAATAGTGATTGAATTGTTGCGTCAGTCGCTGGACCTGCTTGAACCATTAGTAAGATACGACGCGGAGTTTCGATTGAAGCAACAAATTCCTCGATTGAAAATGTCGCTTTTAAGTTGCGATCAGGATGTTCTTCTACTACCGCTTCGGTTTTTGATCCAGTACGATTATACAAAGCCACTGAGTACCCGCGACTTTCGATATTCAATGCTAGATTTTTCCCCATTACGGCCATACCTACGACGCCGAATTGTTGTTTTGACATAATTATCCTCCTAGTTCGAATTGATGTGCAGATTTTTCTATAGGAAAAATAAGGTGGCTTCTCACCACATGCAATCTTCTACTGATTATGTATTTACACCAAGTAGAGTTAGCATCCTATAATACTCAATACGATTCTCATTATATCCTAAGAAAGTGAGAATGGAAAATGAATAGTGTTTTTAATCTAAAAAGCCTTGATAAAACCTGCCAATCCTTATAAAAACGATAGATTTTTCGCAAATATGACAAATTGTTATCTCGCCTAATTCCAAGAAAAAAACCTCAAGACTCCATGGTTAGTCTTGAGGTTTTGACTTTCTCTATTAAAAAGTGCTTATGCTTCTTTAGACATAACATCTTTTCCATCATAGTAGCCACAGTTGGCACATACGTGATGGCTCTTCTTCATTTCGCCACAGTTAGGACATTCGTTTAATCCTTTAATGGTCAATTTGTAGTGAGTACGACGTTTGTTCTTTTTAGCTTTTGATGTTTTTCTAGCTGGTACTGCCATTGGGTGTTACACCTCCTTATAAAATGAAGTATCATTTACTGATACATTTTATTCCAATCTTACTTGTCATCTTCTGATTCATTGAATAACTCAGATAATTTCGCAAGACGAGGATCAATTGTTTCAGCCGATTCCTCTTTCTTCTGCAAGTACGCTTCTTCACTGATAACTTCCCAATCATTGCCTTTTGGCATGTCAGAAGATTTCAGTTCTTCTTCAGTAAACACCTGCAGCGGAATCGCTAATAAAATGTTATCTTCGATAGAATTGGTTAAGTCGATCGTATCATTGTCTAGGACAAGGATCTCTTCGTCTCGTTCTTCTTCCATAGAAGACCATTGCTCCCGTGTCATGAATACTTCGTCCACTGACAGATCAAGTGGCAGATCAACTGGTTCCAACGAGCGGGCTGAAGGAACAGTTACAATAGTTTTCAACCGATAATGTAAAATATATTCATTTTTTCCGACAGATAAGATTCCTTCCACAGTAACCGGAGTCACTGCTAAGACTTCATTATCACGGGCTGTCAATGCGTCATTCACATCGATCGTTTCTGAAAAATTTAGTGCTTCTTCTTTATAGCGGCGCAATTCGCCAATCGACCATTTCATTATTCATCACCTCTAAGCAACAATCGATATTATACAGGTGGAAAAAACCTTTGTCAATGAAATTTTCTTGACACCCCGAAAGGCTGTACGAACTCGGTCAGATTTTGAGCAATAAGACTATAATCATTCTAAATTGCCAAGAAACACGGTGAGCGTAGAGAACCGATGTTGATTGGTACCTACTTGGCGCTTTTCAGATTTCGAATGATTTTCGCTTATTGTTGAAAAATCTAGTTCGGGAAGCCAGACACCCTTAAAAGCTAGCTCAGAAAGCTGGATATCAAGAAAGGCTGTACGAACTCGGTCAGCTTCGCCAGTTATTCTTCACACTTTAGCGTGGTTAGAAAAATTCTATCTACTTTACTGAGCTAGATAACATACGTCCATCACAAAAAAATAATCAAGTCTGATCCCCTGTATCTTTCATAGAAAAGGACTGTGGCATGAATGCCGCAGTCCCGATATTTCTTGTTGGAACAACTATCTAGTGTTTAGATCGCTGTTGTTTGTCCACGGTACACGATTCCACGACGAGGATCAACAGTGACTAATTCACCATCAACAACTGTGGAAGTCGCGCTATCTGCACCAACTACTACTGGGATATCTTGAGCGATACCGACAACTGCAGCGTGTGAAGTCAATCCACCATCTTCAACGATCAAAGCAGAAGCTTTTTCAATTGCAGGCATGTAATCTTTGTCAGTTGTTGGAACAACTAAAACCATACCGTCTTTAGCTTTTTTGATTGCTTCTTCAGCGTTTTTAGCAACAACTGCATGAGCAACAACTGTTGATTCACCGATACCTTGAGCTTGTAATAATTTAGAACCGATCATTTGAACTTTCATTACGTTTGTTGTTCCACGTTCACCAACTGGAACACCAGCAGTAATCAAGATCAAGTCGCCTTCTTTAGCAAAACCTAAGTCAACAGCTTTTTGAGCAGCTAAATCGAACATATCGTCTGTTGTTGTTGGTTTTTCAGCAACTGTTGGGTATACGCCCCAGTTAACCATCAAGCTGCGTTTTGTATGTTCGTCAAAAGTTACTGCCAAGATGTCAGCATCTGGACGGTATTTAGAAATCATACGTGCAGTGTGACCTGATTCAGTCGCAGCAACGATTGTTTTAACACCTAAGTTTTTCGCAGCGCGAGCTACTGAAAGACCAATTGTTTCTGTTACGTTTGATTTGTCGAATTCGTTGATTTGGAATGATCCTAGTTCTGACAATGCAGATTCAGCTTCCATATCGATACGAGCCATTGTGCCAACAGCTTCAACTGGGTATTTACCATTTGCAGATTCACCAGAAAGCATTGTAGCATCAGTTCCGTCAAATACAGCGTTGGCAACGTCAGATGCTTCCGCACGTGTTGGACGTGGGTTTTCTTGCATTGATTCTAACATTTGAGTCGCTGTGATAACTGGTTTACCAGCGTAGTTACATTTTTTGATGATACGTTTTTGAACCATAGGTACTAATTCAGGAGCGATTTCAACACCCATGTCTCCACGAGCGATCATGATACCATCAGAAACTTTGATGATTTCGTCGATGTTATCGATTCCTTCTTGTGATTCAATTTTAGGGAAGATATGCACGTGTGTCATATTTTTTTCTTCAAGGATTTCACGAATATCAAGAACGTCTTGTGCTTTACGTACAAAACTTGCAGCGATGAAGTTAATGTCGTTATCTAGACCGAAACGAATATCGTCTGCATCTTTTTCAGTGATACCAGGTAAGTTGATTGAAATACCAGGAGCATTTACACCTTTACGAGAACCTAGCATACCAGCATTTTTAACTAGCATGATCAATTCGCGGTTTGCTTCGTCTTTATCAATGATTTCCATGTCGATTAAGCCATCATCGAATAAGATATGTCCGCCGATATGTGCATCGTCGAATAAGCCTGGGTAAGTAACAGCGATTTTTTCTTTCGTCCCTTTATGTTCTGGGTCCATTGAGATACGTGTTTTATCGCCTACGTTAAATTCAATATAGCCAGCACGGCCGTAGTCTGCATCAGTTGTATCTTGAACAGTTGTACGGATTTCCGCACCTTTTGTATCTAAAAGAATACCAACATCTTTACCAGTCTTTTTCACTGCTTCACGAACCATGTTCATACGTGTAAGTTGTTCTTCGTGATCTCCGTGTGAGAAGTTGAAACGGAACACGTTAGCACCAGCTTCAATTAATTCTGAGATTGTTTCAACTGAGTTACTTGCTGGTCCTAATGTACTAACGATCTTCGTTTTTTTCATTACGTAATACGCTCCATTCTTGTTTCTTGATTGTTTATAATATATAGCTCTACACTATTATTAACGAGTTTAAAATGAGATTTGATGATTTAATTCGTACAATGACAAATCTGGTTTGTGCTTGTTGTTTTCCAACGTTTCTACGATATCAGAAGCAATCACTTCATTTTCTTCGATACCGATACATAATCCGCCTTTACCTTCTAACAATAAATCAACGGCATATGAACCAAATTTGCTGGCTAATACACGGTCGCGGGCACTTGGTGAGCCACCACGAACCACGTGACCCAACACACTCACGCGTGTATGGAAGTCGCCGTATTCAGCTAATTTTTCAGCAAATTCATTTCCGCCCATGACACCTTCAGCCAAAATGATCAAGCAATGTTTCTTCCCGCGGTCACGGCCTGCTTGGATTTTCTTAGCGATACGTTCCATATCAAAGTCATGTTCCGGAATAACGATTTCGTCCGCACCACCGGCAACACCAGACCATAAAGCGATATCGCCTGCGTTACGTCCCATTACTTCGATGACGAAAGTACGTACGTGTGAAGTCGCTGTATCACGAATGCGGTCAACAGATTCCAAGACAGTGTTGATCGCTGTATCAAACCCAACAGTGAAATCTGTTCCAGGGATATCATTATCGATTGTGCCTGGGATACCAACAGCAGGGTAGCCATGTTTCGTCAAGGCTAATGCACCATGATAAGAACCGTCACCACCGATGACAACTAATCCTTCAATACCGAATTTTTTCAATTGTTCGATCCCTTTTAATTGCCCTTCTTCAGTAGCAAATTCTGGGTAACGAGCTGAATATAAGAAAGTTCCGCCTCGTTGAATCTTGTCGCCGACGTCAGCAACATCCAAACGACGAATATCACCAGCAACTAGACCAGCAAAACCATAATTGATGCCATAAACTTCCATGCCTTCAAAAATCGCTTTACGAACGACCGCGCGAACGGCAGCGTTCATTCCGGGAGCGTCTCCTCCACTTGTTAAAATTCCAATGCGTTTCATTTTCTCACCTCATAAGTATTCTCAAAAAAACATACATCGTTTAATTCATGGTACATTCTACCAAAAAACATCCCAAAAGTCTTGGGATGTCCACGGGAAAAAGCGGTATTTTGCAAAAAGTTTTTGAAAGTTACAAGAAATCATCTTATTACGACGCTTTGTTCCCCTAATATGTCACGTAAAGCATTTATGAGAGTGTCATTAACCCCCACCCAAAACTTTTTATCCAGCACAATCTTCCGTCGATTTTTTTCATAGAAGATCACAACTGGAACTTTTCCAGGTGACAGTTGAAGTCTTTCGGCAATTCCCTGCTGAATTTCAGGAGAATCCTGTTCTGCCTGCACACGCAAATACAAAGTTTTATCACTGATGTCCTCTTCTGCTACTTGCGCAAGAGTCATTTCTTCCACTAATAATTGGATCGCCTGATCATACTTACTGCGCTCCACTTTACCTTGGACGAGATAGACTTTTTCTAACTCAAGCTCTTTGCGTAAACGTCGATAGGTTTGCGGAAAAACCGTTAAGGAAATTTCGCCGCTTTGATCATTGCCTGTTAAGAAGGCCATCTGTTCACCCTTCTTCGTTCGAATCTCACGAATATCTTTTAAATAGAAGAGAATTTTCCCGTGACTGCCGACAGTTAGTTCAGAAATCGGTTGTAAATCCTTTTGCTTCAGCAGTTTAGGAAAGTTTTCAGTTGGATGACCTGAAACATAAAGACCCAGATACTGTTCTTCATAATTCAAACGCTCTGCCAACGTATAATCCTCAGACGGCCTTTCCTTCAAACTCATCACATCTAGTAAGGAGATGCTGCCGCCGCTATATTGTACATTTTGAATTTTCCCCTCCAATCCATCGGCCAATTCACGACGGTTGGGATGCAACTCATCAAAAGCACCAATGAAAATCAACGGTGCGATATACTCATTTTTCAGCCAACGAGTTTCGATTCGCAACAGGAATTGATCCAAGGACTTGAAAGGTCCTTCCTCTTTGCGGGTGGTCAAAATATCACTGACAAAATCACGACGCATACCCTTAATGGCGTCTAATCCAAAACGGATCAGGTCTTTTTCTACCAAAGTAAAACTGTAGCTGCTACGATTAATATCCGGAGCTAATAATTTCACACCTGCTCGATTAGCTTCGGCAATATATTCCCGCAATTTCTTTGGATCATTCCGGACTGACTGCATCAACGCAGTGTAAAATGCTCCGGGATAATGAACCTTCATATAGGCCATTTGATAACCAACAAAGCTGTAAGCTACCGAGTGGGATCGGTTAAACCCATAATTGGCAAAACGTTCGATGTAGTCATACACCTCTTCGGCACTCTTCTGACTGTGTCCGCGACCGATCGCACCACCAACAAAATGACGCCTTTCTTCATCTAATAAGTCTTTTTTCTTTTTACTGACAGCGCGGCGTAGGATATCGGCTTCGCCTAAGCTAAAGCCAGCCATTTGAGCGGCCACCTGCATAATTTGTTCCTGATAAACAATAAAGCCGTAAGTCGGTGCCAAGATTTCCTGCACCGAGACATCAGGAAAAGTCACTTGCTCCTTGCCATTTTTTCGAGCAATAAACTGATCAATAATTTGCATCGGACCTGGGCGATACAAGGCATTCACCGCTACGATATCTTCAAAGGATGTTGGATGCAGATTTCTTAGAACTTTACGAATACCCGCCGATTCAAATTGGAACACGCCACTGGTCTCGCCTCGCTGGAACAAGGCAAGCGTTTCTGGATCATCTAAAGGTACATTTTTCAAATCCAGCTCTTCATGATACACGCGGCGAATATTTTGCTGAGCATTATCAATAATGGAAAGATTCCGCAGTCCTAGGAAATCCATCTTCAATAGTCCGATAGCTTCCACATCAGACATCGTAAACTGGGTTAACAAAATATCCTCCGAGCCATTTTGCAGCGGTACAACACTGATTAAGTTCACATCACTGATCACTACTCCGCCAGCATGAGTGGAGACATGCCGTGGCAAGCCCTCTAAAGTCAATGCTGTTTGGAACAGTAATTTACTTCGTTCATCATGAGCGACTAATCGCTTTAGTGGTTCAGATTTGTTATAAGCCTCTCGTAAAGTAATTTTCAACTGATTTGGTATAGCTTTTGACCAGCGATTAGCTTCACTTTGAGATAACCCGAATACTCGACCGACATCCCGCAATACCATTTTTGCTGCCATCGTTCCAAAGGTTGCAATCTGAGAAACATGGAAGTGTCCATATTTTTCGTGAACATAATGAAGAACTTGGTTACGACGATTGTCAGGAATATCCAGATCGATATCGGGCATGCTGTTTCGTTCAGGATTTAAGAAACGCTCAAACAAAAGATTGTATTTGATCGGATCAACATCGGTAATACTTAACACATAGGCCACTAGCGAGCCTGCCGCTGAACCCCGTCCAGCGCCAGAGACGATCTTGCTGCGATGCACATAATCCATCACATCCCAGACGATCAGGAAGTAATCATCAAAGCCCATGTTATGGATGATTCCTAATTCACGAGTCAGCCGTTGGCGGTATTCCTCTGTCACCTCACCGATTCGTTCAGGTAATTTCTGCCAGCAAAGCTCCTGCAAATAAGCATCCGCTGTCTGCTGATTCGGTACTGGATAATGTGGCAGCAATTTCTGATGCAAAGGCAAGTCAAATTGACAAACCTCTGCTAAATGCTGTGCATTGGCCAAAGCTTGTTTATCTTCAAAACCAGCGATTAGTTTCCCCATCTCCATCAGATAATTATCGCCTAATTGATTCGTTAATTCCTCCCGAGGAAGCTGAGTACCGTTTTGAATGTGTCCCATAATTTTTATCGCGAAGGCTTGTTCCGTTTCCAAACATGCCACCTCGTGAAGTGCTATTTTCGGCCAGCTTTCTGACAATTCGGAGGTCTTTGTTTTTGATGAAATCCCTAGATAAAATTCCCCGTTAATAAGGTCAGCGATCTGTGAGAAGACTGCTTCACTTGGATCATACAAGTTATCTACTGGTAAAACGCTGATTAGATTTTTCGCATCAATATTATAATCAGCTAAGCTCAGCGGCTTTTCAGACATCATCCGTGTGCTGGATAGACGCATTAACTCCTGATATCCAGCAACATTTTTCCCATAGAACACGATTTTTTCAATTGACTCTTCAAATGTGAAATCCAATTCCAAGCCAATGATTCCAGTCATTTGATACTTTTTGCAAGCATTAAAAAACTCGACCGCGCCGTATAAAACATTCTCATCCGTAATCGCAATCGCAGAGTACCCGCGTTTCTTGGCTGCTAAGACATATTCTTCTATCGTTAACGTACTTTTCAATAATGAATAGGAAGTTTTCGTATAAAGTTGTGGTATTTGCATGATTTCCTCCTATTTAACGTAATTATTTTTGTCGATGAATCAACTAATAAGTATAGCACGAAATTTTTGGCGCTAAAACTCAACAAAAATTACCTGTTTTCTATTTAGATTTTCCGCTTATTTTCATAGGCCTTTTCTTTACATTTTCAAAAAAAATGCTAAACTGAACCTAGATATATTTGCGAAAAGAGGTGCTCTTGATGAAATATCTAGTTACATTATTTTGGGCTTTCGCAATTGGACAAGCCGTTTGTTACCTAGGCGGTGCCTTGCAAAGTGCTTCTTATAACTTTGAATTATCTACGATTATTTCTCTAATTGTTGGAGTTATCGCACTTGTTGCGGCGCGTTTTGTTTCACCAAAAAAAGCCAAAGCATAGACAAAACCAGTTACTATATTGTAACTGGTTTTTTGTTTTTTTCCTAGTTGGAAACGATTGAAGATTATTTATCTAATTTCCACCTTAAATGATAGTTTCGAAAAATTGCATACGATTTTTTCTTATTTTAAAAATCCTTTTATATTACTCTATCAAAATGTTTCAATGCCAAGCATTCCACCGCATATCTAAACAACACAATGTAAAGTGCAATAGTTATAAAATTCTTGAATGACAAGTTCGATAAATACTGTTTTGGTACAAAAATATTTATCGAATATAACAGTGTGATATTTAATGAGATAGTACTATAATATTACTGTATTAGCCTTATTTTTAACAAGTTTTCATCTTTCATCATTCTTATATTTTCTTGTCTTTGATTTATTGAAATTCTCACTCAAAATTATAAATACGATCATACTGAAAGCATAAAATACTGTGATTATTTTTCCCAACATCTCTAATACCGTAAATTAATCCTCCTTAATTCTTTATGTAACTACTTCGTTATATAGCTAAAACAAAAAATCCTTTCCTCTACTCTTAGATGGTGTAAACAAAAAGCAGAGAAAAGGATTCAATTATAAATAAAACGATATCTCCGAACTAGTAATTGTTCGCAGGATTTAAACCGCTATTCGTTTTCGCGACTATGTTTTTCTGAAGAATCAAACTGCATTTTCTCGCCGAATTTTCCCAACCGTTGATCACGAATTTTATCAACAAGCGCTACTATTTCAGTGTCTCCGGAATGACAGGCTCGATGCACCTCGGCAGAAACAGTCAATAGATTCTGCTCATAGTCGGTTCCGTTTTGTGAAACGTAAATTAAATGATGGATGGCCATTTCACCGTTACTCACGGGAAGGCGTATGCCATGATGATTGTATTGAGCCAGATCTGCCCTACTTATTTGACAGAAGAACTGATCACGGCACGCAATTCGATAAGGCAGGCTCGCCATATGGCGTTTCGTAAAAGTGGTTTTTGAATAATTGCGAGAGCAGCTATCCTTGCAAAATGAACGCCGTCCCTTCGGCAAACGTTGACCACACCATTTACAGCTTGTCAGATTTTTTCGTAAATCACATTGATTGAAACCTAAAGCCTCGCCGAATTGCCGTTCATACTCGGCTAGGCTCAACCAGCTTCGTTGATAGCCAAAGTCCTTTTGACGTAACTGACTTCCCTTTCCTATATAGAGATGCTTTTCCGGTAAGGCATGAACAAGTCCGGCCAAAGCTGCTTTTTCCTGATTTGTTGCCTGTTTTCTATTAGAAAGCTTATGCAGCTCTTGACCATCGAAGGCATAAATTCCGCGGCAGCGAAAGCAAATACATAATGCTTCCTGTGAATCATCCTTCAGCAAAATTTCTAGCTTTCGTTGACAAGTTGGACAATTAGCGCCCACCATTTTAACACGTTTGTAAGACATAAAAACTCCCTTTATAATTCGTTTTTTTCGCCGCCTCGCCATCAAAGAAAGCTATCATATTTACCGGCAAACAACGCTTGGCGCTCTGAAAAAACTAAGTTCTTTACAAAGCTTGAAGAAACCTGCCCCACCCAAACACTCATTAACGGTAAAAGTCGAATGGCTTTTAAATAAATCTTGACTTCCTGCCTAAGCCTAACACCTTTGGCAGTGCTGTGACAAGCTATTATCCATCTTTAACCAACTAAAAAGACTGTCTCAAACGAACAGCCTTTTATACAAAATAAATTTGATTCCCCTCAGTTTGACTACTTTTTCTACGAATCGAGGCGGCATGGTATTTTTTGATACTGTCTGTATCTTCCAAAATAATTACCTTTTCTTTAATCGGACTCATAGAGCCACTGCTGATTTTATCCACAAGCTCATTATAACTAGTATTTGAAATAGTTACTGAAGGATGAAACTCACTATGCTCCTCTGTTACAATTCGAACAGCTCTGCGGTTAACTTCATCTTCTTTCTTCGTCCAATAATATCCACATAAAATCGAATGAATCTCCTTGACCTCATAGCAGAGCCAATTTTCTTCCTCCAAAAGACGTACCACATTGATATAAACGGCCTTTTCAGCTGTCAAAAAAATAAACTTCGCATCACTAGGACCAAACAGTTCCCATAATCTTGAAGTAGTAGGACTTTTGACAGGCGTTGCTACCCAGATATTGATGCTCTTTTCATGACCAGCCCAAAAAATCGGATCCTTTTCATCAAATAAACCAGCAATCCTCGCAACAAGCATTTCCATTAGAAACTTATCCTTTTTATACGTTAGCTCTTCGCCTTCAGAGTAATAGCACTGCTTCAGTTCTCGCAAAATAGTTTCTTCATTCGACATGGGTACCCCTCCCTGTTTTTCTAACACTTTCATCCCTCCATACATTTTTCATTAGCTTTGCTTTCTTCAATTAAATGATGTCGCAATCTTACTAGCCATACAGTCCAAAATATCTATAATTTTTAACTTAAATAAAGTATAAAAGTAATAGATAGCGTCTTATCAGTAAACAATTCTTCTTAATCAAACAAAATAGTCATTTTCCATTTTTAAGATTTTCTTAGTAATTAATCACTAGTTCCCTAAGAAAAACGGGATTATCCAAACTGATAATCCCGCTCACTATCCTATTCTTCAACTACCTTAAATCTTTGTCTTGGTCACTAACAGTTTACGAAAATTAAAAACACTTAAAATAATATTCCCAAAAACACATGCGCTGGTGACTAGGAATACTGCTGGATAGCCCATCGCATGGGCTACAGTCGAGCCTAGCATTGGCCCGATGACCTGACCAAAATTGTTAAACATTTGATTGTAGCTGAAAATACGACTAACTCCTTCTGGTGGGCTGATTTTGCTGATAAGAGTATTGATTGAAGGCATCAACGCGCCGGTTGAAAATCCTAGGAAGAAACGTAAAACACCAAGTTGGAAAGGTGTTTTAACAAAAGCCATTGGAATAAAGCAAAGTAAAGATAAGACTAGACCTGCCAACAAAACTTTGTGATTCCCGATTTTATCTCCGACTTTACCCAACGTTGGTGAAGAAGCAATTGCTGAAACGCCAGCGATTGAAACAATAAACCCACTGATAACTAAAGCGTTACTGCTGGAGCCGCTCAGGTCCCGAATATACAGCGTCAAGATCGGACTAATGCTAGTAGCTCCGACCTGCAAAATCAGGGAACTGATAAATAGGCCAATCAGAATCGGCATATAATTAATTCGTTTGCGCAATTCCGCCATACTGATGACATCTTCCTTTTCGATAGGTTGGAAATTTTCTTTCACCATAAAAACCGTCAAGAAGGTACAAATCAGCAAAATAACTCCGGTAATAATGAAGACATTCCGTAATCCGAACCATTGCGCCAACATTCCGCCAATCAAAGGACCAATTAAATTTCCAGCAACTCCGCCTGTCGCAAGTGTTCCCAATGCCCAGCCACTTCTTTGACGCGGGACCTGAGAAGCGATCATCGCTGTCGCGTTAGGGGCATAACCAGATAAGACACCGGTCATAAAACGCATAATCAGTAACCAATAAACATTCGGCACAAAAGCCAGCGAGCCCATTGTGAGAGTCATTCCAGCTGCCGCACGAATCATCATTAAGCGCCGCCCTTTCCGATCCGCCAGATTTCCCCAAATCGGAGAAACAATTGCCGCCGCAAAGGCTGTTACCGAGATCGCCAATCCAGAAAACAACTCGACTTGACTTTTCGGTGTTCCCAGTTGTTCAATGTAGACTGGTAAAAAGGGCATAACCAAACTGAAACTGGCACCAGTAAAAAAACAACCGATCCATGAAATCAAAAGATTTCGTCGCCAATTGATTGCCATCTTTTTTAATCCCCTTTCTCTACATTTTCTATGCCTATACTATAGCAGAATCACCGGAAAAAGACTTTTTTCTGCCCTCAGGGACTTTGATAATTTTCTAATATTTTCTGATTATTTAGGCGCTACGGTTGCGTTTTCTAATGGATGTGCTAGACTAAAGCAAAATCGGAATGCTGCTTTTTTCTTGCTTAAGCAAGATTGCCAGATGGGTATTATGTACTGAGAATTCGCTCTGCCTTTCTCAGAAAAATAAATAATAAATACAAAGTAGGAGTTTTTTTATGAAAAAATTGATAGCGATTGATTTAGATGGTACAACCCTAAATCAAGATTCTATAATTACTGATAAGACAGCAAAAACTCTGCGCCGAGCGATTGAAGATGGTCACTCAGTTGTGATCGCTACCGGACGTCCTTACCGCATGAGTAAAAACTTTTATCAGCAATTACAATTAACTACGCCGATGATTAATTTTAACGGCGCCCTTGTTCATCTTCCTGGGAAGAAATGGGCAGATGAACAGGAAACTTCTGTTAATCGGAAGATTGTTTTCGATGTAATGTCGGAAAAGAAAAACTTGAAGCTAGATTTCATCGCCGCTGAAAACCGCGAGACCTTCTTTATCGATGATTTAAATTTCTTCGATCAGCATTTCTTCGCCAGTGATTTTGCAACAAATGATAATTTGTTAACGATTAATACTTTACGAACAAATCCAACGTCTGTTCTATTACGCAGCCAACCTGAAAATGTCGGCAGTGTTTCCGAGGAATTAAAACAGCAATTTGGACATGAAGTTGAAGTCAATACTTGGGGCGGTCCAAATCCGATGTTGGAAGTCGTAGCTAAAGGGATTCAAAAAGCTCATGGACTTAAACGGGTGATTAATAGTCTTAACGTGCAGCAAGAAGATATCTTAGCATTTGGCGATGAACACAACGATGTGGACATGTTAAAATTTGCCGGCTGGGGTGTTTCCATGGTAAACGGGACAGATCAATTAAAATCTGTCGCGGATGATATCACGGAAAAGCCAAATAGTGAAGACGGTATGGCCGATTACTTAACAAAATATCTAGACCTATAAAAAAGCATTTTCGTGAAATCGGGCATGAATATACCCGCTGTAAAGCGATTCATTCATGTGAAAATTTTATACTTTCCTTATAAAAATTGAGGGGGAAATCAGATGATTTTCCGCCTCAATTTTTTTGTATGGTTTGAAAACATAAAAAAGAAATTGACCTTTAATAAGCCAATTTCATTTCAGACTGAATTTCTATTTATTTTACCACGGTATATTCATCAATTGTTTTGCCATCCTTGTCCTTGAAGACGAGCCAGCCATTCGTTCCGGCATAATAAAGAAAGATACCGACTTCATTCACACTCTTAAAGATTATATCCTCTGTTGTTGTATAGTTAGAGATTTTATCGGCATAATCCGCTCTCAATTTTTCAGTTAAGCGTGCACTAAATCCCACCGAACCATCTTTGTTCAAAGGCATTTCCTGTGTTAATTTCGCACCAGCCAACAGCCGCATTTCATTGCGCTTTTGCCAGATAACTTCCCCTTTTGCATTATTATAATCAATATAAAATGGAATTTCGTTGACTTGCTTATTCCAGCGATGCTGAGCCTTTGCTGGTTTAGCCTTGACTTTTTTATTCTCAAAGCCAAAGGTAGTTAATAGCTCGAAAAGTCGTTCCTGATGTCTTGCTACAATAGGATAGCGGTTCACGGCAATTTTTTGCTCCTCAAATAACCCGGCCGTTTTCAGCGCGTTTTTTTGCCAAACCTCCAGCATTTGTTGAGCTAATTCACGGCCTTCAATATCCCACGGAACACTGATCGTTACCAGACTGTCCGCTTCCTTCAGGATTTTTTGGTCAATCGTCTGACCATAATCCACCGACTGCGCTTCACGGCCTTTGAAATACAGTACAAGCTGATCCTTAGTCAAGGCAGGCACCTTTTTCAAGTTGCGAAAAATCATCATCGTACCCTCTTCATCAAACTGGATGCTGGTTGTATCATGATCAATCTCCACTATTAATTTCATCATGGGATTTCCCTCAAATCTTTTTTCTTTAGCATAGTAAAAAAGTTTGATCGAGTCGAGTGATAGGCCTCAGCGAGTCAAAGAAAATCCCTGTCTAAATTTTGATAAAAATGGTACAGAACATTTTACTCAATGATCCACCTCATACCAACGTTGGATTTTTTGATGAGCTGAACACAATGATTACTCTCGTTTACGAATTCGCTCGAGTAACCGCTTTCGTTTTTTCTTAGGTTTTGCAGGTGGAGATTCCTTGTTCACCGCAGCGACGATCGCTTCCTGTGGTGCCTCTTGCGTGCGTTTTCCGGTGACAATCAGCTTCGCTGGGACGGATTGATCGTCTGCCTCGATAGTCAATGGTTCGATTCCCGCAGGAAAACACGCATTGATCAGCATGAATGCTTGACTCTCATTCAAATCCCACGAATGGTAGCCACTTGGCAGCTCAATTGTTTGGACGAAGCGATTCGGCTGCGGCCATTCTTCTGTAATGATTAAATCCTCCGGAATCCGAATCGTTTCCGGAACTTCTCGATTATTATCAGGTGTCTTCGCCTGTTTTATTGGTTCTTCCATTGTTTGGACAGCTGCTGTTTGGTCCGTTTGAGACTGTGCTGATTTTTTGGCAGCTTTTCCATCATTAAAAATGGTTCTTTCTGTTTTTTTGATGATTTTGGCATGGCGGACTTCCTGAAATAATTCAACGCCATTTTTTTCAAATAGTTTTAGTTTCGTCAATTTTGTTAGTGAAGCTTTAATCTCTTCTGCTGATTTGGATAAATCAACATCCTTTATGCGCAGTCGATGGGATTTGCCATCGCTTTTGCCGAATTCTGCTGCTAATGTATAGGTTGTTTGCATATTTTTAGTCCTTTCTAGTTTCTTTTATCTCACTATTTTCTCCATTTTCTCCGCAGGTCCTCGTCATGAGCCGACCAATCCTGCTAAAGGTTCTTTAATAAATTGTGTAAACAAGGTCTTCAGCTTTTCCACAACATAGGTCTTTGCTGGAAACAATTTGATTTCTAATAAGCGCCATTCCTTCTTCTCGAAGTATTCTGTAAAAAACAGATAGTAGCGGCGCAATGAACGATTCGAACGTGTCCGCATAAAAATGTGACGCACAAGATCGGCTAGTACAAAAGCGAAATCCGCCTCTGTTAATTCTTCTCGTACTTGAAGCGCTATCAAACATTCGAGCGCGCCATCGCCATCATTTGTGTCACGATAATACTGACTAATACGTTTTTCTAAATTCTTACGTGTTAAAGTGAATAGTTGGGACTCACTTAAGCCATAATTTTTCATTGATTTATCTCCTTTTTCAAAATAATACTTGTAACTCCTTTTTTAACCCACTGGTGACACCCACTCACCAACCAGAAACATTACTTGTCCACCCTTGAGGAAACCATAAGCCTTTTTCTGAGTTACTTCAACATCAATTTTTTTATATTTTTTAAAAAATAATTAGGGTTTAAGTGGAAAAACTGAATTTTCCGTCATAAATTACAATTATTTCAGCATTTCAAAAAACCTTTTGACCATTTTTAGTAGACGTAAATAACGAAAAAATATGTTTTCTTAATTAGAGGAAAGTATAAATCCCTCACATGAAGGAATAATAGGTATATTCATGACCGACTGCACGAATGAACTTTTCTACACAAGCTATGCATTGAGTTACTGCTAAACGCCGTTAAGCAGAACTAGCATGTCGACAATAAGCAAAAATACTTCAAGATTTTAAAAGCTGTTCTTAATAAAAGCCCCAAAACAAAGAGCTGATCCAAAAATCTCTTAGACTTTTGGATCAGCTCCTGTTCATGAATAAAAAGCAACTCATACGCAGAGTTAGCCGAAATAAACCGAAAATTCATAAAAATTTGAGAAGCACAAAGTAGGTTCCTTCAACCTCGATTCCTATGTTATTGATTTTCTTGGCAACTTGCGAAATTTCTTTCTTAACTTTTTGACACTGAGCACTTATGAATCAGCATTTTCTATTTACTCAATAATCTTTTTTACTTTAAAGGGTTCGGTCCGTTCTGAAGGTTCTTCTTGATCCGCTAAATCAAACAAGATCAGCGCTTCCTTTCCCTCACCCTCCACAATCACTAATTTGCCTAATGGGTCACGGTTATCCTTGACGATCTGAGCTTCTTTCATCAATTCTTTTGGGTCACGTTTTGAAGCGATCGCGTTGCCCAAATTAAAGAATACAGTCTCTTCCATCTTTATTCACCTCTAGTCGTAGCTTTTATAATGTTAAGCGATCAATTCTCTTCACTTTTAAAAAATAAAATTTGCTTATCCTTAGCATAACAGAACCAGCAGTGAACATTGAATAATTGAAAACTTTAGTCCTCTTACATCGATTTCTTAAGGTAAAAAAACATGACACTTATTATCTGTGTTTTAAGCTGAATAATTCTTTTAAAAGGTCCTTATTCATTCTTAATAAATAGAAAATCTATCTAACTTTTCTCGATCTATTGTTGCTATCGCTTAATCTATTAAGTGATAATCTCTTGTCTGTCTCGTCGGAAAATATTTTTTTCGTTTCAAAATTTTAAAATTATTGATAACAATCCTTCATTTAATTTATGGTATCGTTTTCTTAGTCATCGAATGATGTAAAGGAGGATATTGGCCGTGGCAGTAAGAATTACTGAAGAATATTTGATTAAAAAGCTGACCAAATTTGTCGAACAGCATCACCGAACACCAACCGTTAAGGAATTTGGCTATCAAACCCCGATAAGAACAATGTTTAAAAATTATACAACTTTCCTAGAAAGTCAGGGACTCGGCAAAAAACAAGTAATCGAGTATTATACAAAAATCGAAATAGCAGAAAAGCTCCATGCTTTTGTGAGATCGCATCAGCGTGCTCCCAAAGCAAGTGAGTTCGGCTATCGCTATGCCATTAAAAATTATTTTGATTCCTATTTTGATTTTATTAAAGCCCATGGATATGAGTCGTTGTATGACAAATCCCTAGAACTGAAACCTAGAGCTAAACCAAAAAGTAAGCCAAAAAAATCGAGAAAAACAAAACCTAGACAGCCTATGACAATAGACATGGTGATCAACGAATTGCATTTATTTGCAAAGGAGCATGGGCGAACACCGATTTCAACAGAATTGGGGCATATGCATATTATCAACAAATACTTTGGAACCTACAATAACTTTCTTCGCAGCCAAGGCTACCCGCTGAATACTCCTGGTAAAAACAAGCCGCTCACAAAAGATGGATTGATAAAAAAGCTGAATGACTTTATTTCAATAAATGATCGTGTCCCGACACGCAAGGAATTCGGTCAAATCAATCAAATCAAAAAAATCTATGGCTCATTTGACGCCTTTATTAGAGCGAACGGGTATGAACCACTTCCTTCTCGCAGAGCTAAAAAAAGTTAGTATGACCAAGTTTTTCATTGTATTTACCTAACAACTGTTACTTTAAAAAGGAAAAGTAGCGAAAGCAAGCAAAATTGACTTTTTATCAAATGCGAAAACTCATTTTGGATAGTTTAAGCCCCATTTAAGCTTTTTTCCTTATAGTCTACTCAACCCTAATAAACTTTTCATTTTGCTAGCTGCTTTAGTTACCGAAGCAGCTAGCCTCTTTTTGTTTTAACAGCAAAAAAGAGTTGCTCAGCCTAAGCTAAACAACTCTAAACAGGTTGATAAATAAGGAAGGTACGGGACTTGAACCCGTGCACCACATTACTGCGGCTCGCCGGATTTCGAGTCCGGTGCATTACCACTCTGCCAACCTTCCGCAACATTTATCTTACCTTTTTTTGCTTAAATGTCAAGATATTATAAACTATCCAAAACTGAAGTATCTTCATCTTCCAAGATGTTATTAAGGGTACGATTGATCAAATGAACGATCTCATCTTGTGTCGGTGAGATAATACCCGATGACATCAATGTCGCGATACCTGTAACGCAAATCCAAATTCCTACATGTAACGCGTTGATACGTTTTTCAGATAACTGGCTGTATTTCGGATGCTCTAAAATTAATTGGTGGAAGTAATTATAAGAGAAGTCGTGCATTTTCTTTCCGCCACCATACTCTTGTACATATAATGCATTGTATAGATTACTTTGTTCTTTCGCAAAATAAACATAGCTCAATCCTAGGTCAATGATCGTATCACCTGTGCGAACTTCTGGGAAAATATCGTAATATAGGTGATTGCAAATTTCATCTAACAAAGTGTTCTTAAGATCACTCATGTTTTTAAATTCTAAATAGATTGGTTGCGTACTGATTCCCATCTTCTTGGCAATGTTTCGTGCGGTAAATCCAGAAAAACCTTCATTTTCGACAACTTCATAGGCAGCCTTTAGAATCTGGTCCTTGGTGTAAACTTTTCTTCTCATTGTAATTCCTCCCAGAATGTTATTATTTTTCCCGTCATTTTATTTTAATCAAAAACTGATTAGTTTTGCAACCCCTATGTAGGATGTTATCTAAATTTACAGAAACTTTTTTCTAAAATGTGGTGAACTTATGCGGATTTTTTCTTACAAAGGCAGTGTAAACGTTTCATTATTTATGCAATATTTAACTTATTTCATTAAAAAACAAAAGTGTCGTTATACATTAGAATACATTTTTGTTTCTTTAAAGTAAAAATCGTAGCTCAAAAAAAAAGTTTGCTGTTACTTTATTATACTTTCTCTAAGGTTTTCTGACAATCCTTATTCTTTTTCTTGTCTAATTTATTCTTATTCTCTACTATAGTATAGAATAGTAAAGGTGGTTAGCTTGATGGAACAGCAAAATTATGCGCAACTTGTTTTAAATACCTGCTTAAAGGCCGGGAAAATTATGATGGAATCTGGGTCAGAGGTCTATCGGGTGGAAGATACAATGAAACGAATCGCCCTGAACGCGGGGCTTGATGATATACAAACCTACGTAACAGCAACAGGGCTGATCGTTGGCTTCCCATCAGAACAGAATAGCCAGGTGATTCAAATCACACCTCAGTCGATCAATTTGGAAAAAGTGACCGCAGTCAATCAAGGCTCCCGCCAATTCGCTGATGGCGAGCTTTCTCTACCAGAATTTTATCATTATCTAGAAGAAGTCGATCAGGACACACCCGACTTTCCTTATATTTGGAAAATTATTTCGGCTGGTATCGTCAGCAGTACCTTGATGATCATCTTAAATGGTACTTGGTTTGATTTTATTCCGACTTTCATTATCGGAATGATTGGTTTTGGTGTTCACACGTTTTTTGGGAATAAATTGCAGATGAAATTTCTGAATGATTTTGCGGCGGCGCTAATCATTGGCTGTTTGGCTTTATTGACAGTCTCAACCTCGTTTGCTCGTGACGTAAATAGTTTAATTATCGGCTCCATTATGCCTCTTGTTCCAGGTTTAGCTATCACGAATGCTTTTCGTGACATTATGGCGGGCCACTTAATCAGTGGTGTCGCTCGTGGAACAGAAGCTTTATTTATCGCTGGTGCGATCGGCGGCGGGATTATTGTCGCATTTAACTTCTTTTAACGAATAAATTTAGTTGGAGGTCACTCATGAATTTTATTGTCAATTTTCTATTTAGTATGTTTAGCACAATCGCCTTTAGCGTCATAACCAATATTCCTCGGCGAGCTTTTTTAGCGTGTGGTGTCACGGGAGCTGCGGGCTGGATGACTTTTTGGATCTTACAAACGTATTTTCATCAAAATATCGGTATCTCCAATTTTTTAGGTGCCTTAATGATCGGTTTGATTAGCATTCTCTTCTCTAAGATCATGCATATGCCTGTGATTGTATTCAACGTCCCCAGCTTGGTTCCATTAGTTCCTGGAGGCCCAGCTTACATGGCTGTCCGCCATATGATGAATCAGGAATTTACCGAATCAATGGAAAAAGTGGTTACTGTACTCGTCACAGCTGGTGCAATTGCAATCGGCTTTATGTTCACGAATGTAATCGAACGAGCCCTAAAAAGGACCCGTTCTAATTTACGAATGAGATAAACGTGTATAAAACAGAAATTTCTTTTTCTGTTTTATTTGTTTAACCGCTAATGTTGTAAGCGCAACCAATAAATATCTAAAAATATTTTAAGTTTCGCACGAAATTTACAAATTACTACCTCAGACCTATGCATTTTGTGAATTTATCCTTTATACTTCATTTTAGAAAGACAAAGGAGTTGAGTCAGATGAGTGTTGTTCAATCTAGGAAGCTATTAAATATTATTTCGTTGATGGGAATTGCTGTAACCATTAGTTTATCAATCTACTTCTATCGCTTAGGAGTATTTGATGATATGAATTCATTGCAGCAGCTCGTTGGACAATCCCCGATCGCTGGCCCGCTCATTTTTGTTTTGATTCAAATTATTCAAGTAGTCATCCCGATCATTCCAGGTGGAATCAGCCTTGCAGCAGGAGTGTTGATTTTTGGACCGTATTGGGGATTCGTTTATAATTATGTCGGTATCGTAATTGGCTCATTGATTCTTTTCCTAATGGGACGACAGTATGGCAAGCCATTTATTATGCATCTCGTCAGTGATAAGGTTTATCAGAAATACAACCATTGGCTTGATGATCCGCGTTTTGATAAATTGTTCACCTTAGCGATTCTCTTCCCTGTTGCACCAGATGATGCCTTATGTTTAATGGCCAGTCTAACCAATATGTCCTTTAAAAAATACAGCGCGATCATCTTTTTAACTAAACCGGCTTCAATCTTTTTATACAGCTTGGCCTTATTACAAGGTGGCGCCTTATTAGAAAAATTACTCCTCCACTAATTCGCGTTAGTGGTTTTTTTACAGTCTTGTAGGTATCCTTTGTGTAATGCTCTTCAGACACTTAAATACACATTTAATTGACAAATAAGCTGCGAGTTACGTTTTTCGCAGCTTATTTGTCATTCGATATAAGACATTTACAAAATGATCTGTATTAGAGACGCAGCTTCCTTATTTTCGAATGAAGGACCATTCCATTTTCGCGAATTTCATGAAATAATCAAACTTTGAATCGCAGACTTGTGATACCCTAAATAAAAAGCACGATTTATTTTAGATAAATCATTCACTGTTAGAATTGTAGGAGGAATAATGAATTACTTTCGACAACAAATAACGCATTTTTTTAATACGTTTTCCATATATAACTTTATCATGCTTGTCTTTGGTCTTCCTTTTTTATCAGAGGGACTCTTTTTGTTTTTTCGACAAAGCTTTCTAAATAATCTGTATCATCCTTTGTATTTGTTACTGTTTGCGGCTCTGATCTTTCTATACGGAAACTTTTTCAGCCAGGTACAGTCAAATGAAAAAGGGTTTCAGAACTTTTCTTTAAAGGCAGCATTTGTTAGCTTTGCCTATTGGCTACTTTTATCTCCAATTTTTTTCTTTCGCTTTTACCAACTATTGTTAGCTTGGCAGCCGCTTCCAGCTAGAATGCTTTCTTTTATTTTTCTTTATCGTTGGAAAATACTGCCGGTGATTATTTTCCTGTACTTGATTGTTCTTTATTTTTTATATCGGATGATATTAGTGCCAAAATATCTAAAGCAAGGAAAAAGTATAAAGGAAAGTCGGAAGCTTAGCTGGCAAAAAACGGAAAATAAATTGGGAAAACAGCTGCTGCTCTTCGTCCTAATTCCATTCGCCTTTTTAACTGTCAGTCTTTTGATGGAAATCGGCGTTATTTGGCTCTCGCAATTCTTGATCAGACAAACTAGCGCAATGATCTTTTTGGTCATCTATCGTGTATTACAAAACGTATGGTGGGGCCTTTTCTTTCTCTACTTGACTGCATCGGATAAAAAGCCGGTCATTGATGACTCTACAACAAAGGGAACAATCGTCTGGCTGGGCTTGACAATTCTTGTTTGTCTTGGCTTATACTCGCTGCATTATGCTCATGCCTTTCAAATAGAAGATGCAAATGAACCCTTCACAATCTCACATCGAGGGGTTACTAACCGCAATGGTGTCCAAAATTCAATCGCAGCTCTGAAAAGAACCAGCCTAAGAGATCGACCAGATTATATAGAGATGGACGTTCAAGAAACTGCAGATCACCAATTAGTCGTGATGCACGATGAAAATTTGAAGGATTTGGCTGATAAAAATTTACGCATTGATGAAACAAGTTGGGATGAATTAAAAAAAGTCACACTGGAGGATAACGGCTACACTAGTAAAATCCCATTATTTGCGGATTATCTCGCAGAAGCAAACCGTTTAAACCAAAAATTACTGATTGAGCTTAAGGTCACTAACAAGACTAAAAGTACAATCGTTCAACAATTATTACCATTAAAAGAGCAGCTAGCCAATCATCAACTACAAAGTATGGACCTAGACAGCGCCAATAAAATGAAACAACTTTTTCCAACAATGAAGGTTGGTTATATCTTGCCTTTAGATCTGATCGGGGCTCCAAAAACCTCACTGGATTTCATGAATATCGAAGCACGAACTGCCAACAATGATTTGATTCAAGTTTTGCAAAAACGCAATCAAGCTGTTTATGTTTGGCCGGTCAATTCAAATCGGCAAATGGCCGTCTATCGTTGTCAGAACGTGACAGGTATCTTGACAGATGATCTAAGTGTCTTTTCGGTTGACTCAAACCGTATCAGTATAAAGACAGCAAGTATTCTACAATTTGACTAAAATAAAAATCGTAAACAGTCCTCTATTGAAGGTTGTTTACGATTTTTATTATCGCTCTAATAGACGTTCGTAGGTGAAGCCAGTCATGGAAAATCTGAGTAGCAGCAGGGCAATCAACAGTAAAATAAGACCAATTGAAATCACTACCCATCCGCCAAAAACGAGAATACCAGTAAATTGGCCAATAAGAAGCAAAGCTATCGGCATGATCAAAAAGGCCGCTTTCTGTTGTGATTCTTCGATTGTCGTAGATTTTGCTGAACCTTTGACAATTAAGACAATCGAGATAATGGTGATTGCCGGTACAATGAGAAGCATCACCCACAGCCAATTAAGACTTAAAGGAAGCATCATCCCTGTAATAAAATACAGCTCTGCCTCGATCACGATGACAGTTAAAATAAACGAAACATAGGTCACAAAGATTGCTACAAAAAACGAGGCATAGACTTTCGCCTGAAAAATTTCACGAATCGATAAGGGAGAATAAAGCAATGTCTCCAGTGTTCGTTTCTCCTTTTCGCCTACAAAAGAACTTGCCGCCATGACACTCGCTGTCATAATCGGGATGATTAAAAAGAAAATCGGAATGACATTATTGATCATTAAAGACAACAAGTCGCGAATCAACTGTTCTTGATCCAGTTTTTGAAAATCTGGTAAAATACGAGCCATTTCAGTAAATGAAGAAGAATCCGTTGGACTTAGTAAAACCGTTAGCAGCATAATCGTTGGAAAAACTACTGAAAAGATCAACGGAAGAATTGTCAGCACAGAAAAGTAGCGTTTATTTTCAGTAATTCCTCTTACATCCTTGACCATAATCGCTTTTTGCCGATTATTAAACATGCGTCTCTCCTCCTTCCAATAAAGCAAAATAGATTTCCTCTAACGAAAAATCCTTTGGCGTTACTTGCGCGATATTGCCGCCCTGTTTGACAATTTCTCTCACCAGTTGAGGGATCTCTGCCTTTTCCTGGATCACTAATTCATAAATATTATCTTTGATCCGTTCGCTCTTGAGCAAAGGCGGCATGAAGTCTGTCTCGATCGTTACTTTATAGCTGTTGAAGGTACGCTTTCGTAATTCTGGTAGACTGCCTAATGCTAGAAGCTGGCCTTTGTCCATCAGACCATATTCATGACAAATTTCTTGGGCGTATCTTAATTGATGTGTACAAAGGAAAATCGTCGTCCTCTCTTCTCTTGAAAGCTCTAGCAGCAATTCATTAACCTTCTTTGTACTTTCAGGATCAAGTCCGCTGGTGGGCTCATCCAAAAAAAGCACACTTGGGCGATGAATCAAGGTACGTGCTAAGGAGAGTCTTTGACGCATCCCGGTAGAATAGCTCTTTAATGTTACTTGAGCCGCATCTGAAAGCTCTAGCTTTTCTAGCAATTGCATTCCTCTTGCTTGACTTTCCGATTTTGTCAGACCGAAAAGCTGCCCAAAGAAAATCAGATTATCAATACCAGTCAAATGATCATACATGCCTGCATGTTCCGTTAAGATGCCTGTGGATTGATGAAGCTTTTCCGCTTCGCTAACTGGATTAAGCCCTAAAACGCGAATCTCTCCACCAGTCGGATCTAAGATGCCATTTAATAATTTGACTGTCGTTGTCTTTCCAGCTCCATTCGGGCCTAAGAACCCAAAAATCGTCCCTTGAGGAACCGCTAGACTAATGTTGTCTAAGGCCTTCTTCCCATCTGAATAGACTTTTTCTAATTGTTTAATTTCGATTGCCTGCATTTGTGATCCCTCTCTCGTATCAAGCGGTGACATTCATCCTTACCCTCCCGCTATATCTTCTCTTCAACTTCTATTGTATTTCTTCTAACTTAAAGGTTCAATGGACTGTTTGTTAACTTTAAATCGGTAAAATCAACTAATACGATACCTAACTTTTTAAACATGAAATTAAAAAAACGCTTACGTCTCACCGACAGTTTGATAGAGCTCCTCGATTATTCTTAATAGCTAAAAGTAGCAAGGAACAAAAAAGATTCGAACCTCTTTTTTGAAGGGTCCGAATCTAATTCCTGTCAAAATAAATATTTCACATGCATAACTATAAAGTTACGCAGTACACTCAACTTCGATACATGCGTGTACATCTTCGTATTTTACTAATAAACGATTCTGCAATTCGATAACTGTCGCGCGGTCAGAAGGTGCGCAACGTACAACATTGATCAACACTGTATTATTGTAAAGTTGCTCAACAACACCAACAACTTCATTTTTGATTCCAATTGCTTTACACTCGTAAGCAAGTCCAATTTCAATAGTTTCTGTAATTTCCATAATAAATCCCCCTTTAATACTACGTTTTTATAATAACATAATTATTAAAAATTGAAAACGTTTTTTATAAGTTTTTTTGCTTTTATATCAAGGGTAATTCGACAATTGTTAGAAAATTCGTAAAACACCAACATAAACAACCTTGGTTATTTTTAATCTCCTATTCATTTTTTATTTATCTTTAATTGTTTAAAACCGGTTTCTTTATTCTTTCATTATGCTTTTTATCATTAATTTTGATTAGCTATGTATTACTTTTATTCACCCGAAAAAAAGAGCCCTCGTCAAACGAGCGCTCTTTTCTTGATTTTATAGACGATTATTCAATTCTTTTGCTAAATCTTCAAATCCTGGTTTTCCAAGTAGGGCAAACATATTTTTCTTATAAGCTTCCACACCTGGTTGATTAAATGGGTTAACCCCTAATAAATAGCCAGAGATACCAACAGCGATTTCGAAGAAGTACATAGCGTAACCTAAAGTATAAGCATCCATTGTTGGGATGTTTAATACAAAGTTAGGAACACCGCCGTCTGTGTGGGCTAATAATGTGCCTTGATAAGCTTTAGAGTTAACAAAGTCAACATCTTTACCTTCTAAGTAGCCTAAGCCATCTAAATCAGATTCTTGTGAAGGAATCGCCACAGATTTACGAGGTTTTTCCACTTTCACGATCGTTTCGAAGATATTACGACGACCTTCTTGGATGTATTGTCCAAATGAATGCAAGTCAGTTGAGAAGTTCGCACTTGATGGGTAAATACCTTTCAAGTCTTTTCCTTCTGATTCGCCGTATAATTGTTTCCACCATTCGTTGAAATATTGCATACCTGGTTCATAGTTGACTAAGATTTCAGTCACTTTACCTTTGCGGTATAGAATATTACGAAGAGCAGCATATTGATATGCTTCATTTTCGTCTAGGTTTTCGCTTGAATAAGCTTCGCGAGCATCTGCTGCACCTTGCATCAATGCATCAATATCTGCTCCACTAGCTGCGATTGGTAGTAGACCAACTGCTGTAAGCACTGAGAAACGTCCACCAACATCATCAGGAATAACAAAAGTTTCCCAACCAGCTGCATCAGCTTCTACTTTTACTGCTCCGCGAGCTTTATCAGTTGTAGCATAGATACGTTTGTTCGCTTCTTCTTCACCATATTTTTTGATCAATAATTCTTTGAAGACACGGAATGCGATTGCTGGCTCTGTTGTTGTTCCTGATTTAGAAATTACGTTAACAGAAAAATCACGATCACCGATCACTTCGATCAAGTCAGCGATGTACGTTGAGCTGATTGAATTTCCCGCAAAAAATACTTGCGGCGCTTTACGATCTTCCTTATCCAATACATTGAAAAAGCTTTGGTGCAAGAATTCAATTGCTGCACGTGCTCCAAGGTATGAACCGCCGATTCCGATAACTACTAATACATCAGAATCAGATTTGATTTTTTCAGCTGCTTTTTTGATGCGCGCAAATTCATCTTTGTCATAGTTTACTGGAAGATCTATCCAGCCTAGGAAGTCATTTCCTGCGCCAGTACCTTCGCGTAATTCTTTGTGAGCTAGAGCTACTTCAGATTTGATGTACTCCATTTCATGTTCGCTCACGAATGGTGCTACTTTCGAATAATCGAAATGAATGTGTGCCATTGTTTTTCCTCCTTGAAAATCACTTCATAACAATCTATACTTTACGTTTCTTTTACCGATTTTTCAAGCGTAAACCATTAAAATTTAAACAGTTCCTTGTGCCATCATCGCAGCAGCAACTTTCTCAAACCCAGCAATGTTCGCACCTGCCGCGAAATTATCTTTATCCGCATACTTCGCAGCCGTATCACGACAAGTTTCATAGATATTTTTCATGATGTCATCGAGTTTGCTATCGACTTCCTCTTTGGTCCAAGACAAACGTTGAGAGTTTTGACTCATTTCTAATGCAGATACAGCTACACCGCCAGCATTTGCTGCTTTTCCTGGTCCATAAAGTACGCCATTTTCATGATACAGTTTAACCGCGCCATTTGTGCTCGGCATATTTGCACCTTCTGCTACCACTTTTACTCCGTTTTTAACTAAGAGCTCCGCTTTTTTATCGTCAATCTCATTTTGTGTTGCACAAGGCAAAGCAATGTCTGCTTCTGTCTCAAGCTCCCAAACAGAACCTTCGAAATACTCAGCGGTTGAAGATTCTTTGGCATATTCTGTTAAGCGGGCGCGACGAACCTCTTTAATTTCCTTCAATAGTTCGACATCAATTCCGTTTTTATCATAAATATAGCCATTTGAATCCGAACAAGTAAGTGCTGTTGCCCCTAATTCTTGCGCCTTTTCAATCGCATAGATAGCTACATTTCCGCTACCTGAGACAATCACTTTTTTTCCATCGAAGGAATCCTTACGATCTTCTAATAAATGTTTCACGAAGTAAACTGCACCATAGCCAGTCGCTTCCGTTCGACCAAGACTACCGTTAAAGCCTAAAGGTTTACCCGTCAGTACACCCATATCATATTCACGCAGACGTTTATATTGTCCGAATAGGTATCCGATCTCGCGACCGCCGACACCGATATCGCCTGCTGGCACGTCTAAGTTTGGACCAATATGTTTTGATAATTCTGTCATGAAGCTTTGGCAATAACGCATTACTTCAGAATCAGATTTGCCCTTCGGATCAAAATCTGATCCACCTTTGCCGCCGCCAATTGGAAGACCGGTCAAGCTATTTTTAAAGATTTGCTCGAATCCTAAAAACTTCAAGATACTTAAGTTCACACTTGGATGGAAACGCAGACCACCTTTATATGGGCCAATCGCCGAGTTGAACTGAACACGGTAACCGCGATTCACTTGCCAATTGCCCTTATCATCTTGCCAAGGCACTCGGAATTGAACCATTCGCTCTGGTTCAATGATCATGCCTAGAATGTTTTTTTCAACATACTCTGGATGCTCTTCTAGAAAAGGAATCACGGTAGGTAAAAATTCTTCCACCGCCTGTAAAAATTCTTCTTGATTCGGATCTTTTGCCTCTAAGTTCTTTTGAATCTGTTCAACATATTCTCTTACTTCCATCAAATTCCTCCTCACATTTAATACTCATAGTTTACATCATTTTCTAATGGAAGTGAAAAAAAATTCATGATACGCGGCAAATTGACTGAAAATTGTTCGTATTTAAAGTATGATTATACAAGCAAAAACAACAAATCAATTAAAGATAGGAATTAATTAAAATGAGTGAAAAATTTGATGTAATCGTAATTGGTGGCGGTCCCGCTGGGATGATGGCAGCAATTACAGCTGCGATGAATGGCGCTAAAGTCGCCCTATTTGAGAAAAATAAACGACTTGGCAAGAAATTGCTTATGACTGGCGGCGGTCGCTGCAACGTGACGAATAATCGTCCAGTAGAGGATTTGATCACTCATATTCCCGGAAACGGCCGTTTTTTATATAGTACGTTTTCGCAATTTGATAACCAAGACGTCATGACCTTCTTTAACGAACGCGGAGTTGCGTTAAAAGAAGAGGATCACGGAAGAATTTTTCCAGTCTCAGATAAATCGGCTACGATCGTCAATACTTTAAAGGAGGAGCTAGAAAATTTAAACGTTGAGCTGCATTTTAAAGAATCGGTTGAACAAATAATTACTAACGGCTCAACCATTCAAGGCGTTCGCACCTCGGAGGGGGATTATTCTGCAAAAAGTATCATCGTTACGACTGGCGGAATCACCTATCCCTCCACTGGATCGCAGGGCGATGGCTACCGTTTTGCCAAAAGCGTTGGTCATCATGTGACACCCCTCTATCCAACAGAATCACCGATTTTTTTAACTGATGATTTTGTTTCAGCTAAAACATTGCAGGGCTTGTCTCTGCAGGACGTAAAATTATCTGTTGTTGACGAGAAAAGTAAATCAATTGCGAGCCATGAGATGGACTTGCTCTTTACCCATTTTGGGATTTCAGGACCTGCCGCATTGCGTTGCTCAAGCTTTGTTAATCAATTGTTGCGAACCCAACAAACAGTGACCCTGACACTTGATTGTTTTCCTGGAAAATCAAACAGTGAACTACTTGAAGAAATCAGCGAGCGTTCGGCAGCTTCCACCAAACAATTGAAAAACGCCTTAGCCGGTTTCTTACCTGAGCGTCTGTTGCTCTTTCTTTTAGAAAAAATCGGTATTAGCGAATTGTCTTACAACCAAACATCAAAAGAACAATTGAACCGCTTTGTTTCCTATTGTAAAGACTGGTCAATGACTGCAAACAAAACATTTGGTTTAGAAAAATCCTTCGTCACTGGTGGTGGCGTTGAGCTTAAGGAAATCAACCCCAAAGAATTAGCCAGCAAAAAAATCCCCGGCTTGTATTTTGCCGGGGAGGTTCTAGATGTAAATGGCTATACAGGTGGTTACAATATCACCACCGCTTTTTGTACAGGGTATGTTGCCGGAACACATGCCGCTTATAACGCCTTTGCTTAATGCGTCAGCTCCGCAAATTGTCCTCGCGTCAGTTCTAAGATGGCCGCGGGGGCAATTTCCATTTGCAGACCTCTTCTACCAGCCGAAATTGCGATTTGTTCAAAATTTTCAGCCGAAGCATCGACGAAGGTTGGAAAAAGCTTTTTCATTCCTATTGGCGAACAGCCGCCGCGTATGTAGCCTGTCGTAGCCTCTAAATCTCGCAAATGCAGCATTTCAACTTTTTTGTTGCTGCTGACCTTCGCTATCTTCTTCAGATCCAATTCATGATCACTAGGAATCACTGCTACGACTGGACCCGTTTTGTTTCCAACTGCAACGAGGGTTTTAAAAATTCTCGCAGGTTCAATTTCAACCTGTTCAGAAACGTGGCCCGCGCCTAAATCGTCCTCGCTCCAAGCATATTCATGCTCTTTATAAGCGATCTTCTTTTGTTCGACTAAACGAATCGCATTGGTCTTTTGAATTTTCTTCTTAGCCAAGTCAATCCCTCACTTTATTTATTTTCTAAAGTCTAGCAAAAAAGTCATTCCGAGACAAATTGGTCGTTTTATTTGGCTTTTTTTCTGAATCATCCTACACTGGATTTGTAAAGGAAAGGATGTTTTCAGTATGAAAAGAATTTCAAGAGGAAAGTTTGAAAAGATGCAACAATTGTCCAATGATCAAGGCGTCATTGCGGCCTTAGCAATCGACCAACGGGGCTCTATGAAAAAGATGATGCAAGCCGCTGTAGGAGAAGAGAATTTTTCAATGGATCAAGTGTACGAATTCAAAGAACTTGTTTCCCAAGAGTTGACCAAACGTGTCAGTGCGATCTTACTGGATGAACAATATGGCTTCAAAGGTATCCAGGCCAAAGATCCAAGTTGCGGCCTGATTATGTCTTACGAAAAAACAGGCTATGATGCCAATACTCCTGGACGTTTACCTGAATTATTACCTGATGAATCTTTAGAACGCCTATTAGAAAAAGGCGCAGACGCTGCTAAAGTCTTGGTTTACTATGACCCAGATGAACCGCAAGAAATCTTGGATGTCAAACATGCATTTCTTGAGCGATTAGGAACAGAAGCGTTAGCGGCGGATATTCCTATTTTTGTGGAACCGATCGTTTATGACAAGAAAATCACTGATGATCACTCCCCGGAGTTTGCTGAAATCAAACCGCAAAAGGTAATCGACACGATCAAAGAATTTACCAAAGATAAATATCATATTGATGTCTTGAAAGTCGAAGTTCCTGTGTTGTTTAAATATGTCGAAGGCTTCAATCAAGGGGCAGACCCAGTCGTCTATACGCAAGAAGAGGCTGCCGCTTATTTCAAAGAAGCCGGTGAAGCAGCCACTCGCCCGTTTATTTATCTAAGCGCTGGTGTGCCTGCTGATGTTTTTCGGGAAGAATTAGAATTTGCTGGTCAACATGGTGCCAACTACTGCGGAATTCTTGGCGGTCGAGCTACTTGGCGCAACGGTGTCCAAGTTTATGCCGATGGCGGCAGGGCCGCCCTGATTGATTGGCTGGATACGCAGGGTCGTGAAAATATCGAAGAATTAAATGAGATTTTAAACAAATACGCAAAACCTTGGTACGAAATCTACGGTGGTTTAGATAATATCGAAGTCTTTGATCTTGATGTTATGGATTAGATCGTATTTTAAAAAAAGTACAAAAGGAAAAGCCGAATGATCTTGTATTATCAAATTGATAAGACAAGATCATTCGGCTTTCTAGCTATCATTTTTAAGTTCTATCTTAACTCATTAATCATCAGAGTCAACTTATCCGCTTCAATCTGGGCATCAGAACAAACCTGCCCTTCTAAACAACCATAGGTCATGCAGGAGCCATCCAATGAACCGCTGATTTGTGAAAATTTCCCGAGTCTGCCTAGAGAAACGGACACGACTGGCAGCGTAACAAAAGTCTGAGCCTTCATTACAATACCCATTTGGCGCAAGACATCAGCCTCGTTCTGTGGTTCAAGGACGATTTTCGCGATATCTGCTCCCCAATGCTCCATTAAATTTAAGCGAAACAGAATCACTGCATCCTCTGGCGTTTCCTTAAAGTTGTAATAACTCAAAATCACCCGCACATCTAGGGCCTGCATCCATTTGATAAACGTGGTCGATAATTGATCGATGATAGAAACCTCCACATCAGCCAGATCAATCGCACGTGAAGAAACAGCAAATTCGTTAATATGACGGTATTGGTTTAGAGATATATCAAGCAGTCCACCAGCTTCTGTCGTCCGTAAATTAAAAATCAATGGAATATTCCTGATCTCATCCCTTAATGCTAGCAAAGTCGAATTCAACTTATCATCATCTAAGACATCTTCATAATAATCCGCTCGCCATTCGATCACTTCGGCAACCTTCTTGGCTTCATTTGCTTGCTCAATGATCTCCTCGAAAGTTTTTCCAACAATCGGCACGCAGATTTTAGGTTTTCCCGCATCAAATCGTACCTCTCTTACTTGAATATCCATCATATGCATCCCATCCCATTTTCTTCTATTTTTTTATCCTATAAAACAATACTTTCAAATAATTGCTTTCTTCAAAATTACTGGCTGGAAAATCCGCAGGCAATCGATAGCTTTCAGTCAATTGATACGTTACGTTTTTATTTTGAAAGGCTGTCTCGATCGCTTGCTTGAATTTTTTGATTGGAAGATTCGCTGCATTAGTTGACGCAATGATCATTCCATCGTTAGTAAGTATTTCCACACTGTCTTCGATCAAACGTCCATAATCTTTTGCCACAGAAAATGTTTTTTTCTTATTACGGGCAAAACTAGGTGGATCCAAGACAATCAAATTATAACTTAAACCCTTCCTTAATGCATAGCGAAAATAGTCAAATGTATCCATAACAATTATTTTTTGTTTTTCTAAAGGCAAATCGTTCACTTCGAATTGTTCTTGTGTTTTAGGCAGGCTTCGCTGTGCCAGATCAACACTTGTCGTTTCTAACGCTCCGCCATATGCAGCTGCCACAGAAAAGGCTCCTGTATAACTGAACATATTCAAAACTTTTTTTCCTGCAGCCAAGCCCTCTGTCAAGCGACCTCTGACTTCCTTTTGATCTAAAAAGATCCCCGTCATATAGCCTTCATCTAAGTACACGGCATAAGAAACACCATTCTCTAATACTATTAAAGGCTCCTGTGGTTTTTCTCCTGCTAACCAGCGACTTTCCTTCCCTTCGCTCTTAAAACGAATTTTCTCAACGATTCCCTTAGCACTTGGAAAAACTGCCAGCAAACTATCTACAATCAGCTTTTGAAAATGGTAAATTGTTTCGTTGTACCAAGATATCACTAAATAGTCCGCGTAGTAATCAATAGTCACGCCTCCGATGCCATCGCCCTCACCGTTAAACAAACGAAAAGTGTTCGTCCCCTGATCAGCAAAGAATGCCTGGCGTTGATTAATTGCCTGCTGGAATTTTTCCATTAGAAAAGCTTTGTTGATTGGGCGTTGTGTTTGATCTAACACCCAACCAAAGCCTTTGTTTTGTTTCCCTAAATAACCAGTTGCAATATATTTATGTTTATTATCGACAAACTTTACCCATTCTAGAGGAATTTTTTTTATATCTTGCTTCAGGTCGTCTTGCTGAATTAATGGGTTTCCCTGACGAATACGTTTAATACCGTAATTATTTAATTCTATTTCCACTCTCATCCCCGCTTTCTTCTATAGTATAGCAAAAAAAAAGCGTATATTTCGCTTATAAAGTTTTCTTTAAGCCTGATTGCTCAAAATTTAATAAGAATTGACTGACTTGATGGAACCGAGTAAACTAAGTAACAAGTGAACATTCGCATTTTTTCTGCGACAGAAAGGAAGTTACTATTGAAAAAACTAAAAGCTCCTACTTTTTTGAATAAACGTCTCGGCTTTTATGCGTTACTGACATTCTTATTATGGGCGAAAAGTGTTTTTGCATACTTATTTGAATTTAATTTAGGGATCGAGAGTCTGACACAATACTTCATCCTATTTATCAATCCAATCGCATCGACGATGTTCTTACTGTCGATTGCTTTATATGTGCGACGGTCCAAAGCCTCTTATGCCACGATGATGGTCATCTACGCACTGGCGAGTTTCCTGCTTTTTGCCAATGTCGTTTATTATCGTGAATTTACCGACTTTATTACCGTAAACACTTTCCTAGGTGCTGGTAAAGTTGCCAGTGGTTTGGGTGAAAGTGCAGTCCGACTATTCCGCCCTTACGACGTACTATACTTGATTGATATTGTGATTTTACCAATTCTTTTATGGCGGAAAGGCATTAAAAGAGAAGAACGACCTGTACGTGCTCGGATGGCTATCGCTATGACTGCTCTTTCGATCATGATTTTCTCAGGAAATCTTTTCCTAGCTGAAGCGGATCGTCCTGAACTATTGACTCGTACCTTTTCTCGCGACTATTTGATCAAATATCTGGGAGTAAATGCCTTCACTGTATACGATGGTATCCAAACCTATAAGACCAACCAAGTTCGCGCCGAGGCTAGTCCCAATGATTTAAAAGAAGTCGAATCTTATGTAAAAGATCACTATGCAGCTCCAAATAGCGACTATTACGGTATCGCTAAGGGACGCAACGTTATTACGATCCATTTGGAAAGTCTTCAGCAATTCGTGATTGACTACAAGCTAAAGGATGAAAATGGTCAAGAGCATGAAGTAACACCGTTCTTGAACAGTATTTTCCATAGTAACAGCACCTTCTCATTTGATAATTTCTTCCACCAAGTAAAAGCTGGAAAAACCTCAGATGCAGAAACATTGATGGAAAATTCTTTATTTGGTTTGAACCAAGGGTCCTTATTCTCGCAATTAGGCGGAAAGAACACTTTCCAAGCAGCTCCAAACATTTTGAAACAAACTGAAGGCTACACAAGTGCTGCCTTCCACGGAAACTCTGGAAGTTTCTGGAACCGTTCTGAAACTTATAAAAATCTTGGCTATGATTATTTCTTCGACTCTTCGTATTACGATGTAAACGATGAAAACTCATTCCAATATGGCTTACACGATAAACCTTTCTTCCAGCAATCTGTGAAGTATTTGGAACGTCTGCAGCAGCCATTCTATACGAAGTTTATCGCCGTTTCGAACCACTATCCTTACAGTGAATTCAAAAATGACGAAGCTGGTTTCCCAATGGCTAACACCAATGATGAAACCATCAACGGCTACTTTGCGACAGCCAATTATTTAGACAAAGCAGTTGAAGAATTTTTCAATTATCTGAAAGCTTCTGGCTTGTATGATAATTCGATCATCGTTATGTATGGTGACCATTATGGTATTTCAAATTCAAGAAACTCTGACTTGGCACCACTGCTTGGCAAGTCAAAGGAAACTTGGTCAAACTTTGATAACGCACAAATGCAGCGTGTTCCTTACATGGTCCATGTTCCTGGTCAAGATAAAGGCGGAATTAACCACACATATGGCGGTGAGGTTGATGCTTTACCTACTTTGTTACATCTTTTAGGAGTGGATACGAGCAAGTATATTCAATTAGGTCAAGATCTGCTATCAAAAGATCATGATCAAATCGTCGCTTTCCGTGATGGCGATTATGTGACACCAGAGTATACCTACTACAGTGGAAGCTTATACAGCAATAAAGATGGTATGGCAATCACTGAACCAGACGAAGCCTTGCAAAAACAATCTGAAGCATGGAAAGAAGCTGTTTCTACTCAGTTGAGCACCTCAGATAACATCAACAACGGCGATCTGCTTCGCTTCTACTCAGCCAGCGGGTTGAAACCGATTGACGCTTCACAATTTGATTATAAAGACGGTCTTAAAAAGATGGAAAAAACCGAGAATAAACTAGGAGATAAATCAACCAGTCTGTTCGATCAAAAAGGAAAAAAATCCACCCAAGAACTTTACAAGACTGAAACGTATAAGCAATATCAAGAACAAAATCAACAATAATCTCCAACAAAGACCTTTCACAAAAACTGTGAAAGGTCTTTGTTTGTTTGCACTTATTTCTTCCGATAGAATTCATATTTCTTTCAAATTAGGATTTTATACTTATTAGTAAGAGGTGGGAATCTATGGAACTTTTTTCAACGACGCTTTCAACTATCAAAAGACATCGAATTCAATTTTCAATATCTTGGGTGATCTATTTAGTCGCTCTCTTTATCCTAACCAGTTTAGGGATGTTGAGACTCGTTTTGAATCAGTTAGATTCTTCCCATCAAATCCAATTATTTACCAGAAAAGAAATTGAGCAGTTGCAACACTATTTTTCTTTCCGACTGCTTGTCAGCGCGATTACCCTATTTGCCATATTACTAGTATTTTTCGCTATTAGGATACATCGCCAAAAAAATTCGACAGCTTCAATCAAACAGCTGATCTATTCAACTGGACTAGAATTTATTATCGGTTTGCTGATCGCAGCTACTTGTTTAATTGTATTTTTTACCATTTTCGAACCTGTTTACGAATCCATTTTGCAGGCTATTTATCATCAAGGTTTGAATCAAATAAAGGAGTTGCCAAATTTTGTCTTGAGTAATGGTACAAGTGGAATTGCCTACTCTATTCGTTCTTCCTTATCATTTGAGCTATCCTCAACGACTTTGCTAGATCTATTTTTCTGCGCCCTTGCCAAAGCTGTTTTCTCCCTTTTCTTATATTTATGTGTACTAATCATCTCCTTCCGTTTGATTAGTACCACCACAAGGAAGAAGAATGTTCGCTAAACACGAACATTCTTCTTTTTATTTGTTCGCTTAATGAACTTATTATTGAAAGTCGATTGTTTCTTCATTATACTTTAAAAGTATTCGGTTTTTACCGATATAATGAACTTATTCTTAAGGAGCGTTTAATTATAATGGAGAAATTCTTTAAATTAAAAGAACAAGGTACCAACATTTCTACTGAAGTGATGGCAGGGATCACAACATTCTTCGCCATGAGTTATATTTTATTCGTAAATCCAAGTATTTTATCAGCTTCTGGAATGCCCTTTCAGGCAGTGTTCCTAGCTACGATCATCGCCTCTGTGATCGGAACTTTAGTAATGGGATTATTCGCTAATGTCCCTTACGCGCAAGCACCTGGTATGGGATTGAATGCATTTTTCACTTATACAGTCGTTTTCGGACTAGGCTATTCTTGGCAACAAGCCTTAGCAATGGTATTCATTTGCGGGATCATTAACATTTTAATTACTGTAACCAAAATTCGTAAATTAATTATTCACGCAATCCCCGAAAGCATGCAGCACGCGATCGGTGGCGGGATCGGAATCTTCGTTGCTTATGTCGGAATCAAAAATGCTGGACTCCTTTCGTTTAGTGCAGACTCATCTGCGATTACCAGCAGTGTCGTTGAAGGCGGCAAAGCGACTAACGTTACAATCAATAGCGGAATTGTTCCTGCTTTAGCAAACTTCAATAATGCGCCGATTTTATTAGCAGTTTTTGGTTTAGTTATTACAACCATCCTAGTTGTTAGAAATGTTCGCGGAGCAATCCTAATCGGAATCGTTGTTACAACATTATTAGGAATCCCTATGGGTGTTGTTCAATTAGGAGCAATTGATTGGCATGCTAATTCATTAAGCAGTTCGATCCAAGAATTAGGCACAACTTTTGGAGCGGCTTTTGGTTCAGCCGGTATGGGTTCGCTTTTCTCTGACTCTTCTAAATTACCACAAGTTTTAATGACGATTTTAGCTTTTAGTTTATCTGATACTTTCGATACGATCGGAACCTTTATTGGTACAGGACGTCGTACTGGTATTTTCTCAAAAGAAGATGAAAATGCGCTTGATAATGATTCAAAAGGCTTTAAAACAAAAATGGATAAGGCGTTATTCGCAGATGCAATCGCGACTTCAATCGGTGCGATCTTCGGTACATCAAACACAACGACATATGTTGAATCCGCAGCGGGTATCGGTGCTGGCGGACGAACAGGTCTAACTTCCGTTGTCGTGGCTATTCTATTTGCACTAAGCAGCTTGTTCTCTCCATTAATTGCTATCGTCCCAGCTCAAGCAACAGCACCTGCATTGATTTTAGTTGGTGTCATGATGTTAGCCTCATTCGCAGACATCAATTGGCTAGATTTAGAAGAAGCCGTTCCGGCCTTCTTTGCTAGTGTCTTTATGGGACTATGCTATAGCATCTCTTACGGAATTGCTGCTGGTTTCATTTTCTACACGATCGCGAAAGTAATCAAAGGTAAATCCAATGAAGTCTCTCCGATTCTTTGGGTCGTAGATCTTTTATTCATTTTGAATTTTATTATTTTAGCCATTCTTTAAAAGCAAATAAAGAAGCGTAAAACCGATTTGGTTTTACGCTTCTTTTTGTTCTTCAGTGGCTTCTACTGCTTCAGGTTTATCTGGAAAGACGACTGTAAATGTAGTTCCCTTGTCTAGTTCACTGGAAACCTCAATCGTTCCATTGTGTAAACGAACCAGCTCCTGTACGATCGATAACCCTAGACCAGATTCACCATATTTTGTATTTTTACGCGATGGATCAGCCTTATAGTAACGATCCCAGATATTTTTCACCTGATCCTCAGACATTCCGATGCCAGTATCGGAAATCTTAATCTCCGTTGCTTTCTCCAATTTTGTGATAGCAACAGCGATCGTTCCATCATTAGTAAACTGGATCGCATTTTGGATTAAATTCACCATTACTTGAACAAAACGATCGTAATCAGCATAGACCATGATCGGTTCCTCTGTTTGGAGAATTAATTGATCCCCTGAAGCTTCCGCTTTCGCTGATAATTGAGTCAATAATGTTGCTACTGCCTCCGTTGCGTTAAACTCCTGCAACAAGATACTAATTTGATTGGTTCGAATCTTTTCGTAATCCAAATTTTCATTAACTAAACGAATCAAACGAGAGGTCTCATTTTGCATTAGCTTGATGGCCTTCTCTCTTTGATTTTCAGGGATTGCGTTGTATTGCATCCCTTCTAATAAACCGTTGATTGTTGTTAACGGTGTCCGCATCTCATGTGAAGCATCCGCCATGAACTGCTTTCGCCGTTCTTCTTGCCGTTCGATTTCATCCTGCGATTCCTTTAAGGAAACTGTCATCCGATTAAAATCATCCGCCAAATCATCAAATTCGTCGCGATTACGATTCGGCACCACTACATCAAAGTTTCCCGCCGCAACCTCTTTCGTTGCTGAACGCATTCGATTGATACGCTTCACCTGCTGTGTCGCAAAGAAATAGCTGACAATAATCGCAATAATAGAAGCGATGATAAAGGCTTTGAATAAATCGGCTACAATGGAATTAACACTTGTCTCAACGTTCATCGCTGGTTGGCTGACCAGTAAGACGCCAAAAAATACACCCTCAGTAAAAAAAGGAACCATTGCATAAGAAGTCGTTTGACTTTGCCCCATCACATTTTTAGAGCTTGTTTCCTTTTGCTGCTGTCCGGCCTTCAGCGCCTTCCACTGCTCGTCGCTGACTAAGTGCGGATTCACTTTTCCTGATTTATCAGGGTATTGTACCTCTCGATCCTTATCAATAAAAACAAAAGATACGTCTTGCTGATTCAAACTCGATTCAGTCACACCAATGGCAAATTGAAAAATCTCATTACTTGACATGCCTTCAAAACGAATGTCTCGACTTAAGGACAAATTATTTTTTTCCATTGATTGAGCATAACCCAATAACTCTTTATAGTTGTTATCTTCCAATGTTTTACGGGTGAATTGTGTAAAGGATATCCCTAAAGTTAGTAGAATCAACAGAATCAAGCCGCCAAAAGCCAGTAATTGTTGATACAGGTATTTCATCGACCAACCTCAGTGTCATCAAATTTGTAGCCAACGCCCCAAACGGTTTGAATAACCTGTGCACCGACCTTTTCAATTTTTTGACGTAATTTTTTAATATGGGCATCAACAGTTCGTTCATCTCCGAAATATTGATAGTCCCATACTAATTCTAATAACTGTTCACGAGTAAATACTTGGCGCGGCTTTTTCGCCATTGTATATAATAGATCGAACTCTTTGGGTGTCAATCCATCAATTGGCTTTCCATCTAGATAAGCCTCACGAGTTTTCAAATTCATTTTAAAATGCTCCGTTTGAATATCAAAACTATCATTCGTTACAGCGGCTTCTCTTTGTGGTTCAGAAGTCAGTTCACTGCGGCGATGCAGCGCCTTAATTCGGGCAATCAAGGTTAATGGTGAAAAAGGTTTCGTCACATAATCATCCGCACCCATTTCTAACCCAATTACTTGGTCGCTTTCAGAATCTCTAGCTGTCAGCATAATAATCGGAACTGTTTTAGAGATTTTTCGGATTTCGCGCCCAACTTCCATTCCGTCCATGCTAGGCAAATTAAGGTCAAGTGTAATCATGTCCCACTTCTCGGGTTCCGCCTTAAAGGCGTCCAAACCTTCTTTTCCATCGTATTTAAATTCGGCTTCCCAGCCCTCATTCAAGAAAAACATTTGCATCATTTCCGAAACGGATTCATTGTCTTCAATCATTAAAATATTCATACTTTAACCCCCTGGTATCATCTGATTCTCATTCTAAGTATACTCTATTTCATTTTTTTCAACCATTACCTTACCCGTATCTTCACTAACTATTTGTTTTTTCTTCAATTTTTTGAATTCTAGCGCAACAAATTCTTCATTTCTCACTTACTTCTTTGCTTTTTTTATAACGAGATGTTATACTTTTTCTTGCAACAAAAATATTCATTAGGGGGACGTTACGGATTCGACAGGCATAGTTTGAGCTTGAATTGCGCTTCGTAGGTTACGTCTACGTAAAAACGTTACAGTTAAATATAACTGCTAAAAACAACAATAACTCTTACGCTTTAGCTGCCTAAAAACAGTTAGCGTAGATCCTCTCGGTATCGCCCATGTACTCGAGTAAGGGTCCTATTCTAAGTGGGATACGTTACAACTTTCCGTCTGCAAGTTGTAAAAGAGCCTATCAGACTAGCAATGTCCGCGGCCTGTCATGCGGCAGAGGACAAAGCGAAGCTTAAATAGTATGACTATGAGCGTAGATTTTTAAGTGTCGATATGTTTGGACGCGGGTTCGACTCCCGCCGTCTCCATTATGCGGTTTTTCCTAGTTTTCCCTAGATAGGAAAACGGCTAAATTTCCTATTAAATCAGCGTTTTTGCTATATATTTGTTTTTCCTAGTTTTTCCTAAAAATCGATATATGGCATTCAAAATGGCATTCAAAAAAACACCCTCCACAACCACCTAAGGCTGTAGAGGGTGTTTACTTTACTTAATATCGTGATACCAGCGAGTTTCATAGAAATCTTGGAACCCGCCAGCTGTATTACCTTTTGGATCATTTGTTGCTCTCATTAAGACAATAACAGATTTCCCTTTAAATTGAGCAAGATCGAATTCTGTTTTAAACCCAACCTGGTCAAATGAAAGCCCGAGTGCTTTTTTGACATCTGGACGAGAAATTGGCTTAACTTCTTTTCTGGCCAGTTCTTTGTTTTTCACTCGATCCATAATTATGATGAACTCGTGATTAGAAACTGTTGTGTGCCAACCTTCTACAACGAGCTTAGTTCCCACTGGTCCAAAACGATCTAAATGAGCTTTGTTTTGTGGAAACTTTGGATCTTGAAGAATCGAGTATCCTCCACCGGCTGTCGTTGGATCTACTGAAGGTTTAGAAGGAGCGGGTGTGCTTGGTTTTTGCGTGCTACCTGATGATTTGACTCCAGCGTATGCGTCCCAAGCCTTTTTATCACCGTAGAATACATTCAAATCTAATCGGCCACCCCAACCGTTCAATCGACCATTTGATGTGTATTGATACATCGCTGTCGATTTCCAGTAAGGAGAAGCGGGAGGATTGGGCTGAGAGTAACCTTGTGGCGCATCAGATCCGTAATTAGCTACCCACAAACCATAATCAGCATTCGCAATGCTACTAAAGTTGTAACTGTTTAGAACGGCTGTATACGTATAAAACAAAGGTTTCACACCCGTCTTACTTTGTACATGATCTAACCAAGCTTTCGCCCATGCGACATCACCTTTATTGTCAGATTCCCAATCTAAAACGAGAATAGCCTTTCCGATATATCCTTGAACATTCTTCAAAAAGAAATCTGCTTCTTGTTGTGCTGTTCCTTGAAAGCCTAGTTCATGCGCATAATGATACACAGCAACTTTCTTCCCACTTTTGATCGCTTGTTGAAACGCACGGTCACAATCAGGGTTCACATAACCAGTACCACCGGTCGCTTTGATAATGACAAAATCCGCTGCTACACCATTTGCTCCAACATTGATTCCTGATTGCCAGCTTGCAATATCAATTCCGTTTAACGCCATCTTATTTTTCCTCCTTCTTTTCGGTTGTATCTTTCAATTTAGAAAATCTATCTTTTATCCAATCAGGAAAAGGCACGCCTAGTTGCCCTAAGTTTTCGACAATTGAAATACCATAAACTGCAATGTAGAAGAATACAAAGCTTGTCGCAATTGCTTCAAATCCCATTATTTTTAAATATGGATAAGCAACAATTACTAAACAAATAACTAATAGATGCTTAACAATTCCTAGTAATCCTTTCGTACTATTCCCTTCTTTGACAAAAAAACCTTTGCACAATCCAGTTACGATATCCCCAAAAACAAGCCATACAAAAACCTGTAAATATCCATTACTCAACAAATTCTTAAATTCATGTAGTAAAACTCCGTTGTCTAAAATCACCAATTTGTACCACCCTTCCTTAGAATTGAAAAGCCTCGTCCGAAAACGAGGCTAAAAAAATAAGCCTAAAAGGCTTCTCCAGTAATGCGCTCAAATTGTGCTTCAGTAATGCAGTCTGGGACAAACTCCCTTACTTGCTTCGTTGTGAAGCATCCCCAGTCAAACATCATCTTAACGTCTGTGTAAGTGAACATTATTCAGCACCCCCAATTTGCGTTTTTAGCGTTTTAATTTCTTTATTGATTGCCACATCATTCAACATTAATTTGGCATTCAATTGTGCCATCGAATCTGTCTTAGCAGTCAGCGCCGCATTCGATTCTTTTAAAGCTGTATTGTCAACTTGAAGCCCAGCAGAAAGGTTTTCCAATAATTCAAGTTTTTTAGAGTAATCTTGTGTGACTGCTTCTTCCCATTTCTTCTCTGCAAAATTGTAGAATTGAGATTGAACATTTTTTAGTCCTTCTAGCGGTTTAACTTCAACAAAAGGTAAAACTACTGGAAAGCCATCTTCCACTTCGTGCGGCTCATATCCTAATGGATACAACACTTTATAAATTGTTTTCATTGTCTATCCCCCTAAAGTTTGTTCTTCGCAAAATACATTGCAGATCCTGCGTAATACTTATTAGCATCTAATCCCCAAAGAGCGGTAATTTTACCTGATGCATCAATAGTCAATGCTTTATCTTCAGTAACATCAACCTGAATCGAATAAGCAGGAATAATATCTGTTTCTAAATTGCCAATCAGATTGCCACCTGAGTTAATATTTGCTGAACGACATTGAAAGTTAAAGTTAACCAAAACCATATCGCCGTACCGAACGAATCGTACTACCCCAGACTGGATTGAAGAGTCTGTGGCACTTGTGTGATCATATACCTTCTCACCATTCTGGATCAAAACATTTTTGCTTTTTGACTGCACACCATCTTGGAAATTTTTTACTCCTAAAATAGTCTCATTTCCAGTTGCTTTAACCAATTTACCATCCACACCGTCAATCGCATCGGCATGTGTCTTTAGATATTTTGCAACGCCATCTTCTTTTAGTTGTACAATATCCGACATTAAACTTCGCCTACTTTCTCAAATGTAATATTTACCAAACCGTCCAGTTTAACTTTATCTGCTGCAGACATTAATCCAGCTGCTGTGGTCGTGGCTGCACCCGGATTTTTTTGAGCACCTGCCGCAATTCCGTCTAACTTGGATTTATCAGCGGAAGCCATTAAACCATTGGCGGTCGTTGTTGCAACAGCTGTTGTTGTCGCATTTTGCCCGGCTGGTCCCCGTGGACCAGTAGCTCCGGTAGCTCCAGCAGGTCCTGTATCTCCCTTTGGCCCTTTGGGTAAAATAAAATTGAACTTTGCAGCTGTTGTTGTTCCAGCGTTAGTTACTGCTGCAATGTCTCCAGAAGTAACAGTTCCAACGGTAATCGTCGCTGCAGTACCAGCGGGTCCTGTTGCGCCTGGATCTCCCTTATCACCTTTAATGGTAGATAAACCAACAACTGCATTTGCATGCGTTTGAGGATAAATCTGAACACCATCCTGTTTCACTTTTACAATATCTGTCATTTATTTAAACCTCCCCTACCTTTTCGAACGTCATACTCGGAATCTTAGAGTCTGCATAAGCTTTGGCGTTTTGATAGGCTTCGCTTGCCTTTTGATCAACATACTCTTGGCTAACCCCACCACCTTCTCCACCGCCTGTTGCGGAAATCACGCCAGTGTTGGAAATAGAAATATTTGCGCCTGCAGTGTAATTCATTTGCCTTTCGGCTGATAAAACATCCTCAGTCATTATCAATCCATCACCGATTCGAACACCGCCCTTTTGAAATTCGGTCGCTGTTGGCAAATTATAGTTGCCTGATCCACCAGTAGAGCTAATTTCGCCATCCTCCGTGATCGTGATATTCTCTCCTGCAGTGTAGTTTTTTAGTGAATCCAATTTATTTTTCAGATCTGTTGAAAAATTGTTGTCTGTCTGTTTAATTGCAGACAACTTTCCTGTAGCTTCGTCAATTGCTAATAGATCTCCTAATTTGATTCCGCCTAATTTATCTACTCCAGCAATTGGAAGTACATAGTCGCCTTCTCCAGAATTCAGTATCTTCTTATACATCTCTGCAGTGATAATGCCGTCTTCGGTTTCATTCGCGTAAGGTAATTTTGTGATAGCATTTTCCAGACCGAGATCAGATTTAGTAATCGTGACTGCGCCAATTTTTCCGTTTACAGAAACCACTTTAGACTGACCAGAGATAATTTTATCTAGTCCGATAATCGCAGAGATATGAGTAATTGGAAAAAACTGATATTGGACTCCTGTTTTCTCATCAGTTTCCATCATGAGTTTTGATTTAGCCATTCTTATACCACCCCGACTTTCTCAAGAGTGAATACGTTCTGCTTCGGATCATCGACAGTCGCAATCACCAATGCCCCCTCTTCAATGGGGAAGTTCACTGTACCAATTTTTTCAACTTCATGATTTTCTGAAAATAAATCATCTTGAAGAATATCGGTAACTTCAATCTCACCGTATTCAATCGTGAACAGTGTTGCTCGCAACTTTTGATAGAGATACTCCATATCGGCTAGCAAACGCTTGGAAATCGATTCATGGCGTACCCCTTGAATATCAACACGAGCTTCCATTAGTTCTAGTAACATCGTGCCTCCAGGATCAATCTGTGCCAAAATGTCTTTGATAGAATTGAACCAAGTCAAATAATCCTCTTTTTGAGTATCTCGCCATGCTTCAAATTCTTTTTTACGTGCGTTCATCCAAGCGGTAAAGTCTCCTTTGTTTTCATTGATAAACGCAACCATATCTGCTATCAGGTCTTCGACTGTTTGCCAGTAGGACCCCATTTCACCTTCTGTTTTAGAAACTGCTTTGATAACAAAATAGGAGAAGTCCTGTGTCGTAGCGATCACATCTTCTCCTTGGTAAAAGACAAAATTTGCCGTTTGACGATGTAGTGCCTGCATTGAATACTCATCAAATGTATATTGAATTTTGCCGTTTTTTGCATCAATAATTTTTACAGCTCGTTGGATCGCAAAACCATTACTAAGTATCGCTTCTAAGTAGGCTTTACATCGTGATAAATCCACTGGTATTCCGTTTTGAGAAATAGTTGCTTCCATCGTTTCAGAATTCTTATTCCCCTGTCGAACTTGAATCATTCCTACATAGTTGTATGGCTCTGTTGTGCTTAGTGCAACATTCCATTTAGCCATCAAACAACACTCCTTTCTCAAAATCAGGCGGAATGCAGATCGATGCAATTTGACCTGCTCCAAAGAACTGACGGTCATATTTTGCTACGATTTCTCCGGATTCTGCGTTTTGTTCATAGGTTTGAATACGACCGCTTTCAAGACCACGGATCACGCCTGTATGCCCGTAATATTCGTGAGCGATAAACCCTTCGCTCACTTTAGCATTGCGCTCCCAATTTATGATCGCTCCTACTTCCAACTGGTCGTATTCAGGATGATTGATTACGGTCCATAGATACATTGGCCAGCGATACACTCGCCCAATTTCAGCAGCGGAAAAGATATTCCCTTCACGTACTTTCACTTCATATCTTGTACCAGCGCCCATGTCAGGACCGATCATTACCCCCGCATATTCGGCGCTTAATGCATAGCATTGATGGTTTCCGATTGGTTGATTTATCAAACGTTTTAAATGGTTTAGTCCTTTTTCTTCTATCAAAAAATCACCTCTATTTCTTGGCGCGAGCTAGACAGACATCGCCTCCGTTTAAAAGATATCCAAATGACCAATCGACTCGTCCAACACCAACCCCGCCAGATTGCATACCGCCCATCTCAACAATTGCAGTTGTATAACCGTGCCAGTCTTCAGCAAGCACCGCAGTATGGCCGTCGTTCCCTGCACCAGCGCCTAAGTTCACGATGATTATATCGCCAGCCTTCGCTTCGTTCGGCGATACTTCGGTCAGATATTGTCTTGCTCCTCTCGCGTCATCTCTCATTGATCCTGTGTACCATAATGTGCCTCTCGGAGCTGTTCGATAACCTGCTTTTGTCAACGCCAACCATACAAAGGAAGAGCAGTCGGCATACCCGTTTCTATCTGGGTTTTCCACACTTCCAAAATTCCAACGCATTGGTTGGGAATAGTGGAAATATCCAATCAAGCTCTTTGCTGTACTAAGGATATTTCCTCCAGATTGTATTTGAAGGTCTTTGAACTTGTTGTACCAGTTCACTGCCCATCCTTGACGTTCTGGATGCGCATTGGCTGGACGCTCGTAGTTTCGTTCAAACGTATACGCAGCAGCTCCAGGATCGGTCATTGTTTTGAAACCTGATTGCGTCGCCGGTTGGACAATGCCTAACCATTGACCGTTATACATGGTCCAATCTAACAAATTACCTTGAGCAGACATTGTCCGATAGTCCTCTGTGATACCGGCTGCACCCATTAAACGTTGCACATATTCGCGGCCGTTATAAGTTGGCGCGCCGACTAACGGATAAGCCGAACCATCCCACTGGACAATCCCATACGCCGGTCCACCAATTTGAGCAATATCCGGATTCATGGAAACGCCAGCTTCACCTTGAACATTAGCCAAGATACCTGCAGCTGCTGCTTTGGAGTAACCTTTCGATAGTAGTATTACCCAAAGTTCCCAAGCGAACTTATCGGCTTGAGAGGTTACTTCTGGCGGGTACATGCCATTCCAGCTACCGCCATTATTGTTCCCGCCGCCGCCTTGACCAGGGAATACTTCTTGACCATTGATTGTTAATTTTTGTTGAACATTGACATTTCCGACCATTTCGATTTTTGGCGCTCTGAGTTGAATCAGTTTGCTATGTTTAAGAGTGATGTTTTCCTCGTTTATATAAAACAATTCTGCGGTACTTCCATTTTGAAATTGAAGATTGAAGGACTTTCCTGCATTGTCGTCTGAAGCACTAATGCTAACTAGTTGCTTGTCCTCTTTCGTAAAATAGCTAATAATACCATTCTTGAGTCGAATTTTTGTTCCATTCGGATTCACCGTTTCAAACGTTGACCCGAAAATATCGGTTCCCTTTATAGTCGAACCAGTAATATTAACCCCGATAATATCAATCGCTCTCAGTACTCCAGCACGAATAAAATCAGCAACAAATGTTCCATCTAACGTCCATGCAGTATCGAATGGGCCTTTCCACCCGCTAGATGAAAAACCAATACCGCTTTTATTTATTCGCAAAACTTGTTTCGCTTTTTCAAGCACGGGATTATCGCAAAAGAACAAGTCCGACGGACGATTTTTCGGCCACCAAACGACATGTCCACCATCATTACCAGAGATAATCTGAGTCACGTAATCAATAAAAACACTCGCATAGCTTTTAGTAGGAACCTTTTTGAAAACCTCAGTAAGCTCATGCTTTTGTTCTTCGAAAAAGGTGTATTTCGCATCACCTGCTGTCAGTTTAGTTACTTTCTCCGATAAAGAATCATACTCAATCGCAATTACTTTTGCTGACAGATCAATCTCATATCGTTCATGGAAAATTGAAAAAGTATCACATAAACATAGCTTTCGGAAATCCTTAAACTTCTTCGCTTTATCGGATGTGTCTAATTTGATTAGGTCGATTGAAATATTTACTTTCGGTTTGTCTACACCAGGATTCATAGATGTAAAGTAGTTTTTAGATACATTGTTTAAGCTCTTGACGTCAGTCACACCTTGTTCTTCTGTAAACTGGATGTGCTTAGCATAAACTTCACCATCATAGTTCTTGATGTATTGACTATCTATTTGATTGCCATATATTCGTTCCGTTTGTCCTTCGCTATTTTGAATATCTGCATAGGGGAACACGCGTGTAATCAATCCCGACCAATCTAATTCAACCTTCAATCCACCAAGATTTTTTCTAAACCGAATTGTTGTAACATCATCATGGCCTCTTCTTTCCAGTAAAGATAACTTAAAAGGTTCATGCTTGATTTCTCCTCCATAAGTCTGCAGCAAGGAACCGCTAGTTCCTTTTATACAGGTCAATGGATTCTCAACTTCAAAGCTTGTACTGCCATTACTTTCTATATCACAGAACATTTCAATATCTGATTCGAGATCCATACCGTCATGAAGCAGTTTCATTGCTTGTTTTCCAGATTTTCCTTCAATGACTACTTTTTGAACGGTTCGATTTCCTAATTTGAATGTTCTAGATTTTGCACTAACATGTAAAACGCCTGTTGCCATATCTTTGTAGTGATTATAGATAGTAAAGATATTGTACTCATCTTCATCGTTCGGCTTACACTTGATTTGATAGTTTCGGTCTTCTAAGTATTCTGAATATTTGGTTGTAATAGGAAAGGTTAGCACAGCTTCGTATTGTCCATTTTCTTCTTCAGTGACAATGCAGGATTTGCAGTCGTTCATTGCTCCAATTCCGAAGTGATCGAATTTTGTTTCTTTAGGTTCAAATAAGACTGGAATCATATTTTTGTTTGCCACCTCGGTTCTATTGTTAGTTTTTGAACGTTTCCTTTCCACTTAATCGTGTTTTTACCTTTATCTAAAAACGGGAAGGGTTGATTTGATTTCATTTTTTTATTTTCATTCAGGAGCATTCCGTTACTTTCTCTGTATACTTCCATCACATCTGGATCACTATCAATTTCAATAACTCCACTTACGTTTTCTAAGACAGTTGATCGATCATTGATATACAGTGTGATATTCCCGCTTCCTTCTATTTTGATGTAAGGATCAGAAGGATAATTTTCTGGATTGAATAAAACGAACTCCTTTGTGGCTTCTACAGGGTTTTTCCCCCTAATATTCTTTTTGAATGGAGCAATACTCAAATCAAAAGAAAAAGGAACCGCTAATTGGGTTCCTCTAGTACCTTCGAATTTTGGTTCGTTTATCACAATTACATCGTAAATATAGTTTTCGTCATAATATGGAATGAAATCAGCATATTGGCCACGTGTATCTAATGCCTCTGTGATTCTGTCCTCAAACCATTGAACATTCTCAGTTGAATTAGCAAGGTAGAAACAATTTAAGGTTTGTTCTACGTTGGTATAGTATCCTTTGTCAAATGGAACTAAACGATTGACTCCTGGTATTTCCTCTAAAGTGAAGACTCTTTTTGCTTTTGTCTTTGCAGGCCGTTGTGAAATAAATACAGGTAGTTCTTGGCTATGGACACTCCCTAAAACGAAAGTTCCTTCTCTCAAATGAAATCACCCCCACCGAATGGATTTTTTTGATTTTTTAAGTCTGTGAATTTGTACAAAAGGTACTCTGCCATTTGGTCCATGATCTCTTTTGGAAGATTTCCAAAAGCATTCAAATGTAAGTGAATCTCATCGCCAGTTTTTCCAGAACCCTCTTCCTTAACAGCTTGTCGAATATACCCCATCAACTTATCAAGTGGCGCAATTGCCTCTTTACCAGCCTCTCCGCCACCGAGTAGTTTATTCCCATCTGCGCCAAAGATAGTTGGCTTAGTAAGAATGCCTCCTTCAGCAAACCATTTAACATCAATTCCTGTTGGGTAAGTGAATTTTTTACCGAGAATCTTTTTGCTTGATGTTTTTAAACTGAAATGAGGAAGCTTTATATTACCGATTGCGCTAGCGATTTTTCCAATAGTATTAGTAATCATATTTTTTACAGATTCGATCTTATCTGCTAATCCTTGTATGATTCCTTTTATTCGATCAATCACTGAAGACATTTTCGAAGCCATCTGATCGAATATTGAGCCAACAGAGTCTTTTAAATTGCTTGCAGTTGAAGAAATTACTCCCCAAACATTCGAAAGAGTATCTTTGAATGATCGCCATTTATTTGATATCCGGTCGATGATTGTTCCCCAATTGTTAATCACTAATATCACACCAGTAATACCGGCAACCACTAATGCAAAAATCCCTAGTATTGGTAATATGCTCGCCATCAGTGCTCCAAAGCCTATCGATGCCCCCGCGGCCGCTGCACCTCCTAATCCGAGCGCTCCTGCCAGAGCAGGTAATGCTATAGCTGCTGCTGCGATAATTGGCATTAGTAGTGTAAACAATGCGAATAATCCGCCAAGAATTACGATGAACAGTCGCACTGGTTCAGGCAGTTTCCCAAATGCTTCCGATAAAACTGATAGAATGGAAATAACTGGTAATAGCGCATCAATGATTGTGTTTCCAATTGGTGCTAATGCAATTTGCATTTCTCGAATTTTACCAGTCAGTTCCTGCATCGGAGTCGTAGTATCTTCATTCATTTTTTTTGCTGCTCCACCAACATCATTGTAAGTTGATGTAACTTGCCCCATCGCTTCGATTACTTTGTATCCAGCATCCTCACCTAAAGAACCGAAAATTTGAGACACAAGTCCGGCCTTTTCTTGTTCGCTGCTAACATTCGATAACTCTTGAGCGATTGATTGAAATAATTCTTTCTGTGTTCCACCGCTTGCTTTCCAATCGTTGTAAAGTGTTTGCCACGATCCGCCAATATCTTCAATTGCTGATTCAATAGTTCCGTCACTTACTCGAATACCAAACTCCTTCACTAAATCGTTCACCTTATCAAGATTATATGCTCCACCTTCTAAGCCAGCTTGGAGAATATCGAACATCTCACCAGCGCTATAACCGTTTTCTTCAAACAAGGTGGCATATTCGGCGAGATTGTCCCCAAGTTCATGAGTTTTATCCAATCCGTTTTGGGTTCCGACAACAACGTAATCCATCGCTTCTTGAGCCGTCATACCGAATGTTTGCATCAATGCATTGACACCTCGCATCGTTTCATCCATATCGGCATCATAAAGTTCTTCGAGAATCATCGCTTGTTGAGTTATGTTAGAAAGATCCGTATCATTCAAATTACCCAAATTACGCTTTACAAGAATCACAGCATCACTTGTCTGGTCCATTGACTCTCCGAACCCATCTGTGTAGATTCTCTTAGCGACCTCAGATAATCGAGCAGCCTCTTCTTCGGTACCTTGAAAAGCAGCGTTGATCTTTGCTTGCGCGCCTTGAACATCAACAGCAACTTCCATAGTTTGCTGACCCATTTCGATTGCTTTGTCACCGACGGCTGACAATTTATCTGCTGCTTCCATATTGATTGCTGAATCAACTTTTTCTCCAAGCTTCTCGAAGTCATCGCCAGTTTCCTTCGTAGCCCCAGACAGTGAAGTTAAATCTGCTTCAATAGATTTGATTGAATTACCATCATCAATGGAATCAAGTGATTGTTTCATCTTACTAATATCCGCGTCTTGTCCAAGAGCGGAACGCCCGATCTTATTCAGAGCTTCCTCTAATTGTGAGGAATTGGCTCTACCTTCTTTAATAGCATTCGTCAGTTTGCTACCAAGAATATCAGAGAAATCATCAACGCTAGTTTCGGTCGCTTCAAAAAAAGTGGATAACCGTTTGGTGTTTTGGCCCAACTTGTCTTGTTCAACCTGCATATTGGATAATTGGCTCTTGTAGCCATTTAAAGCTCCCTCGGTAGATTCAAGCTCTCTTTTAAATGATCGATATTGCTCTGCTCCGATATCTCCTGACTTAAAGGCCTTCTCTACGTCAGCTTGTGCCCCTTTCAAAGCTTCAAGTTTATCTGAAGTATTTTCAATCTGCTCAGATAGCAACTGTTGCTTTTGTGCTAACAATTCAGTATTGCCAGGGTTCAATTTTAGTAATCTTTCGACATCCTTCAACTCGTTGCTGACCTGAATAGATTTAGCAGTAATATCTTTCAACCCAGAAGTTACGCCTTTTGTATCAGCGTCTAGCGCAATGGTAATACCTGATATTTTTTTTACCACGTTCTCACCTACCTTTAGAAGCTGTCAAAATCAGCCTGTGTAGCTCTACGAATATTTACCTTGTCCTCATCTTTGTTTTGATCTTTCATCTGGTCAACCCATTCTTGCATCAAATCGAGACATCCTCCGATATCAAGCATGTCCATTTCTTCGATCGACAAATCAATTTTTTTGCAAATAAAAAGAAATGACTCCACAGTGAGGATTTCATCACTTGAAGACATTTCATCATTTACTTTTTTTTCGTTTGAATACTCGCATTCAGTAAATCAGTAATCTCAGGTAAAACTTCTTGTATAGGCAATGATTCCAAACTATCAAGCCACTCCATCGGCTCCGGTATATTGCCATCAGCGGTCTTAGCGAGAACCCAGACGAAATTAAATATGACCGTAGTATCAAAGAAACTCAATTCTTCAAAACTGATTTCTCGAATGTCAAAAACATCAGCGGGAGAGAATTCTTCCTCCATAATGAGCTTAATCACTTCACCGCGATTTTTTTTAGAAACTGAGAGATTGTGAGTTTTGGCAATTTCCTTAAGCTCGATTAAATTGTACTTTTTCAATTCCGTTTTTCTTTGATCCTGCTTATCCGAATTAGGTTGTAGCACCTTTGCTAGTTTTAACAATTCGGAGAAATAGTCTTTTCCAAATTGCATTTTATATCGTAATGGAGTTCCCGCTGTAGTCTTTAAACGAATAGATTGCTCTCCTACCTTAATCGTTTTTTCCATTAGCCACCACTCACTTCTTTTTCATAGACTTTTTTGTACCAATTATCGTAAATAGTTGCAGGCGTAGTTTCTTTGGTTTTTGTCTTAACATGCTTGTCTGATGGACGCGGAGTTGAATTGAAACTCATCTCCGTGGTATTTGGATTTTTACCTGTTGAGCTACCGAGTCCTGGTCGATTTGCTGTACACCAATAAAGTACATGCCTTGTTGCTTTGACATCTCCTTCAAACTGAAACATAAATGCAAATGGAGAATTCTTTGCATTCGACACTTCTGTTTGAACTTGGTCCTCTTCATCGACTTCTTCCCCAAGTATTTCTTGTTCAAAGTCATCTGGTACTAAAGCTGCTGTTAGAGTTCCGTTGTACCCTTTGTTATCCGCAGATGTATAGTAAACGATATTATCGGCTTCAAACTCAATCAGTTCACCGTTAATTTCTAAATTGAGTTCGACTGCACCTGGATAAGGTTTAGGTGCTTCATACGTTACTGTTCCAGATACAGGGTCAAATGTTCCTTTTGCGTAGTAACATTGCTCCAAACCAAATGTTACTTTATTCTTTTTTGTCATCCTATTTCCTCCTTATAGCGATATTTCATATAAAACTTCAAACATGTTCTCCGATTCAATGTCTTGTTCATAAGCATCCCATTCGAGCTTATTTGCATCCAACAAGGCTTCAATTTTGTTTTCTTCACGAGTATTTTTCGTGTTAGTGTATAACTCAATACTTACATCTTGGATTTTATGATACACTCGATTATCAGCCTTAAAATTGTCAGTTCTATCAGCATAGTAAATAATGTAAGGAAGTTCTGGCACTTGCCCCTCTGCCCATTTACGATAGGCCACTGGCAAATTTGTTTTTTCAAGCATTTCAGCTATTTGCTCCAATGTCATCGTTTAATCGCCCTTTCTACTGCTTTTTCAAAATCTTCCACCGCTTTTTTCTCAATCGGTTCGATATGGACTCTTGCAGCAACGTGTCCAACAGAGCGACCGCCGCGCCTCAAAGCGTGCCCTTTTTCAAGTAAGTGAGTAAGCTGATAATCAGTCAAATTATGAACAACATCGCCCTCTCCCTTCACACTTTTGACACGCCAACCTTTTCTGTACTTTCCCCGCCTATTTTTAAAGCTGCCAGCTGTTTTTAGTTCTTGTGCAGCTCTTGTCGTAATTTTCTTGCTTTCTTGTTTTATTTCCTTAACGACATCATCCGTATACTCTGTGACACTTTGTACGATCAATTTCGAAAGCTCTTGAACACTACCTTTAGTAGCCATTATCGATCACCAAGTTTTTCAACACAGGTGAGTTCAATTTCTTCTTGATCAATCTTATATGTCTTGATGACCGACAATTTTATCCCGTTAAACTCAACTGTCTTTTGTCCTGAATATTCATACGGATGAACAATAATAGTTTCAGCGATTTGAATATTATTTTGCTGAGCACTATAGAACTCACTTCTTGTAACTGGTGTTGTGTAACAACAGACTGTCTTTTCTTTGGTTACTGGTATCTGTTGTTTTAAGCTATCTTTTTTATAGCCAGTAACTTCGATCAAGACAACTTCATCATCCCAAGTCGCTTCACTCATGCTTCGCACCTTCTCGAATAACTAAATTATGCAGTCTGAACTGGATACTACGTGGAGTAGTTCCGTCTTCTGGATGGCTATACTTCCATGTGGCCCAATCCAAAACAAAAATCACATGGTGACCGTTATCTTTATCTAGAACAATCCCATGAGTCGTTCTGCAATCGTCAATGATACCTTTTATGATCGCCTTTAAAAGGGGATCTCTAGACTCGCTAGAAATCCCCTTTCTTGCTTTCAATAGTGGTAAAACGAAATCATCCATGATTATTCACCACCGATAGCGATAGATTGTGCCAGTTTTAAAAGTTCTGGTTTTTTCAGACTCGTGTCAAAGTCCTCTTTCTTACTTGAAATATACTTTTTTAATTCTTTAACAGTCATTGCTTCAAGTGGTTTTTGTTCGTCACTATCAATAGAAATCTTCCCTTGAACAGTATCTTTTGCCGTTGTGGTTTCAACAACTTCGATCAGTGGACTTCCTTTTAATGGTTTTGAACGATGATCGCCATCATCTGCTAATAGTTCTTCGATACGCTCCTCTGACGGCTCGTAACCATCGCGTGGGTAAATAGAATCAATTTCATAGATGTGGTCACTATCGACCACATCTCGAAACTTCTTGACTACTTTATACATTTAATCACTCCTTAGCCGGCTGGTGTTTCAGATACATCCAGAGTCACTTCAACAAAGGCTTTAGGCATAACCGGTTTTCCATCGTAACGTCCTAACCCACGAATCGCTGTTTGATCTTCACGGAATTTGTAATGACCTGACATATCCACACGAACGGATTCACGTTCAACTAATGTGTATTTTTCCATGACGCCAAACAACACTTTATCTTTTGGCAGATAGTTGTTAAACACTACCTTTAATCCTAAAAAGTTCGGTGCTGAAAGATTTGGTAGCTGAACAACATCAACTCCTGCTGAATTAGTATGAAGCGTTAAAGTTGCAATCCGATTGTAATAGGTTTGTCGGTGCATAACGGCTACAATTTCACCAGTTGCATCTTCACCAGTGTCAATCAAACCGATAACTGGAATCAGTTCTTCATATTTTGGCTTCTTAGTTACCTTATTAACTGTTGGAATTGCTGGTAAAATCCCTTCTGGTTGTTTGCTAGTAGATCCTTCGCCTACGACAATTGCCTTATCTAATCCTTTCGCAATTGAACGAGCAATCCGTTTAGTAAGATAATCATCTAAGTTGATAACCGAATCTTCTAGTAAAGAGTTGTCGATATAGACAATCCGTCCAATTTTAAACCCGTCAAACTCAACAGCAGTTAGATTTGAATCATCGTCTTCAGGTAACGCCCCACGCATTTCTAACCAAGTAGCCTCTGATGTATCAACATCCAAAATTAGTTTTACGCGACCTTTCGCTACAACTTTATCTACTAAAGGATATAAAGTTGTGAAGTCACCGATTCTTTCACGGATTCGGTTAACAATGATATCTGGAATAATTAATTCAGCTCCACTTGGACCATCTGGTAATACTTGCCCATTAGCACGCATTTGCAAACGTTCGCGCAATTCAGAATAAAAGTTTTTTACATCTGAACGTTCGTAATATTCATTTCTATGTGTATCTCGACTTTGCTTAGCTTTTGGCATGCTTCTTTCCGCTCCTTCGACTTCTTTATTTTTTGGTTGTTTCGAATTTAATTCTTCGAGTTCTGTTTCCATGCTCGCAATATCTGCCTCAAGTTTTGATTTTTGTTCGTCATGCGGCTCTTTTTCTGCTTGGAACTTATTCACTTCATCTTCAACAGCATTTTTTTCTTCATCATTGACAGCTTCTCCAATAGCCGTTTCAAGGTCCGCTTCCCGCTTCTTGAACTCCAGATCCTTCTCACGCAAAGTTTCAAGGATTTTTTTACTGTCATTAATCTTTCTCTGTAACAAAATTTGCTTAAGTGCCATTATTTATTTCCACCTTTCAGTTTTGATAAAACATTTCTTTTCCATAAATCATTTTGCTTTTCTCTATACTGAGTAGCCATCTTTTGTCTAGCTTGAACACCAGTATCTTCATATTGAGGAAATGTGCAGATGGATACTTCATGAAGATCCACTTCTGTAATAGTCCACTTAACACTTCCGTCTTCTCGCCAATCGGTTTCTTCTCCAAGAATATTGAACCCGAAACTGCATTGATCAACATCACCACGTTTTACACGTTCGTATAAATTGACTGCATCTGAGTCTTGTTCATTGATGATGATTTTCCCCCAAAGGCCTCTTGCATCAACTCGAAGTTCAAGCGTCCCTGCTTTGTTTCTCCCAAGAACTAAAGTGGAGTCATGATTTGTTAGACCCCGAATGTCGTTACTCAACGTCTGATCGAAAGCGTTTGGAGAAAGTTCTTCGACAGCGCCCGGCCACAATTCAGTTTCTTTGTTGAATACAGCAAAATATCCCTCGATTACCTTTTCTCCGCTAGTTTCCTCTCTAGTTTCAAATTTAGTAATCTGGGTCCTAGTCTGATTTTCCATTATTCTTTTTTCTGTCAATCTTCACCACCACCTTTCAATTTGTTTTGCTCTCCAATCATTCCAGCTGGAATAAAGTTTTCTAGGATAATTAGTTCATCTAATCCTTCCTTCGGTGAATCACCGATTAAACTCAAGACATCATTCCCTGTGTAAATTCCTCGAATATACAGATTCATACCAATTTCTGCCAGTTCTTTTGTGTCATAGGCCATCAAACTTTTTGAGTTACATTTGAAATACCAGTTTGGATTTTCAATTAATCCTTTTGTTAACGTTTGTTGGAAGACGTCAGCAATTGCTTTAATCCTTGTACGAATAAAGTTGTTGTATTCTTCTTTGTTAAAACTTCCTACACCCAAGATAAATGCAGGGACATCTAAAAGTGCAGCTACAGTTTTTTTATCAATTTCAACTGATTCATTTATAGCGATATCTTTTAGTGTCAACGGTTTTACTATATCCACATCTAGTAACTCTGCCGGAATAACCCATGGTTCTCCTGGTTTAGACTCACCTAAATACTTATCCTTGATTTGTTGTCTACCCGCTGCACTTGCCATTTCTTCGTTCATCGCATCAACCTTAACAATTACATTTGGCATGTATTGACCACTCATAAATGATTTTTTAGTAGCCGTGGCTTGTCTTAAATTCTGAGTTACATCTCTCAATGCGAGCCTGTATCCAGTTCCTCTCCAAGGTTCTTCAGGATCTGGGTTAATGGCAAAATGAAGTACTTCGTCAGGACCATAAATTGAGTCTCCATACTTTATTTTGTATCCCTCATCAAGTTCCACAAAAGAAACCTTTGAGGGTTTCAATGGCTTCAATTCATGAATCAACCCGTCTTTTACAGTTGGAAAGACAATTGCATTTCCATCGCCTGGAAGTAACATTGAGTAAACAATGTTATAAACCCAATTTTTTCGGGTCATATATGAATATGGATCAATATCAATTTTTCGTGATAACGCATTTTTGATTCGAATATCCCCATTGTTGCTGTTTTCCATCAAGTGAATAGTCATTCCAGAAACTAAATCAGCAATTTTTTGACACGCTGTTCGAACTTCGGGATTATCTGATAACCTTGTATAACCAGGAACCAAAATGTCTTTTGCTAAATCCGACATAAAAAATCCAACTGTCGGATCACTTGACCCTGATGGTTGGATTTTTGAACGATTATTTTGTTTTCTTTTCTTTGACAATCTCTCACCTCCGATACTTTTCGGTTAATGCAAAGACTCGTTCATACTCATCTTGCAACCTTTTTCTTTCTTCTGTTGAAAGATTGTGTTTTGTTAACACCTGCTCCAATGATCTTGCTTTTGCCATTAATGCTTGCCAGATTAATTCACGATCTGATTTCAAACAAACTCCATCTTGATTAACAGTTATAGAACTCATCTTCTCACTCACTTTCTGTTTAACCACTTGCTACCAACACTCCCTAAAGCCATATCTTCAAGCATTTGACAGCAACTAAATACACCCGCATCAAACAAATCAATACGCTGAACACCACCATCGCCATCCAACTTGTCATATTGGATCATGTCATCCGTCTTTTCAATGGCACGAACATTTTGAACACAATACTCAAATGCTTCAGAATGAAGATAATAGAACTTTTTATTTTTAGCTTTCACTTCAATATGTCTAAAGCCTTCTGATTTCTTGTAGAAGTATTGCGGCTGATCCAAAATCTTGAAACCAGCCTTTTTCATTTTCAAAAAGAACTCACGACCAAATTTCTTGTCAAATCCAACTAGCTTTATCTTGAAGCCCATTTTTTTCATTTGAATGAACCAGTTGACAATATCATCATGTAATACAGTCGGTGTGTTGCTCATTGTTAACCATCCGTCTTCTTGCCAACCAAACAAAGGAATGCCATCTTCTTCAGCTTTTTGAACTGCGGCTAACTTAGGAAAGAAACCGTGAGTAATACATATATCTACATCTTTGTACGTTCCATATAATGCACCAGCTGTTAAATCATGTAGTTTGGATAAGTCAGCTCCGCCATACCAAACAATTGGTAATCGCGCTAATTCTTCTAAAGTCCACGAATAGTTTTGATCGGATGTTTGAAACTCCTTAATATCGAAATATGCATCAAGAGCATTCGTAAAGATATTTAAAGTCTTATTTAAGAACTCGGATTTCAACTGTGGTTCGTTCATCGCCTGAGCAGCATCATTTTGAAGTTCTTCGAGCGTTACCGTCACATCAAGCGAAGGTGTGCACATTTGTAGAACTTCTGGATCATCAAGAGTTGTAATCTCTCCTTTACTATTGAGAACATTTCCTTCTTCGTCTTGATCGGCACAACAAAGGAAAATGAAATAGGAATCATAGGCATTGTCAGTTATCGTACCGTTTAACACTTTTCGTAACGTTTTAATACGATTTGCAAGGAAACCATCTGGAATATCACCGGCGGTAGAGATACCTATCAATAATTTATTTCGGTAAGCTTTCATCGCATTCTTCATCAACGTATATTTCTTTGCGCCAGCTCTTTTCCACGAATGTAATTCATCTAGAACCAAGCAATTACAGTTGAGCGAGTCTAATTTATCCTCTTGATTGGCAATAGCAAACATATCACTTGTTCCATCGCCAAAATCAATATGAATCGAATGCTCCTGATTGTTGTCTCTCACCCGCAACTTCTTTACGTCGCTCTTTAACTCATTTACGTTATCAACCAAAAAGTTGAAGCACTCTAACGTTTGTTTAACTGAGTTCGCAACTATGTATGCTTTTGATCCTGAAAGACGATCAAGAACACTTTTAGCTTCAGTCAATGCTGCACTAAAAGCAGTCTTTCCTTGCTTACGTGGTAAAAAAATAAGCGCTTCGGTGAAACGCCTAATCATTGTTCCTTTATTGAAAAAGCCAAACAGATTCACACAAACAAACTTTTGCCAATCCGTTAGTAAAAGAGGCTGCCCTTTAAAACTAATCCCGTTTTTATCTTCGCCTTGAATATGATGAACAGCACCCTCAATAAAATCAATAACAAAATCAAACTGCTCCTGCCAAAAATCCAAATCATTTCTCTTCAAATCTGATAGAAATCTCTTACATGCCAAAACACGATCTTGATTTGCTAATACTCTTAATTCCGATAGCTCTGTTGCATAATCGACAGCCGTTTGGAAGTGAACTGAATCAATATGTGATAGATCCATACCATCACATCTTTTGTTTTTCTAATAGTTTTTGGAAAGTTGATTTTTCCTTTTGCGGCTGTTCAATCTCGGCATTGTATGTCTTAGCATTCAACATTAATCGATCGGAATAAGTTCCAATATCTTTTCTTAGATTTTCAAGGCTTGCTAAAATCGGCGACTTTTTACCACCACTTTTTTCAGTTTCGACCAAAACTTCAAAAGATTGCTTCTCAAATTCTCTACTCAGATAATTATACTGATAGAGCATATCTGCATATACTTCAATCACTTGATTGTACTGGGTTTTATAGGTTCCAAGCTGCTTCATGTATTTGATTGTTCGCCGCTTAATTGTGTCGCGTTGAGGAACATTTTTCACCAATTCCACACCTCCATTTCCTCTAGGAAAAAATATTTTCAAATGTCCGCGCTATTGGAAAAAGTTCCCATCCTCGGTTCCCGAAAGTTTTTTCAATTTTTCGAAAAGGAGGGGGTATCATTCTTCGACTTCTTCCATCTATCAAATTCATTTTTTCTTCTTCTTTGCCATTGCTTTCCGATTTCAGTTATTTCATTTGTGTTGCGGTCATGCATTCTATTGTGCTGCTTACTAGATAAGCTGATTAAATTCCAACTAACAAGAGAAAGTTCTGGATATTCTTCAAGCGGATAAATATGATGAACAACTTCTGCTTGCTGAAACGAACCGTATCTTTTTGATTCTTGGCATTCATAACCATCACGTCTCTTTATCCTTGAAGCAGTTATTAGCCACTTCTTCGATTTGTAAAATGGTTTTACTCTTTTCATACTCACTACTCTTTCTGAGTGTTCTATCACCCTCTTATCTTTTCGAATACATAGTATAATCGCAAATACTTAAATATCGTTCTATCCGTTGGTATCACTGGTTTAATCGCTGATTCTTTTAAATGATTAAATCAATCGTTTTTATCCTGTGGATAACTATAGTATTCAATTTGCGTTTCCCACAAAACAATACGTTTCCCACTATCCAACTCAATAATGTATCTATCCTTCTCACCTTGTTGAATCACGCTGCACATAATAATTGTTCCCGGTAATCCCGAGTATAAACCGTTGAATGTCCTTGTTACTCTATCGCCTGATTTGAATAATGCCATTAGTCTTTCTCCTCCCAAAGAAAAAGGCCACTCAAACGAGTGACCCTTTGTTATGTACTGGTCGGCACATGTAAGTAGCATACGAAGAGGAGCTACTCGCTTTCTATAATAGATTTTCTGTACCGACCATGATCGTTAAGAATAAAGAATAGTGACGGAAGGAAGCTGTTCACCTCCTTCATATATTCATTATTTGTTGTGACCTGAGCTGTAGGACACGTTTATATCAACGGCTAAGCCGTATCAATACTTTATTGACACTATCATAATACCTCAGAAATTAGAGGGGTAATGGTTAAGCTTTGTTTATAAAACGTGTAGTAAAAGTGTATAAAATGGTGATTATTTGAAAGCTACTAATTCCAATGCTGCCGCAAACTGAACAACAATTACACTAGACTCTTGCTTTACCGAATCTTCACTGATGTTGTTTCTTTGAGCTGTGATGTAAATAGTTTGCCCTTTGATGTAGCGATCCATAAATATTCTTTTTCGTCTTACTGTTACATCTGGTTTAAATGGATGCTGTATTGCGACATACCCTTTCACAAAAAGACCATGTAAGTATTCAAACTCTTCTTGTGCTTCTTGTTTTTGAATTAACATTTGCTCTGCTTCAAACCCATGGTCTACTGTTGATGGTGGAATTAGAGAATAACTCGTAGTGATTTGCGGTTCTCTAGGCTGACCGACTCTACAGCGTGCAGATTGATAAGCAGATAGAAAAACCGAAACATTATGTTTTGTACTTTCTAAATCCACATCTTTTGGATTTGGTGTTTCATATTTACTTACATCAAAAAGCGCCATATTTTCAATTCCCCCTGTGCTATAATAAACTTGTCGAATTTATTAGTTAGCTGGGGAAACCCGGCTTTTTTGTATGCTATTGGCGACATTAGCGGATTAATTAAATGGTTCTCCCATGTTTAATCTATCCTCACACGCCTTAGTAATCGTTTCTAGCTCTTCTTTATATGTTTTGATGTCGTTAATAGGCTTGTCGCCATGTAACACATAATCGCGTTGTAAGCCGATTAAAGCCTTGCTGACATTAGAATAGTAGCCAATAACACTGCGAGCCTCTTCCATTTCGCCTTTAGGAGTTTTTCTTTCATACAGTTCTCCATCTTCATTTCTCAGCGCTTTACTCAAAATCACTTGACGTGAATCGCTAGTAATTCGATAATCAAATATTTTCATGTCTAACATTTATTCCACCTCCAATAACTCTGGGTTTTCGTAGATGTTGCCTATAACTTCGATATAAGGTTTTAGCTGATACAAAAGTAAATCGCCAGCTAGCCAAGTTAAATTATGATCAGACCATCCGATTAAGTAATCGCCATCTATTTCGATGCCTGCACTGTCTTCTTTCTTTTGAAAAGGATGATTAGTCACTTTCACTATATCCCCCTCAAATATCTCAACGCCGTTCTTGTCTTTTAGGCCTGTTGAATGAACGAATACATAATCATCTTCCGTTAATGAAAGACCATCTTCAAAATCACGCCATGTCTCGTATACTTCTCCATTACTTATTATTGCCTCCTGAACGTTCATCCATTTTCCTGTTCGTTTATCCCAAATCCGATAGATGGGTATCATTGTTTTCCTCCTTACCTAAATCCGTTCATAATTTTCCCTATATATTCACCAATCATTTCTGGATGAAAAACCAAATAGCCAATTGAAAATACAACAAGAATCCAAAACACGATAATAAAAATAGGGATTGCAGTTAACATAAACTCCCCTGCACTAAATTTTTTTCTTTTCATAATTTCCTCCTTTATTGCTTCGGTTACCGGATCTTTAGTGATACAGCATATTTTGGCTGACTATGTTAATTTCAATTATCCTGAACAAGTTTCCTTCACTAGATAAATGATCTACGTAAAACGCACTTGCTTCTTTTCCCGTAGTAAAAGTTTCAGGAAATAGTTTCCATGGCTTGCCTACTCCTGCGCATGTCATGATTCCGTAGCAGTCTACATTCATTCCGCCACCTACACTTTCTCGACTGTGCCGCCGAGATTTTTAGCCACCGAAGAAGCTGTTCCCTCATTTTTATATTTGATAATCGACTCATCTTCACCAAGCACCGTGTTCATCACAAATTGAGCAGTGGTATCTTCCCAACCACAAAAATATAAATTACCAACTTTAACCACCCACTTCCGCTCTTCATCGACCTCGTAGCCGTCTAGCCATGCCTTCATAAATTTTTCTGGATGTCTAACAAGCCAATCAATCGCCTCTTCATTCTCGCTGAGTTTGTCTTTTCTAAAGTACCAATTTTTGAAGCAGATGAGCAGCGCCAATAAGTCGACGTCAGTAGAATTACGATAATAGTCAAGTAATTCTCCAACGAATTTCGGCACTTTGACTGGACTCGCTAACTCATCAATTAAGTCTATAAGTCGATCTGATGGAACAACGTCTACTACTGCTGTTCTGCCAAACATACTAATTTCTGTCATGTGTTGATTGAGTTCTATATGTTTCGTCAATTTTTTCTTATCTTGTTTATTCATAAATACCTCCTAAATTCTATGTGATCAAAAAATCGATTAATGATCACATAGATTCTTACTTGATAGGCTGAGTTAGATGAACTTTTTAATATCCAACTCAGCCATTAACATCTCCGTTTTTGGCATTACAAAGACTTCGCTATACTTTAAAAACTCAGTTGATTCATTTCGAATGAAATAGACTTCTTTGAATGTTCGTTCCAAGCTATCGCCGTGCAATATCACACCATTCATCCCACGGATCGCCATATTGAAGATTAAGAACGGAACGGCTCTATCTGACAGCTCTTCTACTTGATACCAATAGGCCCTTGAATCTAACCTATGTTCGCAAGCTTCAGCTCTGTTCTGATCCCATGCACTGATCAGTAAACCGCCTGACCCTGCTGCTGATTCGAAATAGGTTCTTGAATTTCCAGTCAGTTTATTTAAAAGCTCGGCCATTGGTAATGGAGTAAAATCTTGATTAAATCTCTTACGTTCTGAGTGTTCTTCTTGGAAGTAATCGACAAACCAATCACGATCCAGTTCTTGTTCGATCTTCAAGAAATCATCAAATAATTTGACCCTATCGTCATTATCTAGCATCTTTTTTAAAAGTGATTCAGGCGCTTTGTAGCTGTCATCTACTTCCAAAAGGTTATTTACTATTTTCGCAGTTAACATAAAGTCGCCTCTCATTAATTTCTCTAATTTGTTTGGTTCTCATTTTGTATGGAACAGGCTTGCAGTAGATTTTGTTAATTATCAAAAATTTTACTAATGAAGCCTCATTGATATTCAATTCTTTCGCTATTTCAGGTCTGTAATATCCCTTCTGTATGAGTTCAATAATCTTGTCCTTATGAACGGTAATCGGTCTGATAGTCCTCAGTTCTAATATTTTTTTTCGTTGATCCACTGCTGCGCATGTTCGCCCTAAACGTTTTGCTAACTCATTATTTTTCATGACACGATAGTTTTTTCTAAGAAATTCATCTTCTTTTTCTGACCATTTCCTTTTCAGGCATCGAACATTGCTATCTTTTTTTCGCAAGTATTGTAGTCGTGATACAACAGCCGCTTTTGATCTATTCAAGTATTCAGCCGCCTCTTGAATGCCCGAATCGCCCTCATAAGCAAAATATTCTAGATAAACGTCTTCATCTTCAGTCCATCTACTTGCCATGCTTGATCACCTCGCTATGCAATCTGCATCAGAACGCTCATCATTTTTTGATCGTCTTTTCTCTTTAGTTCGTCTAAAACATGAGCGTATGTCTCTTGTGTCACTCCAACATCCGCATGCCCTAGTCGTGCCGATATTGTGTTGATTGATACACCTTCAGCTAAAAGAACACTGGCATGTGTATGCCTCAAGGCATGCAACGTTATTTCTGTAATGCCTAATTCTCTACATTTTGATAATAAATAGTTGCCGTATGTTGAATTATGCTGCCTTTTGTAGTGACCATCTGCCAATTTCTCAATAAAGATAGGCTCGTTCGGTTCTAGACCTTCTATAAGCGGTTTGAACTGTCCGACGATCTGCCAATCAATAGCGATTTTTCGAATGCTACTTTCGGTTTTAGTCGTTTCAAAACCGCCATTAAATTTTTTGTAATTCCACGTTTTATTTATGCTTAATTGATTCGTTGACCAATCAAAATCTGCTGGTGTAATAGCTAAACCTTCTGCGAAACGCATTCCTGTTTTAGCTAGTAGTAAGATGAACCAATCTTTATTGATTCCGTGCGTTAAATCTAACGAATGAAGTAGTTTAGTTAACTCTTCTTTTTGTAAGAATTTCATGCGTTTTTTTCCTGGTTCTTTTCCTTTAATTACAGCACGATACGTCGGGTCTTTATCAAGTACGCCATCGTGAAACGCGTCCAAGATGCAACCCTTGATTGTGTGGTGGAAATCAACGGTAGTTTGTTTCTCGTGCGTTTTTGCATACTCGTTAATGATTTTTTGATACTCAATGCGATCAAAATTTGACATGAGTAGTTTCGGGCAAATATTTCTCAGTTGCTTACCAGACATATAATACTTATTAAGTGTCACTTGTTTTATTGCCCCGACCTTGTAGGTCTCAACCCATTGATCAAAATAGTCACAAAAGAGTATTTCTTTTTGTTTTTTTCTCGTCATAGGTGCTCCTTCTAATAAAATTGGCTTGGTTTAACGATTCTTTAAGACCATTTCTTTTATATCTTTGATCTCTCTTAGTCGCCCTTCCTTAAGTCCATACATATATCCTTGTCGCCAATCATCAATATTATTTGGCTCAGTTTTTGAGAAATTATCAAATGCATCTTCACTCTGTCGTTCTCTTTCATTCAACAACCTAAGTATGTCCTCCATACTATTTCTCCTTCCTACTTAATAGGCGTGGTTACCGGAACTTTTGTTTGTTAAAAACATTCCCACTTACCGCCATCATTCCACCCAATAAGGCATTAATTCCATTTTGCGTAAACTCCATCGTGATAACTCGTTCTTTCTTTTTACCGGTTGGTAATTCATAAGCTGTCACTAGGTAATTACCACTATCTAAATTTTGAACGCTGATACTTTTCTCAATAAATCCCTTTTCGTCTAATGCTGTATGTTCAATGTTCATTTGCCGTCCTCCTCTGGTAACCCGTTTGGGTATTCCTCTTTTTCATATCGTTCTAGAACACGAGCGTAGAATGCGACCAATTGAAGATATTCTGTTTGATTCATTATTGGTGTGATGTCTTTTGCCATTTTGATGGCTTCCCGCACATCTGGGATTGATACTTGATCTTTCATTCGCCGTCCTCCTCAGTAGTGGAAATTGTAAGAGTGTTGATTTTAGCTCCTATCAACTGCTGTAAAACAAGCTCCGCATTATCTACAAGTATTCCATCACGCTTGATTGATGTCCCTTGAATCCTACCTAATGATATTTCGCTTACCGTCACAGGAAGAGGAATAGACAGTTTCATTTCCTTTGCTAGTTGAAAGAGCCTTTGCGCCTCACTGTGATTACGAACAAGAATGTAGTTTCCTGATAAGGCTGATTCTTTTATAAGGTCCAGTGTTTTACCTGACCGTCTTCCACGAGCTATGACTTTCATTCGCCGTCCTCCTGGTTTGCTTGCTTCCAACTAAATTCTAATTTCTCAGTCGTGTATCTCAGCCTGAATGGGCCTGTTGCCTGCTCTTTGACGAACTCGACACGTATACCTGGCAATTTTTCTTTTAATCGGACTACCGTTCGCGGATCTCTCAAACGCCGATTCAAGTATTCATCTCTTTCTGATAATGGTGTTGTTCGTCTCAACTCAATGCGAAAACCTGAATACCCTTGCTGAGCTGATTTTTTAAATGTGTTAGGAAAATCATTCTTTTCAAACCAACGATCAAACCATTTATCAAAAGACTGATCGCTGGTGCTTTTTAATTCTTCAATTAGACTCATTCGCCGTCCTCCTGTTCTTTTGGCCACACACGAATAGAAATCAATTGCTTGCAGCCTTGTAGTATCCGTGCAGACTCTTCTACCTCTTCTTGATTATTCGCATGCAGATAACAGGTTTTTATGCGATCATTATGTGCAATGTATTTTACTTGGTATTGGTTCATTCGCCGTCCTCCTTGGAATGTGTATTTTGAAAATAATCCACAGCTAGTTGTGTTTGAAGCTCATCCAAATCCAAATAGACTTTGTTTATAAGTGTCTGTGTGAGATTGTTTTCAACTAAGTATTCGTCTATTTTTTTCAACAACTCGCGAATTTGTTTATATCGCAAGCGATTCTCACATTGTTTAATAAAACGTTTATCGTCCAAGTTAAACCTCCTTGATAGTGGTCGTTACAGTAATTCTTTAATGAACGTCAGCCAATGTGTTTTACTTCGTTTATTGCCAAATAGTGGCTCATATGGCGCAATCGCTACTCTAATGTCATGCAACTTGATTTGATCCTCATTCCACTTGAAAATTAAGGTACCGTTTGGTCTCAACACTCGCATACATTCAAAGAAGCCCGATCGAATATCAAATTCCCAAGAGTCTTTATTTAACTTGCCATACTTTTTGGCCAACCATGAATTTTCACCGGCATGGATCAAATGCGGCGGATCAAATACGACTAAATCAAACTCATTGTCTTCAAAGGGCATATCTCGAAAATCTCCAATAACATCTGGATCAACATTGATTACATGGCCTGTTTCAAGTTCTTCATATTCCTGTCGGATATCCATGTGCGTGGTCAATGGATTTTGTTTGTCAAACCAAAACATCCGCGATCCACAACAGGCATCTAGTATCTTTGGCAATTTCCAAGCTCCTTTCCTCCATAATTGGCTGAGACTAAACAAATCGATTTGTTCAAAAAAATCCGTCAGCCATTTGGAACTGAATTAGTTAAAGAGTTTTTTATGTTTATTAACAGTGAAAACAATCTAGAATTATTGAATTCCTACATGGTCTCTTTAGTAACTGACCTTCAAGAAGAAAATAAATTACCACACAATTTGTATGATGTAACCTTTGTAAATATGCCCAATTTACCAAAGATTTCAGTTGTAGATTTAAATTCTTTTGAATCAGTCAAGTTTGTTTCTATTTTCGAAGTTCCAAAAAATTAGATTTGTATTTCAATAAGTTATATGCGTACTGAAGGCTTGCATATGCTTCCTCATATGTTAGGCCTTCTTTGTCTTCCAGTAATTTAACTATGTCTTCACCGTATCTTTTCGAATCGTCCCATCCTAGTTCAGACAAATCATTTTCTCGATCAAACTTTTGCAAATATGCATTTTTCTTTTCTTCAGTAGTATTCATTTTATTCGTCCTTTCTTCTGTAATTGTTGTCGCTACTAGAATTTCTTTCCGCCATGCTTGTACGGTCTACTTTTATTAAATTCATGTTTTTGTTCAATAATGTCTTGCAAATCAATTTCGTATCTTTCGCACATGTCCATGATCCTAATAACAACATCGGCAAGTTCGGACGGCACGCCTTCAAGTTTTCCGTTTTCGCCCAAGTAAGTTTCGTTTAATTCGCGACCATTTCTAGACTCTTCTAGCGCCTCTGATAATTCCGAATGGCAAAGGGCTACTAGTGTACCGAACTCTCTTTCTTCATCCCACCAACCGTGCTTCACCGCGTTCTCATGTACTTCAATTTGTAATTGCTTAATTGTTTTCAAATCAAATCCTCCTACTTTGCTGTTGTGGTCGCTTATTTACACCACAATTTTTGATATTTCAGTACCAGCTCCGTGTATTCTTCATCACTTTCAACGTTCTTGACAGCAACTAAAGCTGTTAAATCTTCTGGATGGAACAGTAAAGGACTTGGCTTTACAGCACTCCATCTGATATTTTCAACCTTCCCCTTAGAACGAACTACGCCTATTTGGATAATGTTTTCTCTTTTGTTATAGTAAAATGCAAATTTTTCAGGAAATGTTACTGCCCCGTTCAGGCGTTCCAACCATTCTTTTGATCCGACTTTCAAGCCTTGTGTCTTTTCCACTAAAATCATTCCTTTCCTAGTGTTTGATTTCCTCCGTTAGCTGATCATTCTAGTCTGTTCTAAAATACGATTGATGAATTTCATTGTTTCTTTGGAATCCAGTTTTTCTTTTTTTATTTGATCAGCAATTCCTTTTAGCAGTGTATTTTGTACTTCTAGTAACACTAACAGGCTATCAGGCATTTTCTCGCTTGATTCTCCGCTTAAAACTAACTCCAGCGATAAATCATTCTCTAGCGTAATGACTTCGATCCTAGTTCGTACCATTCCAAAAATGGACGCAATTTCAGCTAAATCATCTGGTAACTCAACTACTTCACTCATATTTTTTTACTCCTTTTCTATGCTAATGCTCCAGCTTCGGTTGTAGAGCTTGCTTTTTTTAAATCTTGTCAACGAATAACCGCCAATTGTTCATTTCATTGATACTATTTTGACGCCAATCTGTGTTATGTCTCCACACTTGATTTGGATATGTTAAATGAAAATCTTCACGAATTTCTCGATCAAACTCAGCATACCAACGAATGTCTTTTCGACAATGCTTGCCCTCAAGCCACAAAATTCGCCTCCATCTCCGTTTACCATTCTGTTTTTTAAACAAAATATTACCTCCTTTTTCCTCTGCTAATGCCCCAGTTAGCAGAACTTTTATTTCTCATTAACAACGGCTGTACTAGCACCGAGATAAATAATGTGAAGCTTACCCTTTTCATCAATGTACTTCACGCGATAATCGTTTACTTCAACATCGAACTTACCTGAGTCTTCATAAACCACTTTGCCTGTTTGGTCTGTAATGACGACCTCTCTTTCAAGACCGTTGCCTAATTCACTGGACCAACTCTTTTTCAAACGATCCCAACTAGCGCATCCTGATAAAGCCAAAGCGGTAATAATTAATACTGCTGTAATTTTTACTTTGTTCAATTCGTATTCCTCCTAATTTTTGTCCAAAAAAATACAAGGCTTACTGCTAACCGATCCTCATATCGTCAGATTTAACGAACATGCCGTTGATCATTTTGCCGTCTCGCCCTTTGATTTCTCCATAAGCGTGCATCACGCACTCATACAGGCTCATATCGTTCTGCAAAGCTAGATTGAGTAAAATGTTATGACCGAATCACCTATCGCGTCTCTGAGGGCTTCTTTATCGTCCCTGACGACAGCCGCTGACGTTTCACCGATCTCCTCGTACAGTTTAAGCATCTGTTTTTGAGGATCTGCTTTATTGATTCCGCGTTCTTTCGACCACTCTTCGATCATTTGTATTAGTTCGTCCATCATGTTCTCCTAACTCTTTTCGTACGTATTTTCGGATTCAAATTGTATTTTCTCCGACAAAATGCGATCACTTTAAAATCCATTTTTAATTCGTCTCGAATTTCTTTGCTTAACTTCTTTTCAAGCAACATCTTTACGACAGCAGCCTCTAAACCTGGGCGTTTGTCTAAATAGCGTTGATACTTTTCATCGTCGCTCATTACAACCGGTTCACGATATTCGATAATTCCCAGCAATTCATCCCGACGTTTTACTTTTTCTGGATCATTGAACCACTCTGGATTTAGTTCCTCGTCAGTTAGCATAAAAAGTTCACGTCTAGCCTGTCGTTGTTCTGGTGTTTTCTTACGCCTCATGCGGTCACCGCCTTACGTTACAATCTTTGTAGCATCTCTTTTGCACGTTTGCGCCATTCGGAATACTCTAGCTTTTGCAACGCACTGTATTCGTATCGCCCGTTATAAACCGCTAGCCAATAAATCTCCATGTATCGACAAAAACATTCGTTCGATTCTTTGGTGTCTAGTTTCGTTTGCTCCATGGTCTTTTCAAAGCGTTCTTGTGTTCCCCTCAACTTTTCTCGATAGTCATCGGGTAACAACGAAGTGATTGCGTCTGCCAATTCTAAATCAGTCATTCTATCACTCCCCCAGACTGTGAACGTATTGTTCTAATGCTTGTCGGTCACGCTCATTTAGGCGCTTCTTAGCGACATACTCATCGAACGTCATATTTGGCGAAAAGCGGAGTTCCTGCTCGTAATACGTGTACAATGTCTCGCCGTAGTTTGTTACTTGCTTGAACGAGTTGCGGCTCTTAGTCTTATTGCTTGGCTTAGCATAATGACTTTCAAGCTGGCGCTTCACTTTCTCAACGGTATCTAATTGCTTGTTTTCCCAGCTTCTTAGCACAGCGTCAAGATATTTATAGCTTCTAGCGCCATGCTTCAACATGTCATCAATCGCTAAAATGATAATTTCGTCCTGACCTCCAAAGTCATTTACCCAATGCTGAATGGATTGAGTAATGAATGGTGCTTCTGCTGGGTTGACTTGATTGAGCCAATAACGCACAGCACTATCTTCTGAATTTTTAGTAATACTAGTTTCAGAAGCTTTAGTTTTATTTACTTTAGTTTTATTTACTTTACTTTGTGGATTAATGTCTACATTAACTCCCTTTACTTGTGAGTTATTGTCAGCATTAATAACGTATTGTGTTGGTTTTGGCATTTTCCTTCTTTTCGTTGCTTCAAAATAGTTGTCTTGGATTTTTTTGCTGGTCAATACCTTAGCCGAGTTAAACAGGTCTTTATTAAAAAATTCCCATGTAACTAAGCGGTTGACAACTTGCTCTAACAAATCCTTGCTGGTGCCCGGTAGTCTTTTCAAAAGTTTAGCTTTGGTCAGGTCATTCCATACAACGAAGTATCCTTTTTCATATACCGCGCATAACAGTTTGATTACTGCAAGCTCACCTTTGATACCAAATTCACCAGCAATGGCTTCTATTTTTTCATCTTCAAAAATGTGAACATCAAGAGGAAAATAATCAAGACCGTTCTTTGTTGGTCTTGCCACAGCTTCACCTCCAATTCAGAGGGAGAATTATCTCCCTCGTTATTTAAGTGGTGGCTTTGTATCATCAAATAAAGCCGTCTGTTCTTCTGTTTGATCATTTGATTGATCAATAATAGGCTCCGCTTCTTTTCTTTCAGAGCCATCTTCTATTTCTGTCTCAGAAATGATGCTGCCATCTTCTGTAACATCATTAACAATCGTTTCGTCAGTAATCGTCGCTTTCTGCATCTCAATAGATAATATTCCCCATTTAGAAAGCATATTTCGTAATACTGTCTTCTTGGCCATAGCATCGTAATCGTTTTTCCATCCAAAATCTGATTTGCTAAACTTCTGTTTGTGCCGTTCGATTTCTTGCTTCGTCCAATAAACAGTCTTTTTGAATCCGTTTAGTAACTCAAAATATCCTACATAACCGATTACCTGATTTGACTGTCGTCCGCTTTGATCAAACTCAAATTCTTCTGTTAGACGATTCCAACCTTTCAATTCACCTTCATAGACTTCAATCACATTAAGTGCTTTATACTGTCCTGATCGTTGGGCTAATTGAATGTATCCTTTGTATCCGAGCTGAAATTGAGCTTTTCCACGATAAGGAACGATCCATGCATAACCTAAATTTTTATCTACAGGTAAATCTAATGATGCTGCTACCATTGCACTAGTTATAATGCTCATAGGTTCTACTGAAGATAAATAGGAATCATTGCTTACTAAATTAAGAACACTGGCCATAAAACCATCTGACTTATCTTTTAATACATCTTCAAATTTTTTTCGCATCGTCGGCGTATTCATTAATGCTTTCAGACCCAATTTGCTTGGATTAACTTGCTTCTGACTATTTTCTGCAAGCTGATTTTTTAACGAACTGTTCGTTGCCATATTAGCCAATCTCCTTTTCAACTAATTTTTTATAACTTGATGTTTTGTATATGCTGGAATCATTTGCAACTTCAGGGTATTTCTCAGTCAATAGTTTCTTGTCTAATGTCATTCTATTTTGTTGTTTCCAAGAGATGACATGTTTAGGAGAAATCCCTATTACTGCATTCCTTTTCCCTAGCTCTGATTTAATTTGATTATCAATTTCTTGTATTTGGATCTTGATTGATTTTTCAGTTTCTTTTAGTTGCTTTTTACTTTCAATTAATTCATCAAAATGATTTGAAAGAGTAATTTCGTTCAATCCTTCTTCGTTATAATGAGCATTCAAGAATTTTTTAGTGGCATCACTGCCATCAATAGATGGTTCTATGCCTTTAATTACATTTTCTTCCCAAAATCCAATTAAGCGTTTGGTGATTGAGTCAATCAATTCTTGATCTCGTTCAATGCGTTTCCAGATGAATTTTTGACCACCGATCAATACAGCAAAATAGCAATAATCTCTATCAAGAACATTCATATAATGTTGTACTTGACACAGATAACTGAGCGGGACTTCCTCACCATCCCATTCTTTGCTAAGAAATTGATTCGCTGTTTTGCACTCCAATATCGCATTTTCTCCTACTACATCACGATCAATATTCGCTCTAAGAAATGGATATTCTGGATGCTCAAATACTTGATTACGCCGACGGACTTTTTTTCCAGTCCGCACGGCGAATTCTTTTGCTACAACCTCTTCCAAAACCGTTCCCCAATAAGCTGGCTCGCTGTCTGATTCAGATAATTCAACCTGTCCTGTTTTTTCTAACCAAATTTGATAGGCAGATTTCCATTTATTTAACCCCAGAATGGCTGATACATCTGAACCGCCTATTCCTTTTCTGCGGTCTAACAACCAATCTATACGAGCCATTTTCATTGTTGAACTAATCATCAGCCCATCCCTCCATGTTCTCTGGCTTATCCTCTGACCCAGATTGACTGACATTTATGAAAACGTGGCTATCAGAATCAGCCATTGCAGTGTCATAATCGAAACTCATTCGAATTCACCTTTCCTAATACGTTCAAGGACATCTGGAATATCGTTTACATCATTAAGAACAAAGGTATGATCGGGCATAGTTTTCCCCGTTTCCATCCCCAATGCCTCTAATCCTGCATTCCTTAATAGTTTCACGGGAACCAGTAACTCGTTGTCTAATTCACTTTCTTGAATCGCTAAGAGTGCAGCTACATCGGGTAATCCACCAACAAGCAGTTGTAAAGCATTCGCTTCTTTATGGAGTGTACAAAGTGCTGATACACCTTCCTTTTCACATTCCCGTTGTAATTCCTTTAACATTCGTTGAATTTTCTCGTTAATCATGTTATTCTCTCCTTAGATAGGTAATCCTTTTATTCGCTCGCTTATGATCGTTGAATCAGGGCGAGTTTTTGGGTTACGCAATAATTGTTAAACTTCCACTATCAATCAATTCTTTTAATTCATTTACTAAATACTGACTCACGTTTTCCATTGCTTCGTGCTTCCAAATGCCGCCATCAGCTTCAAATAGAGCACATTCACCCAGTCTATTAATTCTAAAAACAAAAGGACTGGATGGTTGTTCCACTTCTAAAAATGTCCGATATGGTCTCAATTCTGCTGGGCTTGGTACTTCTGCTTGCATAAGCGTCGCTGCACCTTCTTTAACAGTCACCGTTTGAGAAATTCCGTTGTCTGTTAAATCGCCGCCACCTTCAATTCGAATAGAACTTGCACATGCCAAAATTGCTTCTGCGTCAAGATCACGTTGGATTAATGATTGAACATTGATAATAAAATCTTCGGAATTCATGAAACGACCATACGGAAATTTATCTAGCAACGCTGTTGCTTCAATTACACTTTCACGTTTTCGATCATCGTCCAATTCAGAATAAATCACTACTTTTGTTGGGCCTTCTACATGCAACAATAATTTTTTATCATTCTCCATCGAACGAAATTCTGATTTCATATAATCAACCAAACCTGATAAGGAATTAACCTCCAATGGTTCCGCTCTTTTTATTGGACTTAATTCAGCTAGTGTTGCCTTGTTCCGATCATAGAAAGTTTTCCCATCTTCATAAAAAATTACATCTTGTTTTTCCCGAAGCTCAACTGCATACTCTAAAGCTTCTCTACTTGTTTCTGTCATAAAAGATCACTCCTAATTCGTTTTAAATTTTTTTATTTTGTCAGTTTCTTGGATTTTTTCAATCTCAGTAACTGGCGTTCCTTTATCATCTTTTAGTTCTGAATCTTCTGGATCAAAATACATTTGGCCTCGCTGTCCACTTTTCAATTCGTTTGTCACAACTTCACCTTTTGCATTTTTCCCAATAAGCACTCTTGAAGATACATTCTCTCGTGGCGCAAGTTTGGATTTAATTTGACAATCAAACACCATATCTTCACGATATTCATCAGATAAAACAGTAATATCAATTGTGATCTTTCGCTTCTTATCTGGGTCTGTATTTGGGTCTAAGATGTTTTTTGTTACCTGTTCCAATTCAAAATCGAACCGTTCTTGAAGCGCTCCTTCGTTCAACTCACTCAGCAGAACTTTGTTTTTAACCAATTACTCCTACCTCCTATTTAAAAAATGTGATATACTTCCGTGTAGATAGACTTATTAACCTTTGCTTACTTCGGTTGCCGCCGAGGTAGGCTTTTTTGTTGTTCATACTCGAACTCTGCCATCAAAAGTAAGTAGCCGCCACCTCCAGCAATTAAAATGAATTTGATCCATGTAGGCGTTACTCCTGTCGCTGCAGCTCCGACTCCGAACATTGTAATAAGTAGCAATAGTCGTCGTAGCCAATAGATTTTTTTCATTTCCAGTTTCCTTTCTGTTGTATACTTTCCTTATCAGCAAGTGGCCTGCTGAAATAACTGATTCCTACTCTAGGATTTGTAAGTATAGGAGATACTGATGATTAACCGCGATCGATAATTCCTTTAGCGTACCCTTGTAAATAGCTTATTTGTACGCCTAAGTTGGAACGTTCTTTATCAGTCATTCCACTTTTTTCTCCTAAGCCATTCAAATAAAAACAAATACCAACTAATAGATTCATACAATCCTCTACAGAAGCATCATTTTCTTTCAAAAAATGTTCAGCTTCTGTTTTGCTTTTTAATACTTTTTTGTTAAATTCTGTCATTTTGGTTCCTCCTTTGTTTTTTGTTCATCCCACCTCGTTTGATATAATCAGACTGATTGGAGGTGAAAAGTATGAGTGTTGATGCTGAAAAATTTGCTCAATCTGTAGTTTCTTCTTCTGACTCAAAACTTGATCTACAGGAAAAATTAAACATGTATATCGAAGCTAAGAAACTTGCAGAGGAATTTAACCAGCGTGATGAGAATAATTCGAGTACGTTTATACCTTACTAACTATTAAGAACCTTCATCGACTCGATAAGCCCTGAAACTGCTGCAACAGTTTTTGGGTTTTTCTTTTTCTTAGCGTAATCAATTACCTCTGCTAGGTATTCGTTTAGAGCCACTACATTTTCTCTGTCAATTAACGAGGTAACCCGATTGCCATTGCTTAACAAGTTCAATTCTTTGCCATTTTCTTTTTCCATCCTCTTCACCTCCTCGTGTAGTTGGTTCATTTTGGTTCCTCCTTTGTTTTGTGTTTTTCCATCCAACTATCTAAATCCTTAATGTCATACTTTGGATTGCTGGTTTCTGAAAAAAGAATAATTCTCAGTCCATCATCTACCCACTGATTAATGGTTTTTGGTGAAGCTCCTGTATAGATAACTGCTTGTTTTTGATTCAGATATCTTCTTGGAATAAACCCCGATAAAAGAGAAGTTAGCTTTAATTCAAGATAATCATTAACCAGCTTTTTGATGTCCGACCAATTCATCTTTATACCTCCTATCTGATCTTGTAATCTGAAATTATTTGAAGGACAACTTGATTCGACTTTTTATTCTTTAATTTCCCATTCAAGTAATTTGTCATATCCTGTGGCGTTAGTCCGTAAACAACTGCCAAATCGCGAATTGAGATATTGTTTTCTTCAATAAAGCGAAGAATTTTTTCTCGACCTATGTCAGTACTCGGCATGTTTTCCAGCTCCTTTTCTGTTATTTATAAGACAAACAGTAAGAAATCAGCGGTAAACTATTGACATTTTTATAGAAAACTATAGAATGGAGTCATAGTTAAATAAGCGTAGTTAACCCTATAAAATTAACGTTCTAAGTTTGGCGACCTCGAATTGTTTATTTTTTATTAGGTGTCTTTGCTTCTGCTTTTTTCTTACTATTTATCTTACGAGGTCTATATTATAGCAAACTATAATTTATGTCAACAATATTCTATAGTTTTCTGTAAAATAGTTCCTCGATGAAAGGAATCGTTGATATGACAGTCTTTGATCGGATAAAAGAATTGGCTGACAAACAAGGAATTAGTGTTTCTAAGGTAGCTATTGATTTAGGTTTTAGTGAAAATCTTTTTTATCAATGGAAGAAGGCAAGTCCAAAATCAGACAGATTAGAAAAAGTAGCCGACTACTTTGATGTATCTGTCGACTATCTATTAGGAAGAACCGACGACCCGCATTTTAATCCTGCAACTGTTAATGATGAAGATGATTACGAACAGGAACTTATCATGATGTTTCGTAAAGGAGAGAAGGAAGTCGCTCCTGAGAAACGTGACCTTTACAGAAAACAAACTAAGGACCTAATGAGTTTTATTTCAAAAACCATGAAAGAATTAGACGATGAGGAAAATGAGTAACTCGGGAGTGTAAATGTTGGAAGATTTAAAAGGCAATCGTTTGTCACTTATTAACTTAGTAGTTAATCAATTTTTATTAAAAGAAAATATTGAGCCTGAAGAATATACTTTTTCTGACTTTATATCTTCTTATATTAAAAAAAACAGAATAAAAATAATTTCAGAAATTCCTGTAATTGATGAGGAGTTTTTTCTCGGAGTTACTGTTAGAAGTAAAAAAAGTATATGTATTTTTTTAAATCCTGATGTTTATAAAAGACGGTTTAACTTTAGCACTTGTCATGAGATAATTCACTGTATTTTCGACATGAATATGAAAAAAAGAACACAAAAATTTTTCAATGTAGATAACAATCCATCATTCTATAATGAAGAGGAATGGATTCTTGAAAAATTAGCAAATGGTGCCGCTGGTGTAATAATGATTCCAGATATAAAGTTAGTCAAATATATGAAAACGAACAAATCATTTCGTTTGATATCTGACGAATGTCAGATTAGCCAACAAGCTCTGTATAATAGATTTGTTGATTTCGGCATATATAGTTGCGGTATGAGAGAACTAACAGCAGTAAGAGCGACTAAAAATTTACAAAACTATGGCGATCGATCTTTATTCAGAATGTACCTTACAGGCGTGCATTCAACAAAAGAGAAGCAGATAATTTATGATTATGAGAATTCAATGTAAAAAAGCCCGTGCTGGCACACGGACTCTTTCCTCATATATGAGCTTCTACAAAAAAATCATATCACAGAAATGAGGAAAAAAATGGAAAAAGAGATTTTAATAAAATCTCCAGGAAAAACCTTGATTAAAGTAACTGATGATTCTATTTCAATTATTAGAAAAGGATTTATAAATTTAGTTAATCAAGGTATTAAAGGAGAAAAAACTATCCCCTTTAAAAATATATCAGCCGTACAATTAAAAAAACCAGGTATGAGTAATGGTTATATACAATTTACCTTGCTAGGCGGAAACGAAAGTCGCGGAGGTATATTAGCGGCCACGAAAGATGAAAACACCGTTATGTTTACAAAAAAATATTGGAATGAAATGGAAAATTTAAAAAAATATATAGAGAAGCAACAATCTATATTAGATAATAATTCCAAAGAAACACAAATTTCAAGTGTAGATGAAATTAAAAAGTATAAAGAGTTGTTAGATGAAGGGATTATTAATCAAGAAGAATTCGATTTTAAGAAAAAAGAATTGCTTGGTTTATAATATTCAATATCGAAAGAGAAAGAGGATCTATTAATGGACGGTATATTTGGTTTTACTGGTATTGTTTTATTTATTATAGGTTTAATCATGTTAATTGTAAGATTTATCAAAAAAACAAATAAGAAAACACCTATGATTCTCCTTATTATCGGGATTATTTTTACTACCGTAGGTTTCTCGCTTTCCTCATCAAACGAGGCAAATGACAATAACAAACAGGAAAGCTCATCATCTGAGACTCAAACTACTACATCTAACAGCAGCAATAAAAGCCTAACTCAATTTGAAGAATTTTTAGAGACAAATAATCATGACTGGGGTGCTTTCTTAGATAGTTATTATTCTATTACTCCAGCTACTGAGCAAAATACAGCTTTTACTAAATATATTAGTGGTAAAACATATACTTTTGAAGGAACTGTTATCGAATCAATGACTACTAGAATAGCCATTATAGCAGACAAAGAGTACGATGATAAAAGTTGGAATGATATTTCTGCAACACCTAAAGTTTCATATGTAATTTTTGCGAAGGACTTAAACAATGCGGATACCTTTACAAAGGGAGATAAAGTAACTTTTACAGGAGAAATTAGTTCAAGAGGATCGAACATAGAAAAATCCTATGCTCAATGGGATATGATTAATAGTAAAGTAAGTAAAAAATAATAAAAACACGCCCACCGTCCAAAGCTAGCGTGTTCTAAGAAAAAACAAACCTACACAATAGGCTTATTCACGTGTCTATTGTATCAGAGAAAGAGAGTAGATTCAATTGGCAAAATTTGAACAATATAAGAAAAAGAACGGTGAAAAAGCGTGGAAGTTCCAAGCTTATTTAGGAATTAATCCAGAAACAGGAAAGTCTGTTAAAACTACTCGTCGAAATTTTAAAACTCAACGTGAAGCAAAATTAGCGCTCGCAAGATTGCAAAGTGAATATGAAAACAATTTATTAAAAAAAGAAAAGCCGAAAACATATAAAGACGTATATGATTTATGGATGACTGAATACAAAAGAACAGTACGAGGATCTACATTGTTAAAAACAGAAAGAATTTTTAAAAATCATGTATTAGAAGAACTCGGCTACATATATATTTCTGAAATCACGCCTATCAAAATTCAAAAATTAATGGATAAATGGGCAAATAAATATGATACAGCTCCTAAAATGATGAATTACACAGGACTAGTTTTTAAATACGCCGTTCGATTTGGTATAATAGAGTCCAATCCTACAGATGCCATACGCAAACCGAAAAGAAGAAAAAAAACTACTACTGAAGAACCGTTTTATGATAAGAAGCAATTAAAATTATTTCTCGACGCACTATATGAGCAACCGAATATCAAAGTTCAGGCTTTTTTTAGATTACTTGCCATGACTGGTATGCGAAAACAAGAAGCAGGTGCTCTTGAATGGAGAGATATAGATTTCAAGGCTAAAACAGTCAATATCTATAAAGCCGTTACTAGAACAGCAAATGGACTAGAAATTGACACCACTAAAACGGTTGGATCTAGCCGAATAATTTCAATCGATCAAGGTACTTTAGATAAGCTTCTTGAATGGAAAGAAGTAGCACTTCCCCCATCTGATGATTGGTTGATTTTCGGTCAAACTAATGCTAAAAATCCACACGATATAATGAGCCTTGATACTTCACGAAAATGGCTTTTAAACATCCAAGATCAAATGGATAAAAAACAAAAGAAAAAACTTCCTAGAATCACCGTACATGGCTTCAGACATACTCAAGCTAGCTTATTAATAGAAATGGGCGCCTCGCTAAAAGAGGTGCAATTTCGTTTAGGTCATGAGGACATCCAAACTACTATGAATACCTATGCTCATGTATCTAAACTTGCTAAAGAACAATTAGCAGATAAGTTTAATAAATTTATAGATTTCTAGCTATGTGGCATTCAAAATGGCATTCAATTAAATTTAAGTATTGATATAATAGTATTTAAGCAACTCCCGCCGTCTCCATACTATTATCTTCATAGAAAAGCCAAAGTGTTGATTTAACAGCACTTTGGCTTTTTACTATAGATAAAAATGCGAAACTTTTTGTACTCCGATTAAGAAACAGTAGTTTTATGAATGCAGACAGTAGTGTTAAATTCTGAAAAAAGCACTTTATATTTAAATTCAAATGCATTTTACACCCTTTCCTCAAAGAAATCCGAACATTAGACGTGTTTTTTAAAATAAAATCCGAAAAATCATCGACACTAAAAATATCCAATGTTATCATTTTTTAAAACACTGGATATTTCAGAGAAGGCGGTAAAAAATGAAAGAATTGTACGATGGGAAAACAAAAACAGTATTACTAGATGAGGAAAACAAGGAAGTCTATTTACTATTTAAAGATAGCGCAACTGGTGAAGATGGCGTCTTTGACCCAGGCTCAAACACTGTTGGCGGAAGTGTTGAAGGAAAGGGGAAAATTGGCTTAATTATTTCCAAATATTTTTTTGAATTGATGGAAAAAAATGGTATTCCGACCCATTATCTTGACGCAGACATCGACAAAGGAATAATGAAGGTTCGGCAGTTAACCGTTCCTAATTTAGAATTTGTATTACGCTATTTCACTGCTGGCAGTATGTGTCGTCGTTTTACCCTGCCAGAAGGATTACCCTTCGATCCACCCTATTTAGAAGTTACCTTAAAAGATGACGAACAAGGTGATCCGCTAATTACAGATCGCTTATGTCAAATGAAGGGTATTTTGAAGCCCGATCAGTACGATGAAGGGCTGGATATCTTAACTAGAGTCGGTTCTGTTCTTAAAGAGGCATTGGCGGAAATGAACTTGACTTTGATTGATTTCAAAATTGAAATTGGTTACGACGATGAAGGAAAAATGTACGTCGTCGATGAGATCACTCCCGATATCTGGCGTGTGAAGGATGAAGCAGGCACTATTCCCAACCAAATTGATTGTGCCCAATTAATCTTAGACAAAATTCAATAATAAAAAAGGTGAGACTCGATTATGAGTACCTCACCTTTTTAACTAAATGTTCAAATCGATAAACTATAGATTTCAAAGACCGTGAACCTGTATATGTTTAATATATAGATTGTCTTGAAATTAAGTGCAAAAGTAGAATATATTAATACAATTAGACACTCGTTTTATATTGCAAATAGAAATTATTACATACCAAGGAGGTAAATTATGTGACACCAAAAGAAATACTTTGCCAATGGGTCGATGCGTTTAATAATGCAGATGTAGAAATCATTTCAGAATTATATGATGATAATGCAACAAACCATCAGGTTGCCAATGAGCCAGTTATTGGGAAAGAAGCTATAAAGAAAATGTTTGAACAAGATTTTTCTAACGCAAAAATGGTTTGTATCGTTGAAAACATTTTCGAAGATGGCCAATGGGCAATTTTAGAGTGGCGTGACCCATTAGGTTTGAGAGGTTGCGGTTTTTTTCAAATAGTAAATAATAAAATTTTATTTCAAAGAGGCTACTGGGATAAGCTATCTTTCTTAAAACAGCACAACTTGCCTATTGAATAAAATGAATATATACCTTATATAAAATAGTTTGCAAATTTCCTAAAAAGTACGATTAAGGGAAGTATAACAACTTCCCTTAAAAATTTGTTATAATACCAACACTGTATTAAAATATGACCTTAAATAAAATGCCCTTTCAAGACGAAAACTGCTTCTTTCTTAATTTAACCTCTTCTTTCACCGCTCTTCTTCATTTAGAGCCAGCTGCTCTAAGGCTTCTTGCTCCTGATCAACAAAAACAAATTTCAAGCTATTAGGATAGACATAAACAATCAAACGCTCTTTACACACATCGGTAGCAGTAGCAGGGTAAACTTGGCCAGTAGTGTATTTATCCCGAAAAAGGTCTTTTAAAGCAACTTCTAGTCCTGTATTGATAAACGGATTCAACATTTAGCTCGCTTCCTTTCTGCCTACAGACTCTCTTACTTACATTATACGCGCACAATCGCAAGATAGTTCCCATAATTTAAAAAAGTTCAGTTTTTAAACTAAATGGATTTGATTTCTCCAAAAAGGTACTGCCATCGGCCTGATTGACAAATTGATAAGACAACCATTTCTTTTAACATTATTCCTCCCTCGACACTTCTCTCTGAACAATTTGTTCCATAAGAATATCGGTAAAAGTCAATATATCACTGACGATGTCTGTGTGTTCTTCGGATAATCCAGTTTTATAGACTTTCTCTTGGAACAATTGATGCAATTTTGACTATGTTACTCCCATTTTTCAACTTTTCCTTCTTCGCTTTATTGATTTCGAGCAAACTTTTACATCTATAAGAGAAAGCGTTTCGCGAAAAAAACACCTCGTTTAAAATGCACAATATCTAAAAAGAATTTGTCTGTTGGATGCATCATTAAATGGAGTTCCTACCTCTTATCTATAAGATAAAAAAACAATTTTCAACTAGGAAAACAAAAGCTCTCATTTGTTTAAAGTATTTTCCCATTACATAAAATAAGAAAAAACAATTTTTGAGCAGATAAATATGGTAGGACATCCAACTATGGTACTGTTAAACAAATCAGAAGGGAGGGTTTTACAGATGAAATATCTAGATATTATCGCGCTTATTTTGTTGATCGTTGGTGGAATCAACTGGTTATTAGTAGGTCTTTTTGAATATGATTTAGTTGCAGCGATATCTGGTGGAAGCACAGCGATTCTCGCAAAAATCATCTATATCATTGTTGGACTATGCGCTCTTTACTGTTTGAAATTTATACCTGGAATTGCGAATCGTGCTGAATAAAATCAGTAAATTATGATCTGATAAGATCGTACAATTTATAATATAAAAAAACAGAGCTTTCTGCGTTTGTGCAGAAAGTTCTGTTTTTTTAGCGAAATGGATTATAAAAGCGGCCGCCATTGACAACTAATAAGACGATTCCAACCGAACACAAAATAACAACTAATAGTAACGCTAAATAATCATTACGTTTTAGCGGCTTAGCCAACAGCCACGTTCGCCCCTTTTTCTTCCCAAATCGACGCAGCTCCATAGCGGATGAAATGGTTTCGATTCGCTCTAAACTTGAAAAGATCAATGGCATCGCGATCGTTAAATTTCCCCGTACCCGCTTCATTAGTGAAGCCTTTTTAGAAAGCTCGTTTCCTCGGGCCTGCTGCGCTTTAGAAATCGTTCGAAAATCTTCTTGGATATCTGGAATGTAACGCAATGCTAGAGAAAACGCATAAGCGATCTTATAAGACCCGCCAACCCGATGAATACTTGAGGCAAGCTCGCTAGGATTCGTAGTCAGAATGAAGATTAAACCTGGCGGAATGGTCACAAAATACTTGATCAATAAGTTAAATTCATAAAAAAGCTGCTCTTGCGTCACGGTGTAGCGTCCAATCCCTTCAAAAATGACATGACGCGTGCCATAAATCGTTACTCCATATTCTGGTGCAAATAAATAAACCGTCAACAGATTTAGAAGTGAGAAAAAGGCGATAAATTTCACCACAAACGAAATTTCGCGGTAACTAATTCGCGCTGTGCGAAATAAAATTATTGAAAAAATCGCCAGCCCTAATAGAAAGCGTGTATCATAAGAAATCATCCCAACCACAGAGATCAGCAAAAAGCATAAAAGTTTAGTGAAACCGCTGAGTTGATGGATCACAGTTTTCTTCGGCAAATAGCCGATTAAATTACTTCCCTCCATAGGCTCCTCCCTTGTCGTACCGGATAAAGGCTGATACAAAACCAGTCGCATCTGTTAAATCATTATTTTTTGCTAAATGATAGAGACTTGTTTGACGCAAGCTCGCTGAATTGACAAGCTCTGCTGAAGATAACACTTTGGCGGGTGTTTCATCAGCGATGATTTCTCCCTCTTTTAAGACCAATGTTCGTTGCGTATGTTCAAGCATTAAATGCATGTCGTGGGTAATCATTAAAATCGTAATTCCCCGCTGATTCAATTTGCGCAAGAAGTTCATCATCTCATTATAATGATAATAATCTTGTCCCGCAGTTGGTTCGTCTAAAATTAATAGCTCCGGCTCCAACACTAAAATGGCAGCAATCGCTACACGACGCTTTTGTCCATGACTCAACGCAGAAATCGGCCAGTTACGAAACTCATAAAGACCACAAACCTTTAGCGTATCGAATACTCGCTCTTTGATCTTGTCCGCTTCAATTCCTCGATTTTCTAATCCTAAGGCAACTTCTTCAAAGATCATATTCTTCGACAGCATTTGATTACTATTTTGCAGCACGTAACCAATTTTGTCCGCACGTTCTTTGATGCTTTCATAGGCAATTGATTGATTTTTCCATAATAACTCCCCTGTTTGCAATGGGTAGAAACCAGTAATCAGGTTGGATAAAGTTGATTTGCCAGCACCGTTATGTCCGACTAAACTGACCATTTCACCTTGATAAAGCGTCAAATCAATCTCCTTAATCACTAGTTCTTTGCCAAAACCAAAGGAAATTTTCTTCAATGCTAATAATGGAACCTCTTTTATTGGGATAGGTTTAAATTCACCTTGCGACTTTGCCAAAGCAGCAGAAATTTCTGGTGAAACCAATTGATCGACTTGCGTTAGATCAGAAAAATCCTTCAAAGAAATTCCTGCACGCTTCAACGCGGTGATATAAAGCGGCTCACGAATCCCGTAACTGGCTAATAAATCACTTTTAAGTAATTCAGTCGGTGTCATATCCGCAACAATTTCCCCTTCGTTCATCAAAACAACACGATCGATGGGTGCCGCTAAAACCTCTTCCAAACGGTGCTCAATAATGATCGTTGTAAATTTTTGCGATTGATATAACTGATCAATCATTTGGATTGCTTCATAGCCGGTCTGAGGATCAAGATTGGCTAGCGGCTCATCAAATAGTAGGATCGGTGTTTCATCGATGAGCACCCCCGCCATTGTCACCCGCTGCTTTTGACCACCAGAAAGATCCTGCGGCCGTTTTTCTAACTGCGTTAATAAATTAGTTTTTTCCGCCCAATGATTGACTGCTTCTCGCATTTCTGCTTGTTGAATCATTTCATTTTCCAGAGAAAAGGCGATATCTTCTGCAACGGTCAAGCCGACAAACTGACTATCTGTATCTTGCAATACCGTACCGACATCAAGAGAAAGATCATAAATTGATGATTCGCTAAAAGTCTTCCCATTGATCATCAAACTGCCGGTAAAAGTGCCCTTTTCATTTTGCGGAATGATCCCATTCAAGCATTTTCCCAAAGTCGATTTTCCTGAGCCGCTGGGCCCCATGATCAAAATTTTTTCTCCCTGATTGATCGTCAAATTGATCTTTTTCAATGTCGGTTCAGCTTGGCTGTCATATTGAAATGTAAAATCACGAAACTCGATCATTTTATATCCTCACGTTCTAAGCTTCTTTGTTCAAACTGCCCTTTTTCGTCTTCGTTTGTGCGTACGCTTTTAATAAAATAAAGCCAATAATTCCTGTTACGATTGAATTCGTGATTCCGGCAACGACACCTTGAGTAAAGACTTTACTTGGTGCTTCCGCGTAGATCAAGATATCCCCAATCGGTGCGATAACCACCCAAGTGACTAAATTAGCAATCGTTTCACCAACTAAAAAGGTTCCGATTTCTTTCTTGCCGAAAATGCCTTGTTCAATTGGAATTCGCTTTGCTAACAAACCGAAAAATACACCTAAAATTCCTGAAGCAACGATCCAAGACCACCATGCTCCATACGTTGTTAAATCACCTAATGCATGACCGATAAACCCTGCCAATCCAGCAACAATTGGCCCATAAACGACACCTAATAATGCTAAGAAAGGATATGCCGTTGCAATATCCGTATTAGGAATGCCTGTAGGAATCGTCACGAATCGTTTTAAAATGAAGAAAACCGCCGCACCGATCCCAATTGCTACAATGTGTTTTACCGTAAATCTCTTATTCATACTTTATACCCCTTTTTTATTTGATAAATGCTTAATACCCTAAATTTTTAGTCAATTCAATCGTCCAATCGTTGCCAGTACCAATTTTATAAACTGCGGAGAATGAATCCAAATTAATCCCTAATCCAACATTTAATAATGAATTAATATAAAGAACTGCTTCATTCGGTGCCACTTGAGCGAAGGAACGCCCGAAAACAACTTCATCTTGATAACGGACCACACCTTGATAGTATATTTTTACTAGCAGGCTTTGTCCATATTCAACTTGCCAGTTTTTGAAATAATCCACAGGAATGTTCGTCCACAACGAGCCAAATCGAATATCGGTGATATCAATCGTTCCCGTAATTTTATCTTGTGTTTGTTCTGGAGCGATCAAGGGGAACGTCACTAATTCGCTGCTTGGAATAATCGTTCCTAATTCAGCAAAACCTACTTTACCGCTAGCTAATCGGGCACCGTTATAGACATAGACATCTCGACCATGGAATGTGTGACTTTCAGATGAGCCGGGCAGACGTTGACTCTCCTCATCAATTTGTCGAACTTCCTTAATTCCGACATATTGAGCTAAATACGTCAATGTTCCGTTATCTGGCGTAATTACATATTGCCCATCCTTCAACTCTGCGACGACACTGCGACGGGTTGAGCCAACGCCGGGGTCAACCACAGATACAAAAACAGTTCCTGCTGGCCAATAAGTGACCGCCTGTAATAAACGATAGCTTGCATCATGAATGTTATAAGGTTCAATCTCATGTGTTAAATTATTGATGTTTAGAGTCGGTTCAACTTGATAAGCTACTCCATACATCGCGTTGACTGCGCCATCCTGCAAACCAAAATCCGTTTGAACTACTAAAAATCCTGCCATTATTCTTCCACCTTCCAATTTTACACTTATTGTTGAAGTTATCAGTGATTCAATTTCCTACCAAGATCGTCATCCCAGTTAAGGAAGAAACACAAAAAAGCCCTCAGCAAATATAATTGCTAAGGGCATAGACTATGCGTTACCACCTTTAATCGTAAAATCCTCACAGATTCCACCTCGATCAGTACCCAAAATTTTTCTTGGAGACTGTGCCTGGTTAACGGGGGCATCCGTATTTCCTTAAATTTTCGGGAAATCCGCTCAAAAGCCATTTTCAAGTAATTGCTCTGCATCCCCTCTCACCAAACAGGAACTCTCTTTAACAAAGATGATTACTTTACTTTCTTTATCAACGCGTTTCATCAATTGCTAATAAAATATCAGAGATATTTCAGCTTGTCAATGGAGAAAAAATATCTGCAAAGTGATTCTTACCTATTTATTTCACGATTTATCTAAAAAAACGATAGAAGAATGTTAAGCAATTAGTTTTCTCGCCACACCTCAATATATTGTTTAGCGGTTTGAGAAACTAATTCGTAATTTTCATCTTTGACACCCTTAAATAGGTTGCCGCCAACACCAACAACAATTGCTCCCGCTTGCTTCCAGGCTGCTATATTTTCTAAATTCACTCCGCCAGTCGGCATAATGTTCACATGTGGAAGTGGGGCCTTTGCTGCTTTAATCATTTGGGGAGTAAAATTATTCGCAGGAAAAAGTTTTACAATATCTGCGCCGCTTTTCATTGCCTGCTGCATCTCAGTAATTGTCATACAACCTGGCATATAAGGAACTTGATAAAAATTACACATTTCTGCCGTAGCCTGATCAAAACAAGGGCTAACAATAAACTCTGCACCTGCTAGGATCGCTAAACGAGCAGTAACGGCATCCAAAACTGTTCCTGCACCAATCACTACGCTGGAATCATTTTGATATTCTTCTTTCAATTGAGCAATTACTTGATCTGCTTGCGGTACAGAAAAAGTAACTTCAATCCCCTTAATCCCGCCTTTTATGACGGCGCGTGCTGCCTCAATGGCACGTTTTTGAGAATCTTCCCTGACAACTGCCACTACACCAGCATGTTCAATTCGTGTTAATCGTTCCATTTTTTTCATCTTGCTCACCTACTCTACATTGACATGCTCATGAAGAGCATCTTCATTGGAAGTTTGATCACGCTGAGCAAGCTTCAAGGTTAAGGCATCCAAGGTGATGTGCACTGTCTGGTCAAATAAACTTGATAATAACTGAACAGATTTTACTCCAGCACCAGTCTTTGTTGCGCCAGGTACCACAATAACTTTGTCAGCAAGCTTGGCTAATGGAGACTCTTTGGCACTCGTTAACACAACAATATCAAGTCCCATTTTTTTTGCTGTTTCGGTATCTGAAACAATTCCTTTAGTGGTACCTGATCCGGAAATAGCCACCCAAGTATCTCCTTTTTGAATCGAAGGAGTGATCGTTTCACCCATTACATAATCGGTGTAACCGATATGCATCAAACGCATCGCAAAGCCCTTCGCTTGAAATCCACTGCGACCCGCTCCAATTACAAAGATTCGCTTATTTTTTTGAAACAGTGGCAAGGCCTGTTCCAGTTCCGTTTCATCAACTAGCTCCATTACTTGATTGATTTCTTGTATGATTGTTTCGATTGTTTTCATTTGTGAACAGCTCCCATGAATTCATTTACTGCTTTCAGCGGGTTTTCCGCTTTAGTGATTTTTGATCCGACAATGACAACTTCAATTAATCCTTGATCTGCTAACAACCCCGCCTGTGTCAAATCGATTCCGCCTGCGATCGCCAAGCGTTTGATTTCGGGGAATTTTTGGTGAAAAGCTTCGACACTTGCAGTCGCATCAAACGAATCTTTCCGATCAACTGAGTGATGCAAGGCATAGATAGCATTAGGAAATATCTGGATTTTTTTAATTTTTTCATCCGTTACTTCAAGTAAATCGATCATCATTGTTTTATTCTGTTTTTCGGCGACTTCATAGCAAACATTCAAAGTATCAATTGAGGCTGCGCCCATCACAGTTACAATGTCTCCACCGTGACGAAAAGCTTGATTAAATTCATACGCGCCTTCATCGATGGTCTTACTGTCTACAAGTAAATCGGTCTTGGTCAAAACTGTTCTTAATTTCTCGATAGCTAGATTGCCATAATCCTTAACTAAGGAGGTTCCCATTTCTAAAATGTCTGTTTTACCATCTAGTTGTTCGGCTAACGCAACCGCCTCTTCCAATGATACACGGTCAATTGCTGCTTGTAATCTCATGCTTCCACTTCCTGTTGTTGTAAAAATTCTTCTAATTCTTGCGGAGTTGGATATCCATCGTTATCTCCAGGGGATTGAACTGCCATCGCCCCAATGGCATTAGCACGAATAACCGCTTGTTTTAAAGATTTCCCTTCGATCAAGCCAGTGATCAACCCAACTGCAAAGCCATCGCCAGCACCGACGGTATCTACAACTTCCGCTACTTTAAACCCTGGTACAGTAAAGGAAGTACCATCCTTTTGTTTTACATAAGCCCCTTCAGTTCCTAACTTGACGATCACTGTTTTCGTTACTTCTCCATTGTTCAAATAGAAGTCAGCAATTGCTTCCGGATCACGACTGCCCATCAAAATTTCACCCTCATTGATTCCTGGAAGGACAATTTCAGCATGTGATGCTAAATCATTGATCGTTTCCACCATCTCTTCCTGACTCGCCCAAAGCTGCGGACGAAGATTAGGATCAAAGGTTGTACGGATATTGTTCTTTTCTAATAAATGAATCAAATAGCGGAAGGCTTCTTGGGCCTCAGCTGAAATAGCTGGAAAAATTCCGGATAAGTGGGCCATTTTCACCTCTGAAAAGTCAATTTTATCTAGTATTTCTTGATCAAAATGGGCGGCAGCCGAACCCTTGCGGAAGTAAAAAATACTTGGGTCTCCTTGACTAACGCGATCCTTTAATTGAAAAGCTGTCCAAAAGTCAGCCGTTTCAGAAATATAATCTGTCCCAATTTTATTTTCATGCAGGCGATCAATAATAAACTCGCCAAAGGGATCTTTCCCGACTTGTGTAATGTATTCACTGCTATGACCTAAACGAGAAACGCCGACAGCGACATTAACCTCCGCTCCTGCTAAAAATTTTTGAAAATGACAAGCATCCTTTAAGGATTTGTCGACTTCCTCAGATCCGAACAATGCAATTGGCTCACCAATAGTTAAAAACTCACTCATGTTAATTACTCCTTTTTTAGTTATTTTTTAACAGCTTACTATTAAAACTAATTTGCAACTAAAATTCATTGATTTCCTTTAAAGTAAGATATAGGCAACAATCAAATTCAAAACAGTTGCTGCCCACGCCCATGGCAGTCCTGTCATTAAGAACGTTTTAGTATCCAAACCGGCATATTGTACAGACCATAAATTCCATGATTGAGTAATACAAGCTGAGACACCCATCATAGATGGTACGACTAACAGACCGTATAAGAAATATTGGTCAAACATTCCCGTTCCAACTAAAATTGCTGCAGTTGCAGCACCAGCACCATAGAGCATTAGTGGGCCACGGAAATAAGAAAGCGGTGCGATAATCGCTACGATAATAATTAAGACAAGCTTGCTGCTTGGTATGACTTCTTGAAAGACACTCGTAAAACCTGACATTGCATGCACTGCTGCCGATTGAAACATAGTTAAGACAAACAACATAATCAATAAACCAGCAATATCGCTAATCGCATGTTTAGCCGTCTCATTCATCATCGTCACAAATTTGCTGTAGCGTTTCATATTACCTGTCGCAGCAAAAGCAATGATGGTCGAAAGCAAAAGGGCTGGTACAGCGTCCCATTTAGCAAAAATACTTAAGGCTACAGGCATAACTGGCAATACATACGTCCAAATCGGAACTTCCACTACCTCTTCTTTCAAATCGCTTTCGACAATTTCAGGTTTGCCGTTTCGAATTTTCTTCGCGTTAAACAAAATGAACAGTATCAGAATCACCATTTGCACACCCATCGCCACAAAACCGAAGCGTTGGTAATGAGGGCCCCATGCTACTTTCGGAAAGAACACTTGAAATTGTACAAACAGCACATTATTGACATACATTGCGGCACCAATAGCAATCGTAAAAACGGAAACAGCAATATTTTTTGGTACCCCAATCGAAAACATAATTGGAAACAGAATGACTCCAACCGCAATAGCCGATCCAACTCCATAAGAGCTTGTAAAGATTAAAGCGATTACAAGAGTGATCAAAACAGTGGCTAAGACAGGACTTTTCTTTCCGACTTTTTCAGTGCGACGACTAATACTTCCTGCGATTCCAGTATCAACTAACACTCGTCCAAACCAGGAACCAAAGATAATATACGCAGCCGTTTTTCCATAATTTAAAACAGGCTCGGTAAAGATTTCTTTTACAGCTATGTTAAACGGCACCATTCCGATGATCGTCCATAAGATTGCCATTACGAAGAACCCAACAGTCAAGTTACCGCCCTTCATCGCATAGAGTACAAAAATAATGAAAGTTACGGCTAATAATATTCCTGTTATCGCGCTACCCATGTTCCTTCACCTCCTAATATTTGTTTAGCTCACTTAAGATGCGCTGGTATTTTGAAATTGGTTTTGCATGATCTTCAACAAAGAAATCATTTTCCAAATGATTGAATTTTTGGATCAAATAATAACCAGTCAGATAAGCAGCTAAAGCTTCTTTTGCCGCTACCTCCATATCTTCCTTATCTATTTCAGGTCGATGAATCGTTTCCATAAAATGATAAGCAAATGTTTCTGGATCGATTTTTGTTTGTTGTTCAGTCATTAGAATTCACTCTCCAATAATTCTTTGGCTTCTAAAATTTCGTCATTTGCGGTTGTAGGATACTCGATTGCAACCGGTACATCCTGAGGTAGTATTTGTAAAACTTTACGCCAATCAATATCACCATGATCAAGTCCTATTGCTTGTGGCTGTCCCTTTTCAACTTCTACATCCTTTACATGAATATAGCGAACATAGTCTTTTAATAATTCTGCAGCTTTTATTTCATCCTCACCAACAAACCGCCAGTTACCAAGGTCATAAACGTAACCAATTGATAAATCAGTATTTTTAATAGCATTCATAAAAGTATTGATAGCACTAATCGTTCCCGAAGTTTGAGTTTGATCATTTTCAATTGAGATAGCAACTCCAGAATCAACAAGCGTTTTCAATTCTTTTTCATGAAGTTCTCCATTAAAATCGCCAATATTCCATTTGATATGCTGAACATTCATTTGTTTAGCTTCAATCAAATATTGTTGCAACTTAGGATTGAGTTCTCCATTCACATAGACCTCATCAGGAACACTGTAAAATAACTTCAAATCCAATCGTTCTGCCTCTGATTGGATAACAGGAATCTCTTTTTTAATATCTTTAAAGTACTCTCTCCGAATCTCAACTTGGGTAAAACCTAAATCAGATATTTCCTGTAATAAATCGCTTTGTAAAGCACCATTAGCTACTCTATCTGCATAAACTAAAAAATTAAGCACAAGCTTTTTATCTCTCATAAAATCGCGTCCTTTCAGTTAGTTAACCGGTTTCTATATTTGTATAGTAAACCGGTTCCCAAAAAATGTCAACGATTTCAAAATTAAAAAACATCTGCCTTACAGCAAAATAAATAAGCCTTGTTTAGTAACCGGTTTCCAAACAAGGCTTATCTGTTAAGATTTATTTTATAAAATAACTTCGATTATACTGACTTCCGCCAACGAACAGTTGAAGGTACGATTATTTCTTGAACCTCTTCTGATTTCGTCGTCATTTTTTGCAATAATTGCTCGGCTACAACTTCACCAATCTTTTTTGAAGGCTGTTCCACACTGGTGATTCCAGGACCGACAAGTTCTGTTAAATTCCAATCATCGAATCCAGTCACGCCTACTTTTTCTGGAATGGCGATTTCTTGGTGAATCAACCACGTCAAGACATCCATCAGCATTCGACCGTTGGAAGCAAACAGCAAAGTCTGTAAATCCTCTTCAAGAATAGTTGATAAACTATCACTGATTTGCTCTTCCTGACTAATTTCGATCAGTTGGCATTGCTTTCCTGCTTCCTTTACCACTTGATCGACTGTTTCGTAGCGTAATTGTCGAGTGCTGACGTCTTTAATCGGTTCACTGATGACAACTACCTGTTCATAGCCCTTTGCCAACGCTTTTACCAATACCTCTCTTGTCGCAGCACGATTATTGGTCAACACAGAGGTCCATTGCACTGGATCCGTTTGCCTATCCACCAATAGCAGTGGAATGTTACGCTCTGAAATAAATGTATAATTTGCCGATTGTCTTGAAGAAGGCTGTAAAATAATTCCTTCAACACTTTGATCTAACAGCTTTTCCAATAGTTCTTTTTCCTGAGTGATTGAGTTTGCCGCATCCATGATAATCATTTGATACCCGCTTTTTTCTAAAACCTCTCCGATTCCCTTCAAAAGTAATGAAGAAAACATATTAGAAATATCCGCTACTACGACTCCAATCAAATAGCTATGTTTTGATTTCAACGCTTGGGCCTGTTTGCTAGGCCGATAGTTTAAGCGTTCAATCACCTCTGCGATTCTTTCTTTTGTCTCCTTCGACATATTACCGTAATTTTTATTTAAAAAGCGCGAGATCGTTGTTTTCGAAACACCCGCTTCTTCAGCAACTTCTTTAATTGTAATCTTCTTCATCTTGTCTTCTCCAACTATCTTTTTTATCATTGTAGCGAATTTCCAAGCGATTGGAAAGACAACAACTTAGCTTCTCTCCTAAAGCGAATCCGGCGGTTCATTTCCTTACATTCTCAATGCATCTTTGCTTTTATCCAAAACAAGCATAGTTTCTCTATTTGGTCTTGTAAAGATCACATTGTAATCTTGCTCACCTAGATTGGTATTGGGTTCGAAGGCTAATTGTTCTCTATCCAAAAAAAATTGAGCATTGATTCCCGGTTTATTTCCCCGCGCATCAATCCTGACCCACTTTTCCAATATCTCGAAATAAACAGCATTTAACGCATGAATACAATAGCGCTTTTCTTCATCATCAAAGAGCCGCAACTTTTGATAGCAATAACCTGTAGGAATACCCACGTTTCGCAATAATCCTGTTAGCAGATTTGCCTTGGCATAACAAATTCCGTGTCCACTCCTCAGTACCTCGACAGAAGTTTTGGTTACCTCATCTGCTTGGATATCCCAAGAATGATCGATCTGATCTCTGACATATAGAAAGGCTCTTTGAATGATTTCTATTTCATTTTTAGTATTGTTAAAGAGCTTCTGACTTAATCTTTTCAGTAAAGGGTGAGACAAACATATCTCTGGTAAATCCTGTAAGTAATCTTCACGCTTATTTGATTCTACTCTCATGTAAGTCCTCCTCAAAATTATAGGTTTCATCAATCAATAAATAATTACAGGCATATTTTTTACACATCGCTAGATTTTCACTGTTGGTTTTAATCAAATCTTCCATCGTCAAATCCGAATCATCCAGCCTTTTTTCAATGGTATTTGCATACTTTTTAATATCAGAAAAGTGAGTCTCAATATAGTTTTTCGTCATAATCAAACAGTAATAACTAATCTGATCCAAATATTCTTCAGAAAAAGACTGTTTCCAATTAAAGGGAACATATATGCCTTCAGTGATTAAATTTTGTTCGTTTTCAATCGCTGTTTTAATGATTTCTTTTAAAATATTCCACAGATAAAATGTAAGTTCTTCATCATCCGCTGGAGTTAAATCTATTTCGCCACTTCGGATCAAGCCCATCTTCAGATGATCAATTGACAAATAAGGATAATGATAGGTCTCCAATAATCTTTGTGCTAAAACTGTCTTACCCGTATGAGTCGCTCCCGTGATGATTACAATCATTTTCCACATTCCTTTCATTAAATCATTGCTGATTAAAAATTTGAGCTGATGTTTCTTTAACTTTCTTTTATACTAATTGTAAAAGAAAATATTTAAAGTTTTAGTTTCGATTTTTTACAGAGTAATTACTAGCTCTGAAATATATTACGAGGAGTGTTCGCATGAAAAATTATCGAGTAGCTTTTTTTGATATTGATGGTACCCTGGCCGATAACAACTTACCTCATGGTTTGTCCTTTGAAAAACGAATTCCCGATTCTGCAAAGCTGGCTTTACGCAGATTAAAAGAAAACCAGATCGAACCCGTGATTGCTTCCGGTCGGCATTATGGTACTTTAGCTGAAATGGCCGATAAATTAGGCGTGGACAGCATTATTTCATCCAATGGAAATTGTGTACATTATCAAGGAACAATGATTCATCAAAATGTAATCCCTCAACCGCTATTAGCAGAGCTCTTAGATCATTTAGAAAAGCTGAATATAGAATGTTTAATCGAAACTCCTCATGAATTGTATTGCTTCGAGACAAATCAATATATAGGAGACCCTTCCTCTAAAAAGACCTTGCTGAAAAAAACAGATCCGCTCCCGAAAAATGTCATCCAATTGATCGTTCCTTGGAGTGAGAAAACAGAGTTCAAATTAGGGATAGATTCCCCGCTTATCGCAGAAAAGGTCGCTCCAGTTGCGGCTAATATCCATTTGAAAACTGGGACAAAGGCAGAAGGAATTCATAAAATCTGTGACTCAATGAAGATCACGGCCAAACAAGCACTAGCCTTCGGTGATGAAGAAAATGACTTTACCATGTTTGATGCTGTAGGGTTTCCTGTTGCCATGGGAAATGCTGCGCCAGCTCTAAAAGAAAAAGCCGCTTATGTGACAACTGCTGTAAATGACGATGGTATTTGGAAAGCTTGTGTTGACTTAGGATTGATTACAGAATAGAAAACATCCGCCAGAAGAAGATTCTGACGGATGTTTTTAGCGCTCAGTAATATTTTGATATTCACGGTCTTCGGAAACTTCCATATAAGCAGGCCGAATGATTTTTTGAACATTAATCAGCTCTTCGATACGGTGTGCTGACCAACCAACGATTCGCGCGATCGCAAACATCGGTGTATACAATTCTTGGGGTAAATCCAACATGTGATAAACAAAACCACTAAAGAAATCAATATTGGCACTGACTCCCTTGTAAACTTTACGTCTTTCAGAAATGATTTCAGGGGCCAAACGCTCCACTTTACGATATAAGTTAAATTCAGCAGAGGCTTCAGATCCCTTTTCTGCCGCTAATTTTTCCACATATCTTTTAAAAATTTCAGCCCGCGGATCAGACTCAGCATAAATCGCATGACCCATACCGTAGATTAGTCCTTGTTTATCAAAGGCTTCCTTATTTAAAATCTTTTCTAAATAATCTCGAATTTCGTTCTCATCTTCACAATCATTTACGTTCTCTTTTAAGTCCTCCATCATTTGGGTCACCTTAATGTTGGCCCCACCATGCTTAGGTCCCTTTAATGAGCCTAAGGCCGCTGCGATTGTTGAATAAGTATCTGTGCCGCTAGAAGTAACGACTCGAGTTGTGAAAGTCGAGTTGTTCCCTCCGCCGTGTTCCATATGTAACACCAATGCCATATCTAATGTTTGGGCTTCTTGGCTGGTATATTTTTTATCTGGACGCAGCATTGTCAAAATAGCCTCTGCAGTACTCAAGTTTTCATCCGGACGATGGATGTACATGCTATCGCCCTTACTGTAGTGATTGTAAGCATGGTAAGAATAGACAGCAATCATTGGAAACGTTGCGATCAACGATAAACTTTGATCTAAAACATTCTCAATACTGATATCATCCGTTTTATCATCGTAACATCCCAATGTTAGGACACTCCGAGAAATCATATTCATGATATTATGTGACGGCGCCTTCATAATAACATCACGTACAAAGTTGGTGGGAAGTGTTCGTCTTTTGCCAATTAAAGCTTTAAATTCAGCTAGTTCAACTTCGGTTGGTAAAGTACCAAATAATAACAGATAACTCACTTCTTCAAAGCCCAGACGCTCTTCTGAAACAAAGCCATTAACCAATTCATTAATATCAATTCCGCGATAACGCAATTCACCATATTTGGAAATAACCTTATCACCGGACATGATTTGCGGATGAATCGTGGAGATATTGGTCAAACCAGCCAAAACTCCCTTACCGTCTAGATCGCGTAATCCTCTTTTTACATTATGTTTCTTATATAAAGAAGCATCTAAATAGTCCTCTTTTCGGCATACCTCGGCCATTTGGTTCAAATCTAACATCATTATGTCCTCCTAACCTTATTTAATTTAACAATCGGGTTAAGAAACATTATAACACCATTGGCGTAAAATGAAATACTTTTAATAATTTCATTTACTTTCTTTTTCTTTATTCGTATAATAAACCCAACTGATTTTAAACGATAACGTACTTAGGAGGGATTTGGGATTGAATTGGAAAAAAGAACTTTTTATCAAAAACGAACATTATATATACTTTGATCTTTCGGCTATTGTCAATACGTATCAAAAAAATATCGCTGATTATCCATTCAGCATTCGAGTACTTTTAGAAAGCTTAGCACGACATCAGGAGCTCGCTGATTTAGAGAATTTGATCACCTTTGACGCGAAACAACCATCAGGAGTGGTACCTTTTCGACCATCAAGAGTCGTTCTACAAGACTTTACAGGTGTCCCCGCAGTGGTTGATCTCGCTGCGATGCGTGATGCTGTCGTAAAGCTTGGCGGTGATCCAAAGCTCATTAACCCGGAAATTCCGGTAACTTTAGTTGTAGATCATTCTGTTCAAGTCGATTGTGCCGGCACCTCAGAAAGCTTGGCTTACAACACGGAGAAAGAATTTGAACGAAATCACGAACGTTATCAATTTCTAAAATGGGCGCAGCAAGCGTTTGACAATTTCGAAGTTGTTCCTCCAGAAACAGGAATCATTCATCAAGTCAATTTGGAATATTTATCTGATGTCATTTTGAAGAATGATGAAAATCTGCTGTTTCCTGACTCATTAGAAGGGACAGATTCTCATACAACGATGATCAACGGTCTAGGCGTACTTGGTTGGGGTGTCGGCGGTATTGAAGCTGAAGCTGCAATCTTAGGAGAAGCCTCCTATTTTCCAACGCCTGAAGTAATCGGGGTAGAGCTGACTGGCACATTGAATCCAGGAGCAACAGCAACAGATTTAGCTCTTTACCTAACTGAACTTTTACGTAATGAAAAAGTTGTTGGTAAATTTGTTGAGTATTTCGGAACTGGTTACAAAACTTTAAGTCTTTCTGACCGTGCAACAATTGCTAATATGGCGCCTGAATACGGTGCAACCTGCGGCTTCTGCCCAATCGACGAAGAAACACTGAACTATCTACGTTTAACTGGTCGTTCAGAAGAACAGATCGCGTTAGTTGAAGCCTACGCGAAACAAAATAAACTCTTTTACGATGGATCTGAAACACCTATCTATACACGTGTGATTCAATTAGATCTATCAATTGTTCAATCTTCTGTTGCAGGTCCAAAACGACCACAGGATCGGATTCAATTAGCAGAAGTGGCAGAAAATTTCCAAACTTCTTTAACTAATCCAAGTGGGCCTAAAGGATTTGGTTTGGATTCTGATGAAATAGATCGCAGAGTAACTATCCAAGGAACAAACAATACAATTGAAACTGGTGATTTAACCTTGGCTGCAATCACTAGTTGTACCAACACGAGCAATCCTTCTGTCATGGTAGCTGCTGGCCTACTGGCTAAAAAGGCTGTATCCCTTGGATTGAAGGTTCCAGAAACAATTAAAACTTCGTTAGCGCCTGGCTCAAAAATTGTGACCCAATATTTAGAAAAAGGCAACTTGTTAGAGCCGTTAGCTGAATTAGGATTTGATATCGTTGGTTATGGATGTACGACTTGTATCGGCAATTCTGGTCCTTTAGCAGAGGAGATTGAAACGACCTTAAAAGATAGTGAACTGGTAGTTTCAGCAGTTCTATCAGGGAACAGAAATTTTGAAGGCCGGATTCATCCATTAATTAAGGCAAATTACTTAGCCTCTCCTCCTTTAGTGATCGCCTACGCTCTAGCCGGTACGATTAAAAAGGATTTAACAAAAGAAGCATTGGCTACAGTCGCTGGTAAAGACATTTATTTAAAAGATTTATGGCCTACACAAGAAGAAGTGAATGACTATATCAATGATTTCTTAAATCCAGATGATTTCCGTAAGGCGTACAAGAACGTCTATCAATCCAATGAACGCTGGAATCAGATCGAAACCTCAGAGGGTGATTGTTACGAGTGGGACGATGCATCAACATACATTGCCAATCCACCGTTCTTCACAAATCTTGGACAAGAAGCAGACGAGACAAATCCATTAAACAATTTACGTGTCTTAGCCAAATTTGGTGACTCTGTAACAACTGACCATATTTCTCCAGCCGGAAATATCGGCCTTCAATCTCCTGCTGGTAAATACTTGAAAGATCGCGGTTTATCGTATAAAGATTTCAATTCCTTTGGTTCTAGACGAGGCAACCACGAAGTAATGATGCGGGGAACTTTTGGAAATATTCGAATTCAAAACCAATTAACTCCGGAAACAACTGGTGGGTACACAAAACTGGCGACAACTGGTGAAGAGCTATCCATTTACGATGCAGCAATGCAATACCAAAAAGAACAGATTGGTACATTGATTCTTACAGGAAAAGACTACGGGATGGGTTCTTCTCGAGACTGGGCAGCTAAAGGAACGAATCTTTTAGGTGTCAAAGCAGTTTTAGCAGAAAGCTACGAACGAATCCATCGCAGTAACCTAGTGATGATGGGCGTGATTCCGTTTGAATACCTTCCTGGAGAAACCGCTGAATCACTTGGTTTGACTGGCTTGGAAAGCTACAGCTTCGAATTTCCAACGGAACCGGCAATCAATCAAATCATTGATGTGACTGCCAGTGGTGAAAAGGATATCCACTTCCAGGCAAAATTGCGCTTTGATTCCGAAGCTGATATTGCTTATTGGAAGAATCAGGGAATTTTACCGCTAGTGATAAACAAAAAAATGCAAAAGGAGCAGGCATAATGACGAACACTTTGACTCCAATTATTCCATATATAGAGGGCGATGGTATCGGACCAGAAATTTGGCAGGCGACAAAAAAGGTTGTTGATGCGGCCGTTTCTTCTGCTTACTCAAATGATCGAAAAATTGAATGGCTTGAGATTCTTGCGGGTGAAAAAGCGTTTAACCAAACAGGTACCTGGCTTCCCGATGAAACATTAGAGGCAATCAAACAACATAAAATTGCTATTAAAGGACCGTTGACAACACCAATCGGGGAAGGGTTCCGTTCTCTAAATGTAACCTTGCGTCAAGAATTAGATCTATACGCCTGTGTAAGACCTGTCCGCTATTTTAGTGGGGTTCCTTCACCTTTAAAGGAACCTGAAAAAACGGATATGACGATCTTTCGAGAAAATACGGAGGACGTTTATGCTGGAATTGAGTTTGCTAATAATTCTGCCGAGGTCAAACAGCTTTTAGACTTTTTAGCAGAACAATTAGCCGTTACTAAAGTTCGTTTTCCAGACACCAGTTCGTTAGGGATTAAACCTATCTCTCAAGAAGGCAGTGAGCGTTTAATTGCGGCTGCTCTAGATTACGCCATCCAGCAAGGAAAAAAACGGGTCACCCTTGTTCATAAGGGAAATATTATGAAATTTACTGAAGGCGGCTTTAAAAATTGGGGTTATGATTTAATTGAAAAGAACTATCCTCAGGCTTTTACGATGAATCAGTACAAAGAAATCACTGCTGAATCCGGTACTGAAAAAGCGAATGAAGCATTAGAAAAAGCGAAAAATGCAGGGAAAATTATTGTGGATGACGTAATTGCTGATAACTTCCTGCAACAAATTCTGCTTTATCCAGAAAAATACCAAGTAGTCGCAACAACTAACTTGAATGGTGATTATATTTCTGATGCTTTAGCTGCACAAGTTGGCGGGATCGGCATTTCTCCAGGCGCAAATATCAATTACAAAACAGGACATGCGATTTTTGAGGCTACCCATGGAACCGCACCTGATATTGCTGGTAAAGGCTGGGCTAATCCTTGTTCATTACTACTCTCCGCATCAATGATGTTGGATCATCTTGGCTGGTTTGAGGCCAGCGAAAAAATTATGGCTGCCATTGAAAAAGCGTTGCAGAACAATCAGATGACACACGATTTTGCACAGATGATTGATATCGAAGAGTTATCTACTTCAGAGTTTGCTGAGTATCTAATCAAAACAATTGAAAAAACTAATTAACTAGTAAATCCCATGGAATAGCCTTCCATGGGATTTTAAGTGCGTATTCCAATCATTAAGTTCTTAATTAATAAGCAAAAACTATTTTTTTGAAAAAAACTAAAAAATATGGCTATGTTATTCAATAATTGTAAATCTTATTTACCTAAAAAATTGACACAAAAAATCACTCAGAGATATTCTCGGAGTGATTTTTTAAACAGGACGGTCCGTTAACTAAAGAAACATTCTTTGGAAACAATTCCTGCTACTTCACTGTATTTAATTAATACTTGCCCATTTACTTGGTCAATCTTATCTGCATCCAATCCGTAAAAACGTTCAACGTTCACAATGCATCCATTATTTTCTTTACGAATTACTTCTCCGATGATCGGCCGAGCAAAATCAGTTTTACGGCATTCATAGCTTTCTCCAACAATAATCGCTTCTTTATTCATTCAACCACCTCATTAATGTTTTATACTACACTTATATAGTAGCATTAAGCGAAGTAAAATACCACATTAAGGGTGTTATTTATCAAATAACCATCTTTTTAGATAAAAATTAAAAATTTTAGTTCAAATTTTCCAGTAATAATGAGACGTATTGTTCCAAGTAAAATTGATCAATTTGATCGTACATAGCTATCTCGGAACTATCTAAATCCAATACGCCTATCAATTGTTCCCCCTTCTTCATTGGAACAACAATTTCTGATCGTGCGGCTGAATCACAAGCAATATAATTTTTGTGCTCCAGTACATTTTCGACAATTAATGTTTGGTTTTTCTCAGCCGCTTCCCCACATACACCTTTCCCCATTGCGATATGAACACACGAAACATTTCCTTGAAATGGGCCCAAGATTAATTCATCGTTTCTAAAAAGGTAATACCCTGCAAAAACTGTCTCTTGTAATGTCTGATTTAATAAGGCAGATGAATTAGCCAAATTAGCTATCAAATCCGTTTCACCTTCTAATAATGCTTTTTGTTGCATCAACATTAATTTATAAGCCTCTTCTTTTGCTTCTTGATTTTTCCAACCCATGCGGATTCCTCCCAATTTAAATACGTAATAAGTGTATCAATTTCTCCAGATTGAGTATATAGAGTATTAATAACTTTCGGTTTATTCTACCGTAACTCTTTGAAATTCTCCATTGATTAAAATATAAGTGATCACAGACAAAAATAGTATTCAAATCATTAAAAGAGCGGCTTGTCAAGCGTTTTCACGATTAATTCCTCGTTGAAATATTTCATTATCGTTACAATCTATACGGTTACATAAAAATTCAAATACTTTAAACTTTTTCTTCATAGTTTCTTATATAATTGAACCCGAAAGCTGAAAAAAGTGAGGGAATCCATTGATTAAGTTGAAAAAATATACGGCACTAACTTTATGTGCCTTAACACTAACCACTACCCCATTAAGCGCATTAGCAGATGAGTACGATCAAAAAATTGCTGATCAAGATAAAAAAATCTCTGATTTACAACAAACTGAGCAATCTGCTGAGGATCAAAAAGCAGCATTAGAGCAGCAAGTTGCTGCCGTGGAACAAGAAGTGAATGCTGTTTTAAAAGAAAAGACAAATGAGGAAAAGAAATTAAGCGATTTAACAGCAAAGATTGCTACCCTTCAAGAAAAAATTCAAAAACGGGAAGAACAAATCAGAAATCAAGCTCGCGATGTTCAAACGAAACAGGATTCTGGTTCAATCGTTGATGCAGTGATCAATTCTAAATCACTTGGTGAAGCGGTTAAAAAGACAATGGCTGTCTCTACTATCTTAACAGCAAGCAAAAACATTATGGAACAACAAACCAAAGATAAAGCTGAGCTTGAAAAGCTTGAAAAAGAAGCCGAACAACGTCTTCAAGTGATCAACAAGAAAACAACGGAACTAAAAGCCAAACAAGAGCAATTAGTTCAAACAAAATTGGATCAGCAAGTGAAAATTAATGAAATCCAAGCAAGTATCGCGACTGAAAAAGATCAAAAAGATAAATTTGAAAAACAAAAAGAAGATGCCGAAAAGAAACGTCAAGCGGCTTTGAAAGCTTTAGAGGAACAACGCAAAAAAGAAGAAGAAGCTCGTGAAAAAGCACAAGCTGAAGCAGAAAAACAAGCGAAGAAAGCGGCAGAAGAAGCTCAAGAAGCAGCAGAAGAAGCGGAGAAACAGGCTGCTGAGGCTGAAACAGCCAAGCAAAAACAAGAAGCGGAAATTGCTCAGTTAGAAGCTCAAAAACAAGAACAAGAAGCGAAACAGCAACAGGAACAGGCTCAAACAGTTACCGATGCAGGTGCTAGTCAGGTGACAACCAATCCGACGACCTCAACATCGAATACCTCTAAGCCTGCGGCTACTAGCAGTGGTTGGGCCTCTCCATTATCAATTGGGTTAGTCGTTACAAGTCCATTTGGTCCACGCCAAGATCCAACAGGCGCATCTGGTACACAACACGACGGCATTGATTTTGCTGGTTCTGCCGGCACTCCAATCATGGCTTCTAAAGGTGGAACAGTCGTTGAAGCTGGTTTCCATTGGTCAGCTGGGAATCATGTAGTGATTCAGCATCCAGATGGCTACTACTCTTACTACATGCACATGGTTTCTGCACCAAGTGTTGGTGTTGGTTCATCAGTCAGTGCTGGTCAAGTATTAGGCGGTATGGGAACAACGGGTAATTCAACAGGCGTTCATTTACACTTTGGGGTTTCAACAGCGTTATGGTCAGGCTTTGTAAACCCTGCCTCACTATTAGGAATTTAATAAACGATTCAAAAAATGCAGAACAACAATCAGAATATCTCTGATCATTGTTCTGCATTTTTGGCTCTAAGTCAAATCGTGTTGTTCTCATTAAATCACTGAAAGGAAATGCTTCGGCGTTTCCTTTTTTCTTTTTGTTTTTTTGCTCAAATAATGTCGCAAAGATTCTGTTGAATCAGAATTCGCATACGAAGGTGGCGAAAGGTTCTAAAACCAAATGCCACTCTCTTGATCACTTTAATCAGGTTATTCTTCCCCTCAAGTTTCCCGTTTGAATAAGGGTATTTTAACGCATTGATAATCGCTTGCTTGTGTTTGTTTAAGTAAAGAATCGCTTTTTTAAATGCTGGATCAAGTAACGCCGGTAAGTGATCAATGCATTCGTAAAATCCTTTATAATCTTTGGCATCGAAGGCATCTAACAAATTCTGATACACATCATAGCTTGTCCGTAAGTGCTCGTCAATTGATAATAAATAATCCAATACTTCCGATTCTGTCAGGTATTTCCGTTGGAAAAGCGGGTATTGTTTAAGCGAAGAATAATTGATTTTTCTATTTTTCTTCAGAATGGTTCGCCAATATTTCTTAAGCTTGCGATACTTTTTCATGGCTTGCGGGTCGCTCTTTTTCAAGTGATTCATGGTTTTTATCCGTTGCTTATTAAATGCACGATTAAGTTGTTGGATCACATGAAATCGATCAATGGAAATCCGAGCATTTGGGAAAACGACCTTTGTCACAGACTCATAGCCCGCATTCATATCCATCACGACATGAGAAACGTTTTTCCGAGCGTGATAAGTAAAGCGCATGAAATAGGCGATCAGCTTGAAGCTTCTTCGATCCTCTAAAATATCAAAGATTTTCCCCGTGTCCGCGTCACTGAGAATAAAACACATGGCGCCCTGACAGTCCTTAGTTCCTTTGAATTCATCAATCAATAGATGTTTGGGTAAGTAATTGGGCTTCAGTCGTGGTTCTTCAAAAAAAGAATCCAAGACCCGTTCGACCGTTTTAGCGGAAACCAAGTAACGTTGAGCGATATCTTTCATCGAAATTTTCTTCTTTAAATCAACAGCGATCGCAAACTTGAGCGCTTGGGAGAGATAACAGTTTTCTGCGACATAATAGGTTTTAGCTGAAAAGGTATGGTGACACTGTTTACAATAAAACCGTTGTTTATAGAGATGAAGATAGGTAGACACCTCTTGATAAGGGAGTAATTGAATCCAGCTATCTTTGTAGCCATGATGGATGACGGAGTCGTAGCCGCAACACTCACACCGAGGAGACGGATAGCTCAGTCGACCAGTAAAGACGGTGGCCATTCTGTCATGGACTTTTTCTTTTGAAACGGCGTCTTTAGAAAAAGTAATGTTGGAATCGTGAATATTTAGGATTTGTTTGATGGTTTTGTCTAGGCAATTATCTTTATATTTGATATTCTTAATACTGGACATTTGGTTCGCCTCCTATGATTGGGTTCAGCGATTTAATTATAGGACAACCAAATGTCTTTTTGTATAAAAAAATACTTGGTGTTCTCACTCAGAAAGAGTAACAACACCAAATATTATAGAACCGCATTTTTTATTTTATGGAAAAAGGTGATGAATATGACGATTGATGAGATTCTGATTTATTTAAAAGAAGCGGCATCAGAGAAATTTAGGAAGAATATCATCAAACTCGGAATTCCGGCTGAACAAACACTTGGGGTTTCAACTGCTGAATTACGTAAGTTCGCTCGAAAAATTCCAAAAGAAAAAGATTTCTTAATGCAGCTATGGCAAACCAATTACCATGAATGTAGAATACTTACCGTGTTAGCACTAAAGCCTAAAGACTGTAATGATCAAGACATCAACTATTTAATGGATGGCATCATTTCTTGGGATCTCTGTGATTTGTTGTGTAAAAATATTCTGATTAAACAAAAAGACTTCGATCATTTCATTCAAAGTTGGATAAATTCTGACAAATTGTATTTCAAACGAGCGGCTTTTACATTGATTGCAAGCACCTCAACACATGCCTCCCTTACAATCGCTGAAATAAAAAACTATTTAGAGTTGATTGAGAGCTATTCAGATGATGAACGTTTGTTAGTGAAAAAGGCCGCCTCTTGGGCTTTGAGAGAACTTGGCAAAACCAATTTAGAAGCCAAAGAGTTAGCGATTAATACTGCCGAGACAATGCAAAGACAAACATCTAAACCACAGCAGTGGATCGCTAAGGATGCCCTGAAAGAATTGACCGTTTTAGTTCAAGCCCCTGGTCGCTCTCGCCTGATCTCAGCAAAATCGAAAATGGGAAAGAATGCGTAAAAAAGACAGAAGCAAAATGATATGCTCTCCCTAAACAAGGGTAGCATATCATTTTTTTGCTTCTGACTTTTTACTATTCTGCTTCTTCAATATCTTTTGAGATTTCGTCCAATTTGATCTCATTTGAGAGATAATCTGCATTCTCGGTTGGAAAATGTTGTCGGAATTCGGCTAATTCCATAAGATCAACCGTTCCATCTGACAACTTAAAGTCCAATACGTGACCGCCAAATTTCCGATCATCGCTAATGAAATGTAAATGGAATCCAGCAGCAGCGGCACCGTGAAATAATCTTGGTGTAAAGAAACCGACAATCGTTCCAGAAATATTATCGGCCTCAAATTCTGGTTGATTGCGCGCAATTTCAACGAAACGCGGATATGGTTTTTCTTGTTTTGGCGCGACCCGCACATGCATATGTTTAAACTTGCCATTTATTTTGACAGCCGCAAATAAATTGTGGCTGATTTTTTCTAAAATGTCCTCTTTTACAACATCATCAGAAACGTTCATTAAAGTAAATCGTTCATCTGATTCAAAATTAGTGACTGCTGCATAAGGTGTTAACTCATCACCAACTAATTGATTGATTTTTCCTGTTTCATCAGCGTGGTAAATGACACCATCTAGGAAAATGACTTCACCGTTGGAGCCTTCTAATGTTCCCAAACCAAAATCACCGTAATTTGATAAAGTACCGATTTTTTCGGTTCCATCCATTAAATCTTGCATCAAACCACCCAGTGTTCCATGCTGATAGATATAGCTTTTTGTTTTCACTGTCATGAGTAATCCCCTTCTTTTGTTTTATTTCACAGATATTCACTAAGAAGGTCTAATAGAATTGATCAGGTAAAATTGTTTTACCTAATTCCTTATTATCTGAATAATCAATCGGAATATCGATGATTACCGGCCCTTCTGTGGCTAGCCCCTCTTGAATGGCTGTTTCTAATTCTGCTTTTGATGTTGCACGTAATCCTTTTGCTCCAAAAGCCTCTGCATATTTCACAAAATCCACAGGCCCAAAATGTACACCTGAAGAACGATCGTATTTCATTTCTTCCTGAAATTCAACCATGTTGTAGCTACCATCATTCCAAATTAAGTGGATAATTTTTTGCTTCAAGCGAACAGCTGTTTCTAATTCTTGCGCTGAGAATAAGAAGCCGCCATCTCCGGAAACTGAGAATATTTGAGTATTTGGACGTACTAGTGCAGAAGAAATTGCCCATGGCAAAGCTACCCCTAATGTTTGCATCCCGTTACTGAATAGCAGATGACGTGGTTCATAGCTACGAAAGTGACGAGCCATCCAAATATAGTGACTACCGACATCCACGGTTACAGTCATTTCATCTGTTACATTTTGTTGCAGTGTATCAATGACTTCTAAGGGATGGACGCGACCTTCTGCCGTTTCACTTTTATGTCTGCCGTTTGTTAGTTTATCTTGCAATGTCGATAAATAATGATCAGCATCCGTTGATAATTGGTAACTATCAATCGAATCACTCAATTTTTCAATCGTTTTGGCGATGCTGCCAATTAACTCAGCTTCTGGCTGCATGTATTGATCGATTTCCATAGGGACTTCATCAATTACTACAATACGTGCATCTTTCTCTGCATTCCAGTTTCTTGCTTCATACTCGATTGGGTCATAGCCAATTGCTAGGACTAAATCACTACGCTTCAGCAGCATATCTCCTGGTTGATTGCGAAATAGTCCAACGCGGCCAAAGAAATGATTCTCTAACTCTCGTGAAATAATTCCCGCCCCTTGGAAGGTTTCAACGACTGGTAAACCAGTTTTTTCAACCAACTTCCGAATCGCAGCTGTTTCTTTTTTTCCGGATGCTCGCATACCGACTAATAATGTTGGTAATTTTGCATCACGAATTCGTTTAGTTAAGTCCGCAATATCTTCCTCTGAGGCCGCACCTAAAATCGGAGCAGATAGTGGCTTAATCGCTTCTCCTTGCACTTCCCCATCCGTTACATCTTGAGGAATAGAGAGAAAACTAGCACCCTTTTTAGCTGTTTTTGCAATTCGAAACGCATTCGCAATATTTTCTGATAAGGTTTCTGGATCTTGAATCTCAGAACTATATTTTGTGATAGGTGCAAACAGTGCTGCATTATCCATACTTTGATGAGTCAACTTTGAAAGGTCAGAACGTTTTACCTGTCCGGCTAAAGCTAAAACTGGATCTCCTTCAGCTGTTGCGGTAACTAAACCTGTTGCTAAATTACTTGCTCCAGGGCCGCTGGTGGCGATCACAACCCCCGGTTCTCCAGTCAAACGACCAATTGCTTGAGCCATAAACGCTGCGTTTTGTTCATGACGAGCTAAAATTAGTTGTGGTCCGTGATCCTCTAATGTATCAAAGACGCCATCAATCTTGGCACCAGGAATCCCAAAAATAAATGGAACATTATGATTTTCTAAACTACTTACAATGATTTCTGAACCCTTCTTACTCACTGTATTACATCTCCTTAAAATCTGTATCAATTATATTTGATAATATAGCACCATTTCATTTATTTATCAACAATGAAACATCAACAGAAGTTGTTTTATCAGAAAAGCACTGAAATTTTCATTATTCTTGATTTTTTTGTTTGAAAACGAAAAATGAACGATCATGCTCATTCAAAAAGACAAGCATCATCGTTCGTTTGTTAAAGTGAAAATATTTTTTAAAAAAGCTTCTACCCTATTCAGAAAAATTGAATTCTGCTCCCCAGTCAAAATTTCCCGAGCGTTCAAAGGATTGCGGCCAATGTGCGCACCACTCAGGCCCTTGAAAGGTTTCTAATACGTCAAAGCTTGCTGTATAAGGCTTGATATCTAAAATTGGACTGTTATCCTCTGCATCCAGATATTCAAGATACACTTTGTTACCTTGGATACTGGTAATTTTTGCTGCCGACAGCGCGATTGGATTTGGTCTAACCGGACCTCTTGTAGCAAAGGTTCCCAGTTCTTCTGGTCCGTTTGTATAGGGCTTGCTGACCGTTGTTCCTCTAAGTTCAGGTATATCTAAATGATGGAACCAATACAAAACATACAAATGACTAAAATCATCCAAACCGATTAATCCGTCTTGATACTCTGGCAATAACTCTAAATAAACACCTGCATCCGTTTGTTTCACTTTGCCGATTTCTTTAATTTCCATGTTGATTCCCCCAATTATTTTTTGAGTCGCGACCTCTAATTAGAAGATAAATCCTCACGTTGCGTGAGAGTCAAGGAAATTAATGGAATTTGTAACTCAGTCAGGTATTCCTCAGGATTTTCTGTATGTTCTGGACCCACATGACAAATTTGTCGCGTGGCTTTTACCATGCTGAATTCAGGATGTTCCTCCAGCCACTTAGCAAATGCTTGATAAGCTTCTGGAAGCTGATGGTAATTTCCTTCGACATACATGATTGCCGCATGCTCCAGTGCAGGAAGCTCTCGCATTTTCAGTGGTGCCTCTGCTACGATATCTGAAATAATCGCTACCTCAACATCTACGCCTTCCTCCAGATATTCCTTATCATGAAAAATTGTTAAATTCTCATCAGGGCTAGTCGGAAAAGCAATTCCTTGTTTTTTTAACAGAGACATAAACTCTTTCCAAAGTAATCCTTCATGATAAAAGCTCTTAATTCTCTTTCTCAAACTGACGATGGAGAAAGCTGGAATTTTCTTGATCGACACTTGGTATTTTCCTTTATGCTGCATCCGTTGAATCATTTGATGGATTTGCTGCTGACGAAATTGATCACGTTGGATTTCTTTTTCAATTTCACGATCTTTTTTTAATAAAGCTGCGGTAAAAATCTTCGGATCTTGTTGAATCAAGCTTTTGATTTCTTTCAAAGAAAACTTTAGCTCCCTCAGTAACACAATCTGGGCTAAAACTTCTAATTGTTTTACTGAGTAATAACGATAACCTGATTCTTCATCAACTACTTGCGGATGAAGCAGATCGATCTCATCATAATGACGCAAGGTTCGAATCGACACCTGACCAAGCTGGGAAAACTCACCAATTTTCAGCAATAAAAACACCTCCATTGCTCATTATACCGATACTTAAGATTGTTATCAGCAAAAATTTATGGGATAATAGATACGAACTCTTGTTCTTCTTTTGCTCTTGTAAATTCAGGAAAAAATGCTCAGGCAAAAGCAAATTAGAATGGATGGTGTACAATGCATTATAAAGAATATAAAACGATTTTATCAGCAAAAAACGGCTTGAATCTCTTTCGCGGCTGTACACATGGCTGCATTTATTGCGATAGCCGCAGTGACTGCTACCAAATCAATCATCCCTTCGAGGACATTGAAGTAAAAGCGAATGCATTAGAGATTTTCGAACATGAGCTGCAAAGACGGCGAAAACCCTGTATGATTGGTACCGGAGCAATGACCGATCCTTACATTCAATTAGAGCCTCGATTAAAAATGACACGTGGAGCTTTGGAATTGATCGACAAGTATGAATTTGGTGTAGCAATCCAAACGAAATCTGCACGAATTTTACGGGATCTCGAATTATTAACATCAATTAATCAAAAAACCAAAGCCGTTGTTGAAATGACTCTGACAACTTATGATGAAGAGATATGCAAAATCTTAGAGCCTTATGTTTCTACTACTAAAGAGCGATATGAAACTTTGCTGAGGTTTAAAGAGGTCGGCGTACCAACTCTTGTTTGGCTCTCCCCTATTTTGCCTTTTATTAACGACAGCGAAGAAAATATTCGCGGTATTTTAGATTATTGTGTTCAAGCCGGAGTCAAGGGGATTCTTTGTTTTGGTTTTGGGGTAACCATGCGTTCAGGAAATCGTGAATATTTCTACGATCAACTAGATAAGCACTTTCCAGGAATGAAGAAAAAGTATCAATTTGCTTTTGGTGATAATTACGTATGTAACAGTCCTAATAATGATCGGTTAATGAGCATTTTCATCGAAACCTGTCAAAAACACAATATCCTTTGGCGAACAGAGGAAGTTTTCGGATATTTACATGAATTTGAAGATAAACGTGAACAGCTTTCACTATTTTAGAAAAATAAGCTAAAACGCTTGCTATGAAACTCGTTTCATAAATTATACTTCCTTTGTAAAGAAAATAAGGAGGAATTTTTATGAATACGTATGTGAAGGTCCAACAAGCTGAAACACAAGAACATTTTATCGTTTCCCTGCATTTTTCCGAAGACCAATTGAGACTTGTACGAAATCGTGGTTTCAAACGTCCAATCATTGAGAATCTTCAAAAAAGTAAAATCAAACATTTACTTATCAACGAAATGTTAGGTTGTCCAATCGTTAGTTTCTTTTATCAGGATCGTCGCTATACATTCTATCAATTCGGTCCTGCTGTCATCGAATATTTAAAGGAAAATTTAGCTGCTTAAACTAAAGAGGTGTTTCTATGGCAAATATCCGCGATATCGCAAAAATTACTGGCTACTCTGTCTCCACAATTTCTCGTGTCATCAACAATCATCCTTACGTTGACGATAAAAAACGAGAAAAAGTACTGAAGGTAATGGCGGAGCTGAATTACGTGCCAAATCGTTCCGCTCAAAATCTGAGCTTTGGTAAAACCAAAAATATCGGTGTGATCCTACCTTTTGTGAACCATGAATATTACGATCAGATGCTCAGCGGTATCATGCAAGCGGCTTTTGACCATGGTTATCAAATCAGTTTGCTACCGACCAACTACGATCAGGAATTAGAGAAACGCTATTTAGCGGAATTTGCGAAACGAGCCTTTGATGGATTAATTGTCACAACTAAGGCGAACTCAATTAAAGAGTTTTTTGACTATTTTAAATACGGACCTATTATTTTTTGCGAAGAAATTCCGAATGCTGATGCCAGCTGTGTTTACATCAATCTGAAGCAATCCACCAAAGAAGCTTTTTCTTATATGAAGGAAAAAGGTATCAAACGTCCTGGAATGACTTTGGGAAGAAGCAAAAATATTAGTCACAACTCAGAGTTTTCTATTCGCAGCGCAAAAGAAATCTATTCGGATTTTGATGAAGCAAATATTTTTTGGGATTGCATCGTTTCAGAAGACGGCATTCAAGCTGCTGAATTTTTTAAAGCTCGAAAAGTTGATGGTATTCTCACATTTGGTGATGAAATTGCCGCAACCATTTTACAGCAGTATAAAACAGATCGGCCTTTCATTATTGGACGAGAAAATCTGCTGATTAGTGAAGTAATGGGCTTTTCTACTCTTGATCATCATTTGGCGGAATGCGGTAAGAAGGCCTTCGAAGCGTTTTATCATAACAAGCACGAAAAGCTCTGTATCTCTCACGATTTTATTAAACGTTAAACCGACTGAGGAAATAGTTCAGTCGGTTTTTTCTTTTCACAAAACGAATGGAAAGGAAGCTTTACATAAAAACGAAAAGGGTTTATACTTATAGTATGGAAAGGAAGCTTTCCCTAAATGAGGTGAAGAAATGAAGAACCGCTTAGAAGAAATGCGCAAAGAACGCGGAATCAAGCAAGAGGAACTCGCTATTTCACTGGAAGTTTCTAGACAAACAATCGGATCATTGGAAAATGGCAGGTACAATCCCTCGATCCTTTTAGCATTTAAGATTGCTCGCTATTTTAATGTCAGTATAGAAGATATTTTCATATATGAGGAGGAGGAAAAATGAAAAAGTCAATGCTTTATACCGGATTTGTTTACTTCTTTGTCGGTATTATGAGCTTGGTTATTGCCTTAACGACCGCATATCCACTCGAGCCTTTACTGTGGGGAATCACAGGAGCCGGAATCGCGCCTGGTGTTCTTTTGATCGCAAAATACTTTTACTGGACGAACCCCGCACGCAGAGCTGACTATGAAGCACGGTTAAAAAACGAAGCGATTCAATTAAATGACGAGCGAAAAATTATGCTTCGAGATAAAAGTGGTCGACTTGCCTATATTGCTATGATGCTTTTACAGTTGGTATTAACCTTCGTTTTTTCCATTTTGAGCATCCTTGAGTATTTTTATCCTTTCTCTAAATATGCCTGTATCGGCTTGAGCATTCTCTTGATTATTCAATATGTCTTTGGGATTGTTGCTTATCGACGTTTGAGTAAATCTTTATAAAAATAACCAGCTGAAAAAAACTTCAGCTGGTTGTTTCCTTATAGACTGATTATCTTATTGCTAACCTCTTTGACGAAATACGCATCATGCTCGATCAGGATCATTGTTGGTTTAACTCGTTGTAATAGCTCCAAAATTTGCTTTTGATTGAAAACATCGAGATAGTTCAACGGTTCATCCCAAATATATAAATGTGCCGATTGCGACAAAGATTTTGCCAGTTCCACCTTCTTCCGCTGCCCCATGCTCATGTTTTGAATACAATTAGCAAAAACGTGCCGTTCCATCCCTAGTTTCCTCAGGTTGTTTAAGAACTGTGAATAATTCAACCCCTCTTTTTCTGCAAAATCCTCCAGCGTTCCTTGATTGCTTTCGTAATTCTGTCGAACACGACTGATTTTCAATCCATTTGCTCGATGAATCGTTCCTTTAATCTCTCCACTAAATTCTCCTAACAACGCGTCGATCAATGATGTCTTTCCACTGCCGTTTTTTCCCGTAATTGCTAAACATTCATTAAGTAATAACTCAAAACTCTTTCCATTGAATAAGCTTTTTCCAGAATAACTTAACGATAGCTCCTCTACCTGCAAAATTCGACGATGATAATTTGGTTCATAGGACATTTTTAATGCATCCACCGTTTCGATATTTTTTAACAGCTTTTCCTTTTCAGTAATCTGTCCCTCTACCCGTTGAACGATTGCTTTTGAGCGTTTCATCATTCGGGCAGCATCCGCTCCAATTGCTCCGGGACTGACGCGACGATATTCGGTATCGATAAAGCCCTTTGGTTTATTGGTTTTATCTTTCTCCCTAGAAAAGGACCATTCTGCTTTTTCCTTCGCTGTTTTTTGCAATCTGATGATTTCCTTCTTCAATTTACTATTTTGCGCCTGTTCATAGGCATCACGTTGAGCCTTTTGCTCTTCATAGGTTGTAAAGTTTCCTTGATAAAGAATTAATTGACTCTTCTCAATCGCTAGAATATGGTCCACGGTTTGATTTAAAAAGGTTCGATCATGGCTGACCAAAATATATCCTTGCTTTTTCTTTTGAAGGTAAGCTGCAACTTGTTGGCGGCCCTTCATATCCAAATGATTCGTTGGTTCATCGATTAATGGAAAGGAATAATCATCTAGAAATAACAGTGCCAAAAGAACTTTGGTCTGCTCCCCGCCTGACAATGTTGAGTACGGTCGCCAAAGCACATTTAAGTCGCATTGTAGCAACGTGAGTTCCCGCTCAATTTTCCAAATCTCTAACTCTTCATTTTCTGATAGTGCATAATAAGTTAATTGATTGGGATCGTTTATTTGTTTAGGGAAATAATTCATTTCCAACTGATGAATAATCTGCCCTTGATAGGGAATTTTTCCACTTAACAAATTTAGCAATGTGGTTTTCCCTCGCCCATTCCGACCAACAAGACCCAATTTCCAATCAGCTGAAATAGTTAATTTTGCATCGTTGAACAGCAGCGTTCCTAATTGATCATATCCAAATGTTAAACGTTCGATTTTTATGTTTGTCATTATAAACACCTCGCAATGACTTCAAATGAAGCCAAAAAAGACCCAGTTATTTCCGAAAAACTGGGTCGACGAGCTATTTTTAGACATTCGGGCCTTCAGAAAATAAGCCCTTTATGCACAAAAAGGAATCTCGCTGATTATCCACCAATTTTTCGAAAATCTGCACACTGCTCCCTTAGTCTCCAGAGGTACAGTCTTAATGCAGCTTCTCTACTTCACTGATGAATCAATCATGCGTGATCCCTCACTTTCCTTTTTGTAATTTTACGATAGCATGAAAACGTTCTATCGTCAAAATTTCTTAAGATTTTCTAGTGAAATATTACTAAAGGAGCTTGTCTAATTTAAATTGCTTTTTGATTACGGTGGTTGTTTACCTATTGAGTATCGAATGAAAACCTCTCCTCCATAGAAGCTAAGGATAGGTCAAACAAGTTTTTATTCATTTGTTTCGTGGAAATATTTTTCCTGAACCATTTGCATGATTTCGGCTTCAGTCAGCTTCTTCGTTTCATTAGCAAAATCATAATATTCTGGCTTTTGATCGTAATACACTTCTGTCGTTAAAGTAGCATCTGGCAAATCATCGAACAAATCAATGGGAATACTGTATGCATCCGTTGGCAGCAAATGGTAAAAAAGATTTGAGCCGCAGTTTGAACAAAATCCTCTTTCAGCCCATTCTGACGATTTATATCTGCTGACCAAGTCTTCAGAATGAATGCGAATATCCTTTGCCGTTCCTGCTTCAACCGTCAAAAGCGGACCTGATCCCCATTTCCGGCACATCAAGCAGTGACAAGCACCTACTTCTGAATGTACATCTATTACTTCAATCGATACTTTCCCACATAAACAAGTTGCTGTTTTCATTCTCTTTCCTCCTCGTATATTAATATTGTCAGATACATTCTGACTGGTTATTCCTTTAAACCTTCTTTTTGGTTTAAACTTGTAGTAAGCAGATAGAGGTCGTAGTTTTCCTCCTTGAAGCCTTGTCTTCCTCAAAAAGACTGACGCCTCTTCTCTTGCGACAGTATATGAATGAGCTAGATAGAACCTGGTTTCTGAATATCTAACGAGGCTATATCGTCCAAGAGCAGAGAGGATAACCGCTATCTGACAAATCCTTGAAAGGATCTGATTGAATGTTTTTTCTCGGTATTGATATTGGTAAGCAACACCATGAAGTTGGAGTGATTGATCAACACGGAAAATCGATCGGAAAAACCATCCGTATCTCCAATACCAAATTTGGCAGTGAACAACTGCTTGCTTTCTTCAATAAACACGCGTTACTTCCAGAAAACACCATGGTCGGAATGGAAGCCACTGGTCATTACTGGCTGTCCATCTACACTTTCGTGCATAAGCTAGGCTTTCATACCACTGTTTTCAATCCAATACAGTCCGATGTATTACGCGATTTTTACATTCGGAAAACAAAAACTGATACGATTGATGCTTTATTGATCGCCCAAGTCATTCGATTGGACTTGCCTGATAAAACCGAACTTCCCGCAGAAGATATTTTCCGATTGAAACAGCTGGAACGATTCCGCTATGGTTTAGTGGATCGGTGTTCTGACTTAAAAAGAAAAATTCTTGCTTGTTTAGATCAGGTCTTTCCTGAATACGATCAGATTTTTTCGGATGTGTTTGGTTGTTCTTCCACGCAAGTCTTACTAAATTCTCCTATTCCAGAAGATCTTCTTGAGATTGATGCCGAACGTCTCATTGAAACCATCAATACCGCAAGTGAGAAACGGTTAGGAATCGCTCGCTCAGAAGAAAAAGTGATGAAATTGAAAGAAGCTGCGGCACATTCTTTTGGCATTTCAATTGCTTCTGATGTCTTCAAGTTAGAGATTCAAATCATGTTGGAACAGATTCAGTTGCTTGATTCTCAAATCAAGATCATTGAAGCAGAAATTCAAGAAATCGTTTCAAAACAAGAAAACTATTTGACGACCATTACAGGGATTGGTGACATTACTGCCGCTGTCCTCATGGCAGAAGTCGGGGATATCAAACGTTTTGAACGCCCCAATCAGCTCCTTGCTTTTGCTGGACTGGATGCCTCTGTTCATCAGTCTGGAGATTTTACAGGAACCAAAAACAGACTTTCTAAGCGTGGTTCTCCTTATCTTAGAAGAGCCATTTGGCAAGCTGCTTTTGTCGCCGCATTTAAAGATCCTGCCCTTTCCTTGTATTATCAAAAATTGAGAAAACGAGGAAAGTCACATGGAACCGCCATTGGTGCAGTTGCCAGAAAACTCGTGAATATCATTTTTGCCGTTTGGACACAAAACAAACCTTACGAAGTTCATTTTCCCGAAGATATCTCCGAAAAATAAATTTTTCATTCGATTTTTGGAGGTCTATTTGGTGTGTTTTCTTAAAGATAAAAGAAATTCCTTTTTCACTTGACTAATTCATAGCTAGCTTTTTCTTCCATTGTAATAAAAATATCGTTTGCAAACTTGATCTCATTTGTCATTTTTTTGTTGAAGTTTGCGAATTTTCTTTTGACCAAGTAATAAGCTGATTAATAATATTAGGAATTTGTATTCCTTCATTTTCTAGTTTTCTCAACTCATAGAGCCATCGATCTCCGACTGAGAATAACTCGTCTTGTTCAGGTTGATGCAAAGAAACCACTACATTTGTTTCTTTGCTATGATCGAAATCACTCATACTTCGATGAATGGCTGAGATACTATAGCCTGCTTGACGCAGCATGTAGATAACATGAAACCTAACTAGCATTTTCTCCGAATAGTAAGTAGTCTTCGCTGATTCGCAATGATTTGCATGGACGAGCCCGTTTCTTTCCCAATTCCTCACCGCTTCAACAGTCACCCCAAAAATTTCAGCAACTTCTTTTCTGTTATATCTTTTCTCTTCTGTGTTGTCGTCTTGCGTGTTTGATGTATTGCTCCAATCCAATAGTATTTTACCTGCCTGCTCAGCAAGCTGGATTTCATTTCTGATAGCGGCAATATAGTCTTCATAACGTCTTTGACTCATTTGCCAGTCTTGTTTAGCGATCGCATGCAATAGAGCATCACCTGTTTTTCTAATAGCTCTTTTTGTAAATGGATAGCCAAAGATTTTTCGGCATATTTGCAACTGCAGTACGTGAAGCTCAGTAAATTCTCGATAACCATTTTTACTTCGCTGGGCTTTGCTGATATACGACAATTTTTCATATAAACGGATGGTATTAGGATGAACAGCAAACATTCTTGCTAAATCGATTACTCTATAAATGTTTCCTTTAGTCATTTTACCCCTCCCGTTAGTCGTTTATCTTTGCATAGTAATGATCTTTTTTAAATAGCTTATCCCCATTATAACCAAAACAGCTCCTGTAATGAGTAATATCTGTTGAACACGCACAATATCTGCCAAAGGACCAAAGAAAAGAATAGCGATCGGCATTGCACTGGCTGTAATTACTTGAACTATTGAGAAAACCCTGCCCAAAAGCTTTGGATTTGCGGTTTGTTGAATTCTAACAGTTTGCAAGGTCACGATAATTGGTAGCAGAATTCCTGTGAGTCCTACTAAAATTTGATACAGCCAAAAGTTGGAGACTGCACCTTCTAAAATCAACAATAGACCAAAGGTTATCAGCAGGTAGGAAATTACTCTTGCTTTTTGTTTGACATCTCCAAAAAACGAGAGAGATAGACCGCCAATGATTGAACCAAGTCCCCAAATGATTTGGTTGAAACTTAAACGCCAAAGCTCATTTCCAAAACTGCGTTCAATTAGCAATGGAGCTAGCGTAGCAGCAGGTGTAAACAGCACAAATGAAAGTGCATAAGCCAACATGATTTGTCTCAATTGACGATGATGAAAGGTATAGGTTAGTCCCTTCTTTAAATCTGTTAAAATATCTGATCGCTGATCTTTAGAGATCTTTTTCTCTATTTTTAATCGAAACATAATCAGAACAGCTGCTGCAGCCGATAAAATATCAATAATAAATGTCCAAACAAGACCAAACTGATTTAACACTAGTCCGCCTAGTGCAGGAGCCAACAACATCATCGCGGAACCTAACGCTTGATTAATCCCTTGTACTCGAGCTAATTGATTCTCAGGTACTAATTCAGGAAAAAATGAGGTCACCGCAGGAGTCTGAACACCAGCGCCAATCGAGCGCAGCATCGAAACAATTAAAATCAAATAAAGGTTTTTAAACGCTGAAATAAAAGCAACGACTAAAATCAATGTTGCTATAGCAATGAATGTGTCAGAAAGTATGATCAGCGTTTTCTTGTTATATCGATCTGCTAAAACACCGCCCCATAAAGAAATCAAAGCCTGAGGCATCATCGAGCACACGGTAATCATTGTCAGCCATCCCCCCGATGAAGTCTCTAAAGTTATATACCAAATGATGGCGTAACTAACTAGCTGCGAGCCAAAGAGAGAAATATTTTGACTCGCTAAAAATAAGCCGATTACTTTATTCATAAATATATTCACTAAGCCACCTCCAATACTTTGATAAAAGATTAGCATGCCACTACGAGGTGGTGTATGACTGTAAGCTTTGTTTTTTTTTGCTTATTGATACAGGGTTTTAAAATGACTAACAACTGCAAAAAAACAAGGATATCTTATACATATCCTTGCTCACGTATCTATTTATTTTTTGATTGGCAACCAGATTTCTAAACAAGCTTGACCCTCTAAAGACACATAGGTCTCTAATTCCGGTCCATCGCATTTTTGATAGTTTGTTTGCGGCAACCATGTATTGAAGATTTGCTGCTGTAACTGATAATAGGCATTTGAGACATTTTCTGTCTTGTGATAATCATAGGGATCACTTACAAAAACAGCATACGTCTGATCAGGAATTTCCAACGTTACATATTCAGTTGAAATATCCTGATTTAAAACAAAGCCGGTAAAATAATTTAAGTATCCCGACTTTGCTGGGGCGGGATTAGCAATGGCAAAATAAGGTTCTCGCTTTAACCCAAAAAAATTCTTACGGATCGCATCACTTTCAGCAAACGTTCGTAATGCTTGATCTCTGAAAAACTGTTCCCACTGCTTTCCAGTATTTTTGAACAGCTCATCTTCTAAAAGAAGCTCCTTCATTTTCCCAACCACCGTAAAACTCGACAAATGCTCAATATGATAATTTAGTGTTTTACCACCGTTAACCTGGATATCCAAACGAATCGGCGGAAAGAAATTAATCGCTGCATGAATCGATTTTGTCTGGCTTGGTGTGAGACCATGAAATTTAGAAAAGGCACGATTAAAAGCAGAACGATTGGCATAACCGCATAAGTCAGACACTTCATCAATTGGAATTTCCTGACGTAATAAATCCACAGCTTCAGAAAGACGACGATTACGCAAATAAGTTGAAAAAGAAAAACCCGTTAAATAAGTAAAAAAGCGATGGAAAGTATATTCTGATAGTAATGCTTTTTTCGCTAAGTCCTTAAGGATGATATCTTCAAATAAATGATTTTCAATATACGCTAAAGTAGCCGAAAAACGTTCAAGGTCTTTTGACATGAAACTCCTCCTGTAATTCTCTTTAATCAGAATAGCATATCAAGGAAAAGTTACGAACCTCTACTTGTTTATTTCACCTATTTTTTTCGTACAGGCACCCAAATTTCAACCTCATCGCCTTGACCGTAAACTTCCAAATCCGGTCCAGCAGAAACCATCTCACCTGTTGCATAGCCTGTATTTAACAATTCATAGTCATTTGTCTGTGCTGCCCATTGGGTTACAATCGCAAACTGTGTCTTTCCAGAAGTTTTTCTGGTACATGGAAAAACGGCCCAACTATTTGCCGGTACTTCTACTTCTGTTAATTCTTCAGGTATCTCACTGGTGGTTGCGACTGCAATATAATAGTCGAACTTTTTAGCATCCGTAGTATCCACGTTATAAAAACTTGCACCAATCAAACCATAGGGTTCATGGTTGATCAACGGCAACAGTAGCTCATGCTTTCCAGAAGACATAACTTCATTCCAAAGAGCTGGACAATCCTTCATACCCTGCTGTTTTTCATTGGTGGAGGCTTTTTTAAATCCTGCTAACTTAAAATTGTCTAATTCTACGATTCGATAGTCCATAACTAATCCCTCTCTTTCTTTTCACCACTATAGCAAACCCTTCTTGATTTCCTTTTATCCTTTTTGAAGCAAAAAAAGAGAAAGACATACTCGCTATTTATCACAATAATCAACTATTTGAAGAAATTTTAAAATAACACTTGATTATGATTTTTAATGATATTACTCTAACTATAGAAGGCGCCTTCGGAAATGGAGGAAAACAATGAACGAAGAAAAATTCAAGACAATTCAACAAAAGATCGAAAAGGATTATGAAAATATCACAGGGATCATTGTGCAAAAAAATAACCAACTACTGTATGAACACTATTTTAATGACTGTGATGTTTCAAGCAAGATCCATGTCTATTCCATCTCCAAAAGTATTCTTTCCCTATTATTGGGAATCGCTCAAGGACAAGGTTCTATCAGTGAAATGGATCGCCCAATTTTAGACTACTTTCCAGAGTTTCAACCGAAGGATTCAACCGTCAGGGAGATTACCTTGGAAAACTTACTGACGATGACTACACCCTATAAATACAAGAATGGACCACTAGCTTATATCAAGTATTTCACTAGTAAAGATTGGACTAAATTTACTTTAAAGCAGCTCGGCGGAAAACAGCCGATCGGGCAATTCAACTATACTCCTTTGATTGGTCCTGATCTATTATCAGCGATTCTAGCTCGTTCAACGAATCAGAGTGTCTTAGAATTTGCACGTAAAGAACTATTCAAACCGCTAGGAATCAATGTTGAAAAAGCAATTCGCTTAAAAAGTGCGAAGGAGCAAACCAAATTCAATCAATCCACTACCGAAAATGGCTGGGTAGAAGATACAACCGGTCTGAATTCTGGCGGATGGGGTCTAACGCTTTCGACTCGTGACATGAGTAAAATTGGTCAACTGATCTTAAATCAAGGCAACTGGGGAAATCAACAGCTGGTTCCTAAAGATTGGTTAGAGAAGATGCAGCAAAAGCACAGTCACTGGGAACAAGAACAGCTAGATTACGGATATCTGTGGTGGATCATTGATCCTGCTAAGCCCATCATTGCAGCTATGGGGGATGGTGGTAATGTCATCTATATTGACCATGAGCAGCAACTGGTTATTGCGATCACCGCTCTTTTCAAAGAGAATGTCTATGACCGCATTGCGTTTATTCAGCAGGATATTTTACCTTTGGTATAAAATAGGAAAGGCTTCACGAACTCGCTCAGCTTTTGCTTATTGCCGATAAAGCTAGTTTGTGAAGCCAGACATGGATATTCCCGTTGTAAAGCAATTAATTCATGTGAAAATTTTACACTTTCTATACATGTCAAAAAAATCAAGCAGCGTCTAAACTGCTTGATTTTTTATTTGCTCATAGCTAAAAGCTTTTTGACTGTATTGGCGTTTCGGATGGTCACATGATGATTAACAGCCGTGCTGGCAATCTTTGACCAGCGAGCTTTATTAAAGGTCTTGCGCGGTGCTGACCAAAAAATCACTTCACCATGATGAGCGATTTTTTCGTATTCGGGTTTTACTTCCCCGACTATTTCTAAGACCTCTGTTATCGTCATCGGAGGGATCATAAAAATGGCATAATGGACCGTTTCTTCTGTTTGATCCCACCATTCAGGTGCATGTATTAAGATTTCAGCCAACTCATCAACTGCAACAATAGCCACCGAAATGTTTAAATCAAAGTGCTCTAGTATCAATGCTTCGCAAATGTCGATTAATCTTTTTTTCTCTTGAATATCACTAGAAAAAAGGACATTGCCGCTATTGATATACGTCATAACCTTAGTGAAGCCTTTTTGTTCAAAAGCGGCTCGTAATTGCGGCATCGCGATTTTGTTCCTACCACTCACATTGATTCCCCGTAGCAAAGCAATATATTTTACCAAATCATTCCCTCACTGACTCGCTAATATTTTTTTAAGAACATTTTTGTTCAGCATGTGTACTGTCAAAAACTTTCCTTGATAATAGACCGCCCAATTGTTAAAAATACCAGGAAGCTTTTTAGCCTTTTCTACGCTGTCCACTGGGATCAGGGTCAAAGGCAGATTTTCCTCTTCACAATAGGCCTCGACTTCCTTTAAACCATGGGGAATAAAGGGACATTGGCGTCCAAAATAAATCGTCAACTCTTGATTATCAATCGTTTGCTTTCTTGCGGTATCAGAAAAAGCCGGCGCAGTTCCATCAAAGGATAACGCTAATAATTGATAACCACCTTCGATTTCATCAACAGCCTTGAAGCCATTTTTTTCCATAAACTTCTTATCCGATAAAAATGGCGACTTCTTTTTAGAACTGATAACACAAATGCCAGATTTATTTTGACGTCTCGCATCCTCGATACAATAGTTCAATAAATTTTTCCCATGACCTTGTCCCTTGTAGCTGCCCGAAACCCATAGACAATAAATATACAAATAATTCTCGCCGATTACCGGCACCCATGCTGTTTCTAGCGGCGCATATTCGATAAAAACTTTTCCATTCGCATCCAGCTTGCGGAAGACATGCCCCTCGGACAAACGTTCACCGATCCAAGCTCGTTTAGTGTCTACACCTTTTTGATGCTTCTTACCGGAAATCGCACAGCACAAATGTTCATTTGCCAGATTTTCCGTTGTAACATTCACGTACTCAACCATCAAACCCCTCCCCTAGCTTATTCACTTAAGTATAGCATTAAGTAACATTTGAACATCTATAATATTTTTTAAATCCGTTCTCAGAAAAAGCACACTTCAATATTAGATAATAAAAGGTCTATAAAACCATTGCATATTTAAGACTGTTTTCCTTCGTAAATCCGACACTTTCATAGAGCTTATGTGCAGGATAAGCGGTATCTAAACAGGTTAATGAAATTGAATGGTAACCTTCATTTCTGGCATTTTCAATAATATGTGATAAAAGGTATTTCGCAATCTGCTTTTCGCGATAATCCATTCTTACAGCGACGTTAAATAGCATCAGACAGGGTTGGAAATCAAAGGTGAATAAATCAAGCGCATATTGAGTAGCACTGCCAATAATTGTAGTCCCTTCTTTGACAACAAAAATTTTGTAAGCTTGATTTTCATTATACTTCTGATATTTTTCTAAATCATTGCTTGTACCAAAACACTCATCAATCAGCTCTTTGTATGACTTCAAATCTATTGGCTTTAAGATTTCAATTTCCATAAACCTTTCCTTTCTCAATAGGCAATAAATCCTTCCAACTGCTTAACTAATTTAAATACAGAATACATAATACTCGCTCCCAACCCTTATGTTCTGAAATAACTATAGCAAGGCAACCTTTCTTGAATGTACACGTAGTATTAACCTAAGATTAAAATTTTAAAATCATTCTTTTTTTCACCAGCTTAGCCGCTGACACAGAGCCTGTCGCATTTCAACCAACTTGAAAACACTCATGAGCAAGTTAGTAAAAACTGCCGCAAAGCAAATTTTTCATATTGTCTTGAGATCGCATATTGGATTTTGCATGGCCTTCTCAAAAAGTGACTTATTTATCTCTTTTCTATTGACTTCAATCCTCAATGTGATATATTTATCTCATAAAGAGACAAATTCATCACATTGAAGGAGTATAAAATGAAAAAAGAAAAAAATAGAAAGATAGTTTTTGCTGGTATTTTTTGTGCGTTGGTATTAGGAGCAGCATCTATTCACTCTGTCCTGTACAATGACAGCCGTTTAATTAAACCAACAGTCATTTCAGAGTATGTCTTTCAAATAAAGGACGTGCCTATGTGGATTGCACTGATTCTTACAATCGCCTATGTACTTCATTTAGTAGGCACGATCTTCAGTGTAATCTGGCAGAATAAAGCATTGGAAAAGAAATGGACGCGAAAGATTCATCCAATGTTAGGTTTACTTGGCTTTGCTGGTTTTTTTGGCTTTTTTGGTTTTTGGACTTATAGTGAATGGGGAATCATTTATCCATTTTTCGCTTTTATTTTCTTCGGATTTTTTGGTTTCTTTTTTGAGGGCAAGTTGTCTGATACTTTAAAGGATGAACTCTATGAGGAAAATGAGAAAAAGGCTGAATTAAAAGCCTATAAAATTGGTTTTCTTCTACTATTTTTAGCAATTTGGGCAATTGCTAGAGGAATGCTTTCGTGGAATCTTGAATGGTGTGCGATCTTTATGTTAAGCTCAATGTCACTGATCTATGGAATTGTATTGTTTCTCAGCAAGTATTTCTTATATCGATTTGAAACCGAGGCTTAAAAAATGAATATAAAGTTTGAATGTCACTTAAAAAAGTATCGAACCTTGAAGGGCTTAACTCAGGAACAGCTGGCCGAACTAGTTGGCGTACGACGTGAAACCATTATGCGGTTAGAAAAAGCGCAATACAACCCTTCACTAAAACTTGCTTTAGACATTGCGAAGGTTGTTGATACCCCAGTCACAGAATTGTTTATTTTCGAGTAAAAAAGTACAGTCCACAGACGTTTGATCTTGGACTGTACTTTTATTTGTTACTCTAAAGATACAAGACAAAATTCATTAATTCTCTTAAGTATCCTTTAGATGATTCTTTTGAATTTTTTTACCGTCATAATCATCGAATACTCATACTTAAGTAGGACGACAATGAAATCGTTTTTAGTTAAACTAAAGAAAACTTCTGGGAGGAAATTATGCTGAAAAATGATCACGAAGAAAGTAAATCTAGTCAATGGGATACAGCTGCAGCTTCTTCTATTAAAGAATTTCCCGCTATGAGAGTGAAAAGAGGAAAAACATTCTTCTTCGTTTCCTCCATCTTTTCAACAGCGTTTATCCTGATGCTGCTTTTCATTAATACTATTTTGAATTTGAATCTTGATTTCACTGGATTTCTAAATATTGCTTGGCTGGCAGCAACTTGTATTATCGGCTTCATTCCATGGCTGTTCTTTTATCTTATTGACAAATATCGAATGATTACAGCCTAAAAAAACCTTCACTCAGTAAAGTTGGTTCTATAATATTTGGTGTTGTTACTCTTTCTGAGTGAGAACACCAAGTATTTTTTTATACAAAAAGACATTTGGTTGTCCTATAATTAAATCGCTGAACCCAATCATAGGAGGCGAACCAAATGTCCAGTATTAAGAATATCAAATATAAAGATAATTGCCTAGACAAAACCATCAAACAAATCCTAAATATTCACGATTCCAACATTACTTTTTCTAAAGACGCCGTTTCAAAAGAAAAAGTCCATGACAGAATGGCCACCGTCTTTACTGGTCGACTGAGCTATCCGTCTCCTCGATGTGAGTGTTGCGGCTACGACTCCGTCATCCATCATGGCTACAAAGATAGCTGGATTCAATTACTCCCTTATCAAGAGGTGTCTACCTATCTTCATCTCTATAAACAACGGTTTTATTGTAAACAGTGTCACCATACCTTTTCAGCTAAAACCTATTATGTCGCAGAAAACTGTTATCTCTCCCAAGCACTCAAGTTTGCGATCGCTGTTGATTTAAAGAAGAAAATTTCGATGAAAGATATCGCTCAGCGTTATTTGGTTTCCGCTAAAACGGTCGAACGGGTCTTGGATTCTTTTTTTGAAGAACCACGACTGAAGCCCAATTACTTACCCAAACATCTATTGATTGATGAATTCAAAGGAACTAAGGACTGTCAGGGCGCCATGTGTTTTATTCTCAGTGACGCGGATACGGGGAAAATCTTTGATATTTTAGAGGATCGAAGAAGCTTCAAGCTGATCGCTTATTTTATGCGCTTTACTTATCACGCACGGAAAAACGTTTCTCATGTCGTGATGGATATGAATGCGGGCTATGATTCTGTGACAAAGGTCGTTTTCCCAAATGCTCGGGTTTCCATTGATCGGTTCCATGTGATCCAACAACTCAATCGTGCGTTTAACAAACAACGGATAAAAACCATGAATCACTTGAAAAAGAGCGACCCGCAAGCCATGAAAAAGTATCGCAAGCTTAAGAAATATTGGCGAACCATTCTGAAGAAAAATAGAAAAATCAATTATTCTTCGCTCAAACAATACCCGCTTTTCCAACGGAAATACCTGACGGAATCGGAAGTATTGGACTATTTATTATCGATTGACGAGCACTTACGGACAAGCTATGATGTGTATCAAAATTTGTTGGATGCCTTTGATGCCAAAGATTATAAAGACTTTTACGAACGCATTGATCACTTACCCACGATGCTTGATCCAGCATTTAAAAAAGCGATTCTTTACTTAAACAAACACAAACAAGCGATTATCAATGCATTAAAATACCCCTATTCGAACGGAAAACTTGAAGGGAAGAATAACTTGATTAAAGTGATCAAGAGAGTGGCATTCGGTTTTAGAACCTTTCGCCACCTTCGTATGCGAATTCTAATTCAACAGAACCTTTGCGACATTATTTGAACAAGAAAACAAAAAGAAAAAAGGAAACGCCGAAGCATTTCCTTTCAGTGATTTAATGAGAACAACACGATTTGACTTAGAGCCGTAAAGTTTTACGAGTGAAGGTTTTTATTCAATTGACAAACCATAATATACTCTTCCTCATTTTCATCAACAATCTCAAAACCAATCTGTAGATACATGTTCAACGCATAATTATCTTTTTGAACAGCCAATGAGATTTTTGCATAGCCTTCTCTGTTCATTTTTCCAATCATTGCTTTCATCAAGGCAGTACCAAGCCCCCGCCCACGATATTCTGGTAAAAGTGAAATAGCCAACTCAGGCGTCTGATCATCTATGGCAGCAAATCCCGCAATGTTTCTAACCCAAACGGCTCCCACAATTTTATCACCAAGTTGAGTACATAAACAAAAATCTGTCTGATACTTGCCAAAATCTTGAATATAAACAGCAATATTCGGATCATCAATGATCGTTCTAGGGATAGACTTCTCTTGATCACGCTGATAAATTGCCTGATACAAAAACTCTCTTAGTAATGGGTATTCAGATACATGCATTTCTCGAATGAGATACTCCATTAAAGCCTCCCCTTAACTTACTGAATCAACATATGAATAACTGCCAAGACAATTAAATGTATCGGATAGAAGCCGTAAAATCCCCACTTGACCCACTTAGGCGAATAGCCTCTTTCACCACTATAGGCCTTCAATAACGGAATCACCATCAGCATACCAAGCCCCGAGAAAACCTGATAAAGCGGAACCGATTGTCCATCAGTAATGTGCATTAAAGCGTAAAGAAGTATTAAAAAGGCGGTTGTATAAAGTATTGGCAGCCAGATTCCGATTTTTTTATTCTTCCATTTGTAGAATCCGTAGATCAATAATACACCAATTAAAGACCAGTCAGATACAACCGTTATCATTGAAAAGAAAAAGACGAGTAGAAATTTTAAAAATGATGATTTTGTCTTCTCACAAGCCATCATTAATAATAAGCCCATGAGTAAGGTGAAAAAGATATTATTGACCAATTCGATTGCACGAAAAGGATGATTTCCACCAAACAGCAGGTGAAAAGGATAAATTGATAACAACCAGAAAACAGTCATTCTTCCAGCGTATTTTTTTCGATCGTGAGTATAATAAAAGCCTTCAACTAACAGATAGGCCATAATTGGAAAAGTTAATTTCCCAATAAACTCAGTGAAGAAAAAGAGCACACTCGACTGTTCATAAAGACTAAAGCCGCTGCCAATATGATTCAGCAGCATTGCGATAATTGCGATTACTTTTAACTTGAAGCCATCAATGGAGAAATTCATTTGCCACTTCCTTTTTCAAATAATAACTATAGTATGCCACAATAAATTCGTGAAGTCTTCCTCCTTTAGTAGGATAATTCACAAGCTGTTAAAAATATTTCTTCTTTTTCAATCGACGAATCATTTTCAGTGACTCTTTTTTCCTTTATACTAAGAGTATCAATCGATTGAAAGAAGGTTTAACATGAGACATGCCTTATCTTCTACTAATAATCGTCAAATCGAAATAATTGAACTTCTAAGATCTGCTAATAATTATGTATCCGTGAAAAATTTAGCAGACAAAGTAAAAGCGGTTCCAAAAACTATTGTGAATGATTGTCAAGAAATTGAAGATCAGTGGGGAGACATTGTCCAAATAGAGAAAAATAGCACCGGGGAATTACATTTAACTGAAAAGGATAATCATACAGTTCATGAGATTTTTTCAGATATTCTGAAGGAGTCTCCCACCTTTCAACTACTTGAGATACTTTTCTACCATCCCGGGATATTACGGTCGGATTTAGAAAAAGAACTATTTTTAAGTTCCTCAAGTCTATATCGACGAATCGTTAAGTTAAACGATGGCTTGGAAAAACGCGGACTGAAAATTGATCGTAATGATCTAACCCTTGTCGGTGAAGATGAACGGCATGTTCGAATGTTCATGGCTGAATATTTTTTAGAAGTGTATGATGTCTATGAATGGCCCTTCGAATTAGACCAGAAAATGATTTTCACAACCGTTGCTCGTTTAAATGAAAATTTTGATTTAAAGCTCAACTTTCTTCAAAAAACGGAGTTTGCTTTCTTAATAGCAGTCAGCTTGATCCGCCAAAACCAAGGCTTTCTCAGCAAGCCGAAACGAAATTTAGTATCTGCACAAAATTTAGAGAATTACACTGCTTTAATCAATGATTTAATGCTGCAATGCTCTGTGCCCATTACTCAAGAGCGACAAACTGATTTGATCCAAACTATTTTTTGGTATGATTTTGCTTGGGATAATCTTGAAGAAGATGCGCGCATCGATCGTCTTTGTCACTCGATGCTTTCCTTAATGGTCAATGCACTGGGAATCACACTTTCCGATCTGAGCCGCAGAAATTGTGCTTTACTTTTGAAATCCGTCTACACTTCCTACAAGACCTACCCTTATGAAAAATATATCGCCTATAATCGCGAACTGTACAATAGTTTGGCGATTCAAAGAGACTTTGCTGTTTTTACGAAGGTTCTAGAAAAAACCTTAAAGGATCAAGAAGCAAAGAGCCGTTTTCCTTGGTACTCGCTGTACTTCCATTTGATTCTATTCAGACTATTCATCTATTGGGATGACCTGCCGAAACAATTAGATGAACTGCGTCAACCAGTTTCTACTGAAGTTTGCAGCGACTTAGGAGCCAAACACGCTCAGCTTTTGGCCTATTATTTGGAGAAAAATTATCACGAGAAAATTATATTAGATGTTCAACCGGATAAAGTGTACGCTGAGGTAGCAGCCAGCTCACTCACATCTGATCTGTATGTTACTAATTTTTCTACTCCGATCATTCCAAAGGAAAAATTATTCGTACTAGAAGATATTCCCTCTGCCAAGAAATTAGCCAGTTTAGGCAGGAAAATCGAAGAATATCGAATGAATACACTGATCCAACAACTAGCTTACTTAAATTAAGATGGAAGAGACTAAATCAAAACGAAATTTTCGTTTGAGCTAGTCTCTTCATTTACGCATTAATCACTATCTGCAGTCTTTCCAGTGCAATTCTTTCAAGATCACCTAGCCTCGCAATTTCTACACTCATCGAGCGAAGCAACTCTTGGTTTCCTGTACTTCCCAGCTGCCAAAAGAGTTCAGCTAACTGATCCCAAGCTTCAGCGATATTAATAAATTGGCGTCCGATCTCCCCAAGCTCTTCCTTAGATAAAATCGGTTCAACTTCCAGTAAAAACTCGCCATAGATTCTCCGAAAGATGCCTCCTCCGGTTCCACCATCTTTGCTGATCTGAAAATAGCTGGTGATTCCTGCTGTCTTTAATTTCTTCTGATCAAAGGTTCGCCATTTGATGATTTCCCGTGAAAACTTAGTTATCCCATTAATACCTAATAATTGGGCGGGAGGCCTCAACATCGTTTCGCAAGTTTCGTTGATTGCTGCGCTGATTGTCTCAGCACTCGGTGCTTTATAGGTTGAAAAATCAAAGGTCAAATACTTATTATTTGCTGGAAAAGGTCTGAAGCTGCTGCTTCGCGCGTTTTCCATTTCCTGATAACTGACTAGATGATAATCATTGGCAATCGTGCCTTTTGGTGTACGTATCGGAAAATTCGAATGATCACGGTCACTTACGTAAAATATCTGTCGTTCATCATCGTAACCAAATAGCACCACCGCATGGCCGCCAAAGTGACTCGCCGAATTCATTCCTAAATACTTCAAATAAGGCATATCCACATAGACCATGACTGGTTGGTTTTGTTGAAGCAGCTTCTTCGCTTTTGCAAAGCCTGTAGCCGCATTTTTTTGGCTGTCGGCAGTTGATTTCGATTTGCAAACGTTCCGCTAGTTTCTGCTCAAACTCGATTGGCTTTGATCGACCAGAGATCATTGGAGAATGCGCCAAATTAATGTAAGCAAACCCCAAGGCTGTCCCCATTCCAAAAAGCATTGCCTCTGTCATTGGTATCTGATAATACTCGAACACCTGCTTCAAAGCATTTGTGATACAGTACTTGCCGCCCATAGGTTTAAACTCGCTTATCACATACTCCATTTTTTTGCTCCCTTCATAAAAGCAGCCATTTACCTTCTTACGAATAAATGACTGCTCGCCAACTTAATTTGTTCTTTTTGCTACAACAAACCCAGATTCGGTGACCCAATTCTCTGGGTTTGGATCTTCTCCTGGTGAAACATGACCGATGTTAATCATTGGTCCGACGATCTGGTACTCGTTGGCTTCTAACCATTCAGCGATTGTTTGGGTTACCTTTGGCATTTGATCAAAGCTGCCACTAAAAGTCACTGACGCCATGATAAAAGCAGGTGCTGTTTTAAATTCGGCAATTTTTGCCTCTGGGTATTCACCAATGACAGTTGTTTGTACCTCTACATCTGCATCCTTTTCAACATACTCTACATCATGGAAAAGAGTTATATTCACTGGTGGTTGAGCCATTTTTGCCTGGACCTCTGTAACACCTTTCTGCAATTTTTGCCATAGCTCTCCTTCAAGTGTATAGGCTGCTAGGACTCCACGAACACTGAGGACGTTTCGTTCAGGTATTTCTTTTACTACTACATTATATTGTGTCATATTTTTCCCTTCTTTCACATTTTGTTTGAGGAGGGAAATCATCCGTTGCTTCTTCAACAGCTCATCTAGATCCTCCTCCAATTTCTTTTCTTGGAGATTGTAATGCTGTTCTAAAAAATCCAAATCGTCTGTAGTGATGATTTCTTTAATCGTTTTTAATGGCAAGCCTGTTTGCTGCAGCAGTTTGATTTGATTCAGCCTAGATAATTGACTGGCTGAGTAATAACGATAGTTTGTTTTACTATCGATTGTTTCAGGCTCTAATAAGCCTAAAGAGGCATAATGATCCAACGTGCGGACAGTGGTATTTGATAGTTTTGAGAATTCTCCAATTTTAAACATCGATGTATGCTCCTTTTATTTTGCTAGCTTACTTATAGTATAGAGTCACACGTAACGTGGGAGTCAATAAAAATTCAAAAGATGTTAATATAAACTTGTACATTACTTTTAGTAATGTTACTATTAGTAATATAAATATGGCTAGGAGGAACGAAAATGGAAATTTTTTCGATTGTTGGTGCGATGATTTTTGGACTGATAGCAATCTTAACATTATTAGTGACATTAGGGCTGCCTTTAGGGGAATTTACAATGGGCGGCAAACATAAAGTTCTTCCTATTGAGATGCGTTTTGCTAGTGGAAGTGCATTTATTTTTCAATTAATCGCTATCGTTAGTATCTTATATGTGGGTGAGATTATTTCGTTAGCTGTTCCCTTTTCAATTGCTCGGGGTATTTGTATTTTCTTTGGATTTTATTTATTGTTAAATACAGGGATGAATCTGATGTCCTTTAGTAAAAAGGAAAAATACGTTATGACACCATTAGCCCTGATTGGGTCTATCTGTTTTTTTGTTACAGCATTTTTATAGTAGAAGCTTTTTTAGGAGTGAGAAATTGGATATCATCATTTTAGGTTTTCTAATGATTCAAGGATCAACAATTTACGAGCTGCGTCAATCAATTAAGAATTCTCTTTCAACGGTCAGCAGTGATAGTACCGGCAGCATTCAAGCTGCTTTAAAGAAGCTGCTGAATAAACAGATGATCACCTTTAAGGAACAGGTTGAAGGCGGCTTAAATAAAAAGGTGTATTTCATTACAGATTTGGGTAAGGAACATTTTCAACAATCAATCACTCAGCCGATGCTTTATAAAGAAAAAAATATGGAGTTAAGCAAATTTTTCTTTATGGGTTTTACTGACAAAGACAAAAGATCTGAAATGCTAGCAGATTATATTCAAGTATTAGAAGATGAATTAGCATCGCTAGAACAAATCAATGCAGCAAGCAGTCCTCGCTATTCTTTTGACGAACCCTTTCTACAAAGCTTAAAAGAGCGTGGCGGTGCCGTTGAATACATGGATTTAGAAAACGTGAAAGACATTGCTCAGTTCCAATATGCAACGTTGGATCTTGGAATTGAGAAGGCAAAATTTGAGATCGAATGGTTTAAGAAGTTTAGAGAACGACTATCTTCTGAAGAATGTTAAGGTTAACCAAAAAAAGACAGCAAGTTGCTGCCTCTGAAATGTTACGAATAGAAAGTACTCAGTGAAGTCTCTTTCTATTTGTAATTTTTTTGTTAGCGCCATTCGAAAAAGACTTCATACATTCCCTTTATGTCTTTTTCGATCAATGCTTTCGCTTGATCCGCAAACCCCAGCTTAATCGCATTCAAGATTGCTCGATGATTTCTAGCCGACTTATCGAGAATCGGGCGTAATTGTTCTTTGCCGATTTCACTGATTAGGCAATGGCGATAATGACGCAAGCGTAATTCCATCGTTTCATACATCTGAGAAATATGCAGATTCTCAGCGGCTTCAATTAGGAGATTATGAAAATCATGATCACACTCCGCATATTCCCAACTACCATCCTCAAGATTTACTTGTTCGTAAGTAACCGTCAATTCTTCTAATCTTTTTAACTGAGACGGATTAATATTACTCGTGGCTAAAAATACTGCGTGTCCTTCAATTGCAATCCGGGCCTCACACAACATAAGGCTTTCCGATTTGCTCATGCTGGAAACGGTATAAAGCTTGCCGTTTTTTTCTACTAAAAATTCCTCTAGTAATTGATCTAACGCTTTTCGAACAGGTGTCCTACTAATCGCTAGGCTACTGGCAATTCGGCTTTCGTTTAATTTTTGTTTTGGTGGCAAGTGTAAATGAATAATTTCCTCTCGAAGAAATAAATAGGTTAGTTCAGTGATTGAGAAAAACGGATGTTCTTTTTTTATTTTCTCAAATTTTTCAGCATCAATCATACACGTCTCTCCAATCCCTTCATTTAAATTATAAGTATAGATCAATCCAACAAACTATGCAATCGCTTTCATAAATAAACAAATTTACTCCTTTAATTGAGCGACTGTTTTATTTTAAAACCTAAAATTGCTTGACGCTCGCTGAAAGAACTTATTTAGACACCGCCCCCATCTATTGTTTAAAATTAAGATGAACCAAAATTCTTTTTGGAGGATGATAGTAATGGAAAAAGAGTTCCCAATTGAAGAAGTTCGAAAGATGTTCCCTGCTTTAAAACGAGTGCACAATGGCCAACAAGTTGTTTATTTTGACGGACCCGGAGGATCACAATTTTTAGAAAGCTCAATTACAGCGATCAGTCAGTATATGCGAATTGGTGTTGCCAACCTCCATGGAAATTTTCCTACGAGCCAAGAAACTGAAGCACTTATTCAAAAAGCGAAAGAAGACATTGCTGTATTATTTAATGCACAAGCAAACGAAATTGCCTTTGGACCCAATGCCACTACTATGATGTTTCACACTAGTCGAGCTCTGGCAAACCAGTGGGAAGCTGGTGATGAGATTATCTTAACGGAGCTTGAACATCACTCAAACATTGACTCTTGGCGCAGAGCAGCCGAGGACCGCGGTGTAATCGTCAAGTACATTCCGTTAAATACAGAATCATTGGAACTTGAATTAGATAAATTAGATGACTTGATTAGTCCAAAAACCAAGCTGATTGCGGTAGGTCACGCATCAAACTGTGTGGGCACAATTACTGATATCAAGGCCGTTTCAGCAAAAGCTAAAGAGGTTGGAGCTTTAGTTGCGGTCGATTCTGTTCACAGCATTCCTCATATGTACGTTGATATGCAGGAGCTAGGGATTGATATGCTGTTCTCCTCTGCTTACAAATTCTTCGCTTCTCATGTTGGGATGGCGGTGATTCGAAAAGAGCTATTTGAAAGCCTCGATATTTATAAAGTAGTACCAGCGCCTGGAGGTGTTCCTGATCGATTGGAAATCGGCACGCAAAACCATGAAGGAATTCCAGCTGTTTCTGAGGCCATTCATTTTATTGCCCGCTTGGGTGAAGGTGAAACACTCAAAGAACAGTTAATCAGCGGTTATCACGCAATTGAAGTATATGAGAATATGCTTGCAGAAAAAATTCGTGATGGATTAGCAGAGATACCGGGAATCAAACTTTACCAAAGTAACAAAAAGAAAACTCCAACCATCGCCTTTCGTGCGGAAGGAATCTCACCGATCGATTTTTGTACCCGAATGTGTAAAGAACACAGCGTTTTTATTGCGGAAGGGCATTTTTACGCGTTAACCTTGGTCGAACGTTTAGGTATTGATCAGACAGGCGGATTTATTCGAGCTGGTATCGCTCCTTACAACACGATTGAAGAAGTCGAGCGTTTCTTAAATGCCGTCAAACAAATCATGGCTTAGAAAGGTGGAAAAAACATGAGCAGCAAATTATGGGAATTGTTAGACGAATTGAAGTCACCGGCATACGAATGGGTCGATTTGAGTCATCCAGTCAATGAGGAAACACCACATTATGCTGGATACAATAAACTTGAAATGACAGAAGTCTTTACCTACGATGAACACACTGTTTGCGCCAGCGAGTACAAAATGGTCAGCCAATATGGCACCCATATTGATCCACCCTCACATTTTGTTGAAGGCGGAAGAACCCTAGATCAAATCACAGTGAAAGAAACAGTCTTGCCTCTTTGTGTCATCGACCTGACAGAAAAAGTCGCTGAGGATGTCGACTATGCTATTACGGTTGAAGACTTAACCGCTTGGGAAGAAAATTATGGGAGATTTCCTGATGATTGTTTCGTAGCCGTTCGGACAGATTGGTCCAAACGAAAAGGCGAAGATTTCTTTGCTCCTGATGAAGCGGGCCAGCCCCATTATCCTGGCTGGTCGTTAGAAGCACTCAAGTTTTTGAGCGAAGAACGAACGATCACCGCAGTGGGTCACGAAACCCCTGATACTGATCCTGCAATTGCCAACTTAATCGTTCCTTGGCAGGGAGAACGCTATCTCTTGGAGCAAGACAAGTATCAAATTGAGATGCTGTGCAATTTGGATCAGCTACCAGCAACTGGAGCGATCATCGCCTGCAGCTTCCCAAACGTACTAGATGCTCCCGGTTATACAGCTAGATGTATCGCAGTGTATCAAAAATAAAAGGTAAAACAGCGGTTGTGTAACCGCTGTTTTACCTTTTATTTCAACATTCGCTCAACCATTTTTGTCGACATATAAGTTTTTTCGGAAAGTTGTTCAACTGTCAAACCAATGGCATGCAGACGTTTCATCATGACCTTCATATCTTCGCCGATTTCAACAACGTGCTTATCTGGATCATATAATCGTACAACTCTTTGTCCCCAAGGCATTTCCAGGTCTTCACCGACACGTTCTACTTCTAATGCCGCGATTTTTTCTAGAAAGCCGTCGAAATCTTCTTCTTCGAAATACATCTCGGCATCATTTCCATGGTAACGGAAAAAATCTGTTTCACAATTCGTAAACGTCGCCCATGAGTTTTCCGTTTGCAGGGCTAATCCACCTGTCAAGGTGATATTCTCTCCTAAATCAGCAATTACGCGGATGCCGATTACTTCAGTGTAAAATTTTTTTGCTTTTTCCATATCCTTTACCACTAACATTGGTCCTTTAAATTTCATTCTCGTTCCTCCTATCAACTTCCTTCCATCATAATTTTATCATGAGATTTTTTTTCGATGCTCGCTAAATGTGCCCAATTATGCGAGGTTTTATTGATCCGTTTATGCAAAGCCCATTCTTCTTTTGACCTCTGCTGTATTCTCTTCATTCGTCAAAAGCTCCAGTAAACGAAAAGCAACATCTAAGGCAGTTTCCGGAGACGACGAAGTAATAATATTACGATCTTCTACGATCCGTTCGTTTGACTGAACAAGTACACCATATTCTTTCATTTGATCCTGTCTGGGATTATTTTTGAAGCGATAGGTGGTTCCAAAGCGGTCAGTCAAAACGCCGCTTTTAGCAACTGCCAACCCGGCAACACAAATAGCCGCAATTGGTTTATTTGCTTTATCAAAATGCTGAATGATTGATAAGAAATCCTCACTGAAAGCATCTTCATAAAAGTTGGCCTGCTCAAAACCGCCCGGAATCGCCAACGCATCAAAGTCATTCAAATCGACTTCCTCAATTTGCCTCATCGGAATGCAAGAATACCCCCAAGTACAAGACAAAACAGGATGCAATCCCACCGAGACAAGCTCGGTATTCTGATCACCTTCATAAAGATTCCAGCCAAACACATCAGTAAAAACACTCGCTTCATAGGATTCAAAACCATTGGCTAATAATAAAAGAACTTTTTTCATTTGTTTTCCCCCTTATTCGTTTCATTTTATGATAAAGTATAACCACTTCAAGTGACAGTCAGTTTGTAAAGTCTTTCCGCTCATTTACCTTACTAAGCAAAAGATTTTTCTGATTTAGCTTAATATTTGAAAGGTTGGTTCAAAATGGATGAGACAGATAAAAAAATACTAAATCTTTTGAAGGAAAACGCTCGGGCACCATATAGTGAAATCGCTCAGCAGGTAGCACTTAGTTCCCCCGCCGTAAAGGAACGAATCACAAAAATGGAATATCTAGGTATTATTGAAAAATACACCATCAATATCAATTATCAGAAGATGGGAAAAAGTATTACAGCCTTCATTCTATTTGAAACAGTAAATTGTCAAGCCTTCCGCGAATTTTGTGCGCAGCAGAAAATGGTATTAAAATACTACCGCATTGCTGGGCATTACAGCTATCTCGTAAAAGTGGTTGCTGAGAACATGGAACATTTGGAAGAATTCATCGATGAGACTATGCGTTTTGGGGTTCCTTCCACTCATATTGTTTTTTCATCCGCAGCCAATGATTCCATTTAAATCACAGAAAAATTCGCTCAGAAATTATTCTCTGAGCGAATTTTTTTATCCAAATCTAAATGGCGGGTGCTTCATTGCTTTTTCTGCTAACTCAATCAACCGTTGCTGATTATCATCTGCGGCAACGCGATTCGTTTTTAAAGTTCCGCAGGCTTGACAGCGATGAACAAGTGCCCATTCACCATCTTCTTTTGACCAGATACTAATCGGCTCCATTTGACCATGGCACATAGAAGAACGATCCCCCGGGCGATTATCAACATGAAGACTCACCAAACAATGTGGACAATGATTCCGGTGTTTACTCCCAGCACTTTCAGGATTTGCTGGCATCCCACATCTCTGACAAACAAAGCTTTCTTTACAAGCAGTATGTTGATAATCTTTTTTGATTTGTCGGGCAAACTTGCTGATACTCTTTTGCCAAATTTCCTTTTCCCGTAAATAAGCTGTTTTATCACTGGTGTATTTCGCCTCTGCATGAAGCTTGAGATAACTTTCCCAACGTTCTAATGAAAGCTCATGATTCTGTAAGGCTTCTTTAACAGCACAGCCTGGTTCACTTTGATGTCGGCAATCCCTGAATCGACAACTTTCAAAATAAAACTCAATATCTGCAAAGCTTTCCTGTAGCCCGCGAGTAACACTCCACATACCAACTTCTCGCATACCGGGAGTATCAATTATCTTCGCGCCATTGGCTAATTCAAATAATTGACGATGACTCGTAGTATGTCGGCCGCGTCCGTCCCTTTTGCGAATCTCTTGAGTTTCCATAATTTCTTTTCCCAACAAATAATTAATTAAAGTGGATTTCCCAACACCTGATGAACCCACTAATACAATTGTTTTATTCGGTGAAAGATAATGATTTAGCGCTGAGATTCCTTCGCCAGTTTTCACACTGACTGCATGAACTTCGGTTCCTAATGCAACCTCTCTGGCGGCTCTTATTTGCTCCAAGTAGTTGTCCATTTGATCAGCCTTTGTCAGCAGAACAATCGGCATTCCGCCAGACTGCCAAGCAAGTGTCAGATAGCGTTCCAAACGTCGAATATTAAAATCGCCATTCAACGATTGTAAAATAAAAACATAATCAAAATTCGCCGCTATCATTTGTTCTTTTCCTTTAGCGGAATCTAAGCGAGATAATGCCGAAGTTCTCGGTAATGTTGTTAAGATGAGGCTATGATCTTTTCCTTGCCAATCAATGACAACACGATCTCCTGTCGTTGGGTATTTCTCTTGTTTATTGTCATAGCAGCCGCGCTTTACTCTGGCTAGCCCCTGTCCTTTTTCACAAGTAAATTCAAATAAATCTTTATAAACAGCTGTAATTTGAGCAATTGTTTCAGCTGGGTGGTTTCCAATAATTGTCGTCTTCATCGTTTTGTTTTTCTCCTATTGTTAGTCTCTCTCCTTTTCAATGAAACATTTATTTCCGATAGCATACACCATTCTCCTTCTTATCAATCTTTTATTCAGAGATATCTGCCTCGAAAATAAATGTCTCACCTATAAAAATCCTGTAAAAGACACTTACAGATTTTTTCAGAAAAACAAAAAAGACGATAGTCATACTATCGTCAGAGAATACAAACATACGATTCATTCGACAGATATCACTTCTACAAGCACGCCAAATAAACCTGAGTTTATCTGACTATTCAGCTTATTGATTAGATACCTGTGACACTCACAAAACATACTCCATTCATCTATAGGTGCGTAATTTATTTTCATCACCAGTATAGCAAACCACGTAAAGACAAATCAATAAAATACTTATTGATTATTCATACTTTAATTCATCTAGCAGCTTCAAAACTTTCCGTGCAAAAGGATACAGCACGGAGCCACCTCCGATTACAGTCATTTTAACAACCTCCATCACTTCATCCCGTGTCACATCTGCTTTTTGACATTCCTCCAGATGATAGAGAATACATTCTTCACATCTCGACATGATTGAAATCGTTAATCCGATTAACTCTTTTTGACGCTTATCCAATACATTTGCTTGATAGGTTTCATTATCCAATGCTGAGAATTTCTTAAAAAAATCATCCTCTTCACCCAACCGTTTATTATAGACTTTTCGATCCTTGCTTTGCTCCATCCAAACACTCCTTGTCAGTCATTATATGTTCAATCATACAGAAATAAAAAATTTTTTCAAAAAAAGCAGCAATCGTTTTGATTGCTGCATACAAACAATACTACTTCTTAATTAATCCGTCGTCAGTTCAATCAGATTTCCCTCTGGGTCCTGGATCACTGCTTCATAGTATCCGTCCCCAGTTGTTCTTGGTCCATTTAATAACGGAAAGCCATCAGCTAAAAAACTTTCAACATAGCTATCGACATCTTCTTTCGATCCCACGGAAATCGCCAAATGAGTATAGCCTAGACTGTCAGCCACTCGATTCGACAAATGCTGTTTTGAAGTGAGCTCTAACCGACTGCCTGAATCAAAACTGAGAAAGTAAGAGCGAAAGCCTGTCTTTTTATTGTGGTAAAGCTCTGTACTGCTGGTATTGAAATAATTTTCGTAAAATTCCTTCATCGCCTCTAAATCCTTAGTCCAAATTGCTACGTGTTCAATATGCATGTCCATTTTTCCTTTCTTGATTCAATCTTTCAATAAAGCGCGGCTCCTTCGCCACATTTACCATTCCCTGATCCGATAAAATATAATTGATAACTTCTGCTCCGATTTCTTGCGGCAGAAAATCGATCGTTGAAAAATTTAAAAGCTGACTATATGGTTGATTTCCTTCGCCAATCATTTGGAAATCTTTTTTATGGGTAATACCGAGTTCCTGCAAGCCGTTAATAATTCCGGCAGCAGTATCATCGGCATTGGCATAAATCACCTCTGGAATCGCTAATTCTTTAAAGGTTTCCTTCGCCCAATAATACCCACTGTCATAATCCTCAATACCAGTAAAGAAATTTTGCCCTTCAATCACTTCACCAAAATAGTTTTGGTAGCAGGCGGCTTTATCTTGAGCACTGGTACTTTCAGAAAGACTGCGTTTATTTGTAAAAATAACCTTAGAGAAACCCTGTTTTTTTAGCATGCTGAACAATTCTTCATAGGCTTTCTTTCGATCTGGAAAGATCATCGGAATTTTAGGATTGGTGACCTTTTCGGTTGAAACGATCCGCCCTTTTGACTTAAGCTTCGTCCAATTATCCAAATTACTCGCTCTAGATGTTAAAATAAGCCCATCAATCATCCGTTTTTCTAGCAATGAATAGTACTCACTCTCGATTTTCTCATCATAATAGGTAGGTAAGAGCAGGACCTGATAGCCCTTTTCTCGCGCGTGAAACAGCAAACTATTAACCAAACGATCGTAGCAGGAGTTATTGTAAGGCAGGGTAACACCTAACGTATAGTTTTTTCCCATACTCAATTTTACCGCATTGCCATTAACCACATAACCAGTTTCCTCAATCGCCGCCTGAACCTTTTTTCGGATATCTTCAGAAACATATTGCTGATTATTGATGACTCTTGAAACTGTTGTTTTAGAGACTCCCGTCATCTCAGCAATATCACGAATATTTACCAAAACTACCACCTCATTCCGTCCTAATACTACTATAGGTTATGGGACGCGTCCCATGTCAATAGGTAAATTTATTGATAGAAAAACAGTAGCTGTTCCCCAACTACTGTCTTCTTTCATTTTTATTTCAACGCAAGCTGATAGCTTTCATCAATCAGTAGTTTAATCTCTTTAAAAGGGACCGTTCCGTCAAGACAGATCGTTAGCCAGTATTTTTTATTCATATGATAGCCTGGAAAATAGTTTTTCTCCTTTACAAGTGCTGCGACCTTTTCTGGTTGATTTCTTAAATCTAGAATTTCGATCTGCTCATCTGATGGCAAACCAAGTTTATTTCTCTGAACCGTTAATAATACTGCATACCATTTTTTTGTCTCTTTTCTTCTGAAAATGGCATTGCCCGGAGTTTTAGGCCAGAGAAATTCCAATTCATCTTGATACGTATCGCGGATATAATTGATGACTTCTTTTGCTGACTCATTTTTGAAAGAATCTGATTCAAAGCATTTATCGGCAATATCTTGCAGGATTGACTGATACTCCGACCTGACTGCACCCACAAAGGAACCAGCTGCTGAGGTTCGGTGCAGGATGTACTCTTCCTCACTGGCAAGTTCCAGCAGGTTTGTCTCTACTTGTCCTTTTTTTGAAATGGTCACAGTCAATTGAAAATCCCCTTGCATGATTTTCGTATCATAAGAATAAACTCCCCCATTTTCTTTAAAACCGTAAGCCTGTAATTTCCTGCTATTCACTTTTTTTCCTTGAAAAAATCCATCTTCCTGAGTCATGATACGTCTTCTCCCGTCGCTGTTTTTTCTATTATATAGGATTTCTTTCAGCTTAGGCAAAAATGAGCGCATTACTCCATTGCTTAAAAAACAATTCTTTATATCTATGGGCTAAAAAAAAGATACTCTTCATCCTGAAATCTGATTCATGATCACAGACTTACTGATAGAAAAACAGTTTCCATGCCAAATAAACTCCTTAACAATAGTTCTAAATTATTTTCCTTTACTAAACCTTTTCAGCATATTTAGCAAGTTTTTACTAACCTTCTTCTTTGTTGGAGTCACTTGGTCGAGTTTTGAAGGGCTTTCTGTATCTTCAGCGGATGCTTCGATCGTCGCTAAAGCTGGTTCTAGCTCTTTTTCCGATAGGTTCTGTGAACTTTGATCCAAGTAATGCTCTGGTACTTCCTGTGTTGCTATCGGAATCGTGGTGATTTTATCAGTCTGCGAGTCAGCGTTTTCAATGTGAAACGCTGTCAAATCTGTTTCTAACGGTATCGTTGTTTTGGCTGATTGCCTCAAAGCTTTAGAGTCCATTTTTCTTGGATCAATATTAGTAGGCATACTTGTCCGAACCGTTTGCTGATCTTTTAGTTGCTTCGTTTCAGTAGTTGAATGCTGTGCAGACTCCTGCTGTTCTTTTTTCGCAGCAGTTTTTTTACCCTTTACTTTCTTCGGTGCCGCTTTTTGCTTAACTAATTCTTCCTCTTCACTAACAATCCGCTTAGATTTAACTAGCTGTGCAAAGCGACGCACGCCATTTACTTCAAAAATGGACAGCAGTGTTAAGACCTCAAGAATATGTTCAATTTCTTCCTTCTTTTTTGAAGGATCTGCATCCCGCAGAATCCATTTATGCTTCTTCCCGCTCTTATCTTCAAAAATGGATTCAATAGAAACTTTCTGGTTATCTGGAAGAACTATTTGAGAGGTTGATTTATTTAGATATTTGCTATATTCACGAGCGGTTTTAGTATGTTGATAATATGATGTTTTATTCTTAAACAGACGTAGAATAATTTGATTGTATTCCTTGTCTGAAAAGTACGAAATGAAAAAAGGCAAAAACTTTCGCATCGCTTCATTGGGTTTAGCAGTAAAGAATACTTCACAGATCTGTTCTTTTAAGAAAAATGAATAGTCGCCAAGCACAAGTGCATTCCTCACGAGAACCGCAACAGCATATTCTAACAACGTTGCTTCATCATGAAACTCATCAAATTGCTTAAGTGCTTTGGCTTCTAGGTTCTTTCTTATTACTCCAAAGATTTGGCGTTGGCTCAGTCCGTGTTCAGTCATTTGATTTCCTACTTTCTATTTTCTATTAAAGCGCTTTTATTTCTAAACTTTAAAATAATAATTTCTATAAAATAAGCATAGCGTTAATCACCATACAATACCAATTTATTTTTTTTATTTTTTTAAAATAATTTTGGATATATAGGTATTATTAACTTTGCGAGACAATTAGAAGCTTTTTTTCTCTATTAAAAGAACAGTTTATGAAAGAGATAAATATATTATTCTTTGTTTTAAAAAGCTAAAGACGCTATATCCCCTATTTATAATAACGAAATTATTTTTAATGTCGATTCTCATTTATCTCCGATAATAGTTCATTTCTCTTATGCCAAATTCAATTTTTAAGTCCGAGAACAGTTATCATTCTCATTTGTATAATTAATCACAAACTTGACGTCATTTTTGATATACTTAATCTATATAACCAGCTTTGCTTGATAAACAATGTTGTGAGTATTTAGAGAATTTGGTTGAGCGTAGAAAGGAGGACACAGAATTATATGAGTACAAAAGTAGCGTTTGATTTTATCGAAACCGAAAGTCAGTACCAAGAGTTCCAAAATTGCATAGAGGCACTAAAGGGGCAGCGTGGCGCACAGATGCCTGCTTTGCAGGAAGCTCAAAGAATCTATGGTTATTTGCCAATCGATATTTTGAAAAGGCTTTCTAAAGAATTGGAGATTCCTATGGAAGAGCTTTACAGCACCGCAACCTTTTATGCCCAATTCACCTTCGTGCCCAAAGGAGAATATACGATCAGTATATGTATGGGAACCGCCTGCTATGTGAAAGGAGCTGGGGATATCTTAGATTCGTATTCCTCTGAATTAAAGATTGAACCTGGTGAAACCACTGCAGATCGCAAATTTACTTTAGAATCTTGCCGTTGTATTGGTGCCTGCGGGTTAGCACCTGTATTAACAGTCAATGAAGAAGTCTATGGTCGTTTGTCTAAGAAAAAAGCTGATAAAGTGCTCGTCACATATCAAAAAGAGAATAACTGATTATTGATCCTCCCTCTCCAGAAATCTACTACATATTTAAAAGCCAATTGAAAAAAGATTTGTGGAAAAATTGTTTTTTGTTATACAAAACTTCAAGAGTCAGGAGAAAAAATATGAAAGATTGGAATGAGTTAAACGAACTTCGAAATACTTATCGTCAGATGATTACGATGCGTTTAGATGATGAAGTTATCGAAGGACAGCAATATGAGAAAGAGATTCTTATATGTGCTGGAACCGGCTGTATTTCATCTAAAAGCGGCGAGTTTGTCAATGCTCTTAAAGAGGAATTAGCGAAGAATGAATTGACGAATAAAGTAAATATCGTAAAAACGGGATGTTTTGGTTTATGTGCTCAAGGTCCGATTGTTATTATTTATCCAGAAGCCGTTTTCTATCATCAAGTTCAACCAAAACACGCGAAAAAAATTGTTTCAGATCATTTAATCAATGGGAAATTAGTTGAGAAATTACTCTATCATGACTCCGACACCAAAGAGATTATTAACAAATTAATGGACACTCCCTTCTATCACAAGCAAAAACGAGTTGCTCTGCGAAATTGTGGACGGATCAACCCGGAAAAAATCGAAGAATATTTCGCCTTCGATGGTTATCAAGCTTTAGCTACTGTTGTAAATGAATACTCTCGCGATGATGTGTTGAGTCTTTTAGAAACTTCAGGCTTGCGAGGCCGTGGTGGTGCTGGCTTTCCTACTTTCATGAAATGGTCTTTCGCCAAAGCCAGCCAATCGGATCAAAAATACGTTATCTGTAACGCCGATGAAGGCGACCCGGGTGCCTTTATGGACCGTTCCGTATTGGAAGGTGATCCTCATGCAATCATCGAAGCCATGGCCATCGCGGGTTATACAATCGGTGCGAACCAGGGCTATATCTATGTCCGAGCAGAGTATCCCATTGCTGTAAATCGTTTGCGTATCGCCATCAAGCAAGCACGTGAAAAGGGACTTTTAGGCAAAAATATTTTTGGTAGCGGTTTCTCTTTTGATCTGGATTTGCGCTTAGGTGCTGGCGCTTTCGTTTGCGGGGAAGAAACCGCTTTGCTCGAAAGTATTGAAGGTCATCGCGGCGAGCCTCGTCCACGTCCGCCTTTTCCTGCCGTCAAGGGACTGTTTGGAAAACCGACGATCGTTAATAACGTTGAGACATTAGCGAATATTCCTCAAATCATTCTTAAAGGGCCTGAATGGTTTGCCAGCTTCGGAACAGAAAAATCAAAAGGAACTAAAGTCTTTGCTCTTGGCGGAAAAATCCAGAATACTGGACTAGTGGAAATTCCAATGGGAACTACTTTACGAGAAATCGTTGAAGATATCGGCGGAGGAATTCCTGCTGGCAAGAAATTCAAAGCAGCTCAAACAGGCGGTCCCTCTGGCGGCTGTATCCCAGCAGAGCATTATGATGTACCAATTGATTATGAAAACCTGAAGAAAATCGGTTCAATGATGGGTTCGGGCGGTTTGATCGTCATGGATGAAGACAACTGTATGGTGGACATCGCCAAATTTTTCTTAGAATTTACTGTTGAGGAAAGCTGCGGAAAATGTGTCCCATGTCGTGTCGGAACAAAACGTCTTTTAGAAATCCTAGAAAAAATTACTCTGGGTAAGGCAACGCTAGACGATTTGGATCGGATGGAAGAACTCTGTCATCATATCCAAGAGAACTCACTTTGCGGCCTAGGACAGACAGCACCGAATCCTGTGCTTTCTACCCTGCGCTATTTTAGAGAAGAATATGAAGCTCATGTCTTAGAGCGCCGTTGTCCTTCTGGCGTATGTAAAAACTTGATTCAATACCGTATTCTGCCAGATAAATGTACAGGATGCAGAGCCTGTGCCAAAGGTTGTCCAGTAAGTGCGATCAGTGGTGAAGTGAAACAAGCACACGAAATTGATCAGTCGATCTGTACGAAATGTGGCTTATGTATTGATACCTGTCGCTACGATGCGATTACAGTCATATAGGAGGTGGAGCAAGTGAAAGAAGTTATGATTACCATCAACGGAAAAGTCTGTACTGCTCCAGAAGGATCGACTATTCTTGAAGCAGCACGGGTGAATAATATCGAAATACCTACCTTATGCTTTTTAAAGGAAATCAATGAAATCGGTGCCTGCCGCATGTGTGTGGTAGAAGTCAAAGGTGCCCGTAGTTTAGTAACAGCCTGTGTCTATCCAATTTCTGAAGGTATGGATATCAAGACTAACTCGAAAAAAGTCTTTGAATCAAGAAAGACGACTCTGGAGCTGATTCTCTCGACTCACGAGCGGAAATGCCTCTCTTGTATCCGCAGCGGAAATTGTGAACTGCAAAAGCTTTGTAAAGAATTCAATGTTGCCGACGAAGATTACTTCAACGGGGAAAACTGTGAATACGAGTTTGATGACAGCGCAGTTCATATGGTTCGAAATAATAATAAATGTATTCTCTGCCGCAGATGCGTCGCTGCTTGTTCAAAATGGCAGGCAGTTGGTGTAATTGGTCCGAATAATCGCGGATTTGAAACCCATATCGGCAGCGCTTATGAACAAAATCTCAGTGAAGTTCCATGTATTTCCTGTGGACAATGTATCGTAGTTTGTCCGACGGGCGCAATCCATGAAAAAGACCAGACACAAGAAGTTTGGGATGCCTTGGAAGATCCAACCAAACATGTGATTGTTCAGACTGCTCCTTCGATTCGTGTGACTTTAGGAGAAGCCTTTAATATGCCGATTGGTACCAACGTGGAAGGAAAAATGATCGCCGCTTTACGTCAAATTGGTTTTGACAGAGTCTTTGATACCAATGTAGCCGCTGACTTTACAATCATGGAAGAAGCCAACGAATTCTTAGAGCGTGTGGGAAATAATGGGCCATTCCCAATGTTCACCTCCTGTTCGCCGGGCTGGGTCAAATATTGTGAGCACTATCATCCAGAATTGATTCCCAATCTGTCGACTTGTAAATCACCGCAGCAAATGTTCGGTGCCCTTGCGAAGACTTGGTATGCTGAAAAAGAAGGCATCGATCCAAAGGATATCTTTGTGGTGGGAATTATGCCTTGTACTGCTAAGAAATTCGAAGTCACGCGGGAGGACGAAGCAGCGGCTGGCTATTCCGACTGTGATGTTGCGTTGACCACTCGCGAATTAGCTCGAATGATCGACAAAGCTGGTGTTCGCTTCGTGGATTTAGAAGACGAAGCCTTCGATAATCCACTGGATGAAGCGACAGGAGCTGGATATATCTTCGGAGCTACCGGAGGTGTCATGGAAGCGGCCTTAAGAACTGCGGCTGAAACATTAGCCGGACAATCACTGGAACAAGTAGAATTTACAGAGGTGCGTGGAATGTCCGGCATTAAAGAAGCAACCTACGAAATGAGTGGTGCAACGATCAATGTTGCAGTCGCCTCCGGAATCGGCAATGCAAAGAAATTACTGGAACAGATTCAATCCGGTGAAAAATTCTACCACTTTGTTGAGATCATGGGGTGTCCTGGTGGGTGTATCAACGGTGGCGGTCAACCTGTTCAACCTGCATCAGTCCGTAATTTCGTTGATCTAAAAACAAAACGAGCAGCTGCATTATATGCCGAAGACAAAGGTAAAGGACTGCGGAAATCAAACGAAAGCCCAATCGTCCAAAAAATCTATCAAGAGTTCTTGGAAAAACCGGGCAGTTTAAAAGCGCATCATATTCTTCATACCAGTTATCGTGATCGTACAAAAGTCAAAGTTTAACTCCCTGTATAAAGATAGAGCTGACCCAAAAGTCTCATAGACTTTCGGGTCAGCTCTTTTTTACGAATGAACGAAAACTCATTTTATTTAGTTACTTTTAAATTTTTATTTCAGTTGTTATTTGTTTAAAGAAGGTGTCACTTAACCGATAACCCTGTCCCCAAACTGTAAGGATCGATTCCCCTTCGACTCCTTGGTCATTAAGTTTTTTTCTTAATAGTTTCACTAAGCAAGACAATTGAGATAAGTTGGAGGCATTACCGGGGCGTTCCCAAAGTAATTCGCACATTTTTTCCCGAGAGATGATTTGATCGTGTTCCCGATAAAGAATTTGTAAAAAACGTAACTGCGTTGAATTTAGTGCTAAACTACTCAATGATCGTTTTTCATTCTCCTCCTCTTCCGTGAAGATCTGCCTCTCCTTTGAAGAATCAATGTAGCCATCCAGCATTTCTCTTATTTCTTCCAGCATCATATCCTTTACAAGCCATTCATTGATGCCTCTTTCAGTCCAAAGTTGTTGCTCCTTTTTAGTCGGCAGCCTTTCTACTTCTCTAAAAATGCTTAACGATTGCCCCTTAAAGCTTTTCAATAATAAAAGAACTTCTTGATTCGTTAATGTCTCACTCAAAACAATTATTTTAAAAAAATCAGTTAATGAAGCAACTGTGTCTCTTTTTATATGAAGAGTTAAAAACTGATCAGAAAGAAAAACCTCATGCCCTAATTGTCTAAAAGCGCCTTCTAAAAAACGCTCTCGTTCGATACATTTTGTAATAAATAATATTTGTCCCATCGTTTTGCTCCTTTACTTATGGTTAATCCATCTTAGTTTCTCTTCTTCATTAGAATGTTAAAAAGAAGAGAAAAGCATTGATCTTCTAAGCGTATCTATTAGCTAGATGAAGAAATCATTCTATTTTTCGTTGTTTATATAGCAGAATAGATCTACATTATATTTTTTAATCATTCAAACTATGACAAATGTTAAACAAGAGAATCTAAAAGATGTGTTCCTATAAATCTCTAATAGATTCGCTCCTGCAACTGATGCTTAATTTTGCAAATTCGAATAAAGTATTAATCTAATTTGCTCCTAGTAACGTCCTATTTTTATCAAAATCTCTTTTCATGCCCAATTTTTTTAATTTCACGATATTTTTTATCCGCAATTTTGGGCAATATTTCTTGAAGTAGTTTATTGTCACTTGGACAATATCCCTCAGTTAGATAAAGAATCGGAATTTTTCTTGGTAAAAATGATTTTGTTTGATTCGACAAAGCGATGTCCGTAAGAATTAAATCTACTTCTCTGCAAAGAGAATCAGCTATTTCAATGTAAAAATAGTCTCCAATCGTCTGTAGCTTCGTGCTAACTAGCATTTCCGGTGTTCGATTACTAATAATAAAAATACGAATCTTAGGATGAAACAATTGCCTATCCAATTCAAAGAACAGAATTTTATAATAGGCTACACAGAAATACTCAATATATTCCGCTTCAAATGCGTTCAAATTTCTACTACATTTACTCATAAAAATTTGATAGAAAGTCCGCTCTCGCTCTTTATTAGCAGGAAAATCAAAAGGATGATAGACATAAAGGTCAATCAGCCGTTGATGCAGAGCCTCTTGGTAAATCAAAATTTGATAAAATACACCCACCAGTCGAGCAAATAGTTTATCACGTTCTTTAGTTGTCATTTCACGCAATGCAAATCTTTCAACCATATGTACTTTTTCGTTTATCATATGTAGGAAGCCAATTTCTTTTAGCTTCGGAGATTCATTAAAGAAAACAGGAAGGCTGCCATCATGGTGTCCAAGATCGCTGGCGATGATGCAACTGATAATGAATTTAACCTCTCGTTTTAAAATAGTTGGATGAATCATAGCCATTTTCTTTTTTAGTAACGAAAATAAATGGTCATACATTTTCTTTTCCTGAATACTAATGGGCTCCCAGTAATAAACATTGTCGGGAATCGAGCGTTTGTTTGCTCGCAATAACGAGATCGCTAATCCATAATGAATACTTACAAATCTTGCTGAGAATTTTCGATATATTCCAACATCTAAACTCTCTAATAAATTTATTATTTCATTCGTGCTGATAAAAACAAATGGCCATTTATACCCACCGTAAACTTGTTGAAAAATCCCTGTATAAAACAAGCGAATCGTTACCTCGTCTCCTAATAAAGTCAGCCTGCGGTCTGTTCTTAGATGAAGATTATTGGCATTTATAGTAATAAATCGCTCCAAATAGATGAGTTCTTTTTTGACCATTGTATATGTAGTATTTATTTTTTTCGTTATTTCAGAAATCGTCCATTCTTTTGGTTCTAAAAATAATGAAAACAACTGGAAACGGTAAGAATTCTCTAAATAATAAAGTCGAAAAATCATTAATGAGAAATTTTTCTTCACATTCCAAATCACTTTGTTCTGCTCCGGCAAATCAATCAATTCCACATACTCGCTATAGCCTAAATCAATAATATCCATCCGTATATCAGTAATGATTTTTTTAACAGTGGGATAAGAAACCTGTGATAACTTTACTAATTCCATTAGTTCAATTGAATGGTTTTGATTGATATGTAAATAATCGAGTAACAAAAAACGTTTTAAATAACGACTATCCATTAGCTCAAGAATCATTTCCAACCACTCCCTTCGAACTAGAAATTCATTCTTACCATATTCTACAAAAGATAGCGTTACTATTAATTACATTCTTTTCTTAATATTAGAAAAATAAATTAATTTTAGATTAAAAAAGCTTATTTTGCAAGAAATTAAAATTTAGTAATAAAAAAATTCCTTTTTCTATCCCTTTATTTTTAAATTATTATTGAGTTTAGGTTACAAGAATTTATTTCTGTGATTTGTTCAATTTTTCTTGATATGTAATAAAAAAAGAACACTTGCGATAATTATTATTACTTGTTGGTATCTCTCCTATTTAATATTTTTCCATATAAAAACAAACACTATTATTAAAAATATTTTTAAAGTCCCTTCACTTAAAGTGCTTTCAAACTTAATTTCTATCGCTAATAAGTGTTATATGATACTCTTCATCTAAATATGATGACAAAAGGAGAATAAAATGGATTTTTTAGTCGATAAGCTTGATAAAAAGAAACTGCTTTTCATTCAAACAATCTTTGATTCTGATTATCATATCTGTACTTTGGAAACACTTTTGCAATCTTTAAACATCAATAATCAAACTGCTATTTCTATTTTCCATTCGATTCTTGAAGATATTCGTCTTTCTGAGAGTTCTAGTTTTATCGATTTAAGCTATTCTAAATCAAACCAGTTATTTAAATTACAGCTTTCTGAATCCTTTAATATTCAAAATTTTATAAACTTCTATATCAAGCGATCGGCTAAGTTTAAGTTGATTGAATCATTGTTAATGACCTCGTTTGATACCCTGCAAGACACAGCAAACAGCCTACACGTATCTTACTCTCACGTCCGCAGGATCATTACCGAATTGAACCACTACTTCAAACCAATGGGCTTAAGGATTCATTCACGACGAAAAGTCAATCTAGACGGTAATGAAGTCAGTCTAAGATTTTTCTATACTGCGTTATATCTCGCGACTTACGGTGCTGGGTACTGGCCATTTCCATCCTTCAGTTATTTAGACCTGTCCTCACTCTTAGACGATTGTCCTGATGAAGTTTACAACGTTAGATCACTGGACAAAAATGTACTAACTCATTATTACTTAGCCATTCACCTTTTAAGAGAACGGCGGGGCTTTAGTATTGATAAAGAAACTATTTCGATCTCCCTTTACAAACCATACTCGCTTTCTAATACAGAAGCCTTTAGTACCTTCGCTACCTCTATTGGTAGATATCTGCCTCATCATTCAGAGAAGAAGCTGAAGGTTGAGACGCAGCTGATTTGTAGCAGTCTGCTTGCTATTGGCAGTTTCTCTTCTATTGATACACCTCCTGATTTTTTTCTTTTAGATGAACGGCTTAACGACCAACAATTCGCTCACAATGCTTTTCAAATTATGGATCGAATAAATTATCATTTAGATATTCCGTTAACTAAAAAAGAACAAAATAAAATTTTCTACTCCATATTGTGCTTACATTATCGAGTTGCTTTTATTGGTGCACCGCTGAATTATACTCTGACGCTGCTTCCATATTATTCACATGAAGCAATTGATTCTCGAAAGAAATATAAGATTGAACATATTCAATCGCTCGTTGAAGCTGAAATGAGATCAATCGAATATGATTGCGACGATGATTTTTATAATTATCTTCTTTCTCAATATTGCTTAATCTATGATAAAAGCATTGAATTTGGTAAACATACAGCACCAATTACAGTCGCTTTTCTTTCGATCATTTCAAATCAAGCATTGCAAAATGACGTGTGTCAATATTTCTCATCTTATTTCAATTTAAAAACGGCCAATAGTCTCGATGACAGTGTTGACATCATCATTAGTGAGATTCCTATTTCGGTTGATACTATCTCTGCTCTGCGTTTGCATCAACCGATCATCTATTGTCATCAAAAACTTGTTCAATCTGACTACGAAAAAATCACCGAAGCTTTAGTCAAGATTGCTAAAAAAAAATTTAAGTCAACTAGTTCTTAATCACATCTGATAACTAAAAAAATCCTCTCAGTTATAAAAAATCTAGAAAGATTTTATAACTGAAAGGATTTATCTTGAAATCTATTTAGCAAAAATATTTGTAAAAAACGTCTTAGCTCACTCTTTGACGGCCTAGCGCTTTAGAAAGGACAGGAACGACTAAAATAGATAATGCGCCGCCGATCAAAGCTGTAATCAGCTGTGGAAACGAAAATGCTCCGGAAACCATTGCAGCTTTAGGAGCTGGCATTTTTAATAAGATCGGAACAACGAATTGAACAATTGACAAATATAATACCCCAAACTTCGCAAGGGCACCAATCACCGTCGCTAATGCGAAATTCGCAATTCCCTGTTTTTTATTGAATCCAGCGATAAAATGCCAGATAGTTACTAAAACTGCGTTTCCAATTGCTATACAAAATACAATTTGTGGAAATGCCGGCCCAATACCAAGCATAAATGCAAAAATCGGTGATAACAACGCAATTGATAATCCACTAGCTAATCCGCCTGTAGTTACAGCGACAATCAAAATCAAATTGACTAAAGAACCCGTGACTAAGGTATTTCCCAATCCAGCTGTTACTGCCTGTACGACAATCAATAATGCCAATAAAACGCCTGTTTGTGTTACCCATAGTGCTTTTCGATTCATATCTTCGGAGCCCTATTTGTTTATGGATTCACAAATAGTTATCCTTCACTTCCTTTCTCTTTTCATTTTAAAAAATGCGAAAATAAGTAAACGATAAATACCATACCTAATTGTACCAGATTTGGTTCCGAGATAGAAAACCAAATTCAACAGTCATTTATCATTTATTTGCATGAAAGGAATCAAAGTAAAAATTAGGACGTTATCAAATATTTGCAAAGATTGTTCATACAGTTGTATTCAAATTTCTCTTTGCATAGTCTTTTTCTTAGAACACTAGCTGCTTTTTTGATACCCTTTTATTAAGACAGAATCTATGGAGGGTAAAAATATGAACTTGCAGGATTTTAAGTGGACTCGTTTGCCAGAAAGCTACGAGCTGTTGGATGACAAAATAGAGGTTCTTACAAAACCGCATACGGATCTGTGGCAAAATACATATTATCATTTTCAAAATGATAACGCGCCCGTTTTCCAGATGGAAACGGATGAAAAGTATTTTAGCTTTGTCGTAAAAACAGATTTTACTGAAAGTTACCATCGTTTTGATCAATGTGGGATTGTCATGTATTTAGATAGTGAAAATTGGCTAAAAGGTTCGATTGAATATGAAAATGAAGAGTTTCAGCATTTGGGAAGTGTCGTCACAAATCATGGGTTTTCTGACTGGGCAACAACCGAAATCGATGCTTCGATTAAGTCTATGTGGTACCGCCTAAGCAGACGCGAAGACGACTATTGTATTGAGTGCTCACCTGATGGCAAAACATTTCAGCAAATGCGCATTTGCCACATGTTCAATGGAAAGAATAAAATCCGCTTTGGAATTTACGCCTGCTCTCCTGAAGCATCTTCTTTCAAAGCTATCTTTACGAATATGCAGTTGCTGGATTGTCAATGGCCGGCTCATGATGGACAACAGCCGGATGAATCATAAGCGTCGCTGCTTTTCAAAGATTTTCTAAAAAACAAAAAACCCTTGATTCCTCAAGGGTTCGAAATACATCTTTAGGATTAACGACGGATTTCTTTGATACTTGTGAAAAGTCGTTAAAGTGTTGATATAAAAGGATTTTTATTACTTCTGACTACATATTGACTACTTCTAAAAAAATGCAGTTTTCAAGAATCTTTTAATACCAGTGTTTTTACCGTTTTTTTAACTTTCTAAAGAACTAAAAGCAATCAGAGGTTTTACCTTTTCAGTTGATGTTAAATGGCGGTAAATTTTAGAAGTTGTTCGATCTGTGTGACCTAATCGATCCTTTAAGACATCCCAACTACAATACTCAGCTACTAAACTTGCCATTGTGTGGCGAGCCAGATGAGTATGAAAGGGTTTATTAATTCCCGAACGATTAACACACCGTTTGACATGATCATTTACATACTCTCGACGATAAGGAACACCACGTTTACTAGAATCAAGATAAACAAACAAATATGTTTCTTCTATATTAAACCTGTGATATTGTCTCATCTCATCCAAAGCCTCAATCAAGTGTTGCAGTTTTTCCATAACCAGAGGCGTTACCGGAACTCGCCTAGCAGAACTAATTGTCTTAGTAGTTTCAATCCGAAAATCCTTACTTTTACCCTTAACTACTGTTTGCTTATAGAATAGAATTTCATTTCTTTTGAAATCTATATCTTCAGGCTGTAGAGCAAGAGCCTCGCTGACGCGGCAACCAGTGTAAAACAAAACATGGAAAAGGACAGACATCGGTAATTCCTCATGAACAAGGCCATAATTCAAAAAAGTTCTCAATTCATCGACAGTAAGAAACTTGTCCTCAATATTATTCACGGCTTCTTTTAAATCATTTACCGTCAACTGATATTTTGGCATTCTCACAGACTTCATTGGGTTTTCACTTATCAAATTCTTCCTTTGACAATATTTGAAAACCATATTCAAAACTTGAATAAGTGATTGCAAACTATTTTTTGCATAGCCCACATTTGCTCCATTAACACCACGTTCTTTCAAATTGAAAAGTAGTTCTTGAAGGCACTCTGGTGATAAATCAGATAACTTTTTATCACCAATCCATCGAACAATAATTTTTAATTGTTCTTCTCGCTTATCATAAGTTGTTTCTTTTTGCTCATTTAACGAACGATAATATTTAAACCATTGCTCACCTACAACACTGAACTTATCGTTACTCGCAATGATTTTTTTCTTAATCCTTTGTTGCTTCTCCATTTCAAGATATGCAAGTTGTGCCTCACGTTTTGACTTAAAACCACGTCTTGTTGTCCGAAACGCTTGGAAATACCACGTGACTCTACCAGTAGAACTAATGTGCTTCTTAAATCGATCTTTTGTTTTCAATTACAGATTCCTCCTTTTGAAAGAAGAACCCCTTAATCGGAAAAACACAAAATCTCTTATTCTCTCTATATAAATAGTACCGCAAGTATAGAAAAAATGGAATATTATAAAGAACGCAAAAGTCGAAGTTTTTCACGATAATCATTCGAATCACTCTTTCTCATCCATTGTAAAATATCATCACGAAGATAATGTCCCCGAATCCCATACCAGCAAGATGGAAAATCACCAAGTTTTATTAAACGATTCAGTGTACTATCACTGATCTGGAAAAGTTTCTTTAAATCAGAGTTTGTTAAGACTAACGGTAACTGACTTATTGCAAGCAATTCTTCTGTGTAGTTTTCTAGTTTTTTTTGTAAAATTGAATAGAATTCTATTTCAAAAGAATTAACATTTGTTTTAACCTCCAACTCTTTCACCCTCCTCTGTCAGATTTGTATCACTCAACATAGTTTCCCTCTAATAGTAGACTTTAAAAAAGAATTTTCTTATATAACTAGGAATCTCAAATATGAATATAATTAATTACATTCATATAAAATCACATCTAACGGTATACCATCTTAATACAGATACTTAAATAGTAGTTTTTCTTATCTATCAGCTGCTTTACTCAAGCACATAGGAATTTCACCTCCCCCCAGTAATGGCGGGCCAATTTGGTTACGGAAGTATCATTATTGAAATCACGATTTCCATTTCAAAAACTGTCGCTCAAAGTATAATCTTGTCATGGCGAAACTAATTAGAAACTCGTAATCTACATGTACTGATAGATTTACTATTCACTTGTCAAAGATCGTCAGGCTATTTTCAGCCTATGAAAAGGAAAGGGAAAAAATACGTTAACGAGTTGTGTCAAATTCAAGTATCTTCTCAATCAGTTTTGTCTCCAGTTGTCTACGCATATGTTCATCTACGTACATAACTACTCCTTTTTCTTCTTCATATATTGATTTCATGGCTAATCGTGAAATATAATTTTGATATTTTGACAGAACAATGGACATGGCGAGCGAATCACCAGAAGCTGCAGCTTTAATAGTGGTAACTGGTATGAACGGTACATATCGTTTATTTTTCTTCATAATTACCGCCTAAATATTTTTCTAAATCTTTCAAAGCTGTTTGTCGTTGATACCAAACACTACCGATACTTTTCCCAATAATTTCGCCAATTTCACGATCATTGAGACCGATGAAGAAGGACATCAGAATGATCTTTTGTCTTTGAATAGGTAATTTTGCAATCGCATTTGCCAACTCTTCATTTGATATAAGAATCTCTATACCAAGTACAATAAAACTATCACTACTATTAAAATTGGGTTCAGAATAATTGAACTCTGTACCCAACCCTTTTTGTTCCAATAGTTCCATTGAGACTTGTCGTTGGCGAAATCTAGCATATTTCTTCTGAATATTTAATGCCTCATTACGTATTACCTTCTTACAAAAACTGTCAAATACGTGTTGAATGTGGGTTTCCTCTGAGTCGCCCATAGAATTCTCCTCCTTAAAAAATTCATTCAACTCGTTTTACTTCTATCCCTTTCCATTATTATTACAATCTGGGAGTGAGCATTTTTCGAAAAAAATAAAATTTTTTCAAAACAAAAAAGGCATACAGACAAAAATTGTCTATACACCTCACACAAACAGTTAGGCTAATTCATTATCGTGCACTTTAAGTATTTGACTTTTATAGAATTAAAATTGAAGATTGCCAAACATAACAACTTTAATCAAATCAACATAAATCTACAATCTTAAACCGCCCTTGACAGTATCAACTGATTTTCATCAAGTCTATTCATGAGCATTAAATAAAATTTTTCAATAGTGCGAATTTCATTTGATAAAATAAAATCAAGCCCCCTTTAGTTTTAATATGCTCTTCATTTTCAGATTTTGGTAAATATAGCAGCTCAATCTCTAAACAATGGCGAATAGCAAGTTGAGGAACGAAAACTCTATGTCTTCTATTAACTCCCATGTCCAACGGGAGAATAGGACTCCACTAAAATATCGTTTTGCTCACAAAAATCAATTAGCTCAAAAAGAGTATTAGAAATATGTCTCAAAGAATGAAATCTCTTTCTTCCCCCTGTTAAATCGTGTATTTAATTTACGGTGCCATCCCTTTTAATACATGGCCATTTTGACCTGGTTATTCATAACACGTAATATCTTCTCATTTTATCAGTTTGTATTTACATCTTAGCTTAGTGTCGTTCCGCCAACAGCAATATTGTCATAAAGATTGATTCTCTTCACACCATTTTTAATGGCCTGTTCTATATTCATAAAATTTTCTCCACAAAATTCCTTAATCATTTTTTGCCTACTTTCAATCGTACTTTCTTATCCATTATTAAGGGGATAGATTGTAACTCCTTCAACAACTCGATTGACCTCTCCACTAGGACAGGGATCATCTGGCACAATGCCGACATCCATTGACTTGTGCAAAGCTAGAATTTGCGCAAAAACGATATAACATAGTCCCAAATATACGTTATCCATCGTTCCATCTACTTTATAGCAATAGCGATAATCCACTGTCGTATCAACATCGAAGGGTTGATTGTAAAGGACACAGATCTTGTACCCATTCTTTTGACCTATGACTTCATTTAGAAAATCGATCTCATATTTTCTAGAAAATTCATTGTCACTCAGATAAAGTACCAAGAGTGTCTCGTTGTCTATTGCTGACTTAGGCCCATGTCGAAAGCCTAATAGTGAATCGAACATGGTTACGACCGCTCCTTGAGTCAGCTCCAGCATCTTCAATTGCGATTCCTGAGACACCCCTTTTAACGTGTTGGACCCCAAAAAGATAATGCGCTTGAACTGGAACTCCTTAACAATTCTTGTGATTAAGGAATAATCATTCTTGATGAGATTCGTCACAGAAGGAATTATTTTCTCAACTTCACTCTTCATCTGACTAAAGTCTTCTAAATTTAAAGCAAGATAAGCAGATAAATACATGCAACTATAACTAGAGGTCATTGCAAATCCTTTATCTAAAGTTTCATCTGGAAGCAATAAGGTACATATATTTTCTTTTCCCTTGCCATAGTTCGCTAATTTTCCTTGTTTGTTACAAGTAATGAACAAATGGTAGATATTTTCACAAATTTTGTCCGCATAACTCACACTGCCTAAAGATTCAGGTGAATCGCCAGAGCGAGCGAATGAGATTAGCAATACTGGTTTGTTTTTTGGCAAGTAGCTTCCTGGATCCGTTACAATTTCTGTTGAAGCGTATGAAAAAATGTGCCCGCTATATTTTTTCTCTAAAGAATGTACCAAAGCATTACCGATAAATTCACTCGTTCCTGCACCAGTAAAAATGATCTGGTACTCTTTTTGATCCACAATCTTTTGGATGAATTGCTCCAACTCTTCTTTTTTCTCTGCCAAAATATCTATAGTTCTTTGCCAAACTTTTGGCTGTTGATCGATTTCTGTAGCGGTGAATACTGCTTTTTTTTCTTTTAGCGTTTCATTATCTAATGCAAAAATACTCATAGCTGTGCTCCTTTTTTATAAATTCCCTTCATTTAAAAGGACTACTTCTCCTGTTTCAAGCGATTGATGGACAGCTGCGGCGATCTTCGTTGCCATTAACCCATCGACAGCATCGCAGCGAAAGTCTTTATTCTCAATGATATTACGAATAAACTCTTTCATAGGATCAAGACCAAAGCCGGAAACTTCATCTTCACCAAAGTTCATGAAAATATAGTTTGGCAAGCTGGCCTTTTCGCCATAGCTCTTTACCCCACGATAGGATTCATTTTTTAGGTAATGGTTATCCGTCAACATTACTAGCTGACCATCATTCGATTTAGGAAACGAGTCTGGTAGTATCCACGAACTTTCAACGACCCAATTGCTGCCGTCAGTCATCTGCAAGATTGCTTGAGCGGAATCATACGTATCGATTTCTTTGTCTGCAAGCATCTTCTTGTTGCCTACTGCATAAACAGATTGAACTTCACTATTGGTCATATATCTGATCAGGTCATAACAATGAACTCCTAAAAACCAAACTGGTGAAGATTTAGCCGTCCAAGAGAACCAGTTTAACGGGACAGAGATCACGTCATCCAATGAGATATAGCCACGAATGATTTGATCATTTTTAACAAGATCTTTCATATTGTTGTAAGCAGGATCCCAGCGTTTGTGGAAATCCACCATGATTTTCGTGTCATGTTTTTTAGCCAGCCGAACGATTTCTTCTGCTTCATCGACCGTCGTTGCCAAGGGCTTTTCAACAAAAATGTTCTTGATCCCTGCTTCGATTGCCTCTTTCAAAGGAGCAAAATGATAAGGATCAGAAGTTGCGATGCTAATAGCATCAATGCTTTCTTTTTCCAACATCTCTCCCATATTTGTATACCCCGTAATCCCATAGGAATCTTCCGCTACTTTTAAACGTTCTTCATTCAAATCACAAACGATCACTTTTTCAATGTTGGGGTCTTTCATGTAAGTTCGAATGTGATATGTTCCATAGATTCCAGCACCAATTACACCAATTGTTAGCATTTTATACCTCATCTCTTCTTTATACTTTTTCTGTCGCACTCGTTTCTTCTGCGCTTCGTTTATTTTCGATCATCTTTCCGCCGAATATTACCACTAGAATGACTGCCACCAACAGGATCGGTCCAACCGTTGGAATCTGTGCGATCATTGTTGGGAACCAGATACCAAAATTCCCCAACGCCATGGTCGTTGCTTGCTGCCCTTCCTGAACGAAGCTCAAACCGGCACTATCTGCTAATTGTGTAAACAGTGGCGCCGCCCAGCTAGAAATCCACAAAACGATTGGAATAAAGATCACACTTGATACGATTGTTCTTAAACGATTTCCTCGGTGGATAATTGTAGCAAAACAAACGTAGAACGCTGCGAAAGGTACCTCGCCTAGTGGAAGTGTCGTATTTCCTGGTAAAATTGCTGCAAAAATCATAAATACAGGAATCATTAACATACCAACACTGATAGTAACAGGATGTCCAATAGTAACAGCAGAATCTAAGCCGATATATAACTCACGATCCTTGAATTTAGTAGCAAAGAATTTCTTCGCCTGATTTGAAATTGGGATCAATCCATTCACAATCAATTTGACCATATTAGGGAATAGAACCATGATTCCGGCAGTTTTCATTGTTACTTCAAGAATGCCAGGAACATCATATTGAGCAATGATTCCAAAGACTGCCCCCAGAATTAATCCCAAGAACAACGGATCGCCAAAAATCGTCCCAATAACATTCGCAATCCCTTTTTCATTTTTGATTTCATTTTCGTCTTTGTGATCAAACAATGGTATAAAGTCGTAAATTTTGTCTAATACAATGAACAAAGGCGCACTCATTGCAGCAAAACCATGAGGAATCGAAATGGCTTCGATACCAATAATTTTTTGGGTTTTCTTCGCTGTGATATCTGCGATCTTCAATCCTAATACTGCATGAGTCACACCGGCTAAAATCGCAACGATGAAGCTACCTGTTAACAGATTGACAAACCCGGCTGTAATTGCAAAATACCAAAAGTTATAGATGTCTACATTCACTGTATTCGTTAATTTGAAAAAGACCATCACAATATTCAGAACTAAGATCACCACGATCAGTACTGCGCCTAAGGAAGAACCAAAACCAACGGCTGCTGCAGGTCCGCCCCCTACATCAATTGCAGTCAAATTCAAATTCAAGCGTTCCACCATGATTTGAATGACTGGAGATAAAGATTCTGCTGTCAAGGTACTAACAATCGATACACCAATGAGTCCGATACCAACTGTAGCTCCCGCCTTTAGTGCTTTTAAAAAGCCCAGCCCAAAAATCAACCCAATAATAAACATTAAAATTGGAACAAAAACATAGCTGCCAAGATCAACAATGTATTGAATGATATCTACTAGCATAATTAACCTCCTTATTTTAAGATTCCTACAATTTGTTCAATGACTGTTTCTTCATTAATCCCTGTTAAAAAGGCACTCCCATGGACCACAGGTGTTGTATAGTCTGAATTGATCTTCATTGTTGTGATGAATATATCTGCCTTGTCATCGTATCCTTCCAATTCATTTAGTGTTGTTTGAATGATATTGGCCCGAATATTATTCTCACTCAATACCTCTTCGATCTTATCCCTTACCATTGAAGATGTAGCTAAACCCGCTCCGCACGCAATAACGACTGTTTTTTCCATTGTTTTCCCTCCTTATTTATAAAAAACTATTCAATAGCTGTGCTATCTCTTCTTCGCTCTCTTTTTCTTTCAACAAAAGAATGAATTCTTCCTTACTTAACATTTTCATGATTGTCTGCAGCATCTTCAGTTGCTTATCCGACTCGGAAATCGCAAGTAGCATGACGATTTCAACGTCGATCTCTGTATCACAATCTTCCATAGAATGAAAAATGACAGGTCTATCAAGAACTCCAACGGCTACTCCATTTCCAAAAACTTTGGAGCTTCTGGCATGAGGAATAGCAACGGCCCCGCTTTTGACTGCTATTCCAGTGGGAAATACTTTCTCTCTCGAAAGTACATCCTTTTTGTAATCTCCTCCTACTAATCCACTTTTTTCCAATAATTCTGCTAGACGATTAATCGCCTCTTTTTGATCTGCTACGCGCAGATCAGAATAAATCAGATCTGGTAAAAATTCAAAGTCATTCATTTGCTTCCTCCTTCCTCAAACGATTACTAGAATTCGTGTATTACTTTTTCTATTTCTTCCTTTTTTTTTGCCGACAATATGTCGACAACATTCTGATAAACGTTTAGCTTTTCAACTAAATGCTGAAGCACCTTCAAATGAGCATTTGAATCCTCCGCAGTCATTCCTACGATCAGTTTGACGGGCAAGTTATCTTCAACAGCTGTGAACGCTTTATTCAGTTTCACAATTACTAATGCATTTGAATACTTTTTATCTGGCTTTCCGTGAAACAAGATGACATTAGGCAGTAAATAATAAGGTCCGAATTGTTCTAGGCTTTCGTTAATTTCATCTTTGTAGTTACTTCGTTCCTGTTCATTTTTTATTAGCTGGTCAGCCACGAAACTGGTCAATTGCTTCCAGCCATTCACTTCCTCCAATATTTGTACAATTAGGCTATAAGGTAAGATATTCCTCCCCTCCTTCGTTGTTTTTACATTTCTTACCTGTACTTACAATATAGTGAAAACGCTAGCAAAAAAGAAGTCCAAGATGGTGCACAAAGAGTGTGCACCATCTTGGACTTCTCAGACTGTAGACAAAAGCTGTTCCAAACTCGTAACTCGAGCTTGGAACAGCTTTTTATCTACTTCGTTTCGAAATTTTGAACAAAAAAATAAAGGCTCCTTGCCTTTCCATAGCCAGGTGGCTAATTTCTTTAAATTCATTGCAGCAAACACTAGCATCGTATGCGTCGCGACTTTTTCCAAGCCTCGATACTTGGTCCAACGCATCCCATGCTTTTCTTTTGCATCTGCAAATATTCGTTCAATCGTTTGTTTCCGTTTTTTGTAAATTGATTTATTCAGATCCGTTAGGCGAAGATGTTCCACTTCATCCATCAGATCTCCCCAAACATGTCTCGTGATGACTCGTTGATGATTTTTACTTTTGGTACATTGGTTTAGCAGAGGACAGTTCACACATTCTTTTGGATTGGATTTGTATTCTCGGTACCCTTCTCGAGTAACCGTTGAAAAAGCGAGCATTTGATCCTGCGGACAAATGTAACAATCATAATACTCGTCATAGAGAAACTCGTTTTTTGATAATAGCCCTTTTTTCCCTTTGGGCCTTGAATAAGGCAAACAAGGTCGAAGATTCAAATGAGTCAAAAAGTGAACAAACTTAGGTTTCTTGTACCCAGCATCAGCGACAACACAGTTGATTTCAGGAAAAAGTCTCTTCGATTGTTTGACGAGCTGAAAGGCGACTTGACTGTCATGAATATTTCCAGGAGTGATGATTGTGCTAAGAATAAATCCGTTGTCGTCACATGAAGTATGGGCAGAATAAGCAAATTGTTTTTCTCGTTCGCCTTTGACGTAGTAGCCGCTTTCCGGATCAGCCTTACTTATTTTTCTTTCTTTCAGCTTCACTTCCTTTTCTAAGTCCAAAGTAAAAGGGCGTTTTCCGGCCTCTATTCGTTGACGATTGATCTCATCTTCTAATTCATCCTGATAGGCTTTCGCTTCATCGTGGGTCATTTCCTTCGTAAACTTATGTTTATTGGCGTTAGCTTTGATGTGGGTAGAATCAAGATACAAATTATCCTCTGTTACAAAACCTGCTTTAACTGCTTGTTCTAAAATATAGGCAAAAATATCCTCAAACACCGTCGTTTCTCTAAATCGGCGGACATAATTCTTTCCAAAAGTTGAGAAATGGGGGATTTTCTCCTCGAAGGAATAGCCTAAAAACCAGCGGTAAGCGACATTGGTATCGACTTCCTTAATGGTTTGCCGCATGGAACGGATACCGAATAAATACTGAATAAACACCAATTTGATCAGAATCACTGGATCGATACTTGGGCGACCTAAATCGGAGTAAGTGGCTTCGACGATTGGATAAATAAATTCAAAATCAAGCGCGGCATCAATCTTTCGAACGAGATGATCTTGAGGAACCAGATCATCAATCGTGAGCATCGCAAATTGATTTCTACCGTTCGTATTGTTTTTAGACATCATAACTATCACTCCTTGCATTCGTTTTCATAAATCTATTATAAAAGAAAAGACTGTAGACATCATCCATAAAACGGACTTCTCTAAAAACTAGAACATTCCTTTAGCTAATTCATAGCATTCTGTTACATTTTTTGTTTGAATGATGCTTTTAACAGCATCGGAATTTTTCGCGAATTTCAAAATATCATTCAGGTAATTGAGATGCTCATACTCATTAGGCGACGCGACAACAAATAGAACGTTGATCTCATTTTCCTCATCAAAATAAATGCCTTCTGGACACACCAGCATAGATATCCCTAATCGATTGACACCATTCTCTGGTTTCGCATGGGCCAACGCGACATTTTTCCCTAATACAATATACGGTCCGTATACATCCACTAGGCGGATCATCTCTTCCACGTATTCCTGATCAATCGTTTTGGTCGCTCTTAGCGGTTCTGCTGCCATCGCTACCGCTTCACGCCAACCTAAAGGAGTTGCGGCGATTTGAATATTATGCTGGCCAATTAGTTCCGTTAAAGAATAACGGTATTCATGTTCAACTTTAATGATTGGATTAGAATGATTGACAAAATCAATGATTTCTTTCGTGATAATCGGCATTTTTTCCGATTCCACATATCGAGCAATAATATCAAACAAACCATTGATTTGCTGATCATCCGCATGGTAGCGACTTTGACTCAAAAAAAGAACGGTGGCAATTTTTTCTTTGTCTTCTTTTGTCAAAATCGGATTTACTTTGATAAAAGGAAACTCTGTGTCCAGATCAATGGTCGAGATAATGAAATCAAATTCCGATTCTTTATCCGCTATATCACTGATAGCAGAAGCGCCAACGACCTTGATCTCTGGAGATAGCTTTGTCACTTCCACCTGTAACAAATTTGAAGTTGATTGACCGCTTGGACAAACGATCAGAACTCGTTTGCTAGAGCTCTTTTCAAAAGGATCTCTTAAATGACTCCCTAAATGCAACGTGATATTTGCGATCTCACTTTCAAATATGGGAACAAGAAAATCATTTTTTAAGGATTCACAGACGATTTTTGTTGCGGAGTAAATGCTTGAGTAATTCGTCTTAATCTCTTCCAACAATGGATTCACTGCTTGTATGGATAATTCATGATAATGGAGGGATAAACTCAAATGTAGATAAATTTCGTTGACTAACGTATCTTTATCAAATAGCGTATTATTGGTGACGACTTCAAATTTCTCAACGATCTTTTCTGATAATTTTAATAGCTCAACATTCTTTTCTCTGTCGATTTTGAATTCGGTCGCCGATCGGGTCCCCAACAGATGCACAGTCAAGTAGAAGCGGTCATGGATCGAGAACTCCGTAAAATGTTCATCTACTTTAGCTAATTCTATCGTATCCTGAATAAAATGTAGTTCCTTAATACTGAACTCATAACGTTCATCACCGCGCCTGATGACAGAAAGAAGCGCCGCTAAAGCCAGTAGGGATTCCTCATTGTAACTACTATCTAATTCATTTGATATGATTTTTAACTTATTAAAATTTTCATTTACATCGTTGATATTCAGAAAAGTAAGCAAACGAATATCGACAAACTTTAATAGACGTTCAATGAAAAATAGGAATACCTCTCTCTTATTGATCAATTTTCCTTCGATCTGATAGCCCATTTTAGGAGAATAGCCAATCGTTAATTGATAGTTTTCCAATTCTATTTTCGTTTTCTTAATATCTGAAATGATTGTATTTCGTGAAACCTGACACATTTTTTCAATTGATTCAATCAAAATTTTTTTCTCTGGAAACATTAAGTAACAGGCAATCAAAATCACTCGCTGTTCAGGACAAAGAACCAACTCTGTTTGACTGGACCTCAGCGTGTTCTTTAAGATTCTCTTTTCCTCTGGATCTAAAAACAGTCCTTTTTGCTCCCGAATCGAAAAATCAGAAAATCCTATTTTCTGAAAATATTCGTAGATCACTTTCAAGTTATTATATACAGATCGTTTGGAGAGATGCGTACTATCTTGAATATCGCTAATCATTAGAGGCTCTTCGTTATCTAGTAGCATAGTGACGATTCTTACTTGGCTATCATTTAATACGAATTTTTCCACTTCTAGAAACTCCTTTCATTTTCTGTTTCAATAGATTAAATAATCTACAGATCCTATACGACACGCACTCAGGTGTTGAAATTCAAAGAAAAGCTGACTACTATTTTAGAATTAAAATGCAGTGGTTTTCTCTGCCATGATTGCGGACAAACATTTTCTGCGAAATCGGACTTAGTTGATGAACACCATCAACTAACATTGAAAGTATTTTAATAAATGAAAAATTTTGCTATAATTTTTCTCAAATAAAAATACAATTTGAGGTGACTACATTATGCGATATTTTATTTGTGACAAAAAAGCCAATTATAAAGGACAGCATTTAGTGCACACCTTGTTTTGTCCTTCTCTCCCTCATGAAAACCGCAGACAAATTGTAGGGAGATTTGATAACTGTAAACAAGCTATTGAATATTTGTACAGTCTTAACAAAGATACTGGTTTTAAATTTATTGGTTGCAAACGATGCAATCAATCATGATCTGAACATATCGATTAAATGTAAGTAAAATTATCGAACATCTTTTTGTTAGATGTTCTTTTTTGTAATTTATTTTACACATCTCTATTCTATCCAACTAAAAACGTTATTTCGAGTATATGATTCATTAATAATCTAAGTTAACTAAATCGCTATTTTTTTATACTATATTAATATCATTTTTTAAAACCTCAGTTGTTGTGGTGGTTATCTAACTTATTTATCACCGCTATTTGCTTATTTCCTATTTTTTATAAGCATCAAGATAAATCACTATTAATTGCAAAATTATAATACACGACATCTGAAATAATGCTACTCAATAGTGTTTTGCCATTTTGTTATGCTTTACAAATACAAAAGATAAAAAAACATCTTTTACAGCGATTTTCTTTACTTTTTGCGAACATCTCGAATTGTATTTATGCCATTTAATATCAGTATTTCTTTGTTTACCTTATCAATTTCTATTTTCCCATCAATTTGAAACTTAGAAAGATTTTTCATATTCTTAATTATCTAAATGGCGGATTTGTATCATCAAATAAGGCCATCTGCTGTTGTTGATATTTCACTCCTGCACTTGATAAAATTTACTTGAAAGTAAGGGTTAAAACATGCCGTTTTACTATTTTAATAACTATGTGGATAATCACTATCGACATGAGTTGCATACGGAAAGCAGTTCATGTCGTAGATAGGTTTAATTTGTTTTGTCTCTATGAAAATCATTCTATGATTTGATACTAACACCTGTTTCTTCTGAATAACTTGAACTGAACATTATTTAGTTCTCTAAACAAAATTAGAGGTATCTAATAAATTCATTTTGTTAACTTAATGTCTGCCGATCATTTCTAAAACCTTAACTTACCAGCAACACCCGCTGATATCTGATAAAATTAATGCAGGCCTTTTTCAGTAATATGCTGAAAACCGTGCACTCTTACCCTTTTTGGAGGTTTTTGAATGTATAAACCGCAAATTCACACCCAACTCGCTTTTGAAGATTTTAATCAACCTATCGGTTTAAAAATGAATCCTGAAAATCGCTGGATCAAAAAAGCAGAACGGATTCCTTGGATAGAGTTGGAGAAAGAGTACGCGAAAAACTTTCGAAATAAAAAAGGGAATGTCGCAAAACCGCTGCGCATGGCATTGGGCGCTTTACTCATCCAAAAAGAGTACAGCTACAGTGATGAAGAAACGGTGTTACAAATTCAAGAAAATCCATATCTTCAATTTTTTATCGGGTTACCTGGTTACCAAGATGAACGACCTTTCGATGCCACATCAATGGTCAATTTTCGTAAGCGATTAGACAAGACAACTTTGATTGAGATCAACGAGAAGATTGTCGCTTACAATGAAAAATCGAACCATGACAGCTCAAATGATAACGATGACTCATCATCTGGTACCTTGATTCTTGACGCAACCTGTTCGCCCCAGAATATCAAGTATCCTACGGATACTGAACTTTTAAATGATGCACGAACACATGCCGAAACAATCATTGACACTCTTTGTGCTGAGAACAATTGGAAGAGGCCTCGGATCTATCGTAAAGTAGCACGTAAAGTTTATTTGAACGTCGTTCGACGCAAGAAGAAAGCAAGGAAATGGTTGCGTGCCCAGCTTCGGAAACTTTTAGGATTCTTGAACCGTGATGCGAAAATTATTCGAAAGTTCCTGACCAAGGGCACTACTCTATCTGAAAAGCATCAAACATGGTGGGAAATAATCCAAAAAATCTATGACCAACAAAAGTACATGTACGATCATCGTACCCATTGCGTCTCTGATCGAATCGTCAGCTTTCACCAGCCATGGGTTCGTCCAATTGTGCGCGGAAAAGTCAAAGCTGCAACTGAATTTGGAGCGAAATATGATATGAGCATCGATGGAGGAATCGCCCGCATCGAACGAACTAGTTTTGATGCATACAATGAATCAGAAGTACTCGTTTCAGCAATCCGGCGATATTACGACCGGCATGGATATTATCCAGAACGCGTATTAGCTGATAAAATTTATCGTAATCGGCAAAACGTTCAATACTGTAAAGCACGAAATATCCGACTTTCTGGACCAGCATTAGGTCGACCAAGAAAGAATGAAAATCGAGATAAATTAACCGAATATCAGGACAACACAGACCGAATTGAGGTAGAGCGTGGCTTCAGCCAATTGAAACGCTGTTTTGGCGCGGCTTTAATTACCACAAAACGTCAAGATACGACTTTATCAAGCACCGTGTTGAGTGTTATCGCAATGAATCTGTCAAAATTGACGGCAGATTTTTTACGCCAATTTTTCAGATGGATATCGAAGATATCTCTCTTAGAACTGAATAATCAATCAATCATCATTTAACCAAAATTTGTTAATTATTCAGTAGGCACTAACTTAGATTTTCTCCAACTTCAATAAGTAGCAAATCTCCTAAAAGATATCCTTTATTCCGTAAGTTTATTAACTCCCCCTCTGGAAAATGATTCATTTCAAGTTTCATTTTAATTCGGTTACTTAAATTAGATAACTGACATAACCTTGAATTGGTTACATCTGATCCCCAAATTAAATTACATAGCTCATTACGTGACACAATCCTTCCGTCTTTTTGATACTGATATAAGTAATACAAAAACTTTTTTTCATTTGGTGAAAGGCTGAAAAAAATCCTTTCGAATTATTTTCATTTTTTGAAAAAAGATTATGATTCCTTTCATTCAAGGAAGAAGCGAGCCTTTCTTGATTGTTCATTAATTTGGCTATTTTTTCAATAACCATAATATCTGGCATCTTGGGATCAATCCAGGCACTGATTTCATTAAGCAAGTAGGAAAAATCCGAATTTTTCAAATCTTCCTTATTTCCTTTTCTTAAAATGAGTAATCCTTCTTTTTGAAAAAAAGAATAGTATTTTGAAATTTCAAAATTGGAAACCGTATCGCTGAAAATGACCATTGAAAAACACTTGACAATTTGCGATAAAAAAATGGTATCATTCATCAAATCATTTGAACAATACACTTCAATGTCTGAACGTTGCAGAACATCCTGCAAACTTTGTTCTGCCAACAAATTTTTTGTCACAATTAATACTCTTGTCATAAATTACACTCCTTATTCTAAAATAACAATAAACAACAAGATTTTATTTATTCAAAGTCATACATGTTTCAAATCAATTCAACGCTATAACTTCGTAATCACATCCAAATATTTTTTTAATTTTCTATTTTGGACTATTTTAAAATTTATCAGTTTTTCTGTATTCAATGTTAATGTAATAAGCATTTCTTCGAATTTTTATCTTAGGCGTAGTCAAGAAATCTGAACGCAAAAAATTCTCTTTCACTATATAATCAGAAGTTATCGTAACACGATTATCTGATTAAGTAAGAGAGTTAGATAGCCTCTAAACTTAACATTTTCTAAAAGTGAAAATGAAATACGTTTTTTGAGAAACAGGTATCCATCATAGAAAGTTGATATACTATATCTTATGGTAATTATTTCCCTTCATTGGTTTTCCCCGTAGCTTCTACAGTTCTTGATTCATTCTAAGTAATGAATCAGTTCCCCTTAGCGACATTCACTCCTGACATGTAAAAGCTGGACGCTTTCTGCCTAGTTAAATTGTAATCTAACTATCAGGTGATACATCGAAATAAACTCCTTTACTTTTCTTCAGGTAGCTAAATTTGCTTCTCATTTTCCTTAGAAACTTTATAATTTTTTGATACAAATTCATACCAAGATTCACTAAACTTATGATCCATAAAAGCTCTTTTTAGTCCTGTTACTTGTTTTAAACGAAGAACCTCCTCTGCTTCCATGAATCGGCTACACTAGACTAGACAGAAAAAATAAGGTGTGTAGAATAATAAAAAACACACTGGAGGATTTTTCATGTCAAGACGTCAACGAAGAACCTATTCAAAAGAATTCAAACAACAAATCGTCGATCTCTATCTCGCTGGTAAGCCTCGCGCAGAAATTATTCGAGAGTATGAGCTTACGCCTTCTTCTTTCGATAAATGGATGAAGCAAGCACAATCAACGGGCTCATTCAAAGAAAGAGACAACTTAACACCAGAACAAGCAGAATTGATCGCACTAAGAAAGAAAAATAAGCAACTCGAAATGGAGAATGATATTTTAAAGCAAGCGGCGCTGATATTCGGACGAAAAGACAAGTAATTGATACCAACAAGCATAAATATTCCATATCAGCGATGTGCAAAATTCTAAATATTTCTCGTCAAACCTACTATTATCAAGCGAAACCGATCGAAAATGAGTCCGACTTAGAAGAGATCGTTCAGGAAGAGTTTATTCGAAACCGAAAGGCTTACGGTACCCGAAAATTGAAGAAGTGTTTAGCAAAGCGTGGGCTTCAACTCAGTCGGCGCCGAATCGGTCGAATCATGAAACGCCGCGGATTGACATCTACCTATACGATCGCTCATTTTAAAGGGCAACGAACAGCTTGTAATGAAGCGAAAACAGCGAATGTATTAGATCGGACCTTTACACAAGAACAGCCATTGGAAGCCATCGTTACGGATCTTACTTATGTTCGCGTGGGGAAAAAGTGGCATTATATCTGCTTAATACTTGATTTGTTTAATCGAGAAATTATTGGTTATTCCTGTGGTGAGAAGAAAGATGCCTCATTGGTAAAAGAAGCCTTTGGACGGATACCGTATTCTTTAACAGACGTCAAGCTTTTTCATACAGACCGTGGAAAGGAATTTGATAACCAAACCATTCATGAGATTCTGAATGGTTTTGGAATTACTCGTTCATTGAGTAGGAAGGGTTGTCCGTATGATAATGCCGTTGCGGAATCAACCTATAAATCTGTCAAAGTAGAATTCGTGCATCAATACCAATTTGAGACACTGGCACAGCTACGTCTAGAATTGTTTGATTATGTGCATTGGTGGAACTATCTACGCTTACATGGCACGTTGGCGTATGAAACACCGATCCAAATTCGACAACAGAGATTGGCGAAGCGAATCCTTGATAATGAGCGCGGATCTGATACCTCTGGAGAGGCAGCGTAATTGAATGATTGTGCTTCTGCCGGAGAAAATCAGATCCGAGGATGCTCATTGTCAAGGGCAATCGGAGCCATAACACCGCAGCATTCACAACACCTTATAATTTTTGTCAAAAAAAGTGTTGCCATTCCAACTCAACCACAACATACTAACTAATTTATATATTTAATTTGTTGTTTTTCTATAATTGGATAACTAATTAACTTATGACTATCTAAGTCTTCTTTATTCATATCAATTGCAGTAATTTGGCTGTCTTCATATGTCCGATAATAATAGATTCCTTTGTCAACATTGCAACAAGAAGAATAAATTGTATATTCATATTTTCCATCACCAACATCACACAAACCTTTTTGTTGTTCTACTGAACCTAAGATATGGAAAAATTGACTAATACTTTCTGACTCTGAATCTCCAGATACAGAATTCAGCTTCGTAAAAGTCGCTTTAACAAAACGAGATACTGAGGATAAATCTCCAGGCAAGCCTATCCCTCCCATACCGCGGCTATAGGCATTCAAACTTATTTGATTTGAAAAATTATTTTTAGGAGTTTCACTCGATAAGACACGATAATTGTTTAAATTAAATAATTGATAGTCAAATGAAGGATTATTGGTAAGAACGCCCACAGGGTTATCATATATATGAAGTCCATCTTTCATACTTTCAATGACAATTGATTTTTCTTTATCAGCTAATAGCCAATGTAAAGGGGATAAAGGAAGTTCATCACTATAATTTATATTTGCTAAATTGATATTTTTTAACAATTTTTTAGCTTCTCCTACTGTTGAGCATTGTCCTAAAATCCAAGGAATAAATTCAAAAGGAGATACATTGTCTTTCCCTTCTTGTATTTCTTTATAATCAGCATACCCAGAAAAATTTAGCCCAGCCATACTCAATCCTTTTTCATTTGTCGCATCGTAATAAAGAGGGTAGTCAGCTATACCAGCGGCAATACCAATCATTGCATAATGAGTATCCAAATCATTTACCTTTCGAAAATTCAACTTATAATTTCTTGGAGTAACAGTGACTACTTCGTTGTAAGATATTTCATAATCAAAATTCCTTCCAAAATAATGATCACTTGTTACATAAGTAATAGACGTACACATAGTTTATTCCTCCTAAATATTGTTCTGTCCACGTTCATTTTACTCCAAAGTTTTCCTCATTTCAAAAGAAAATCACAGAATACACGAAGAAGCGTTTCTATTTGTATAAACTATATCAAAGTTCTATACTTAAATTATCAAATAAAAAGGACGTGAAGATAAATGTCAAATTTAGAAAACAAAGAAGAAAAAGTTGTAAACAAAATTGTTTCTGTTGTCAATAAACTGGATAAAGAGTTAGACGAACTTGATACGTTATCTGAAAATCCAGAAAAAAAACATAACCTAAAAAAATGGTTAGTTGAACGAAAGGCTATTCATGAAATTAAAAAAGTTCTTCATGAAGCTGATAAATATGAAAAATATGATGAAAAAGAACTTGATAAAGAATTTAAAGAAATCAATGACTTATTACTATAATTGATTTATACGACTCATTTTTGAGTCGTCAGACTGCAAACAACACTCTAAATTTAGGAGTTTGTCTACAGTCTGAATAAATTTTAAATTTATTGTCCATAATGTTATTATGAATTTATAGCATTAAGAAAAGAGATAAGACTTTACATTTTTTTAGGAATGTAAAGTCTTATCTCTTTTCTTAATTGTACAATTAGTATTATCTGCACTACTTTCTAATTAAATAAATTTTTAGTTATTAACTTGATTAAAATCAGAGATAATATCAATTAATTCAGTTTGAAGGGTTGTAACGATTAAATGGAAATTTTCTTCATCTGTTTTATTATATGGGGATGTTTTCGTTATATATAACAACTTTTCTTTTTCAATTTTCATTAATAACTCTGTCGAAGTCTGTACTTTATCTTGATAATTAAATGCAGACATCCCACTTTGTATAATTGTAATTATTGCTGAAGCAATTGAAACAATCAATAGTAAAGACCTGTGTTCGGAAGCCTGATCAATTAATATTGGGATACTAGCTGATAAGACTATTTTTATAATATTTCCGATACCAATTACTCTATTATAAAATCGAATTTCTTTTTTTAATCTATCGATTGTAGAATCAATAGATTCGATAAACGCTTTTTGATCCATCATTTTCTCTCCAATCATTTTATTAAAATCATTAACAAAAATATTATAATAGGATTTAAGTAAGTTCTAACTAATCACACATAAAAATAAAAAAACATTTGTATTTTATCAAAGTTTTATTATACTTGTCAATTTGTGTACATCCTAAAATATAAGCTATTTGTTTACTTCTGTAGAATATATACTTTGTTGTTAGATAAGTTGTGGAATGGCAACAGTTTTTTTGACAAATTTTATAAGGTGCAGAACTTCTTTCCGTATGCTATTCCGATTGTCCTTGACAATGAGCCTCCTCGGATGTGACGATCTTCGGCAGGAGCTAACAATTAAAGTTAGACTGCCTCGCTAGCGTTAGCACATCCGAGCTCATTATCAAGGATTCGCTGCGCCAATCTCTGGTTACGGTAACCAACCGGTGTCTCGTAGCCAAGTGTACCGTGCAACCGAAGGTGGTTCCACCAATTGACATAGTCAAATAACTCCAAATCCAATTGTTGTAAGGTTTCAAATGTGTATTGATAGACAAATTCTACTTTCAACGACTTATAAGTTGATTCAGCTACGGCATTATCAAAAGGACAGCCTTTATGACTCACTGATCGATTGATGTCAAAAGTTGTTAATAATTCATCAATAGCTTGGTTATCAAACTCTTTTCCACGATCAGTATAAAAAATCTCAACCTCTGTCAGAGGTTGTTTGATACGGCTAAATGCTTTTTTTACTAGAACGGCATCTTTATGTTCTCCACAAGAATAGCCGAGAATTTCTCGATTGAACAGATCCAAAATGAAACAGACATAATTCCATTTTTTCCCGACTCGTACATAAGTCAAGTCTGTTACGATCGCTTCTAATGGGTTGTCTCTTAAGAATTTACGATTCAATACGTTTGTCGTTTTGGCTTCATTGCAAGTAGAATGATGTACTTTAAAATAAGCAACAGTATAGCTCGATTTTAATCCTCTATTTTTCATGATTCTACTAATTTTTCGTCGGCTGATCTGAATGCCTCGTTTTGATAAGGCTTTTTTTATTTTTCTTGAGCCGTAGGCCTTTCGGCTGAGGATAAATTCTTCAGCGACTACTTCTTCAAGTTCTGATTCGTCTTTCTTTGGTTTTGATTGATAATAATAGGACTGACGTGATAGACCTAATATTCTGCACATCGCTGATATAGGGTAAAGATGCTTATTCGCATCGATTACTTGTCTCTTCGTCCGAATATCAGCGCTGCTTGCTTTAAAATATCATTTTCCATTTCTAATTGCTGGTTTCTTTTACGTAGTTCTAACAATTCTTTTTGTTCAGGCGTAAGATTATCTTTTTCTTTGAATGAACCACTCGTTTTAGATTGCTTTACCCATTTGTCAAATGCTGAAGCCGTTAGTTCATATTCTCGAATGATTTCTACACGTGGCTTTCCAGCTAAGTAAAGATTGACGATTTGTTGCTTGAATTCTTGTGAAAAAGTTCTTCGTGTTCTCTTAGACATAAAAATTCCTCCTGGTATGTTTTCTTCTAGTCTACACACCTTAATTTTTCTGTCTAGTTAATTGTAGCCTATCCATCTGGTTCAAAGGAAGCTTCCCGGTCTCTAGGAACATCAATAGCTACTTCACCAAAACTGGTTTTAAGCGTTTTAGTTCCATAGCCATTTCGACGGTTATCGTGTTCCTTAGGCTCTTTAGAATGGGCATCATAACCTAAATGATTATTCAATTCTCCTTGAAGCATTTTTTCAAAAAGGGGCCCAAACACATCTTTCAAAGCATCTTGCATGTCATCGACAGATTCAGGTTGATAGGCATTCAGAATGGATTCAGCTAACTTTTCGGCATCAGGATTTCTTTTCTTTCTAGCCATCGTGTAATCACCTCTTGATCTTATTGTAGAAAAAGAAAAACCGCGAAGCAACCACCTGCCTAGGATTAATGGTTACTTACACGGTTTACATTACACTCTCATCATTAAAAAAGTATCTTTCGATATTACTAAAAAATGAAATTATCTATTTGAAATTTAAATCTGATAATATATTGAGTGTTCCAATGAGGGCTTTGATCCTATTATCCATATCTTTTTCAGTTTTAATATTGATACACATTATAAGAAAAAGAAACTTTTGGTTAATTTATTTCATCCCAGTGCAAAATATAAAAAAGTAAAATAGACCATAGGCAATAGATTAACAATTAATATAATACAAGCAAATATTCTATTCATTGTATTTCTGCTTTCAAAAAGTTCTAATATTGAAAGTATAATTCCACAAATGCCTATAATAAGTATGGGAATAAGATTAGAAAATAACACCCCGAGCCAATCTGTGAAAATTACTATATTTACTAATATCCCTATTAACATACCTATCATATTTATTAAATCAATTTTTTTCATTAGATATTTCTCCTTTATTAAATCTGAAGTACTTATATTAAAATAATTCTAAACTATTTACCTCAAAAAGTGCAATAAATTATTTCTGAACAATAAAATGATAGTCAAAACAAAAAAATATTGTTAATCGTTCAGAGCCATCCACCATTTTTACAATTAATGTATTCATATAAACTATTTACGATACTATAATAAAAGCATTATAGTTATTTATAAATAATTAAAGCAACTAATAATTCATTCAAATCGCCTTTGTTCGCTAGAGTCTTTAGAATTTCTGTAGTAAAATCGTTCATATGGAAGTCCTCTTTTCTGTGAATGTGTTGTGGTAACTCTATTCTACAGAAGGGACTTCCTTTTTTCTATTTACACAAAATATTTTACACTCTCGTAACGAAACATAATATTAATACTATAGTTTTCTATATTTATACTTCGAAAAGAATTATAATACTAATAAAAACTCAAAATCAACACATTTTTGCCAAAGAATTTATATATATTATGGTACTTAGATTGAACACAATAATCACTAAAATTAAATAATCCATCTATGGAAAAATCATTTATTTAAAGTGGGGTTCTTAATACATTGTTTTTATCGGCATTTTTTAAATCAATAAAAATGATAATTCGAAACAAATCTAAAGAACATGTGATCTTTTTATTTTCTATTTTTTCTTTTAAACGCCACTTAAAAGCAAAAACATGATTGGTTGGATTGGAAAAAATTATATCAATTCTAATTATTCTAAAAAACTAATTTTTAGATACATTTATAAATGATTTATAAATTTAAAAATAAAGAAGTAAATATCTACTCTTGAAAAAAAATTCTTTTTAACCTCTCTAGAAGAGCTAATCACTTGATAGTACTTTAAAAGTTTTTTTAAAGTATCAGTAACAGCTCACACCCTTATCTCTTTTTAATCATTTAATAAATAGCTCATAAAACTGGAAATACTAATTTGGGGTGATACTATCACCAACAGTTACTTACTCTTAATTTTCCATAAATCACTTTTCATCGATACTCCGGGGTAAAGACTATGGGATACTTACAATTCCATCTTGTATGTGCTAAACTTTTATCGTCGTTAGACATAAAAAACTGAATCAGAATGAACTTACTCTGACTCAGATCTGATTTTATCCCAAACAAAGTAGTATGTTTGTTACCATCCGAATATTTGATTTTTTTGAAATAAATAAAGACGCAAAGTTTTGCCTGTATCTGAGTATATTTTGACTCAGTATATCCTATGTTGATTTTTTATTGCATCTTCACTTTTAGTTTATTTTTTACTTTTTAAAGTTGAAACGATATTTGAAATTCCTATTTGAATTAACTGTCCGTTTTTGACAAACCCCTCTTCTCTACCTTTTAAATATCCTACTAATTTATGTTTCATTTCATAAATAATAGATTCGTATTTTTTATCATAATATAGGTTTTTCATCTCATTTGGATCATTTATCATATCAAATAATTGATACGTATTTTTTACGGGAAACCATATAAATTTCCATTTCTCCGTTAATATATATTGACTAGAATCCAGCCCTAAACTATGTTCTCCATGAATTTCTCGCCGCCATCCTTCACAGTTTCCAAAGAGCAACTGTTTAACACTTTTTCCATCTGTATTTACATATTGTCCTAATACTAAATCAACTAATGAAGGAAATATATCCTGTATTTTTACAAGCTCTTTAATTCCATGTTTTTTTGCTGAGATCAGATCACCAGGATCGTAAATAAACGACGGGATACGAATACTCCCTTGGTAAGGATACCCTTTTCTGAATAAGTAATGTTCTCCTAATTGATCTCCATGATCTGAAATGAACCAAATGATTGTATCTTTATCATGTCTAAATTCTTTTAAAGCCATTAAAAAGCGATTGATCTGATGATCTATATGAGAAATAAGGCCATAGTATCCAGCAAGCATTCTTCTTTGATCATCCTCTTTTAATTTTCCTCTTAAGGCACAAACATCTGGAACAACATGTTCTAATTTCTCCCAATTACCAATATGCAAATCTAGAGTGTCTGGTAATCTATCCATATACATATCAAAATAATATTTTGGTGGATTCAGAGGAGCATGAGGTTTCTCAAATGATAATTTTAAGAAAAATGGTACTGTAGGATCTTTCCGCCTTAAAAAGTTTATTCCTTCTGAAACCACCCAATTTGTTGGATGAAATTTTTCAGGATACATCCATGGTCGTGCTTCCCATGAATTACAATTTAACCCATCATCAATCAAATCTGCATCTGAGCCCAATGATTCTTTTAGAAACATTAAGTAATCACTAGAATATTCAAACTGCTCTCCATAAGATTTGTCATATTTTCGATCAACATGAAGATACCCGTCATGCAATAGTACATGATCAAATCCCAACCGTTTTCTTGAAGGATACACATGCATTTTCCCAATACACTCAGTTTGATATCCCTGTTCTTTAAAAACTTCTGGAAGAGTATTTTTAAAATTCCATGGAACCTCATCTTCATAACCCACTCTTCCCGAAGTTTCTTGATCTAATCCTGTTAATAACGCTGCTCTTGCTGGAACACAACTTGGAACAGGCGAATAACAATTCTCAAAATTATATCCTTGACTAGCCATCATATCTAATGTAGGCGTACTAATGATTTTATCTTGGCTATTCAAAGATAACGCATCTGCTCTCATCTGATCTACTACAATTAAAACAACATTGGGTTGATTCTTTTTCATATTAAAAACTCCAATCATTCAAAATATCCAAATAATCTCTCTTGATTTAAGAAATTGATATTTCCTTTTGAAAGAATATATTTTTTGTGATAACAAGAAATATAAATGGATTACCAAACTTTATAGCGTATGATTGATTAGTCACGAATACTTTATACTAAAATAAACCTTGATATCAAAATATCTTTAATTTTTTATCTATATAACTTATTATTCATTAAATCTCTAATATCTTCTTTCCACTCATTTAAAAATATAATATTTAGAAAATTAAACAGGGGACATGCCATAAATTAGTTGATCACGCCCCCACATCTATTACAAAACTGCTAAAATATTTAATGAATACATTAGTATTGACAAAACTAAAAATATCCAAATAACTTTGGTTGAATTGAGAGATTTTTTGCTTAATAACCAATATGCCAATAAAACTAAAACAACAGGTACTATAGCTGGCATAATAGGGTCTAACATTTCTGTTTGGAAAGATAGTTTCTTATCACCAATAACTAACTTGAATGGAACACCAACCTTTACAACACTAGGAACCAAGCCTCCTATTACTACTACGCCAAGTAAAGTTGCTGATTCAGTTAAATCCTTCAACAATCCACCTACACTGGATACCAGTTTTTTACCTTCTCGGAAAGCAATTGGTAACTCAAAATATCTCAAAAATAGTATAATGAGAGATACTAATAACCAAAGTAGTACACCTAATGGATTTCCTTCTAATCCCATATAAGCTGCTAGAGATCCAAAAATTGTTGGAATCACTGCCCCAAATAAAGAATCGCCTACAGCTGCAAAAGGTCCCATCATACTCGTTTTAATTGCTGCAACAGCATCTTTCGATTTGCTTCCATCTTCTACTTGCAATGCTAAATCAATTCCAATAATAAATGCACTTAAAAAAGGACTGGTATTATAGAATTGCATTTCTGATTGCAACACACTTTTTAATTCTTTTTCATCTTTGTATAACTTTTTCAAAGCTGGATATACAGCTCGAACATATGCCACATTCATCATTCGTTCGTAGTTCCAACCTAGTTGAGCTCCAAACATATATCTTAAACTAACTTTTCTCAGATCTTTGCTACTTAATTTGCTAACATTAGATTTCATCATCATCAACCTCTCCGTTAACTACTTCTATATGATTGATAGTATCTAGTTTTGATTCTAATAAACGTTTATCTTGTAATTTTTTATAGTGAATAATAGCAGCTGCCAATCCTGCAAAAGAAATACCCATCATTGGAATATTTAAATAAGCGGCTAAAATATACCCAATAATTAAAAAACCGAAAAAATTCCTAATTGGCAAATAATGTAGTAAAATGGCAATCCCAACAACTGGTAATATAGCTCCTGCCAATTTTAATCCTCCCATTAACCAATCCGGTGCATAATTTAATACTGTATTTACTACTTCATTACCAAAAATTAAACATAAACCTACTGGTATTGCACGAGATAATGCAATAGGAACTAAACTTAACCATGCTTCTAAACTAATCTTATGAAAATTTTCTTCTTCTATATGTTTATCCACACGATGTAAAAAATAAACCCCACAAAAACGAGCTAAAATATCTAATTGAACTAATAATAAGCCTACAGGAACAGAAATACCTATTGCAAATTCAATTCCTTTTCCACTAACAACACCTAATGCTGTACCAATGATTGCCCCTGTGCCAAAATCAGGAATTGATGAGCCACCAAATGTTCCTACACCTAAGACCATCAGTTGTAATGTTGCTCCTACTAATAAGCCTGTATTAATATCTCCCATTATAATTCCTGCTAGAAAACCAGAAATTGCCGGTTTACTTAATTGTAATCCTGACAGATAAGGATCTATACCTCCTAGTATAGCTAAACATATTAAAGAAAATATCTGAAAAAAAGAAATATCATTCATGATCAAACTAACTCCTTTATATTATTTTGAACTTTTCACTGCCCCAATATCTAGTATGCCATCTAACTTAATACCAAAAAAATCAGTTCCTAAATTATAACTATTTTTATCGATAACCTTCTTCCCACTATGAATAGCAGGAGATGATTGTTCCAATTTATATCCATCAAACACTGTATTCTGACTGAATCGATCATATGTCAAATAGTTAAAATTAGGTTTTACGGGACCATTTTCAGGAGAAACAAATATATTCGACTCTTGGCTATTACTGATTTCAATACACGCCTCTATATTTTCTGAATTTTTTATTTGTAAATACTGATCTTCAAAAACCAATCCATTTTCTAATAAAACTTTATCCCCTGGATTTAATTTAAGTTCATTTATTTTATTTAAACTTTTAAAAGGCTCAGATATAGATAATCCTGAATTAGTGTCACTCCCTCTTTGCGAACTAACATAGTAACAATTACCAATGGGGTTACTTTCAGCATGAGCGACTTTTGTTAACATAGATAAACTGATCAAACAGCAAGTTGCAATAAAATATATTTGGATTTTTTTATATTCATAAATTCCTCCACATTCATTCATCTTCTAAATCTATTGGATTTGCTTCCAAATATTCATTTACATGTATAATATTTTCTCTTCCTTTATTTACCAAAGAACTATCTTCTCCTAAAAATTGATTATTAACAAAGCCTATAACCATTGGCATATTCATTCCTGCATATAGTTCTATTTCTTTTCCTTCTAAAATTAATTGAGAAACAACATTGCAAGGAGTGCCTCCCATTAGATCAGCCAGAACTGTAACTTTTTTCAAACCATTAATTGTTTTTTCGAAATTTACTCGAAAATCTTTTGCTGACTCTTCAGGTAATAACCCTACAGTATAAATATCTTTTTGTACTCCCATGATCATATCAACACTTCTCTTTAACTCTTCACAAAATCGTCCATGACTAATTAAAACTAAATGCCCCGCCATCTTTTCACCTCCTCGTATATTATTATTTATTTAACAGAGACATAAAGTCATCTGCTTTGTCACTTGGAACCATTTGCGCAATTAAATGGACACCTTTTTCATTTAATTGATTGAACGTTTCTACATCTTGATCGACAACATTAATTGATTTCGTAATTGATCGAGTCTCAGAAGTTTGTGACATATTTCCAACATTAATCTCTTTTATTGGAACGCCCAATTCTACCAATTTTAATAATCGATCAGGTTTTCGTGCAATAATCAGTAAACGTTGTGAATCATATTTTCCTGCTAAAATGTTTTGCGCCGCTTTTTCAATCGGCAAAATACTTAGTTTCACCCCTGCTGGGGTAGCCAATTTCAATCCGCTTTTTTCAATATCATTTTGAGCCACTTCATCATCCACAACCATAATTCGAGAAATATTCAATTTGGTTGTCCATAAATTGGCTACCTGTCCGTGAATTAAACGTCCATCAATTCTTACTCCAATAATACTCATTGTTCATCCCTCTTTCATTTCTTTATATAATGGTGCTTTTAATAAATTGATTTCTGGTTCATAGGTACCTTCTGTCTCAAAAATAACAATTTCATTCTTACCAACTTTTAGAAAGCCGCTAGAGATGTACAGTGAAAGCGTTGGACCTACTTCCCAAAAACGACCTATATTGGTCTGATTAACAAAGACAATTCCTTTACCAAATTTCCTTAAATCAATAAAACAATCACCGATATCCTCTAAAAGAAACTCATATCGATAAAAACTTGGGTGTTGGGGCTGCCATCCTTTTGAATAATCCACAGTTTTACAATTTTCCAAAGGCAATGAATACTGTTGCCAATTTGTAATAAAATGTAAGTCTGCCATTACTCCCGTTCTAATTCCTTTTTTTTGCGTTTCCGCAAAGAGTTTATGTCCATAATTGACACGTCCCATATTTTCAATCAAAATATCCACTTGATTGATTTCTTCTGTCATACTAACTTGTATATCTTCACCTATTTCTGTTTGATATTGGGTAGCTTGTAATTCTTGATTCAAAAATAATTGGCTGCGATCTCTGCCATCAATTACCCGTAATCGTTCTTCCTCTGCATCCCTCTCTATCATTGTTCGGTAAAGTAGATAACCTGTATTTTGTCCCAACTCTTCCATTGTCTTTGGATACTTTGATTGAACCGGTTGACTAATGGTATCTAAAGTCGCGAAAAGACTTACCTTATTCGTCAAAGAAATCTTTTTCTTTTCAATCGTGGGTTTAATGACAGGATCTAGCTGCTTAATCTCTGGATAATTATCATGAATCATTTTCCGCAATGCATAATATTTTTCTGTTGGATTCCCCTGCTCATCTAATGGTGCACCATAATCATAGGAAGTAATTTGCGGTAAATCAATCACTCCTCTTGCTGAACAACCATTCATAAACCCAAAATTCGTTCCTCCATGAAACATATATAAATTAATGCTTCCTTGTTCTAATACCTCTTTTACCGCTTCAGCGAGTTCCTGTGGATCTCGTTGAATAATTGGTTCTTTCCAACGATTAAACCAACCATCCCAAAATTCCATACACATCAGTGGCCAATTTTTATCATATTCTTTAAAAAACTGCTTCATAGAGTTGAAGTTGTCTTTTGCTTTAGAACCAAAATTACCAGTAACCAAAATATCATCTTCAATCATGCTTCCCGCTCGTAAAGTAGCCCTCCACGGTCCATCTGAAGTGAAAAAAGGAACTGTCACTCCTCGCTTAATCATCAAATCTCTTATCGCACGCAAATATTCCTTTTCTTCCCCAAAAGATCCATACTCATTTTCAATTTGAATCATCAATATATTTCCCCCATTATTAAGTTGATGGGGAACAATCCTTTTCATCAAAACATCATAATAATCTGCTACATGCTCCAAATAAGCGATTTCATTCCTTCGGATATGAATCGGTTCACGGAGTAGCCATGACGGAAACCCTCCAAATTCCCATTCAGCACAAATATAAGGCGATGGCCGCACAATAGCATATAATCCTAAGTCTTGAGCGATTGTCAAAAATCTCTCTAAATCCAATATCCCTTCAAAATGAAACTCTCCTTTTTGAGGCTCATGTAAATTCCAAGGAACATATGTCTCTACTGTATTAAATCCTAGTGCTTTTAAATTGTACAAAGAATGTTCCCAATCACATGGGGGAATCCGAAAATAATGAATTGCACCAGATAGTATTTTAAATGTTTTTCCCTTTAATAAAAATTCTTCCTTTATTTCAAATGTAGTCATCTGTTACTTTTCACCTCGATATGTTAATATACTTAGTATATTAATACTTTTGTATTAAAAGTCAACAATTTTTTTTTTAAGTATGTTAATATAGATGCGAGTAATTTAAAGGGGGAGCTTATAATAAAACCGAAATATCTAGAAATCAAACAGAATCTAAAACAACAAATTGTAACCGGTCAATTTCATAATGGCGACCGATTCTATTCAGAATCAGAAATTATCAAAAAATATAATGTTAGTTCTATAACAGCAATTCGTGCGTTAAAAGAATTAGTTGCCGAGGGGTATATCGTACGTTATCAAGGAATAGGAACTTTCGTTTCACGTGCAAGAAAAGAAAAAATAGTAAAATTTTCTGATATAGAAATATTTTCATTTGACAATGATAAAACACACGTTCTTTCGATTAAACGCGAAAATAAAAAACAAATATTAGATACATTAAAATTATCAACTGATTCATATTATTATCAAATCGAACGAATTAGAGAAGCTAATGAAATACCTTATATCTATCATAAATCTTATTTGCCAGAACAATATATAAATTCTAATTATCCAGAAATTAATTATTACAATTCTATTTACAAACGTTTAAAATCAGACTACAACATTGATTTAAACGAAGAAAACTTTAGGGAAACAAACGAAATTTTATTTCCTGCTCCTAATAGTGTATGTAAACAACTAAAAATAAATGAATCTGAGCCTGTCGTTTTTCAAACCAAATTATCCTGCTTATCTGAAAATAATAAACCTATAGAATATGTTGAAAGTTATAAAAAATGGAATTTCTATAAGATTCAACTCCTATCTAATTAACTACTACTGAATTTGATTTTACTTTGTTCGTTATAGCAATTTTTCATAATTAAACTATATTAAAAAATGAGGTTCTTACTATGAAACATATTTCAGTATTGATCAAACCCGCATCTTCCCTCTGCAATCTTCGTTGCAGCTACTGCTTTTATGCCAATGTCAGTTCCTTGCGAGAAGTCCGCTCGTTTGGCAAAATGAAAGAAGAAGTGACAGAGAAAATGATCGAAAATATTTATGCAGACTTAGAAGACGGCGATCAATTAACATTAGCGTTTCAAGGTGGAGAGCCGACTCTTGCTGGTTTACAATATTTTCAACATCTGATCGCTTACGTAGGGACTAAAGAAAAAAAAGTTCAAGTCTCTTACACGCTTCAAACGAACGGGACCATGATCAATGAAAAATGGTGTGCTTTTTTGAAAGAACATGATTTTTTGGTCGGTCTCTCGATCGATGGCCATCCGCTCTACCATGATCTGCATCGGGTCGATCCGAAAGGAAGAGGAACTTTTCAGCGAGTGCTGCAAACAAAACAGCTGTTTGACTACTATGAGATCGACTACAATGTACTTTGTGTCTTGACCAATCCGTTGGCAAAAGAGGCTAAGAAAGTCTTTCGCTTTCTAAAAGAGCAACAAATTGATTTTGTCCAGTTTATTCCTTGTTTAGAAGATCTAGATGCAAAAAAAAGAAATAGTTATGCTCTCACACCAAAACGTTTTGCAGGATTTTACCACCAGCTTTTGCAGTTATGGCTGCAAGAATTAGCGGAGGGGCATTATATAAGTATCAAGCTTTTTGATGATCTTTTGAATCTATTGATCAAACGACAAGTCACTGCCTGCGGGATTTTAGGAAACTGTCAGGTACAATATGTCATTGAAGCAGATGGCAGTGTGTATCCTTGTGATTTTTATGTGCTGGATGAGTATCGCATGGGGTATATTCAAGAACAGACTTTACGTCAGTTATTTGAACAGGACATTGCAAAAACGTTTGTGTGTCAACGGTCCGAAATGCCAAAGAAATGTCTGAGTTGCCCGTTTCAAAAAATGTGTCGTGGCGGCTGCAAACGAATGAAAGATGCCATCTATGTGGATGGGGACTATTGCGGTTATCAGCAACTCTTGCAGGAATTTGTGCCGCAGATCAATCGGATTTTAGGTTTGTTACAGGGGGTAAGTGTGTGATTGGGTTCGTTTATTTTATAGTGATCGTGTTGGCAAATACGGTTGGTGCCGTTTCAGGCATGGGGGGCGGTGTTCTGATCAAACCCATTTTTGATTTTATCGGTGCCCATTCTGTTGCAGCCATCTCGTTTTATTCTACCGTAGCCGTGTTTACCATGTCGCTGGTTTCGACCGCGAGACAGTTGGCTAGTGGACGTAAAATCAATTGGCAAATCGTCCTTTGGGTTTCAGGCGGCGCCGTCTTAGGAGGCATCTTGGGCAATGTCGCTTTTGATCACCTGCTACTTTTATTTCAGAATGAAGATGAGGTACAAATGATTCAGATCTTTTTGACCGTTGTGACACTGCTGTTTGCTTTCTTTTATACCAAATATGACTGGCCCGGATTCCAACTGAAAAAAAATTTCTGGTATTGCTTCTGTGGCCTAGTCCTTGGTTTTCTAGCGAGTCTGCTGGGCATTGGCGGTGGACCGATCAATGTGTCCTTGCTGATGCTGATGTTTGCTTTACCCATCAAAGAAGCCACGGTCTATTCGATTTGTACGATTTTTTTCTCTCAATTGGCGAAAATCGTGACGATTGCTGGGACCACTGGATTTGGCCTCTATGACTTAAAGATTTTGTGGTTTGTGATTCCAGCCGCGATTGTTGGCGGTTTGTTAGGGGCAAAAGTCAGCACTGTCCTCTCACCACAAAAAGTGACGCTGGTCTTCCAGACAGTCATCTTCTTGGTGCTAATCATCAATCTTTATAACGGCTATCAATTACTATAAAAAACGAGTATTATCAACCACTTATAGAAAACGATTAATTAGTAACTTTAGAAGTACTTTCTCATTAAGAAGCGCTCTTTTTTGTGACTTTTCTGAAACTAGAATAAATACTCTCAATTGCATTAGTAATATGCATGATTTTTCTAATAGCACTGCCAATCAAATAGTTGTTCACCATGTGCAAAGTACCGTTTCCAGACATCTACTAACAAAATAGGCTCTTTGTCAATAAGGACTGATGAGTTGTGCAAAATCAAATCTGGGTCAGAATGAACCACATTCTGGCTCAGATTTTTTGTTATCTTACATTGATTAATTGATTGATCAAAAAGATTCTAATTCTCATGTTCTCGAATGATTTAAATCCGTAGGATACTCGTTTCATTGTCTTTATGTGGGTATTCTTCGCTTCAATTTTTCCATTGGAATAAGGATAGATCATTGCGTTGGTGATACCTTCTTCATAGGTCAGAAGGTTTTGAAGCTTCTCCCGAAATCCGTCATCTAACGTTTCGGGAAGTTCTGCCAATAAGGAGAAAAATAAGTCAGGGTCTTTGTCTCGAAAGGCTTCGACTAATTCATGAAAAAAGGGATACGCCTCCTTTAGAGGCGCAGAAAACTCAAGCAATCGATCAATCATCATTGCTTCAGTGAGAAATGGGTATTTTGGTGCTCGGAAACTTTTCCATGTTTTGTACTCATAATGGTTATGCTTGCACGATTTTTTAGCAGAAAGCGCCAGTTCTTTTTCAGTTTTTCTGCCTGACTTTTCTGTCCTGCTTTACGAAGCTCATTCATTTCACGGATACGCAACTCATTGAATGCCTGATTCATGTGTTTGACAATATGAAACCGATCAATCACTACTTTCGCATTTGGCAGAACACGTTTGGTAAGCTGAAAGTAAGCGGCGTTCATGTCTGTGACTAAGAATTCTACTTCTTCTGGATTGGTGCAGCCTAAGAAATAGCTTGTTAATCAAGGTAATTTACGCGTAGGCAAGACAGCAATTAAGTGTCCTGTTTCACCATCTGCACAAATAAAGCTCATTTTATCTTCTATGGAAGCGTGCGAACGAAATTCATCAACCATCAATACTATGGGGAGAATCTTCTTAGAAGGCTTTGGTAAATAGCTTTTAAACTCTTTCAATGTACGAATAACGGTAGTCAAAGATACCTGACAACTTTTCGCAATAAAAGACAAAGATACTTTTTCAGTCAGTAAAGAAGCAATTTTATATCGAACATGATCTGCGATTGAATGTCTGGGTCGGACAAAATAACTTTGAGCCGTCCAATAGGTACGACAGTTTTTACAGGTATAGCGTTGCTTTTTTAGGCGCATAACCAAAGGCATATGATTGTATTGTTCAAAACGGACAATCGTTTCCTTTTTTCCATTTTTCACTATAATTGCTTTCCCGTTTCCATCTACCACAGTAGAACCACAACTTCTACAAGCACGAGGAGTAGGCGAGAGAACAGCATCGACGACCAACGTCTTTTTCTTCTGAAGGGTCTCGTAAGAGACCTCTGTAATCATCAAATCTTTCTCTATTATTCTCAGCATTTTTTGATAGAATCATTCATATAGCATATCGTCCTCTCAGTTGTTTATTTTGTGGTGATTTAATCATACTAGAGAACGATATGTTTTTTAATACCTAAAATGAAAATGGGGCTGAAGAATCAATTCTGATTCATCAGTCCCATAAATTATAGAGCCAAAATACTTTGGCTCTATAATATCTAGTGTTGGTGACACCTTCTGTTGCCAACACTTTTTCTTTTTTTTAATAAACGCAAACAGACACCTTGAAATCCTTTAGAATAAAGTCGACGAAAACCATTCAAAGGAGTGTTTCAAGATGTCCTATTCAGAGTTTACCAAAGAGTTACTAGATATTCTAGATCTAAATCTTACCTTTCATGAGAATGCCTTTCGCAAAGAGCGAATCAATGACGAGACCTGTTTTGTTTTTAATGTCACATTAACCTATCGACCAGAAGAATGCTTTTATTGCCACTATGAAAACGATCAAACAATCATCAAATGGGGCTGGAAAAAAGTCTCTATCTTATTAAATGTCGTCAGTAACTACATGGATAGGCTACAATTAACTAGACAGAAAAATTAAGGTGTGTAGACTAGAAGAAAACATACCAGGAGGAATTTTTATATCTAAGAGAACACGAAGAACTTTTTCACAAGAATTCAAGCAACAAATCGTCAATCTTTACTTAGCTGGAAAGCCACGTGTAGAAATCATTCGAGAATATGAACTAACGGCTTCAGCATTTGACAAATGGGTAAAGCAATCTAAAACGAGTGGTTCATTCAAAGAAAAAGATAATCTTACGCCTGAACAAAAAGAATTGTTAGAACTACGTAAAAGAAACCAGCAATTAGAAATGGAAAATGATATTTTAAAGCAAGCAGCGCTGATATTCGGACGAAGAGACAAGTAATCGATGCGAATAAGCATCTTTACCCTATATCAGCGATGTGCAGAATATTAGGTCTATCACGTCAGTCCTATTATTATCAATCAAAACCAAAGAAAGACGAATCAGAACTTGAAGAAGTAGTCGCTGAAGAATTTATCCTCAGCCGAAAGGCCTACGGCTCAAGAAAAATAAAAAAAGCCTTATCAAAACGAGGCATTCAGATCAGCCGACGAAAAATTAGTAGAATCATGAAAAATAGAGGATTAAAATCGAGCTATACTGTTGCTTATTTTAAAGTACATCATTCTACTTGCAATGAAGCCAAAACGACAAACGTATTGAATCGTAAATTCTTAAGAGACAACCCATTAGAAGCGATCGTAACAGACTTGACTTATGTACGAGTCGGGAAAAAATGGAATTATGTCTGTTTCATTTTGGATCTGTTCAATCGAGAAATTCTCGGCTATTCTTGTGGAGAACATAAAGATGCCGTTCTAGTAAAAAAAGCATTTAGCCGTATCAGACAACCTCTGACAGAGGTTGAGATTTTTCATACTGATCGTGGAAAAGAGTTTGATAACTAAGCTATTGATGAATTATTAACGACTTTTGACATCAATCGATCATTGAGTCATAAAGGCTGTCCTTTTGATAATGCCGTAGCTGAATCAACTTATAAGTCGTTGAAAGTAGAATTTGTCTATCAATACACATTTGAAACCTTACAACAATTGGATTTGGAGTTATTTGACTATGTCAATTGGTGGAACCACCTTCGGTTGCACGGTACACTTGGCTACGAGACACCGGTTGGTTACCGTAAACAGAGATTGGCGCAGCGAATCCTTGATAATGAGCTCGGATGTGCTAACGCTAGCGAGGCAGTCTAACTTTAACTGTTAGCTCCTGCCGAAGATCGTCACATCCGAGGAGGCTTATTGTCTAGGACAATCGGAATAGTATACGGAAAGAAGTTCTGCACCTTATAAAATTTGTCAAAAAAACTGTTGCCATTCCATTAACGAGTTCTGTTCTTTTTCATACAGATCAAGGGTCTCAATATACCTCTTTTGAATTTAGAAAATTTATAGAGGATCATCCGATTGTCCACTCACTTTCAAAACCAGATTATCCGTGGGATAACGCCGTTACCGAAGCTTTTTTTAAATATATGAAAAAAGAAGAATTAAATCGCCGTTCATTCCATTCAATTGAAGAAGTACGGTTGGCTTGTTTTGCCTACATTGAAGGCTTCTATAACACCAAACGTCCTCATGGAACATGAGATATGCTTACACCAAATGAAATGGAGGCTCTTTACTTTGAAAATCTTTAAGTATCTTCTCTTTTTGTGTCTACTTTATTGACATCTATCCAATTAGTAATCAATAAATATTTCAATAATAGTCTAGCTATATATAAATAACATTACAAAACCTAAAGAATTATATCTGATAACCTTCCATGTTTTTCATATGATGTTACTCTTTCAACTTTATTATTATCATCGACAAAAACAACCTTAGGTCTATGATCCTTAACCTCATTTTCATTTAATTCACAATATGCCATTAAAATTATTTTATCTCCAGTTGATACACATCTAGCTGCAGCTCCATTCAAGCAAATCATCCCTGTTCCTCTCTCTCCAGCTATTGTATAAGTTTCAAATCTATTTCCATTATTAACATCAACTATTTGTACTTTTTCATATTCATATATTCCTGCTGCTTCTAATAAATCCATATCAACAGTAATACTTCCTACATAATCTAACTCAGCTTGTTCAACTTTAGCTCTATGTATTTTTCCTTTTAACATTGTAACTTTCATTATTATAGCCCCCTATTGTAATTCAAATGTAAAATTATCTATTAATCTTGTTTTTCCTATAAATACTGCTATTGCAACTAAAACTGATTTTTCAATATAATTTACTCTTTGTAATGATAAAGAATCAACAACTTCTACATAATCAATCTTTGCCAAATTATAAGTATTTATATTTTTACTTATTATCTCAATTATTTTTAAGCTATCTCTCTCTCCATTATTTAAGGCTTCCTTAGCTAAAGTTAAAGATTTATTTAAAATAGTAGCTGAAGATCTTTCCTCTAAACTTAAGTATGTGTTTCTAGAACTTTTAGCTAGTCCATCCTCTTCCCTTATAATTGGACACCCTACAACGTCTATATCAATATTAAGGTCCCTAACCATTCTTTTAATTACAGCTAACTGTTGTGCATCCTTTTCTCCAAAATAAGCTCTATCTGCTGGTATTATGTTAAATAATTTACTTACAACAGTGCAAACCCCTCTAAAATGTATTGGCCTACTAGCTCCACATAAACCTTCTGTTAATCCAGTTATATTAACAAAAGTACTTGCATTGTCACAATACATCTCTTCAACTTCAGGATTAAATATTGCTGTTGCTCTACCTCTTGTGCATACTTCTATATCTCTTTCTAAGTCTCTTGGATAACTACCTAAATCTTCATTTTTCCCAAACTGAGTTGGATTTACAAAGATACTTACAACAACTTTATCATTTTCTTTTGATGCTTTTCTAATTAAACTTTCATGACCTTCATGTAAATATCCCATAGTAGGAACTAATCCTACCTTTAAGCCTTGTTTTTTCCACTCTTTTACTTGACTTCTAACATCATTTACTGTTTTAAATATAACCATATTTCTTGACCCTTTTAATATAATTTTTCTAAAACATCATCACTTATTTTAAACCCATGTTCTGGACCTGGAAAAACTCCATCTTTTACTTCCTCTATATATTTTGTAAATGCTTTATTCATCTCTTCTGATAAATTAGCATATTTCTTCACAAATTTAGGGGTAAAATCACTATACATCCCCAACATATCTTGATATACAAGAATTTGTCCATCACACCCTGCACCTGCTCCAATACCAATTGTAGGTATTGATATCTCTTTAGAAATTAACTCTGCAAGCTTAGTTGGAACACATTCTAACACTACAGCGAATGCTCCTGCTTTTTCTACAGCTTTAGCAGCTCTTATTAATTCTTTAGCAGCTTCCTTGTCCTTTCCTTGTACCTTAAATCCTCCAAATGCATTAACAGATTGAGGTGTTAAACCTATATGCGCCATAACAGGTATAGAAGCCTTTACTATAGCCTCTATTTTATCGCATACTTCTATCCCTCCTTCTAATTTAACAACCTGAGCTCGTCCTTCTTTTATTAATCTTCCTGCATTAACTACTGAATCATATACTGAAGTTTGATAAGACATAAATGGCATATCTGCAACAACTAAAGTGTTCTTAGCTCCTCTTGTAACTGCTCTAGTATGATGAATCATGTCTTCCATTGTTACTGAAAGTGTATCTTCATGTCCTAGACATACCATACCAAGAGAATCTCCTACTAATATTCCATTTATCCCAGCTTCATCAATTATTTTTGCTGTTGAATAGTCATAAGCTGTAAGCATTGTTAATTTTTCATTTCTTAATTTAGATTCTTTAAATGTAACTGCTGTATTTTTCATCTATCTCTCTCCTAAATACTTTTCTAATTCACTATAATCTCTATTAATATTTTTTAACATAGCTATCTCTAATACATTTTTTGATAATAGCATATATAAAGCTCTGTCTTCATCTGATAAAACTTCACAGTGACCTTTAATTGTTGAAATATCACAACGTTCAACTGGTCCTGTCAAACTTTCTATAATTCCTTTTTCTTTTATATTTCTAATATTAAATTCAATTAATGGATATAAAGCTTCAATTGCCATTTTTTCAGTAAATCCACATTGAATTAGATATGTAACGCTTGTATTAATAAGTCCTAGCACAAGGTTACTAGATACTACTGATGCGGCATGATAAAGAGATTTATTCTCCTTAGATACAATTACAGTACTATTACCTAACTTTTTGAAGAAATCACATAAAAACTTTGCATATTTTTCATCGCCTTCAATTGTTATAAAAGATTTTTTTAATTTTTTGTATGAATTATATTTATCTGATATTGAAAACATAGGATGGACAGAATAGCCATAAGCACCATAGTCCTGTATATTTGAAAAGATATCTGAAGATATTGCACCACTGCAATGGCAGATTAATTTGTTTTTGATTTGATAATTTTTAATTTCTTGCCATACCTCCTGAATTTGACCATCAGGAGTCGTAATGAAAATAGTATCATTTTCATCTACTAATTCTCTTAAGTTTAAATATTGTTTACTAGATGTAAAATTCGAAGCTGCTAATGACGAGTCTTCGCTTTTACTATAAAATCCTGTTACTTGTATTTTATGTTCCTGGAAATACTTCCCGAATGAACAACCTACCTTGCCGGCTCCAATAAAACCAACGTTCATAATTATCACCTCCATAAAGAAGTGAGACTACAAGTCCCATTCTTACGATATGAGCTTAAAAATAAAAATTAAATCAAATATACAGTATGGTTTTTTCAAATATCATCCATAGTTAATTTATCATAATATCCCATATTTTAAAATAAAAGATAGCGTAAAATATTTTGTGTAAATAGAAATTTAGGGTAGAAAAAAAAAGTCCATTCTGTAAAATTAAAGTTACCACACAGAAATTTTATAGGAGGACTTTCTCATGACTAAATTTACTATAGAAATTATGCAAACACTACTCAATAAAGGGGATTTAGATGAATTATTTCAGGATCATTTAGAGCGAGCGATTAATTCACTTCTACAAGCAGAGCTAACTGCTTTTTTAGATTACGAAAAATATGATTGAAATGGATTCAATTCAGGAAATTCCCGTAACGGGAATTATTCACGTACATTTAAAACAGAATATGGCGAGTTGAATTTAACTATTCCTAGAGATCGGAATGGCGAATTTTCTCAACAAACACTACCAGCATATAAGCGAACCAATGATTCATTAGAAACGACCATTATCCAATTATTTCAAAAAGGCATTACTATGGCTGAAATCTCCGAATTAATTGAAAAAATGTATGGTCACCACTATACGCCACAAACAATCTCCAACATGAGTAAATTGGTGGCTGAAGATGTTTTAGCTTTTAAAGAAAGAACGTTAGAAGCCAATTATTCCGTTATATTTATGGATGCGACGCATATCCCTGTGAAGCGACAGACTGTTTCGAAGGAAGCAGTGTATATTACGATTGGTATTCGTTTGGATGGAACCAAAGAGGTTCTTGGGTTTACTATTGCCCCAACTGAGTCTGCTTATATTTGGAAAGAAGTTCTTCAAGATCTTAGAAAACGTGGGTTAGAAGAAGTTTTATTAGTCGTGACAGACGGATTAAGCGGTATTGAAGAAAGTATCCATAGTGTGTATCCGAATACCCAATTTCAACAATGTTGTGTGCATGTATCTAGAAATATCGCTCATAAAGTTCGTGTTCGAGATCGAAAAGAAATTTGTGAGGATTTCAAATTGGTTTACCAAGCGAATTTAAAAGAAGAGGCATTGGATCACATCGACTTTATGATTAGGAAATGGAAAAAGCAGTATCCAAGAGTCGTCAATTTACTCTTGAATCCTGCCCTATTAACCTTTTATAATTTCCCTCACGCCATCAGACGAACAATTTATTCGACGAACCTGATTGAAGGCTTTAATAAGCAGCTAAAACGATATACTCGAAGAAAAGAACAATTCCCTAATGAAGAATCTCTAGAGAGATTCTTAGTTTCGCAATTTAATCAATATAACCAAAAATTTTTAGGTAGAATTCACAAGGGATTTAAAGAAATTCAGGATACATTAGAGTCGATGATTTAACTGTAATTAACAGAATGGATTTTCCATTTACACATAATTCTTGACGCTACCATAATCTAAATAACCATCATATTCATCTACTACTTATATAATTGAGTTTTATTAAACTTTTTAAGTTTCTATTCTATCAAATATTTAAACAATCTCTGCATCCGAAAAGACTACCTCGTATAGTTTTACTAACAATATTTTTATTAGCGTGTTCAAATCCTGATTTCTTGTATCAATTATTTTCTGTTCACTTTCAATAAGAAAAAAGTCTTTACTTCCATGGCTAATAATAAGTCTCTATTTTTCAATAACTATTGCAAAATTATATCTTAATTAAGAAAATATTTTTATTTTAAAGATAAAAAATTCTTCATCTTGCAATACTTTATATTCTATATTGTAATTATTCAGAATATTACTTACAATATATAAACCTAATCCATTACTATTTTCCTTATTTAAATCAAATTTAACATCAAATATTTTATCCATATTCGAAATTTTATTGTTACCGTATGAATTCTCTATATATAACCAATCATTAACTATCCCAATATTAATTACCCCATTTACATCAGTATATTTTACCGCATTACTAATCAAATTAGATAGAATAATCTTTAAAGCTGTTTTTCCTATATAAACATTCTCGTCTAATATATAATTATTGACAGTTATTTTCTTTTGATTTGCTAATATTTCATACTTTTTTAATATGTCTTCTAATGTATCATTTATTTTCAAATATTCTTCATCATTATTCAAATTTTCTATAGAATGAACTGATAATATTTGAGAAATATTTTTTGTTAAACTATCAACGATTTCAATACATTCATTAATATAAATATCTCTTTCTTTATATTTTCCAATATTGTATTTCATGTTTTCCAGTATTATTTTAAGACTAGCAAGAGGGGTTTTAAGTTCATGGGATGCACCTTTAAAAAAGTCATATTTTAACTTTTCTAATTTTAAAATTTCTTTATTTTTAAATTCCAAATCGTCAATTGTTCTTAATAAAGTAGAATACAAATCATTAATTTGTTGTTTTAATTCTCCAACTTCATCATTAGAGCTAACTTTTAAACTCATTTTTTTATCAAGTTTCATCATTTTATCAGTAACAATTTTTATTTCTTGTATATTATTTTTTATTGATTTTGCATAAATTAAAGAAATAATAGCAGAAAATAAAATTGATATTAATAAAGAATATGGTAAAAATTTAAGGCTTAAATCTTTCGCATCTTTTTGCATATCAGCTGTAGAAACAAATTGTAGATTTGTTTTTTTACCATCATTAAGCTTTATTTCTCTTTCTTCAATTATCAAAGAATTACTATCACTTTCTAAATTAACATTTATATTATCTTTGATTTGTATTTCATTCTTATTATTTTTTTCTTTTATGAATACTTTTATTTCACTACTCTTGGAATAAAACTCCAAAGTTTGTTCTATATATTTTATTTCTTTTCCATTCATATTACTAGAAATTTCATTTGCCATATTATGAATCTTTTCTTTTCTCGTCTCCAAATATGTTTTAGGAAAGATAAAAAAAACTAATGAATGAACTAATATAATTATTATTCCAAGAACAGAAAATATTTGTATGAACATTTTTGGAAATATCTTTAATTTTTTCATTTTCTCTCCAATTTATATCCTACATTTCTTATAGTAGTTATACAGTCTAATTGTAATTTTTTTCTAAGTTCTTTTATATATACATCTATTACTCGATCATAAGGAGTTTCTTCGCTATCTTTCCATACATAATCAATAATTTGCATTCTTGTTAACACTTGTCCATTATTATCCAATAAACATTTTAATACTTCTAGTTCTTTTGCATTTACATCTATTTCTTCACCATTTATTTTAGCTGTATAGCTATTAAAATTAACCGATAGATCCTTATATTCAAACTTCTCTAAATGTCCATAATTCTTCTTAATTAAAGAATCTATTCTAGCTTTTAAGACCGGCAATGAAAATGGCTTTTCTACATATCCGTCTACTAAATTAGTAAATGCATCAATTTTATATTCTTCATCACTAAATGCAGTCAAGATTAGAATTGGTAAATTGCTTTTCTTTCTAATTTCTTTCAACACTTCTAAACCATTTATAAAAGGTATCTGAATGTCTAAGATAACCAAATTTATATCGCTATTAAATTTTGACAAGGCTTCTCTTCCATCTTTAGCTTGAATAACAGTATATCCAAATTCTGAAAGATATTCACTTATTCCCTCTCTTATCATATTATCATCTTCAACAGTTAATATTTTCATATATACCTCCACTTAAGCCTATACACTAGATATTATACAGCATATTATGGCTCTATAATATCTAGTGTTGGTGACGCCTTCTGTTGCCAATACTTTTTCTTTTTTTTAATAAATGCAAACAGACACCTTGAAATCCTTTAGAATAAAGGGTTCTATAATATTTTGTGTTGTTGGAAAATCGAAGGCGATTTTCCAACAACACTTTTTCTTCGTTTCAACTCAAAAAGAGACTCACTTTTGGTAAAATTTAGTCGACCAAAACATCACCCTACCAAAGGAGTCGCTCTATGGATAATCATACTAGAAAATTACTCGGATTAACAGATAAACATTTATTTTTTGATGAAGAATGGCTGATTGAAAAAGAATATAAAGGCGTTCAAGCGCAGTTTATTAAAGGGAGATTGGATGACTCACCTTCCCATTGTGAACACTGTGGATCGATTCGTATTATCCGCAACGGTTCCTATACGACACGCACTCAGATGTTGAAAGTCAAAGAAAAGTTGACTATTTTAGAATTAAAACGTACCCGTTTTCTCTGCCATGATTGTGGACGGACCTTTTCTGCGAAAACGGACTTAGTTGATGAACATCATCAACTAACAAAGGAACTGAAGCAGGCGATTCTCATGGAACTGCACGAAAATCAATCACGTAAACTAATCGCTAAGAAGTACTTCGTCTCGGATGGGACGGTGATACGGATCTTGCGTGAAGCAACAAAGCATTACCAGCCACGTATGAACTTCCTTCCGACGGTGTTGTGTATGGATGAGTTCAAATCAATGAAGTCTGTTTCTGGTTCCATGAGTTTTATTTGTGTTGATGGGACAACCAATCAGCTATTTACGATCCTTGAAGATCGCAGACTTTACAAACTAACTCAATACTTCCTGCGCTTTCCTAGAAAAGCCCGTTTAAAGGTCAAATACCTAGTGATGGACATGAATGCCAGCTATTGTCAGCTGCTTAAAACGGTCTTTCCAAATGCGGAGATCGTAACTGATCGCTTTCATATTGTCTAACATATCAATCGCAGCTTCAATCAATTGCGTATCCAGATCATGAATCGTTTTCGAGCCTCGCACTCTGAAAATCAGAAGACGTACCGTCGGCTCAAGCGATATTGGAAACTCTTACTCAAAGATTCCACGACATTGGAGCCGCTCAAACGGCATTATCATCGACTGTTTAAACGACCAATTAGTCAAACAGAAATCGTCGATGAACTGTTAAGCTACAACGAAGAATTGCGAACTGCGTATCATTTTTGTCAATTATTACGCTATTATTTCGTTAAACGAGATACGGAAGGCTTTCAAGAAACCCTTAAAACAATTTCATCTACGTTACCTCAGTCGTTTAAAAAGAAATTCACGATCTTCCATCGCTACCAATCGGGCATTTCAAATGCCTTTAAAGTGTCCCACTCAAACGGCGTCACGGAGGGGCTGAATAACAAGATCAAGCTGATTAAACGAATTGCGTTTGGTTATCGCAACTTTTATAACTTTCGGGCACGGATCTATTTACAACAAGGTCTGATCTTTGAAAACTAAAAAATATGCGGCGCATAGAACGCGCCGCATATCGGACTAAGTTTTATTCAAATTTGTCTTCACCAACAAGATTTGACGAAGAGCCAAAATCAATTCTACCTTAGATGTTCTTATATCACTCTATCAGTCCTATTTGACAAAGAGCCAGAAATGTTTGCCGACTATACACTAGCTTTGTTGTGCAAAATGCTGAGTATCAATTTCCACAGGGATTGCTAGAATATCTTTCAGCTGAATGTATAAGGCATCGCTAATTTTCTCTTCCCGATCGTTCAACCGATCCACTAAAATTTCTTTGCCCTCCAGCGTTTGAAAAACATACCGTTGAATGTTGCCTAAAATAAATGATTCCTTCCATAGAACCGGAATCTTAACCCCCTGAGGAACCGGTTCAAATTGAATCAGCTCCGGTCTTAAATAATAAATGCAGCGATTGCCCTTAGCGGAAAACTCGTGGGTATACTGATCCAGCTCATACCATTCGAAACGATTATAGTTGCCGATAAATTCCGCAACAAATCGGCTCTGAGGATTCTGATACAATTCCTTCGAGGTGGAAACCTGAGCCACCCGCCCAGCTTCCATCACAAAAATCCGATCACTGATTCGCATCGCCTCTTCTTGGTCATGAGTCACAAAAATCATCGTCATCCCTAGCGATTGCTGGATAGCGCGCAAATCCCGCTGCAGCTGTTTTCTAATTCGGGCATCCAAAGCACTTAATGGCTCATCCAGCAGCAGGACTTTCGGTTCAGTGACCAATGAGCGAGCCAGTGCCACCCGTTGTCGTTGACCGCCAGAAAGAAACTGGACATTTTTATCTGCCTGCTCCGTCATATCCACCAATGACAGCATCTCAAAAACCTTTTCCTGAATCGCCTCAGGACTCAGCTTCTTTACCTTCAAACCAAAGGCTACATTTTCAAAAACAGTCATAGTTGGAAACAATGCATACTGTTGAAAAACAAAGCCGATATTGCGATCCTTCGTAGGCTTATCGGCAATATTCTCATTGTCCAGCACAATCTCACCGCTCTTTGGTTGTTCCAATCCCGTGATACAGCGCAGCAACGTAGACTTTCCGCACCCGCTGGGACCTAGTAAAGTAACCAGCTCACCCTTTTCAATCTGAATTTCATCAATAGCTAAAATCTGTTTTTCATCAAAAAACAGATTGAGATCATGTATTTCTAAAAACATTTTCCGTCACAACTCCTTTAAGGGCTTCATTTTTCGACTGCTTCTCTTCCCTCGTCTGCTTAAGGGACAGCTGTTGCTTTTGTCGATTAGTCAGCATAAAGGTAGTTAAAGCAATTCCCACCATAAACAGCAAATACAAAACCATCACAGCGCTAGCCAAATGGCCGTTTTCGTTCATCCGCCGCAGCATATAGATGCGTACCGTCTGAAATCGACCGCCAATCAACAGGTTCGTCAGCATGTACTCCCCAAAAACCGAAGAAAAAATCATCAGAGAAACCAGGGTCGCACCGATACGGATGTTGGGAAACAGCACCTGGATAATAATCGTAGACATCGGGGCGCCCAAGGTTTCTGCTGCATCCACTAATTCCTTCAGATTAATTAAGCGCATCTGGTTGTTAAGACTAAGATAGACAATCGGCAACGCCGTAATAAACAATGCACCTACCAACACTACAAACATTGAGATACCAGTTTTAGCATACGTTCGAAGCAAAGCCGTTACCAAAATCACTCCCGGTAAAGCATACGGCAGCAGGAGCAGCTTTTCCAGCCAACGATTCAAACGAGGGAAATACAAATGAATCCAAATAATGGTTGGAATCATCAACAACAGAATCGTCACCAAGACCACACCTGCTAATAAAAGTGAGCGACCCACCGCAGCAATAAATTCCCTGTCCGTCAGCAGCTGTTGGAACCATTGCAAGGTAAAATCACTAGGTAAAAGCGATTTTGACCATTTTGTGGAGCTGGCATACAAAATCGTTCCAATAATCGGCAGCAAGTAATACAGGACAAAGCAGAACAAAATCGGTTTTACTAACTTTTTCACGTCTGCACCACCTTGCCTTTCTTTTGAATAATCAACATTGCCGTTACCAGCAGGACACCTAAAGCGACTGCCAACGCACTGCCTAAATTAGGCTTGGCGAACACATCTCCCGACACTAAAGCCGCAATTCGAATCGTTAAAAGATTTACATTACTGCTGGTCAGGGCATACGCTGTTTCATAGGTCCCCATGCCATTAGCAAATAAGATGACAAAGGTGCTGGCAATCGATGGTCGCAAAAAAGGCAAAGCCACCTTGAACCAAGCATACGCTGATGAAGCGCCCAGCAATTGTGCGGACTCCAGCCATTCCTTTTTCACTTCCTTCATGCTGGGATACAAAAACAAGACCCCTAACGGAATTTGGAAATAGGTATACGTGATGGTCAATCCCCACCAAGAATACAAATTGAAGTCCGCTAGAAATGGCAAAATCATTTTCAGCACACCTACATTCCCCAACAAAATAATAAAAGAGAATGCCAGCGGAATCCCAGCAAAATTAGCTGCCAAATTGGAAACAAAGGTGATTTTCTCCTGCAATTTAGTCGATAGATTCATTAAGCATAAACATAAAATAAACGTCCCGATTAACCCAATCACACTGGAGCTGACAGCAATCAGTACGCTGTTAACAAAGGCCTGTGTGTAATATTTGTTGCTGAAAATATCACTGTAATTGGCCAATGTCCACTGGTTAGTTAAATCACTGTGCAAGCTGCACAGAACCATAAAAAGCAGCGGCAGCAGTAAAAATGCACAGAAGATAAAGGAGGCAGGAACCAGAACCAAGCGTTTTTTCATCTCTTTCATCCCCTCATCAATTCTTGAATGTCCTGCATTTTCTCTGACGGTGCAATTCCTAATAACCAGCAAAACAATGGAGCCGCCAGCAGCTGTGGTACAGTTTGTTCCTTCAGCTTTTGGCGTTTATTTGAAATCAAATAAAAAGGAACTTCACGATGTGCAGCCAAGCTGCCGCCATGCAGTCCGTGCGCATCCATCCCGTGATCCGCAGTCACCACGACTTGATAACCTTTTTGCAGCCATTCAGGAAGGTAAACAGCCAATAATCTGTCCGCCTGATTAACCGCTGCTACATATTCATGAGAATCGGCGGTAAATTTGTGACCGACATCATCAATATTCATCGAATGTACGACCAAAAAGTCTGGCTGATACTGATTCACTAAATAATGGGCATCCGCAAATAAATGCGAATCAGGGTAAGTGTCCTCACTATAAAAGATGCCATGCTGAATCAGTCGCTCCTCCTGATGCTGGATGCGATCAACCAAACGATTATAGGGGGCTTGATTGTACAACTCGCTGTACCAGTGGTAAGCGGCGGCTCCTGTTTTTCCGCCAGCTTCCTTAACTAATTCAAACAGCGACCACTCTTTGGATCGCTGAGCATGGTAATTACTATAGATGCCATTTTCATAGGCTGGAACGCCGGTCATCAGTACTTCGTATAACGGACGTGAATTGCTGGGCAGCTCACTTTTTACCTTCAATAAGCTTGCTTGCTGGTGCTCAACTAAATGATTCATGAACCCAAGCTGGGCGACGGCTGTGTCGTAGCGACAGCCGTCTAGTATAACTACAATCAGTTTGTCAAGTCTACTTTGCATAGGTCAGTACCTCCGCCTGCCAAAGCTCTGGAAGCTCTACAGAGGTCTTGTTCCAAGCTTCATTGTCTTCAACTGGCACCGCCGCTTCATAAGCATCCTCCGGCAGTAATTTTTCAGCTACTTCTTTAGGCAGCTCTACCTTGCGAATAGGTCGCGCATAGCCCTTTGCCAAATTGATTTGCCCTTCATCAGATAAAATATATTCCCGTGCTAGCTTTGCCGCATTGGGATGAGGGGCATTTTTATTGATTAAGGTTGTATACCCGCTAATGATGGAGCCGTCTGTTGGCACAGTTACCTCAAAACGCTCGGAGTCAATTTGGTCACGATAATTTAGTCCATTGAAGTCCCAAACAACTGCCACATCGATTTCACCTTTTTCAAGATTTGCTACGCTGGCATCAACGGTGGACAAACGGCCTTTTTCTGCCATTTTTTTGTAGTAATTCAGACCTGGCTGAATATCCTTTTCGTCACCTCCGTTGGCAATCGCCGCAGCCAATACAGCAAATTGTGCTTGGTTGGCAACCGTCACATCCCCCACGCTAACTTGATAGTCACCCTCTTGTAGCTCCTTCCAGCTAGTCGGTGCTTGCTTCACATTCTCTTTATCGGTGATAAAGGAAATGGTTCCCGTATAGCTTAACAACCAATCCCCATCATCATCCTTTGCCCAATCCGGAATTTCCTCCCAATAGCTGGTCTTATAAGGCAAGGTTAACTCTTTGCTTTCAGCCAACGGACCGAAGCTGATACCGACATCACCAATATCGGCGGTTCCATTTTTTCCTTCTGATTCAAACTTGGCCAATTCTTCTGCACTGGACATATCCGTATCCACGTGACTTAAGCCGTATTCTTTTTCAAGGTCGTTCCAAGTGCCTACCCAATTTGCCCAAGTATCCGGCATTCCCAAGCTGGCAATCTCTCCTTCTTCCTTGGCTTTTTCTATAATCGTATCTAAAGAGTCGTCTGCCGCAGCCGATTGCTTCGTTGCTTCACCTGAGCCGCAGCCTGTCAGCAGAATACTTACTGTTGTTGCACAAAATAAACCGATAGTCATGTTACGAATTTTTTTCATTCATTCTTATCCCCTTTCGATAATTCCATTCTAACAAAGCTTTGTAATGAGAGAATCAATTTCTTGAAAAGGTTTCATGAACAATGTAAAGGTTGTGTATGGTTTGTAAATTTCGACGAATTCCCATTAACCTTCTAAAGCTTTTGCGGTATGGTAGTAGAAAAAAGGAGGCTCCCTATGCAGTATTATGATCAGCATCTCCACACGTATTTTTCCTTTGATTCAGAGGAAAAATTTGAAAACTATTTAGCCTATCAGCCGGAGTTTTTCGTTTCTACGGATCACTTTGATTTAAACAATCCATCTACCGGAAAAGATGACATTCCGGATTATCCAGCCTATATAAACAAACTGGACTCTTTAAAAGAAACCTATTCCACCAAATTTCTGCGAGGTATCGAGATTGGCGTTGTTCCAGGACAAGAAGAGCGGATCGTGGATTACCTCGCTCAGCATCCTTATGATTTAAAGCTGGTAAGTATTCATCAAAATGGCCGCTTTGATTATATGGACGATGTGGTTTTAACCAAAGATCCCATTCAAACTACCAAGGAATATTTTGATCAGATGTTGCAGGTCTTGACGGATTTTCCAGAAGGAGATATTTTGACTCACTTTGATTATGGATTACGCCGCTTCACCTTCACAGCGGAAGAATTCGCGGAGCATTTTGAGGCTCAGCTGCTAACGATTTTCAAAAAGGTTGTTGAACGAGAATTGGCGATGGAGTTAAATGCCAAGAGCTTCTTGAAATACGGCAACGAAGACCTTTACCGTTATGCCGTTCCTTTGTATCAAAGTGTCGGCGGAAAGCTCTTTACCTTAGGCTCGGATGCTCATGTTGCCGAAGATTATCAGCTGGGCTTTAAAAAAATGAGTCAGCTGTTGGCAGACTGTCAGGTAGAAAAGTTGCTAGTCATTCAAGGAAAAGAACGCTGCCTGACGCCGCTGCCGATTTTGTGATTCCTATATAATAGAAGAAAGTGGTGAAAAAATGAGCAACCTGCGGGACTACAATCAAGAGGCACCCATCCATCATTTAATTGCGCGACATTGGGATGCATTGGAAATTGAGGCGGTTTGCCGATCCTTGTTAGCAGCCGTTCCAAAACAACAACTGGAAAATTTTTTGGTGGCTGACAGCTTGCAGCGGGAAAAAGTTCAGGCTTATTTTGCAGCCTTTAAAGATCAACCTTTGGAATATTTGCATGCGCAGTTTCATCTTTTTTATCAAGTAGCCGCCCCAGATGACTACAACGATTTACGAGGACAGCTGCAATTGACCTTTCAAGCGGATGAAACCGCCTATACCGTTTTATTGGGAATGGCTCGCCTTGGTGATCAGGCGAAGGTCGAGTGGCGGATTTTCGATATTTGATGGCAGGATCAAGGCGTTTCAGTTGCAAACCTTCCTCTCTTTCAATTAGAAAAACCGCAGCAGGAAGAAGTTTGTGTGCTGGTCACCGATGCTGGTGAAATTCGTCTCCGCTTATTTCCTGACCAAGCTCCCCTAGCTGTAGCCAACTGGCGCTCCCTAGCTGAGCAAGGCGTTTATGACAACACACCTTTCGGCTCGTGTCATTAAGGAATTTGTTATTCAAGGTGGCGCTTTGGATGGTTCTGGTGATGAAGCTGTTTCCAGCTATGAGGGCTTTTTCGCTGATGAAGTGCATCGCGGACTTTATCATTTTAATGGCGCCTTGGCCTTAGGGGACCACGGCCCCCACACCAACGGCAACCAGTTTTTTTATTGTGCAAAACACAAAGGCGCAGGCTGACCTGCTGCCGAGGCTCTTGCTTCCTCAGAATGTAAAGCAAGCATACTTGGAGCTTGGAGGACTACCGGAGCTGGATGGTCGTTATACTGTTTTTGGACAGGTATACCAAGGGTTAGAAATCGTAGCAGCGATCGCAGCTCAGCCGACAAACAGTGAAGTTGTACCGATTGAGCCAGTGTTCATTCGACAAATTAACTTCGAAAAAACATCGTAAAAAGACACTCACTGACTTCAGCAAAAGCTCTATTCTTGAGCTGGCTGCAGCTAGTGAGTGTCTTTCATTTATCCATAAGATAAAGCTTGGATTCAATAAATAAATGTTTTGGTTAAAGCTGTGACCGGCAAATGAGGAACCGTGCGAGCCAGTTGATCTACCAATGCAAACATTTCTTTAGGTGAAGGCGCTGGCGTGTCTGCCAACGGATACTCCAGTCCCAATGCTTGGTAACCGTGCATACCATAGCGGTGGTACGGTAGTAATTCTAACGGTACGAACCGATCAAGATCTGCCACAAAACAAGCAATCGTCAGCAGCTCGGTCAGGTTCATATTGATACCTGGAACCACAGGAACTCGAATTCGCACTTCGCAGTTAGGATACTCAATTAAAAAGCGACGAATATTCTTCAAAATTTGTTGGTTATCTAAGCCGGTCCATTGTTTGTGGAGCTTGCTGGTAAACATTTTTACATCCACAAACAATGTATCCACATAGGGAGCTACCTTTTGGATTTCATTATAAGCACCACAAAAGCTGGTTTCCAGTACGGTATTGATTCCAATGTATTTCGATTTTTGCAAAATTTCTTTAGCAAAATCCGCCTGAACCAGTGCCTCGCCTCCGCTAATGGTCACTCCGCCATCCGAGTGAAAGTAAAAAACAGCATCCTTCTCAATCTCATCCATTACCTCTTCAGCGGTCATGGTCTGGCCAAATCCTTTTTCAATCTGCTTGCTTTGTGATTCGGGAATCGAACACCAGGCACAGCGTAATGGGCAGCCCTTTAAATAAACAACGGTCCGTAAACCAGCACCATCATGTAGAGAACCCTGTTCTATTCTTAATACTGTTCCTTCCATATAGATTTTTGAATTACACACTAGTTTAAACTAAAACACACAAGGAAAAATTTACCATTTAATCATAAAATTAGCTCATATGAATATACTAGAATGTAAAATAGACTGGTCAAAATCTGGTCAAAAAAGAGGACTAATACAGGTAGTCCTCTTTTTTGTTATTTTAATATTCTAAATCATTTTTTATTGGTTTATTCCCTTATTCGATGTAGACTCAAATCACTATATCACTAGATATCAAACGGCGTCATACGGAATCAAAAACATCAAATTTGACCTGTTAAATGGTCATTGAATAACATTTAAAATCAATAAAACGGAGTCAGACACGGAGTCAAAAATGCTGAGAGTAAAAAATATATACAGCCTTGTAGGTAAAGTACCACAGGGCTGTATATTTTTTATTTCAGATTACCTTAAATGATTCCATTTACTTTTTATCTCATTTTTTCCTACTAGTTAGTATCAAATACTCTCCTATTTTCTCAATAAACTATTTTTGGTTACATGGTATCTGAAACAGCTAAAACCTTGTCATTACAGCAAAAAATCACGTTATCTCCGTTTCATTTCAGATACATTTCACTTAAGCGGATTCCAAAAAAACAAAAGAAAAAGGAACCCCTAGTTAGCCTATGCTTTTTATTGGTTCCTCTCAAAACACGGTCATATAACAACGGGGTGGGGTAAATGAATGAAAAAGGTGGAAGAATCATTATTCAATAACTTTTTTAAATACTTCGTTGTAATCAGTTACCTGTCCATTCTTAAATACCACAGAATAATCTTTTTTCCCATTTTCAAGTAACCTAAGTGGAATATCTTTACCAACTTGCTCTGTCACTGCATTACTGATACCTGTTAGATTAGGTAATAAATCTGATAAAGATTGAGCATCTGTAGAAATCTCTGTATCAGTATTTATCGTGATTCCTTTATCTTCATTTACAAGTTTCCAAGTAGGTGGTATAGTTGTGTATGTTTCTACAAATGAATTAAGTTTTTTCATTAAGTGGCTTCTCTTTTATATTTCCATCTAAAAACTCTCTATATATGGCTTGAGCCATACTAAAACAAAGCTGACCTTGTTCCAATAATTTTACATCGTTAGTTAGTAAAGCTGTGTTCACTTTATCTATCGCTTCAAGAAGAGTATCTTTGGTGTCCCTAACAGCTTTTGGTATGCCTTCTGGAATTTCCCTACTTGATACCTCGTCCATTTTATCTTCCATAAAACCCTTAAAATCATATCTTTCTCCCAAATCCATAAAATTTTTTGATAAAATTTTCATTTCTGAGTCTATTTCTTCAATAACATGTAACATATCTGATACATATTGTTTTGTCTGATTCGTTTTTAATCTATATGTGGTAAATGTCTCAATTCCTCCAATTATCAATAAAATTGCCAAACAAATCCATAATAATTTTTTCTTTTTCATTTCTCCTCCTACGTACTGTTGTTATAACAGTGACTAATGTAAAGATTTTCCCAATAATCATTAGACTATTATTTACAGGGAATCAAAAAAACTCCTTAGTAAGCTTACACCTTTAGGAGTTCCTGTTTGGACGGTATGCATAATACATTTAAATCAATTTAACATTAACACCTCAGTATATGGTATCTCTACGTATACACAGTCTTTCTTTGGATAGTATTCAATATTTATATTGATAGCACTTCCATTGTCTAATATAGCTTTAGCTCGATATGTGTTATCTTCATTTTCATGAGTGATAGTTACATCATCACATGACCGATTTAAGCTATACTGTTCTTGTAAAATCCGTGTTACCAATGGTTTAGATGACTTCTCTAAATTAGATGAGCCCGTCATCCTTGAAAAAATGACACCTATAATAATAGCTAATACAACAATACCTATAATGACAAACTTCTTATTCATATTTACTTTATTCAACTATTTAATGTCTGCCGATCATTTCTAAAACCTTAACTTACCAGCAACACCCGCTGATATCTGATAAAATTAATGCAGGCCTTTTTCAGTAATATGCTGAAAACCGTGCACTCTTACCCTTTTTGGAGGTTTTTGAATGTATAAACCGCAAATTCACACCCAACTCGCTTTTGAAGATTTTAATCAACCTATCGGTTTAAAAATGAATCCTGAAAATCGCTGGATCAAAAAAGCAGAACGGATTCCTTGGATAGAGTTGGAGAAAGAGTACGCGAAAAACTTTCGAAATAAAAAAGGGAATGTCGCAAAACCGCTGCGCATGGCATTGGGCGCTTTACTCATCCAAAAAGAGTACAGCTACAGTGATGAAGAAACGGTGTTACAAATTCAAGAAAATCCATATCTTCAATTTTTTATCGGGTTACCTGGTTACCAAGATGAACGACCTTTCGATGCCACATCAATGGTCAATTTTCGTAAGCGATTAGACAAGACAACTTTGATTGAGATCAACGAGAAGATTGTCGCTTACAATGAAAAATCGAACCATGACAGCTCAAATGATAACGATGACTCATCATCTGGTACCTTGATTCTTGACGCAACCTGTTCGCCCCAGAATATCAAGTATCCTACGGATACTGAACTTTTAAATGATGCACGAACACATGCCGAAACAATCATTGACACTCTTTGTGCTGAGAACAATTGGAAGAGGCCTCGGATCTATCGTAAAGTAGCACGTAAAGTTTATTTGAACGTCGTTCGACGCAAGAAGAAAGCAAGGAAATGGTTGCGTGCCCAGCTTCGGAAACTTTTAGGATTCTTGAACCGTGATGCGAAAATTATTCGAAAGTTCCTGACCAAGGGCACTACTCTATCTGAAAAGCATCAAACATGGTGGGAAATAATCCAAAAAATCTATGACCAACAAAAGTACATGTACGATCATCGTACCCATTGCGTCTCTGATCGAATCGTCAGCTTTCACCAGCCATGGGTTCGTCCAATTGTGCACGGAAAAGTCAAAGCTGCAACTGAATTTGGAGCGAAATATGATATGAGCATCGATGGAGGAATCGCCCGCATCGAACGAACTAGTTTTGATGCATACAATGAATCAGAAGTACTCGTTTCAGCAATCCGGCGATATTACGACCGGCATGGATATTATCCAGAACGCGTATTAGCTGATAAAATTTATCGTAATCGGCAAAACATTCAATACTGTAAAGCACGAAATATCCGACTTTCTGGACCAGCATTAGGTCGACCAAGAAAGAATGAAAATCGAGATAAATTAACCGAATATCAGGACAACACAGACCGAATTGAGGTAGAGCGTGGCTTCAGCCAATTGAAACGCTGTTTTGGCGCGGCTTTAATTACCACAAAACGTCAAGATACGACTTTATCAAGCATCGTGTTGAGTGTTATCGCAATGAATCTGTCAAAATTGACGGCAGATTTTTTACGCCAATTTTTCAGATGGATATCGAAGATATCTCTCTTAGAACTGAATAATCAATCAATCATCATTTAACCAAAATTTGTCAATTATTCAGTAGGCACTAGTTAACTGTTTACTTTATTAAACACATCAGAAAACAGCTCGTTTATTGGTACACTTAATATCTCAGAAAGCATTTTCATTTGATAGGGTTTAGGAATCGTTCTCCCTGTTTGCCACGAACTTACACATTGCTGTGTAACATTCATTTTTTTAGCTAACTCAGTTTGAGAAAAGCCTTTTTCTTTTCTGTATCGGCTGAGATTACTTACTTTTTTCATGATTCTCCCCTCCTGTTTTATTATATACAACAATACGATGTATTTAAACTCATAAAATATATAAAAACTTCAAATATCATTACAAATACAACAACTTGTTGTACTCTACTGAGAGTCTAATGGTAATAAGTCAAGATAAAAATTGAGAATATTCTTATTGAGTAACCTGTTTTTAAGCGCACTTAACTAAACCCGACCAAAATCAAATTTTTTTCGGGTCATTCAAGGATTTGCGTAAATAACAAATTGTTATTTATCTATCACGCTCCTTGGTGGCGTGTAGAGTTGATGGTTACGTAGTAGCGTATCCACCAGACGCGTAAATTTTCTTGCGGTTAAGACGAGTGCTCGTTTGTGTTGATGCTTTGGAACCTCTTTACATTTACTTTGATAAAAAGCTTTATATTCAGGAAGATAATTTCTTACAGAGTTGGCAGCTTCAACTAAGTAGTAACGAAAATAGCGATTCCCTTGTTTTGTCAGAGGTGTGTTTTGAGATTGGTAATTTCCGGATTGTTTGACTTTCCAACTTAAACCTGCGTATTTTGCCAATTTTGTTTGATCCTCAAAACGTTCGATTTGTCCAATTTCAGCGATCAAGCCAGCGGCATATACTTTCCCAACGCCTGGAATACTGGTTAAGCATTGGTATTCTGGAATGACGACAACTAGTTGTTCAATTGCTTTATCTAAGTCTTTGATGTTCTTTTCAAGTGCACGTATTTCGCGTACAAGAACACTTAAAACAACATTGATGGATTCTTGTGCAAGATAACCTAAACGATAACTCATGGTAATTGCACGTTGAATTGCTTTGGCAATTTTCTTGGGCTCTTTAAAGCGCCCCCTTCCTTTTTCTTGGAGTAAGTCACAGAATGCTTCCAAAGGAAGCTCAGCTAACTCATCTAGGGTGAAGTCTTCTGTCATAAGAGAAATGACAGTGGCACTAAACAGACTTGTCGATTCGTCTCGCATTTCTCGGGCTAATGTATTGCATTTGTACGTTAGGTTTTCCAGGAAGTGTTGTTTTGTACGAGTTAATTGTTTAATGATCTGATAGCGCGTACGGGTTAATCTCTGTAAGGCCATGTACTTCTCTTCTTTGATAGAGGAAGTTGTGAACCGTTGTATACGCAAGAAATCAGCAATTCTTAACGCGTCGTTTCGATCGGTCTTATCCTCATCAAACATGCGACTGAATTGTTTCACCCGAAAAGGATTTTCAATTGTCACAAGTGTATTGAGTTTTTTTAGCTCCGCATCTTCATGGAAAAACATTGAAGGGTGGAAGCTGTACATGGATGTCGATTCCATACCAATCACGATTTGATCGAAGTGATAGTTTTCATTGAACTCAAGAATCATTTCTCGTGTTAATGACGCACCTTCAATATCATTGGCAATAGAAATTTCAGACAAGATAGACAGTTGATCGTCGTCTGTTAGGAAACAAATATCTAATTTTTCAGAACTAACGTCAATACCGACAAATAATTTCATGGAATAAGGACCTCCTTTCAATATAAATTTTGGAAAATGCTTCGATACTGTGGGATTCCCCAGAACCTCACTGTGTAGCCACAACCTCGCCTAATAGAATACGGTGATAACAGAGCTAGAAGCTGCCTTCCAAACTACTATATGAAAGTCTAGTCCATTATCGAAACAGCTAATGAGTTGGTAGTGATAACAGTGGTTCGGGTAACAGACTTAACAAGGTAGACAAAGCTACAGGGGGTGATAGCAAATTCCCGCTGGATCCTTTCCATACATCCATTGTACTCTGAGAAATCACACAATAACGAAACAAATTCCGTTAGGAATGTGTTATTCAATAAATTTTATGGTTCAGAAACATTTTGATTAAAAAGTATTAGACAAAAATTATTTTACGAGGGGGGTGTATTAATGAAACAGAAACAATATGCAAAGGTCATTAGAGAAAAGCGAAAAGCACTCGGGTGGACACAAAAAGAATTAGCTAAAAAAATCTTCTCTACACAACAGGCAGTAGCAAGATGGGAAAATTCTGTAACAGAACCTAACCTCGATAGCTTAACAGCTCTTTCTAGAGCCCTAGGAACTCCTGTAAGCCATTTTCTAGACAATGTTGTCGTAGGTAGATATGAGGAAGAGTTTTTAGCTCTCTATCGCTCTCTTAGCACTGAAGACGCAGTTCGAACAATTGACTATATGAAGCTATTAAAAAGGCAAGAAAATGAACGCAATCAGTTATTGAAAGATTGAAAAATAAATAACCCACCGAACTTTAACGGTGGGTGTATTGAGATAAGATTAAGAGCTATGGGGGTTGTCAACTAAACTGTGGAAGTTAAATATCTAGAAGTTTAAAACACAAAATTCTTTTGGTCATTTTTTACATCAGATAAATCCCGATTGGAAGCATAGTTGAATAAGCCTAACGTTGTTACGGAAGGTAAATGACATACTTTTCAATTCTAGAGGAGAATGTCTCGTTGACCATTAACTGATTCAGCACCATAGCCCAGTTTCGAATTCGCCCACCCGCCCACTTCGTGTGTAATTCTTTCGTACGTAAATAAAGTAATTTTAAGAGCGCATTCTCATTAGAGAACGCTCCCTTTTTTGTGACTTTTCTGAAGCTAGAGTGAATACTTTCAACTGCATTAGTAGTGTACATGATTTTTCTAATGGCGCTGCCATAATCAAAGAGTTGTTCAACATGAGAAAAGTTTCGTTTGCATACATCTACTGCACCAGAATATTGAGACCAACGATTTTGAAAACTGTTGAAGGCAGCGTGTGCAGCGTTTAAAGAAGAAGCACTGTAGAATTTTTTCATGTCTCGACAGACTTCCTTATAATCCTTACTTGGGAGGTATCCTAACGCATTTCGAACAAGATGAACAATACAGCGCTGCACAATGACAGAAGGAAAAATTGCTTTTGCGCCTTCTTTGAGACCGGAAACACCGTCCATCGAAATGAAAAAAACATCTTCTACACCACGTACTTTCAATTCGTCGAAGACTTGCATCCAGCGATTTTTAGATTCTGTTTGATTGAGCCATAGGCCTAAAATCTCCTTGTTTCCTTTAAGATCATAGCCAAGAATGGTGTACACAGCATATTCTTTATCTTCATAGTTTTCGCGTAAAGTGACATACATACAATCAACGAATAGAAATGCATAACACTTGGCTAATGGCCGAGCTTGCCATTCTTCCAATTCAGGAAGGACGGCATCCGTGATATCAGAAATCATTTCGTGGGAAATATCAAAGCCGTAAATATCTTCAACGGTTGCGGCGATATCGCATTGACTCATTCCTCGTGCATACATGGAAAGAACCTTACCTTCGATGTCGGAGACATCTCGTTTTCTCTTAGGAATCAACTCAGGTTCAAAAGAAGCCTCCCGGTCTCTGGGAACATCAATGTTTACTTTACCAAAGCTCGTTTTAAGCGTCTTATTGCCATAACCGTTTCGTCGATTGTCATGTTTCTTTGGCTCTTTAGAATGGGCGTCATACCCTAAATGGTTATTCAATTCTCCTTGAAGCATTTTTTCAAATAAGGGACCAAACACATCTTTTAAAACATCTTGCATATCCTCTACAGATTCGGGTTGATAAGTATTCAAAATGGATTCAGCTAACTTCTCAGCATCAGGATTTCTTTTCTTTCTAGCCATCGTGTAATCACCTCTTGATCTTATTTTAGAAAAATAAAAACCGTGAAGCAACCACCCGCCTAGGATTGATGGTTACTTACACGGTTTATATTACACTCTCATTTTTGGTGCTAAAAAGCACCGAAAATTTTAATTATTGTCAATTAATAATTCTTTTGGATTCCTTCTTAATATATTGAATGAAGAAATAATCAATGATACAAGAAGTACTAAACTCATAAATATAACTACATAAATCATGAATTTAGGTAATACATTGATATCTAAACTTGATAATGTCTTGTTAAATCCTTCAGCTTCTGCCCCACCACCTAATTGGCTAGATGCAGATTGTTTAGCTATTTGTTTAGCTATATCACCAGTAACCTTATTCAATATATTATTCCCAAGCTTGTCAGCTGTATATTGAGCTAAGAAATAAGAACCAACGAATGCGGGGATTGATATAAATACCATCTCAATTAGGAATTGACCAAAAATTTCTAATTTTGATATACCTAATGATAGTAATACTGCTATTTCTTTCTTTCTAGCATTCATCCATAATAATAATAATAATGAAACTACAACTCCTGCAAATATTAATGAGCCAAAAAATAATTTATTTGAAATTGAGTAAATACCTGATATAGATTGTTGTAATGCAGGGTAATTTGATGAACTTTTAATCAAATTATATTCTCTCCAATTTATATCTAATTTCCCAAGATCTTTTATTACACTATCAAGATTCTTATCACCTTTTACAAAGAATGTTGCATCTTGGTATACAGCTGTATCTTCGGTATTACCATAAACTTTAGCAGCTGTATGAACATCAGTGATTAATGTATTTTCGTATAGTTCTTGTGCTGCACTTACTCCACCACTATTATGCCCATCGAATAGACCTTTAATTTCTACTTCTACTGTTTCATCTGCACCTTTCTCATTATCGGCATCAAATAAATTAGATTTTATTTTTATCTTATCTCCAACTTTAAGATTATTTTTTTCAGCTAAATCTTTATGCATTAAGATTTTATTTTTATCTTCATTTTCTAAATGCTTTCCTTCTACTAATTTATATGCTTCTGATACAAATTTTGTTTCTTTTGTTGAGTCGTTAACCCCAGTTAACATAACTGTTCTTTTAAAATTCTTTGCTCTTTCAGGTGATTGATTCGCAAGAGTCTCTTGAGTTTCAATAATATCATAATCAACTAAATCTGCAACACTGTTTATTCTTTTTACATAGGAGTCTATACTATCTGTTTGAGATATCTTTTTAATATCTTCACCTTTTACATTTCCCCCACCTCTAGGTGTTCCTGGATTTACTTGTCTATTTATCTCCATAGAAAAACTATTTGTTATATTAGCAAATGTTTCTTTTGAAGCTCTGTCCGTAGCATCTTTAATAGATAAACTAATGAGACTTAAAGTTGACATAGATAAAATAACTAATATAATAATTAATGATTTTAAACTTTTTCTAGTTACATAAGCAAATGCATTTTTTATCATTATTCAACCTCCAAATTCATTTTATTTACTTTTTCCAACTTTTTACCACTTAGTTCTAAAATGATATCCGCAGAATCTGCTACTTCCTTACTATGTGTTACAACTATTACACATTTATTTCTATCTTTAGCTAATGTCTTTAATATATTAATTATTTCTCCAGCAGTAACACTGTCTAGATTACCAGTAGGCTCATCAGCTAGTATTATTGGAGCATCTGATACCAATGCTCTAGCAATAGCTACTCTTTGTTGCTGTCCACCAGATAATTTCATAACATTTCTTTTTATTTGTTTTTTATCTAAACCTAGTTCAAACAAGATACTTTCATCTGCTGATTTATTTACTAATCTAATATTTTCAATTGGTGATAAATAATCTATTAAATTATAGTTTTGAAATACTAAAGATATATTATTTTTTCTATGATTACTATATCTTTTATTTTGTATATCTTCATTCTTAAACAATATTTTTCCTATTTGAGGTTTATCAAGTCCAGCAAGTAAGGAAAGAAGTGTAGATTTTCCTGTTCCTGACTTTCCTACTATCGCATAAAACTTCCCAAGTTCAAATTTCTGATTTACTCCTGACAAAACTTTTTCTTTAGAATTTGCATAACTATATGCTACATTCTTTATTTCTAATATATCCATTATTTTCTCCTAACTTATTTTTGATAAGATTTCTTTAGGCTTCTTGATTAACATTAATGAAGAAGCAAATACAACTGATAAAACAATAATACTTATTAATATTAAATAACTTTGTCCAAGCGTTGTTATATTTGACATAAAACTACTATTATTTATTAAACTTCCACCGGAAATCATTGAATCCTCTGAGTTAATGAATCCATCTACAATTACTTTTAGTAATACATTTCCTAAAAATAAGGAAGATATTATACTTGGTATCGATATGAATATTAACTCAAATATAAATTGCATTATAATTTGTATCTTAGATGTTCCAATAGATAAAAATATACCTATTTCATAAATTCTTTCCCTTAACCATAGAATCAAGATTAATGAAAGAACAACCATCCCACCTAACATAATAGAATAAGTCATTACTTTTATTATATATTTTATTCCACTCACTGACTCTAAAGACTCTTCAAACGCATTAGAATCTTTTTCAACAAAATATTTTGACTCATCAATTTTAAGCTCTTTCAATTTGTTTAAGGCTAAGTCTGTAGATTCTGCACTACCAGAATACATTAAAATTTTATTTGCAATTTCATTATTTTCTGAATTGTTTAATATCTCTTGGCTTGTTGGATAATCTACAAACACCATATTTTCACTAAAATCAGAAGATAATCCTGTATATGTTTCCTGTTTTTTACCAGAAAAGATCCCTATAATTTTAAATTTATGACTTTTTATTTTTCCACTTTTTTCAATATCTAGTAATTCAAGATCAACTACATCACCTAATTTTAGATTGTTTTGTTTAGCAAATTCTTCATGAACAATAATTGAATTCTTATCATTTTCTTCTATATTTTTACCTTCTTTAATTGTAAATACTCCACTACTAAATAAAATATTTCTTTTAGTATTATTTGTAGCTTCGAGTGAAACAACATTCTTAAATTCGTCAGATAAATCTTCTCTATTTATTCTTTGTTCTCCGCTAACTACTTTAGCATCTTTTAGTTTTGCTAATCCATCATATTGAATTATTTTTTCTTCAATTTCTTTTAATTTTTCAATATCTTTAAATTGATTAACATTAAAATATTTACCATCTTTTTTTGTTATTGATATTGAAGAATTAGAACTTTCATATAAAGCCTTTTCTATTTCATTGCTTGATTTCATTATTGTTAAACAAGAATACAAGCAAGAAAGAACTATAGTTAATATGATAAAAATTATTAAAGTTCTATTTTTCTTTCTTGTAATATATGCTATAGCATTTTTTATCACTTTCCTAACTACTCCTCTCTATTTTCTTACTCCATAACTAATTGCATCCACTGGACAAGCATTTTTACATCGTCCACATCTGATACACTCCAGATGATTGCAATTCTCAACTGAATCTTTATTCATTTGGCAAACTTTTTTACATTTTCCACAATTAATACACTTATCCTTATCCAATCTATATCTAAATATTGAAATAGGGTTAAAAATTGAGTAAATAGCTCCAAGTGGACATATATATTTACAAAAAGGTCTATATATAATTATAGAAAGTAACAAAGTAACTATTAGAATGATTCCTTTCCAATAATACAAGAAACCTATCGCACTTCTCATACTTTTATTTAATAAAATAAGTGGTAATCCTCCTTCCAGCATACCAATCGGACAATTAAGTTTACAAAAATACGGAGAACCCTGACCTAAAATATCAACCAAAAATAAAGGGAATATTAATGAAAAATACAAGTAATATTATGTATTTCAATTTTCTCAAATGTTTATCAAACTTAAATATTTCAACTTTTTTAAAAAAGGGAATCTTGTGTAGCAAATCTTGAATCAATCCAAATGGACACAGCCATCCACAAACAAATCTTCCCACCAATGCTCCTATAAAAAACAAAATCCCAACTATATAATAAAATAACTAATCTTATATTTTGAATTTCCAATTACTGCCTGTAGTGATCCTATTGGGCAAGAACCTTTTGCTCCCGGGCATGAATAACAATTTATACCCGGAACACAAATTTTCTTTAAATTCCCCCCGTAGATTTTACCAGTCTTAAACCCTTCAAAGTAAGAATTAGTAATTAAAAACCAAACGGATTGAAATAAATGCCTAAAACGATCTCTTATTTTATATTTATCTTTTTTTGTACTACCATTTATAATATTTTTAATTCTATCCAATTCCAATACACTCCATACAAATTCTTATCGCCTTATCCAAGACAACTTTAGTTTCTCCATTACTATCAACAAAGAAAGTCTCTGGCATAGCCTGTATACCATTCAATCTACCATTAAAGTTTGTTGGAATGGCAACACTTTTTTTGACAAAAATTATAAGGTGTTGTGAATGCTGCGGTGTTATGGCTCCGATTGCCCTTGACAATGAGCATCCTCGGATCTGATTTTCTCCGGCAGAAGCACAATCATTCAATTACGCTGCCTCTCCAGAGGTATCAGATCCGCGCTCATTATCAAGGATTCGCTTCGCCAATCTCTGTTGTCGAATTTGGATCGGTGTTTCATACGCCAACGTGCCATGTAAGCGTAGATAGTTCCACCAATGCACATAATCAAACAATTCTAGACGTAGCTGTGCCAGTGTCTCAAATTGGTATTGATGCACGAATTCTACTTTGACAGATTTATAGGTTGATTCCGCAACGGCATTATCATACGGACAACCCTTCCTACTCAATGAACGAGTAATTCCAAAACCATTCAGAATCTCATGAATGGTTTGGTTATCAAATTCCTTTCCACGGTCTGTATGAAAAAGCTTGACGTCTGTTAAAGAATACGGTATCCGTCCAAAGGCTTCTTTTACCAATGAGGCATCTTTCTTCTCACCACAGGAATAACCAATAATTTCTCGATTAAACAAATCAAGTATTAAGCAGATATAATGCCACTTTTTCCCCACGCGAACATAAGTAAGATCCGTAACGATGGCTTCCAATGGCTGTTCTTGTGTAAAGGTCCGATCTAATACATTCGCTGTTTTCGCTTCATTACAAGCTGTTCGTTGCCCTTTAAAATGAGCGATCGTATAGGTAGATGTCAATCCGCGGCGTTTCATGATTCGACCGATTCGGCGCCGACTGAGTTGAAGCCCACGCTTTGCTAAACACTTCTTCAATTTTCGGGTACCGTAAGCCTTTCGGTTTCGAATAAACTCTTCCTGAACGATCTCTTCTAAGTCGGACTCATTTTCGATCGGTTTCGCTTGATAATAGTAGGTTTGACGAGAAATATTTAGAATTTTGCACATCGCTGATATGGAATATTTATGCTTGTTGGTATCAATTACTTGTCTTTTCGTCCGAATATCAGCGCCGCTTGCTTTAAAATATCATTCTCCATTTCGAGTTGCTTATTTTTCTTTCTTAGTGCGATCAATTCTGCTTGTTCTGGTGTTAAGTTGTCTCTTTCTTTGAATGAGCCCGTTGATTGTGCTTGCTTCATCCATTTATCGAAAGAAGAAGGCGTAAGCTCATACTCTCGAATAATTTCTGCGCGAGGCTTACCAGCGAGATAGAGATCGACGATTTGTTGTTTGAATTCTTTTGAATAGGTTCTTCGTTGACGTCTTGACATGAAAAATCCTCCAGTGTGTTTTTTATTATTCTACACACCTTATTTTTTCTGTCTAGTCTAGTGTAGCCGATTCATGTCTTATCTGGCATTAAGAAAGGATATGAAGCCTTTGTCTTTTCATGTATTACCTTTGACTTTTCAATTGCTTCCTTGTTTTCACCGTTATCATCAACAGGATCTGTAACAACTCCAACGATATTTACACCCTTGCTTTTCATTTCATTCTGAACCTCAACCAAATCAGGAATTTCCTTTACACAAGCTGTACACCAAGTTGCAAATACATTTACCATAGTAAGATCATACTTCTCAAAATCTTTACTTGTAAAATCCTTGCCATTTATGTCCTTTGTTGATAGTTTACGTAAATCTTTAACCGATTCTTTGTTAAATGCTTCTGTATTTTCTAAATCAGTTTTTTCTGATAGCACAAAACCATTTTTAGGACGTTCTTTTTTATCTATAATTTGAATCTCAGTTCTTTTTAATTCATCCAGAAGATTACTTTCAGCTCCGCTATTTGTGCTTAAATAATGTCTGCCGATCATTTCTAAAACCTTAACTTACCAGCAACACCCGCTGATATCTGATAAAATTAATGCAGGCCTTTTTTCAGTAATATGCTGAAAACCGTGCACTCTTACCCTTTTTGGAGGTTTTTGAATGTATAAACCGCAAATTCACACCCAACTCGCTTTTGAAGATTTTAATCAACCTATCGGTTTAAAAATGAATCCTGAAAATCGCTGGATCAAAAAAGCAGAACGGATTCCTTGGATAGAGTTGGAGAAAGAGTACGCGAAAAACTTTCGAAATAAAAAAGGGAATGTCGCAAAACCGCTGCGCATGGCATTGGGCGCTTTACTCATCCAAAAAGAGTACAGCTACAGTGATGAAGAAACGGTGTTACAAATTCAAGAAAATCCATATCTTCAATTTTTTATCGGGTTACCTGGTTACCAAGATGAACGACCTTTCGATGCCACATCAATGGTCAATTTTCGTAAGCGATTAGACAAGACAACTTTGATTGAGATCAACGAGAAGATTGTCGCTTACAATGAAAAATCGAACCATGACAGCTCAAATGATAACGATGACTCATCATCTGGTACCTTGATTCTTGACGCAACCTGTTCGCCCCAGAATATCAAGTATCCTACGGATACTGAACTTTTAAATGATGCACGAACACATGCCGAAACAATCATTGACACTCTTTGTGCTGAGAACAATTGGAAGAGGCCTCGGATCTATCGTAAAGTAGCACGTAAAGTTTATTTGAACGTCGTTCGACGCAAGAAGAAAGCAAGGAAATGGTTGCGTGCCCAGCTTCGGAAACTTTTAGGATTCTTGAACCGTGATGCGAAAATTATTCGAAAGTTCCTGACCAAGGGCACTACTCTATCTGAAAAGCATCAAACATGGTGGGAAATAATCCAAAAAATCTATGACCAACAAAAGTACATGTACGATCATCGTACCCATTGCGTCTCTGATCGAATCGTCAGCTTTCACCAGCCATGGGTTCGTCCAATTGTGCGCGGAAAAGTCAAAGCTGCAACTGAATTTGGAGCGAAATATGATATGAGCATCGATGGAGGAATCGCCCCCATCGAACGAACTAGTTTTGATGCATACAATGAATCAGAAGTACTCGTTTCAGCAATCCGGCGATATTACGACCGGCATGGATATTATCCAGAACGCGTATTAGCTGATAAAATTTATCGTAATCGGCAAAACATTCAATACTGTAAAGCACGAAATATCCGACTTTCTGGACCAGCATTAGGTCGACCAAGAAAGAATGAAAATCGAGATAAATTAACCGAATATCAGGACAACACAGACCGAATTGAGGTAGAGCGTGGCTTCAGCCAATTGAAACGCTGTTTTGGCGCGGCTTTAATTACCACAAAACGTCAAGATACGACTTTATCAAGCATCGTGTTGAGTGTTATCGCAATGAATCTGTCAAAATTGACGGCAGATTTTTTACGCCAATTTTTCAGATGGATATCGAAGATATCTCTCTTAGAACTGAATAATCAATCAATCATCATTTAACCAAAATTTGTCAATTATTCAGTAGGCACTAAATAGCAATCGTATTTTCCATCACTTGAAACTCCTATTTTAGTATGAGTATCACATTCTATAATTTTAGATTTTTTTCTTCTGATGTATTTTTTTCAAATATACCAATAGTCCCAATTCTTTCAAGCTCATTTTGCCAATTTTTATATCCATCGCCCATCTTTTCTATAACTGCATTCTTTTGTTCTTCTGTCATTTTTTCAAATGTCAAAATAGCATACTTTAGTTCTTTATCTATAGGACTTTGATCATCTAACATCGCTATCTTTTTATCAGCTATATAATTTCTAAATTTGTCTGAGAGTTTAAATTTAAGCCCTAAATATTCATAAACATATTCTTTCTTTGCCTCCAATGTATAATCTGATGGCTTAAAAGTTTCATTTTTGCCATTTGCATTAATTGACATGCCTTCCTCTTCAGAACTTATGGATTGTCCTTCTTTTATTTTATTGTTTTCATTACTTTTTTGACACCCAACTGCGCTTAAGCTCAAACATAATGCAAGTAATAGGCATGCTCCTCTTGGTACTATTTTTTCATAAATTATTCCTCCTTTATTTTTTACACAATAGCATTTTATAGCTACTTTCAATAACATTCTACACACCTTTTATGAAACGTTGATGAAATATAATTTTTTATTTTTCCAAACTATGGTATAACAATATAAGTATTATGCTTAAAGTTGTTCTTACACGATTAGTATATGATCGATTAGTATATGAGCAAGCACAGTAAGTGTACGGACACTTACGAAAAAATTGATGAAGCAGCCCTTTGGGATCTGCTTCTTTTTTTATCAATTTTTAACTTGTTAGGGTGTACCCTAAGACCCAGAAATACATTCAAAGGAGGATTACCTATAGCAAATAGAATACGAAATGAAAGGCTTGAAATTAAATTAACAGAAGAAGAAAAGGCTCTTTTTGAGGAGAAAAGAAAACTTGCGAAATGTAAAAATATGAGCCATTTCATCCGCAAGTGTGTTTTAGAAAAAGAAATATATTAAGTGGATTTAGAGCCGTTTAGAGATTTACAGGGTTTCCTTTCCAATGCTACCAGCAACATAAATCAGATTGCAAAGCGTGTGAATTCCACCGGCATAATCTATAAGGACGATATAAATGATATGAAAAAGCAGATTGAATATTTCTCAAAAGAGTTGTGGCAAATACATTCTCTGCTTCTTAACAGAACTTCCGGAGTGATTAAATTTTATGGCTATTACAAAAATACATCCTATAAAATCAACCTTTAATCTTGCCATTTCATATATTATTAATGGAGAAAAAACAGATGAGCAAATCTTAGTAAGCACTCATAAATGCCATCAGGAAACTGCTCATATCCAATTTTCAAGAACACGAAATGATGCCGGAACAAACGGAACCGTTCTTGCAAGACATCTTATTCAATCCTTTTTACCCGGAGAAGCAAGTCCTGAAACGGCACATCAAATCGGTCTTGAACTTTGTAAAAAGATATTAAAGGACGAATACGAATTTGTCTTATCTACCCACATAGATAAAGGGCATATCCACAACGTGCGCCCAGATAGGGTATTAAGTAAAGTAGATTAAGGTACTACTCTGTACGATAACACAGAAGACAGCAACCTAACTGAAAGGCGAAAGCTGATACAGGAACATAGCACGGTTGGAAAGCGGTAAGTTACCTAAAGACAACTTGGTACGACTGAACTGCAATGTCAATCAGATACGAGGTATAAATTGGGTTTATTGAACGCAAGTTTCTAATTTCGGTTATGTGTCGATGAAGGAAAGTGTCTGAAACCTTCAGTACAGAATCAGATAAATTATGGTTGTGAATTTATCTGTTATCATTCATTCTGTACAATCTGTAGGGGAACCTATGGAAACGAAAGCGATGCCGACAATCTGAACTAACCTATACTTAATATTAACTGGGGATACCCTAAACAAGAACGCCAAAAGAAAGGAGGCAAAAGGCTATAGCTAGTAGAGCTTGAATATCTTACAAGGTGGAATGGCAACACTTTTTTTGACAAAAATTATAAGGTGTTGTGAATGCTGCGGTGTTATGGCTCCGATTGCCCTTGACAATGAGCATCCTCGGATCTGATTTTCTCCGGCAGAAGCACAATCATTCAATTACGCTGCCTCTCCAGAGGTATCAGATCCGCGCTCATTATCAAGGATTCGCTTCGCCAATCTCTGTTGTCGAATTTGGATCGGTGTTTCATACGCCAACGTGCCATGTAAGCGTAGATAGTTCCACCAATGCACATAATCAAACAATTCTAGACGTAGCTGTGCCAGTGTCTCAAATTGGTATTGATGCACGAATTCTACTTTGACAGATTTATAGGTTGATTCCGCAACGGCATTATCATACGGACAACCCTTCCTACTCAATGAACGAGTAATTCCAAAACCATTCAGAATCTCATGAATGGTTTGGTTATCAAATTCCTTTCCCCGGTCTGTATGAAAAAGCTTGACGTCTGTTAAAGAATACGGTATCCGTCCAAAGGCTTCTTTTACCAATGAGGCATCTTTCTTCTCACCACAGGAATAACCAATAATTTCTCGATTAAACAAATCAAGTATTAAGCAGATATAATGCCACTTTTTCCCCACGCGAACATAAGTAAGATCCGTAACGATGGCTTCCAATGGCTGTTCTTGTGTAAAGGTCCGATCTAATACATTCGCTGTTTTCGCTTCATTACAAGCTGTTCGTTGCCCTTTAAAATGAGCGATCGTATAGGTAGATGTCAATCCGCGGCGTTTCATGATTCGACCGATTCGGCGCCGACTGAGTTGAAGCCCACGCTTTGCTAAACACTTCTTCAATTTTCGGGTACCGTAAGCCTTTCGGTTTCGAATAAACTCTTCCTGAACGATCTCTTCTAAGTCGGACTCATTTTCGATCGGTTTCGCTTGATAATAGTAGGTTTGACGAGAAATATTTAGAATTTTGCACATCGCTGATATGGAATATTTATGCTTGTTGGCATCAATTACTTGTCTTTTCGTCCGAATATCAGCGCCGCTTGCTTTAAAATATCATTCTCCATTTCGAGTTGCTTATTTTTCTTTCTTAGTGCGATCAATTCTGCTTGTTCTGGTGTTAAGTTGTCTCTTTCTTTGAATGAGCCCGTTGATTGTGCTTGCTTCATCCATTTATCGAAAGAAGAAGGCGTAAGCTCATACTCTCGAATAATTTCTGCGCGAGGCTTACCAGCGAGATAGAGATCGACGATTTGTTGTTTGAATTCTTTTGAATAGGTTCTTCGTTGACGTCTTGACATGAAAAATCCTCCCGTGTGTTTTTTATTATTCTACACACCTTATTTTTTCTGTCTAGTCTAGTGTAGCCGATTCAAGGGTACGGAGTGCTCGTAGTAGTCTGAGAAGGATAACGACCTTTACATGGCGAAGGGGCACAGTTATTGTGTACTAAAATTTAAAATTGATTAGGGAGGAAAACCTCAAAATGAAACCAACAATGGCAATTTTAGAAAGAATCAGTAAAAATTCACAAAAAAATAAAGACGAAGTTTTTACAAGACTTTATCGTTATCTTTTACGTCCAGATATTTATTACGTGGCTTATCAAAATTTATACGCCAATAAAGGAGCTGCCACAAAAGGAGTGCTAGATGATACAGCAGATGGTTTTAGTGAAGAAAAAATCAAAAAAATTATTCAATCTCTATCTAAAAGAAGAAACCTATCATCCTCAACCTGTACGAAGAATGTATATTGAAAAAAAGAATTCCAAAAAACAGAGACCTTTAGGGATTCCAACATTCACAGATAAATTGATTCAAGAAGCAGTGAGACTAATTCTTGAATCTATCTATGAACCGGTATTCGAAGATGTCTCCCATGGTTTTAGACCTCAACGAAGCTACCATACCGCTTTGAAAACAATCAAAAGAGAGTTTGGTGGTGCAAGATGGTTTGTGGAGGGAGATATAAAAGGATGTTTCGATAATATAGACCATGGCACACTAATAGGATTAATCAATCTCAAAATCAAAGATATGAAAATGAGTAAGCTGATTTATAAATTCCTAAAGGCAGGTTATCTAGAAAATTGGCAATATCATAAAACGTATAGTGGAACACCTCAAGGTGGAATTTTATCTCCTCTTTTGGCAAACATTTATCTTCATGAATTGGATAAATTTGTTTTACAACTCAAAAAGAAATTTGACCAAGAAAGTCCAGAAAGAATAACTCCTGAATATCGAGAACTTCATAATAAAATAAAAAGAATCTCTCACCGCCTCAAGAAATTGGAAGGCTTAGAAAAAAATTGTCTGTCCAACATAATATAGGTCAATACGAGCATGAACAGATTAATGAACCAAACTGTATAAATGCTACTGACAGACCATCTAATGACCAATCGCTCCAACCCCTGCGGAAGCGATATTATGCGGTAATAAAAAGAAATTCAAGGCTAAAGAGATAATTGCTAATCCGAAAGAAATTTTGAATAGATATACGACTTTATTAATGACCATCACCTTCTTTTTAATAGTGCTCCAATCGTATCATTGCAATTATTAAAATGATGGTCATTTTTTTCAGTAAGCTATGAAATTTTTATTGCCAGTAGTTAGTAAATTCAAGCTTTTGAAGAAATAGATAATTATTCGATTAATCCGCTAAGACATTTTTACTTGGTATATCCTGTGATGCTTTTCTTATTTTTATGTAATTAATTAAATATAGCTAAATTTTCAAGTTGGAGCTTCTTCTTTTTCAATCAAGAATTAGACTCATCTACTTGCCCGTTCCAACTATATGAACATATAAAAAGGCGAAGGATCACTGATCCAACGCCTCATAACTTTAATCGTAGTTCAAAAAAGCTATTTCTTCTTAGGTTCATCCTCATCCATTTTCGATACCGACAGCTAGCTTATAACCCCAGGTATATCAACATAAAAAAATAAAAATAGGCTGTGACAGCAGCGTGACAGCAAAAAAGGTGGAAAGTTAAATATCAAACCTCGTAATTTCATTTGCGAGTGCTTGATTTGTTTCTGGATATAAGTGTCCATATTTGTCCAAAGTAGTTTTAATAGAGGCATGACCTAGACGCTTAGATATTGCATAGATATTTTTATTATGTTCAATTAAAAAGGCAACGTGCGAGTGTCTTAATCCATGCATATGAATTGGTTTTACTCCTGCAATTTCAGCTAGTTTTTTTATCCTACTTAAAATAGTTCTTGGAGATGGCGGTAATCCATCAAAAGAAAAAACCAATTCTATATTTTTCCCAATTGATTGTTGAGTTTTTTTCCATGTTTTTAAATCTTCAACGGTTTGTCTGTCTAACGAAATTATTCGAATACTTGATGTATTTTTTGTTTCAGCAAATTCGTAATCTTGTCTTGTACGGATGTAAATTGACTTATTTACGCTACATCTACCATTTATTAAGTCAAAGTCTTTCCATTGTAACGCTAAAAGCTCCTCACTCCTTACACCTGTAACAAAAATAAAACGCATCAAACGTTTATAAAATTCTTCATAAAAATCCCCGTGATAAACACTATTATATACTTTCTTAAATTCATCAACTGTCCAAAATTCTACTTGAGGACGCTGAGTTTTTATTTTACCTATAGTATCTACAGGATTTTCTTCAATAATTTCAAGTACAATTACCCTTTTAAAAACTACTCTCAACTTATTGAATATCTGTTTAATATAATTTGGTGATAATGGTTGCTCAATGCCTTTTTTTACAACATGGATTTTCGATAAAAACTGTTGAAATTCTTGTATATGAATTGGTCGAATCTTTACAACGTGCATTTCTCCAAAAAAATCCAATGCACGTTGTAAAATATGATCTGTTTTCATATATGTTTTTTCTACAGTTCCCAACTTATACCAAGGAAAAAAATACTCTCGATAAAAATCATGAAACGTTATTCCTTGCAGATAAATTCCTTGAGAATCTGAAAATGTCTTTTTCAATTCTTCCAGAGCTTCCTTCGCTTCACGTTGTGTTTTAAATCCTCTTCTTGTCGGTTGAATTCTTTTCCCAAAACGATCATATCCTAAAGTAACACTAAAATACCAAGTCCCTCTCTTTTTGTCTTTATATATATTTGAAACTCTCTTCATCAGTATTAATCCTCCCAAGAAATGTTCAAAACTTTGGAATGGCAACACTTTTTATGCCGAGCTTCACAGAAGTATCATTATACTTTCAAAAGTCATTGCATCATTTTAGCTTATATTTGATATCAATTAGTTTTCTCGCTCTTTCACTTGTCATGGCGCTAATTATATCTTGGCTCACTTTTGAAAGTTTTCGTACCTGACAAATACTATTTAATTTTCAAAGGTCAATGTTTCTTTATTATCGAAGTAAATTCACTTACTTCTGGAAACACCCTAATTAAGATGCTTCAAAAAATGAATGACGCTACTTTAAACGATATTGCCAATATCCACGATAGGCTCTTTCCACATTTATCCTTGAACCCTTGATAATTTTTTGCATAATATTGTTTGAGAAGTTTGACCGAGTCAAGGTAAAACCTCTCTCAACCAATGCTTCATATAGTTGCTTTGTAGACATGGGACAACCACTTCCTTTTAATAGTGCAGCAATAGTTAATGCGAGTGATTGATAATCATGACCTCTGAATTTGCTTTGTTTTGAGAAATAGTACTGTTGATTTTGTATGTCTATACCATAAATGGGTTTCACCTCTCTAGAAACTCTTGAATTTTCATCAAAACCATTTTCTAACGTCCGTTTCAACAGAGCATTATAAATTTTCGTTAATCTTTGAAACTCGTTTAAAACGGATTGAATTTGTTGGTATGTATATTCGTCGTTTTCTTTTTCCACGTTTATCACTTTGCAACTCCCTTCTTTTATCTAATAGTGAAATACCTTCGTTTCTTCGATACATTGTTGAAAAACTCTTACTACTTTTGAATCCCATTCTCTCACTGATTTCTTGAATAGTCAGAGATGTATCCGCCAATAGTCTTTCCGCTTCCCAACATTGCATTTTCCTAAAAAGTCGCATAGCCGTTGTTCCAGCGTGCTTATGGCACAAACGATTCAGACTAGATTCACTTAAATGTATCACTTTGCAAAAGTCAGAAATTCTTAACGGGCTAGTAATGTTTTCTTCCATAAATTTTAGCAATAACACGAAATAATGATTGGCAATCAAACTAGCTGAATTTAACTTTATGATTTGATCAACGAGAGAGTAAATCACCTTGTCTACTGAGTAAGTGAACTTTCCGTGAAGATAATAACTAAAAAGTAATTGCGTAATCTGTTGTAGCTCTTTCGTCACTCTCAATGGTATTGATTGTTCCCTTTGGTCCCAGAAATGAAAGGTCGAATTTAAATAAATTTCTAGTACACTACTTTCTTTATCAAATTCTGCAAATTCTCTCGTACCGTTTTTCTGCAATAGGAAGGTAAGGGAAGTATTTCTTCTGTTTAATAAGCGTCGTTGTAAAATGACAATAGAGAAGCCAGAGAGAATAGGAGTACAATTATTTGAATCTTTTAGAGTATAAAAATTTACCGATTGAATTAGTATCATCCATCTCTCCTCCTTGCTCCTTTATTCAGTTTTATCATCTTTGAAAATGAACAAACAGATGCATTACCAACATTGACAGAATCAAAAACCTGTTTGATTGTTCCAATAACCATTTATTTAATTTTTTTTAAGCTGCATTACAATTTATGAAATACAAAAAAGCGATGAACAAAAAATGCACCGCCTATCAACCATCTTTTATTTAATTTCATTTTTATAAACAAAGTTTAATCACGAAAATGTATTTCTATTTCCTTAATAACTGTTTCCATAATTTTTTCAATCTCTTTTTGAGAAAATTGATTGTGCTCACCGTGAACAGTGTGTTTCATTCGAAAGCTACAGTCGCAAATTCCATTAGCGTTTTCTTGTTAATGATAAAGTTTTCCATGGAGGAAAAGATTCAATTTGATTCTATTATGACTGACACTGCTAATTTCACTATCGGTATACCCTTCAATTTTTTCTTCTAGAACTGAACAGAACTTCATTTCTAATATATGATTTTTAGTTATATATTTCACCTTCATCAATCCTATCCATAATTTTTAGTACTAACGCTCTAGTAACTCATCAAAGTAGTTTGGGTTGGATAATGGTTATGTGAAATGCGTATTTACTCTACAAAATAAATCAAAATTCAGAAATTGAAAGTTGTAGTTCTAATCTATCCGTTGCTTTGACCAAGCACATAGGAATCTCGCCTCCCCCCAGTGATGGCGGGCCAATTTGATTACGGAAACATCATTATCAAGAATTCGTTGTTTTATCAAATCCCTATAGCTAGCTTTCTACTGGTTATGGCCATGACGTGAATTAGATAGTTAAACGAATACTAATGTGCCGATAGATATTTTATTCAATTTTCAATGAGCGATAGTTTTTTCAATTTATGAGAATTCCGTAGGTACGCCTTTTACGAAACTTTCATATAATGAAAAACACAAAAGAGAAAAAATTCGAACTAACGTTTTACATCAAAAGTTATAGTTTTTTCGATTGATCCAATTCTCAAACTCCTGTGCTACAACTTGATTGATATTTTTTTGAAGAAATTAAGAAAACTTACCAAAATAGGTGCATAGACAAATTTGCCTATGCACCTAGATATAGATAATTATTTTTCCATACTCTTCCAAAAATTTTTGATTTTTTTGTTTTATTAAATATACACGATAACTTTATTAACAATCTAAGAAATTAATTCAGGTAATACCGTTAAGTGAATTACCTGAATTAGTCAGACCACTTCATGCAAGCTATTTCCTGCCATTAGTCAACTATTTCCTGTAAATGTTCATAAATATTAATAATCTCTTTTGCCAAGTCAGTAAATGCAATCCCCGTCATTAAATGATCTTGACTATGAACCATCAATAAAGATACTTTAATATGGTTTCCTTGTGCTTCTTCTGTGAGCAATCCGGTTTGTGAATGATGCGCTTTAATTAAAGCTTCGTCAGCAGCCTTAATTTTTTCATCCGCTAATTTAAAGGAACCAGCTTTAGCGGCTTCAATTGCTTCCATAGCACTACTTTTCGCCTCACCACCATACATGATTAATTCCATAATAGTCTGTAAAGAATAGTCATCCATTTTTTACCACCTACTTATTCGCAATTAATTCTTCGGCTGTAGTTAAAACTTTTTCACCGTTCATCCTACCATAATCGGACATATCAATAACATCAACTGGAATACCTCTATCTGCTAATTTTTTCTCAAATTGAGATTTCATGTATCGTACTTGTGGCCCTAATAAAAGAACATCAACACTTTTTTCAGATAAATTACTATCAGCTTCGGAAGCTGATACTGCAAAGATATCTGCCTCCAATTCTCGTTTTTTTGCAGCCTCTTGCATCTTAGACACAAGTAGACTAGTACTCATGCCTGCTGAACAGACCAACATAATAGTTTTTTTTACCATTTTTCTCTCCTCTTTCTTTTAACGAAGTTATAGATCTAAATTATTAAAAAATCTAATTCATCAAGTATTACTATCAAAGCTTATTAATTTTTTGAAATGATATCCTCCATATCACTACTCTTCTTTATTGTTTGTTGAGCTGTTTCTTCCTGATTAGCTTCTTGCTCAATCTTCAATTTCACTTTGTCATCGGCACGAAAGAATGGGTAATAGATTAACATATTAATTGCAATTGTAATAATTTGAATTACAGCACCACTAATACGTCCACCTGATGCTAAAAAACCGGCAATCACTGGCGGAGTTGTCCATGGAATTGTAGCACCGACAGGTTTTGCGACTAATCCTGTACTCATTGCAAAATAAGTAACTAGTGTAGTAACAACTGGAGCCGCTACAAACGGAATTAACATTTTTATGTTTAGAATAGTCGGAAACCCAAATAATAATGGTTCAGCAACTTGGAAACTTACAGGAGCAATTGTCAATTTGCCTAAAGTTTTATTTTCTTTACTTTTTGAGAATAGGAAAACTAAGATAGCTAAAGCAAATAGGCATCCTGCTCCCCCAGAGAAAACAAAATTATATAGAAATTCGTAAGTGATAATGTTGGGTAATTCTTTTCCAGCTTGATAAGCTATACGATTTGCATCTGAATTTTGCAACAATAATGGCTCAATAATCGGACCAGTAACTTGTGCGCCATGAATACCAAACATCCAAAAGAAACATTGAATTAGAATCACGAAAATGATACCCGGTAATGTCTTAGTTAATACAGACAAAGGCTTAGCAATCGTATTGGCTATAAGAGCATGCACGTTTTCAATTCCAGCATAGTGACATACTACAACAATAATGAACCATAAAAGAATAACGAAAAAACCTGGAACAATCGCGACAAATGCCCGACTAACATTTGGCGGTACTGTTGATGGCATTTTAATTGTTATATCTTTTTCTACAAACCACCTAAAGATTTCTGTTGAGATAATCGCAACAATAATACCTACAAAAAGACCAGAAGTACCAAGATATTTAGTTGGAAAACCCATTCCACCTTCACTTTCTAATAGTGGTGTTAATAGAACATAGCCTCCTAGTGATAACAAGCCTGCAGATAATGAATCTACGCCATAGGTTTTTGCCAAGTTGTGCGCTAAAGCATAAGTTACGGCTAAGCCAATAATACCAAAAGTTGAATCAGAAGCTTTGTTAAAAAAAGTTTGTAAACCGATATCTGCTAACCAATTCGTAAAACTTTCCAGTGGAAAGTTTGCAATCAACATGAAGAACGAACCAATGATGATTAATGGCATGACTCCAGCCATGCTATCCCTTAAAGCTAACAAATGTCTTTGATTGCTAATCTTTGCTGCTATCCCTTGAACTTTGTCAATCATTTTAATCTCTCCTTCTATTAACGATAATTTGAGCGCCCTAACATAATAATTTGATGACGATATCCTCGAATTGCTTGTCCTAAAGCAAAAATATTTTCCGGAAGACACATGCCATTAAAAGAATCTCCGATGTGCTGAATATCGGCGCCACAAGCTTTTGATGTCAATCCTATCTTTTTAATTGTATCTTGGTCAGAAGAGTCTTGGCTTGTTCCATTAGCTGTCAAGATCAATACCTTATCTTCTATTGTTTTACCCTTGTTAAAATCTTTTACATAATCAACAATTTCTCGTAAATCTTGTTCCATAAAGTAAGGAACTGTATAAGGAGCAGGGACTAACAAAATATCTACACCTATTTCAATAAATTTTTTAGCGATTTCTAAGTTCATGACAGGTTCATCGACTCCGGCACCATGCATTTTACCGGCAATAATCAATCCTTCAAAATGTTTCTTTGCTAATTTTATTGCATTTAAAATAGCATTATTTGAAACTCCTGTACCAGGATTTCCCGTCAAACAAATAAAACTAAAGCCCAATTCATTAGCTTTTAAAAGCGTTTTAGGCGATACAATCCGGCCTATTGATATCTCGGCTCTGGATTCATTCATTGGTGCGTCGATGTCTACCGGTTCAAGATTCACTCCAATCGCTCGGCCAGTGGCTCTTTTTATCCAAGTTATTGGATTTTCTGATAAGTCATCGGGAACTCCATGTATTTCTGGTTCAAAAAGATCCAGCGCATTAAATAGAATTAAATCCGCACCTGCCGCTCTTTCCAATTCAGCATTTGTTACGGCATCACCCATATAAGGTAATCGACTAGGGACATTTTCAGCCATAATCGTTCGTCCTTCTGATGCTAAAATTGCTTGTTTCAATTCAAGTGGGGATACTTTCAAAAAATCCGAAGCAGAAAAATCTAGTAATCGTTTGTTCATAAGAGAACCTCCTAATTATTTGTTATAACAACACAACATCTTAATGTATCTTAAACCGTTTCCAATTAAGTGTCAAGTACTATATTTTTGATTATTGGTGATAATTTGACAAAAGATAGATATAACTTCATAATTACGTTATAACAAATATGAGGTGAAAACTATGTTAGACTCAAAAAATAAAGTTCCACTCTATTTCCAATTAGTGAATAATCTTTTAGATCAAATTGATACTGACATGGGGCCTAATGAAAAGCTCCCTACCGAAAAGGAAATCTGCGAACTTTATTCTGTTAGTCGTACCACGGTTCGCCTAGCCATGAGCGAACTAGAAAAACGTGGATATATTTATCGAATTCAGGGAAAAGGGTCTTTTGTATCCGCCATGAAAAAAAGCTCTCTAAACTCTTTTCTTGATATGGATTTTAATAAACATTATGAAGGTATTAATCCCGAAGAGCTGACTAGAAAACTAATCTCATTTTCTAAAGAGGATGCCCCTTTAACTGTTAAACAACAAATGGGTATTCCAAATGATCAGAAGGTCATTCGAGTTAAAATGATTCACAAGCTATCTGGTGAACCCGTTGCAATTGAGACAATTATTCTCAAGAATCAATCTTTCGCACTCCTATCAGAAAAAGAAATTGTTTCAGAAGATCTAGATACCTTGTTTAAAAAACGAAGTATCTTTCTAAAAACTATAGAAGAAAGTTATCAAGTGAAAAAAATTTCCGAGAAGGAAAAAGAATTTCTTGATTCTGATGATGAATGTCTTTTACTGGCAACGAAGTCTGCTTTTAATACTAACAATGAATTAATTGCAATTCTTGAAAGGAAAATACTAACTTCAAGATTTCATTATCAAAACATTTTATCCATTGATTGATTTTGTAATCATTTTTTTTGCGGAGTATACCAATTTGACACATTATTTTATCTGAGATTACATAATTAATTCTTAGATAGGATAGTATGAGAGAAAAGAAAGCCTATATAGGAATAAAATATGCCATTTATTGCTAATTAGGTAGCGTCAAGAATTATGTGTAAATGGAAGATCCATTCTGTTAATTACAGTTAAATCATCGACTCTAATGTATCCTGAATTTCTTTAAATCCCTTGTGAATTCTACCTAAAAATTTTTGGTTATATTGATTAAATTGCGAAACTAAGAATCTCTCTAGAGATTCTTCATTAGGGAATTGTTCTTTTCTTCGAGTATATCGTTTTAGCTGCTTATTAAAGCCTTCAATCAGGTTCGTCGAATAAATTGTTCGTCTGATGGCGTGAGGGAAATTATAAAAGGTTAATAGGGCAGGATTCAAGAGTAAATTGACGACTCTTGGATACTGCTTTTTCCATTTCCTAATCATAAAGTCGATGTGATCCAATGCCTCTTCTTTTAAATTCGCTTGGTAAACCAATTTGAAATCCTCACAAATTTCTTTTCGATCTCGAACACGAACTTTATGAGCGATATTTCTAGATACATGCACACAACATTGTTGAAATTGGGTATTCGGATACACACTATGGATACTTTCTTCAATACCGCTTAATCCGTCTGTCACGACTAATAAAACTTCTTCTAACCCACGTTTTCTAAGATCTTGAAGAACTTCTTTCCAAATATAAGCAGACTCAGTTGGGGCAATAGTAAACCCAAGAACCTCTTTGGTTCCATCCAAACGAATACCAATCGTAATATACACTGCTTCCTTCGAAACAGTCTGTCGCTTCACAGGGATATGCGTCGCATCCATAAATATAACGGAATAATTGGCTTCTAACGTTCTTTCTTTAAAAGCTAAAACATCTTCAGCCACCAATTTACTCATGTTGGAGATTGTTTGTGGCGTATAGTGGTGACCATACATTTTTTCAATTAATTCGGAGATTTCAGCCATAGTAATGCCTTTTTGAAATAATTGGATAATGGTCGTTTCTAATGAATCATTGGTTCGCTTATATGCTGGTAGTGTTTGTTGAGAAAATTCGCCATTACGATCTCTAGGAATAGTTAAATTCAACTCGCCATATTCTGTTTTAAATGTACGTGAATAATTCCCGTTACGGGAATTTCCTGAATTGAATCCATTTCGATCATATTTTTCGTAATCTAAAAAAACAGTTAGCTCTGCTTGTAGAAGTGAATTAATCGCTCGTTCTAAATGATCCTGAAATAATTCATCTAAATCCCCTTTATTGAGTAGTGTTTGCATAATTTCTATAGTAAAATTAGTCATGAGAAAGTCCTCCTATAAAATTTCTGTGTGGTAACTTTAATTTTACAGAATGGACTTTCTTTTTTTCCACCCTAAATTTCTATTTACACAAAATATTTTACGCTATCAAGGATTTCCATTTTCTCTTTTAAACAACCTTATCAATATAGTATAGTTAGTAACATTGTTTCTTTATTATGCCTAAACTATTACTCACCATACAAGTTTACAATGATTCATTCTTTCCTTGTTTTTTATATTCTCCTTAAAAAATTATTCTCCATTAATAATTTTCCAATTTTCTTCTTTGTTTAACAATAGATTGTATTGAAAACTATTTGTCACCTTTTCAATTTCATTTAGGTATTTTACTACGATTTTTACTTGTACCGAACCGTCCTTTTCAAGATAAATAGGATTGGTTATTTCTACAAATCTAAGATCGCTACTAACTTGGCTCATAGATTCATTTTCACTATAATACTCTAGCTCTTTTTCAGAAGCAATTGGATAAAGTTTGAAAAATGTCTCTAGAAACTCAGTAATTTCTTGCGTTGTTTTTGCATCAATGTCAGAATCACTTTCTACTTGTTTTACTTCATATTTTGCCTTACCTGGCTTACTAATCATAGTTGGTAAACTCGTCACTATATGATTTTCTTTTTCATCTTCAAATATCTTCACTCGATACGCAGAAGAAATTTGTTCTGACTTTTTCCCTTCTGTAATCTTTTGGTCTACTAAAAATGAAACGACAAAATCTTTCGAACGTTTTTCAACATCTAGAATTTTTACTGAATTTACTTCTGAACTAGTGGGAATATCTACTCGAACCATATCTTGACTCAAAGCAAGGCCTTCTTCTGTAAGGTACTGTCCAAGATTACTCATTCTCTTTTCAATTACTTCCTTGTTATTCTTCCATGAAAAGTATTCTTTCACAAAATTCTTTGTAAAACTTTCAACTCCAGAAGTATTTATTACTTTTTCTTTTACAACCATTTTTACGTGAGTTGTATGCTGATCAATGGCGGTGAAATTTTTGTAGATACCAAAAGCAAGACTACATGACAGTAAAAGCCAAAGGGCAAGCACCATTTTTCGATGCTTGCCCACTGAAATTGTCCGCTCTTTTTTCTTTTTTGACATCTTTTCCTTTTGAATCCGTTCAATTTTTATCTTCATTATTTTTCCTCTTTTCTCTTAATTGTATCGGCCGGCTCCAATCAGATGCTGCTGCCAATAGCTTTCTGTAAGATTCGTCCAACCCACTGGATTTCCTGCGTGAAACATGCGATTCTCTCCTGCATAAATACCTACATGAGTCACATAAGTACCGGCATCATAGGTTGAGTGAAAGAAAATTAAATCACCAGGTTTGGCATCTTTTAAGTCAATATGAGTCATGACATCATACTGATCTTGAGCCACCCGGGGAAGTTTCAGACCAACTTTGGCATAACACCACTGGGTCAATCCACTACAATCAAAACCCGTTGCGGGACTCGAACCGCCAAATACGTAGGCAGTACCTTCATACTTAAAAGCCTCGTCAAAAATCCCTTGGACTGTTTTATCATCAAACTGTGTCGTGGTCAGGTATTGCTTCACTAATAGGCAATAAAACATATTGCCATAGTTATAGCGCCACCCGCCATTTTCTTTAATAGCTATGGGATTGGGATAATCGACTTTTTGACCACCCGATTTTTCCTTTGAAAATGATTCGGCTAAAGTAAAACTATGCTTCTTCCCGTTTTTTGCGACATAATCCAAATAGCCGCCACCATAGTTATAGGCTTGAATAATACTATCTTGATCACACCCTAGTTCTTTGGAGCTCTTAACCAAGGAAGCAAAATAAATACATCCCTGCTTGATAGATGCTTCGGTACTTAATGAATTTGGTGGTAAACCCGCAGACTCAGAACTTTGCATGACGTCCTCCATTGTGCCACCAGATTCGACTTGGATGATTGCCAAAAGAATTGGTACATAGTCTAATATGTCCGATTCTTTAGCATATTTTTCAACCATTGAGCGATGTTTCAAGACTTCTTCTGAGACACTATTTCCACCAGGAGAAATACCAGAAGTACCACTCCCCTCACTATCTTCCCCAAACAATAAGCTCACACACATCAAGATGCCCATAAAAGAGAGCATCAACATGGTTAACGAAATGACACTCAATTCTTTTAAATTCATTTTTTATCACCCGACTTTGGTTTTGGACGAGCCTTCATTATTCTTTGTACTTTTTGATTGGCTCTCTTCGGAAGAGTAGATCGTTGCTTAACTTGCTGGAAAGAATTTTTCTTACTTAATAGTTGGTTATTCTCTCTCGCAACCAAATTCTGTTTAACAAGTCTTCTCCTTACCTCAGAATTCGGTTTTACCATCACAATCCGTTTTGGAAGTTCATTTTTCAGTATCCTATCCTTCTGAGGTTTTGGATCCTCTTTTATCGAAACATTACTTCTTCTTTTTCCATGACGGTCTGTTACTTCGCCCAAGTTTTTTCGCTTTTCATCCATTTTCTCATCTCTGCGTTGTCGTTGTTTGTCTCGCAGCTTCTCTCGATCTGCTTTTTCTTGAACAAGCCCTCGCTTAAATTCTTTCGGTGCTTTTTTCGTCTTTTCCAGACCTTTATGGAGGATGTATTTTAAGTTGGTCGGCGTATTCCGTACCTGATCCTTTACTTGTTTTGTCTTATCTTTCACCAAAGCCTGGGTATCCAGAACTTTGCCGATTTTTCTCCCGGCCAAGTTCATTCGAGATTGTTTCTTATTATTTGAAATTGGATTTTCCTTATTCAAGTCAGATGGTAGCTCGTGATCGGTAGGTAATCGTGAATTCTTTCGTAGAGCAGAACCGGATGGCTTAAATTTGGATTTTGATTGTTCCTTTGCCAACTTATTTCCGACTGCTGCACCACCACCAAAAGCCAAAGTTCGTCCCACATTTCGACTGAGTTGCCGCAATTTACGGTTCATCAACATTTGCGGTTTTCGCATAACCCGTCTTCCCATTGACTGGCTATCATTACTTTGGAGATTGAACATACTCATGATGTCCCCCAATTTGAAATAGATACCGGCAAAAGTCACAATTTGTAGAAAAGCTACCATAAAGAAGGGATAGGTAGCCGAAATATTGAAAAACATGGTAGAAATACTAAAAGCAGTTGTAATCACCAAGGTCACTCCCGCTCGCATCATAATCGTATTAAACAAGCGAATAATCACCTTCTTTCCTAAACTTTCATAAGTCGGCAACATGGACAATAAGAAACTGATAGGAAGAAACATCGCAAAGATAATGAAGAGAATTTGCGAGAACAACATAATCCCAGTCAGAAGAAAGACAAAAAAGGATATGCCAATATTGAACAACACCAAAAAGACCACGGTCCCTAAGCGGTTCATGGTCTTGGTAATACTTAGATTCGCATTATCATTGTCTTCAATCTCGGCTTTGACCGCTTCTTCCCGATCTTTGCCTTTATTTTCATCCGGACTCACGGATAGAATCTTATTGATCCGATCTTCGCCAATTTCTTCTATGTTTGAATCATCAAATTGCAAGAGTAACCAAGGTTGTTGGACTTGAATCGAAAACAAACTATCCCGAATCAAATCCACACTATCTTTTCCTTGGCTTTCCGAATTCGGTACAACAATCTCGGTCCCAAGGCTAAGAGCCGCTTCACTAACGTCTGAGCTAAAATCATTGATTTTTGTGATATAGGTAGGCGCATACGCAATAAAAGAACCCGAAAGTAGAAAAATCATCACAAAATTAATCACGGCTCTGACTGCCTTTGTAGTTTCTCGTTTGAGTAGGCCTGTATACACCATATAAACTCCTAGAGCTAAAATCATCAATAATAGAAACCCAAAGTAGAAGCCTGAAGTCTGTAGTCCATTTTCGGTAATGCCTGCCAAGGTTTGGATATTTTTCCCAATACTTTCAGCCGTATCTGAAATAAAATCTAACTTGTAAGCCTCTTGAACCACATAGCCCGTGGCATTTGATAAGTAGAGACTAACCGTCCAAATAAAATTGGTAATGGCATAAAGACCATACATCACACTCTTCCCTAAGCCATCCCCCCAATTCCAAGGCAACCAATCCCAGGAGCTATCTACAAAGAAATCCAACTGATAGTTACCAAGAGAATATTGGGAATAGAGATTTCCTGATTCAACTGTATCATCTACCAGACCTGTTGCCTCAGCTACCGTACCGACTAAACTCAATAGAACTGTCAGAGTGATGATGCTAATAAAAACGACTCCCACAATCCGAAAAAGTTTCTTTTTCATCTCCTCACTCCATTCTCTCTTGAACAGGTGGACGGGTATCAAAGGCATGGAAGAGTTCTTCAAATACAGGGTGAACTTGTACAACACCTACTCGACCATACAAATCTTGCATCAAGCATTGCCCATTTTCCAAATCTCGCAAGCGTTTTTGATTGCTTTCATCTTCTTGATCTAAGCCAAAGAATTCCAAAGTCTTCTTGATTTCATGAATATCGGTACTGCGAAACGCAAACTTCAACCCGATATTATTCTTCAAGCGTTCATCCAGTAAATCGTCACTGTTTTGCGTGACAAAATAAACACCGGCATTCATGGCCCGACCAGCACGCACTAATTTATTCGATAAAGTCTTTCCTTGCGCTACTTGAAGAAAACTCCACGCCTCATCCAGGTCCACAATCTTGAAGATTTCTCGATTACTATGGATAAAGTCCAAGGCAAAAGTCGAAATGACAATTAGCATGGAAACACTAAGCAATTCCATGGTGGTGTATTCTTCAAAAGTCGTTTCTGCATCTGGTAAAACCAGATCCGCCACTTGAATGATATTTAATTGTTTATCTAAACTAATCGACTGGGTAATCGAACCGTCTGAGAAAAGCAAATGGGCAAAATCATAATCAGTAAAGGATTCAATATGATTGGCGATGTTTTCCGCGACTGGCGAGCCCTCTTTACGCAATTCAACGATTACTTGTAACAACCCTCGCTGATCACTTTGGGTAACAGTCCGAATGGCTTTGCGCAAAACAGGAAACTTCTCTCCATCTCGACTAGAAATTCCTGTTAAAAAGGTCAGAATATCAATCGCTAGACTTTCCGAGTCCTTCTTTTTCTTCATGATGACATATGGATCAAGTAAGCCTTGATTTTCTGGCTTACTAGTTAAGTTGAGAATATTAATCTCCTCCGCAATTTCTGGCAAGGTTTCTTTCCAGCCACCTCGCTCACCTTTTGGATCGACAATCACAGCTTGACCACCAAAAAGGACAGCATAATAGACTAAGAGATTGTTACTAAAGGATTTCCCACCACCTAGTGAACCAAGGAAAGCTGCGGCAAGTGCATTGGTAACTGAACCCTTGACTCCTTGTGAAGCCAAAGCCGGCTTGAGATAAACATTACGACCCGTATCTACATTGTAGCCAAAGTAAATGCCTTCTAATTCTCCTAGCATCTGAGTAGCCCCAAAACCAAGTCCCGCCAAAAAGTCAGACGTAAATAGCGATAGGTAACCCTTTGAAGTTATCTCTAGGTTTTCCCCCGCTCCACACCGTACGTGCAACTTTCATCGCATACGGCGTTCCAACTTGTTCGTATTTCTTTAGTGAAATTCAGTTAAATTACATTCTAAACGATATTTGTTTAACTTCTTCATTTGCTTATTTGTTAGTTGAAGAAGTTGTAGATACTCTTTAATCGTTTGTTTTGGCATGGATGAGTCTGTGTACCCATTTATGGATAATAACTAGGTTATCAAACTCATCTGTACCCCCAAATTTACGAGGAATAATATGATGACAATGAACATCTTGCGTTCTTAGAAAAATCCCTGTAACGGAACATTTTCCATTTTGCATAGAATATCTTGACAGTCGATTGTCTAAGTATTCAAGACTTTCATCTGTTTCCATCGTACTAAGGGTAACCAATTCAGAATAAACCGAAGGTTTTAATTTCCTCAGTTTAGCCAATCGTCCATCTTGCGTATAGTTGTTGATGTGAGGTTTGAAAAATTCTAACCTTTTCCATTTCACGCTATCTAATGGAAATAAATAATTCTTCCTAACACAAAACGTTCTTTTTGTGAGAGGATAAAACTTTTTATACGTAATGGGTGGGCTTCTAGGGATTTCATATTTTCCGAATGGTTTTAAACGATTATATAGTGCTGGTAAGCAGGAATAGTAGATAGAAGAAAAGTCATGGTTAATCAAGGTGGCTTTTTGATAATAATTCTGAATACCTCGTACATACTGGTTGTATTGGTTAACAGTTTTTCTAGTAGGAGATTTCTGAATTGCTTTTATCTTTTCTCTGATTTCCTTCTTAATTCTACTTTTTGATTTCTTTGAGACTCTCGAAACAGTAACATATTGTTGTTTCTTTTGTTTTATGACCTTTAGCTCGAATCCTAGAAATTCTGAATAATTTCTTCTAAGATTTGTAATTTTTGATTTGTCTGGTGAAATATCTAGGTTCAACCGTTGTTTAATATATCCCTTGACCGCATGATAGATTTTTACTGCATGTTTATGATTTGTTGTAAAGATTTTAAAATCATCACAATAACGTACGATGTGCATTTTCTTTAATTTCGACTTTACCAAAGCATGGTGCATATTATCTACACTGCTATATTTTCTTTTTGTTTGAAATGTTTCCCATTGATTGGCAATCCACCAATCTAAGTCATTTAGAACAACATTCGATAATAATGTAGATAACACGCCACCTTGTGGGACGCCAGAAGTGGAAGTGCCTTGTCCTGCTACTGTCACTTTTAACATTTTAGAGATTATTGCTAATACGCGTCGATCTTTTATACCGATGGTATAAAGCTGTTTGATTAACTTTCCATGATGGACGTTATCAAAGAATCCCTTAATGTCGACATCTACCACATGATGACATTTGCATTTATGTGCAATAAAATTACATCTTGCTATTGCATGTTCTGTAGAGCGATTAGGTCGGAACCCATAGGAATGTTTGAAAAATTTTGCTTCACATATGGGTTCTAACACTTGTTTAAACATTTGTTGTATCAAGCGGTCTTTCATAGTGGGAATGCCTAGAGGACGAGTTTTCCCATTACTTTTTGGAATGTTGACTCGTCTAACTGGCTGCGGCTGATAATTTTCAATTGTTTTTCGAATATCATTTACAAACTTTTGTTTGTTTTGAAATTTGAAATCACTGATTGTTTGATTATCTATCCCAGATGTTTTAGAACCAGTATTTGATTTAATAATTCTATATGCTAGTAGGATATTTTCCTCTGACATAATTATTTTATAAAGGTCAATACCTTTTGTTGCTTGTTTGCTACTTCTTTCATAGAGCCAATCAAAAGTTTCTTGCATTTGATAGTATTCATAATATCGTAATTCTGTACTCACTGATGGATTATTTCTCCTAACTTTAAAATTAGTCCCATCCTCTTACCAGATCTTGTGAGTTTCATTTAACTGTATTCACTTTTCAAAGAACAAGTCTTGGGGCTATCCCTCCACGTTGATTAGACGCTTCACAGGTACTGTGCCCCTACTCTCGCAGAAATTAAGGATTTTCGACTATTAGTCTTATATCCAACGCTCCAATAACAGTTGTTGAATAAGTGTTTTCTGTTTTCCTCGTTCCAGTTATTCTAGCCATACATCTATCCTTAGGTGCTTACTTTGAGCCTGAATATTATATAAGGTCATTGTTCCTTATCCCGAATTTCATAAATACGACTCTTACTTTTCGGTAATATTCGTTGCTTTTGCAACCCAATTATCTTTCGATAAAAGTCATCCTTTAGACCCGTACATTCGCAAGTTCGTCAGTTCCGTAGGAACATTCTCACCATAGATAGTTTGTGGCGTCCCGGCATATCCTTTACCATATAAGTTATTACTTACTTAGGTATTGTTCTGCCGACTTTACCTAGCTTCACACGAATATTCACTGTTATGAATATTCGCATGTAGGAGTATCAGACCAGTTGCTTCAACCAACTTGACGGTTTTCATTTCAACTGTGAAATAACTAGTTGTAATTATCTTTAGTTCTTGATAATTCTCCCATTTCATGCCTATGCACTTATAGGGAAACGAGTCGCACCATACTGGATATAGTCATTCATATACCGTTTACTAGCTGGTAGGAATTCTTCATGTAGCCCCATCGTATCGCCAAAGGGCCGGACTAGTTTCACATTGGTATCATCATAAAAATCGAACACTTCATCACAACGGCGTTTTAGTTCATCCACTGATTCTGCACTCACCCGGACCACATAGCTCAATTTGTACATGGATTCTTTTGACTGATCCAAGGTGGTCTCCAATTCATCAACGGAATCCAAAGCATCCAAAACATTGGAATTCGTTTCATTGTCAGATTGGTAAGCGTGGTTGTCTAAATCTTTTAATTCCTTTTTCTTGTTGCGAACGGTAGCTAATGCCTTTTTATTGGTGACAATTTCTACATTCATTGAAGTATCAATCGGAAAAGCAAATTGTTGTTGCTGGTAATAGAAAAGCTCTGAGGAAGGAAACTCCATCTCCCCGACAATGGTATTAATTGTCAAATAGGTTACATAAGACTCATGATTCTCATGTTCAATCCTTAAGTAACGAGGTTTCTCTTCAATCAAACAACGACTGGGACGTAATAAGTCATAGCGTTTCACCAAAGTTTCTGATTTCAATTTTTTCTTTGGTAACTGAAAGGCGTATTCTTCAAACGGTGTACCTTTTTCGCCATAAATATGTTCAATCAAGTAAGTAAGATCACTGGGATTCACTCGTCTGACTTTGAATCTCCGCGCTAATTTACTTTCCATCAGTTTTTCAAGCTTGGTATATCGGCGAATTTCTTCATTTGATAATGAAACAAAATCGCCCATCAAATGATGATTGACCTCATAGATAAACTCTTGAAAGCCGGAAAAGAAGGATTTTTTGAGACTTTTCAAATTCACTTCTTCATCTGTAGCAATCAGTTTGAAACCAATAAAAAAGCGATAATCAATCTGACTATCGCCAATCATGGATACTAATGCGTCTGTCTGTAAATCAATCCGTTGTAATGCTATTTCTTTGAGTCTACCTATAACTTCCTTTTTAGATCGTTCCTGAGTGGCACGAATACTACTTTCTGTCGCAATTTGTAGCGCATGAATCTTACCTTCTCGATTTTGGGCAATCAATTGGCGGAAATTATCATGCACTTGATATTTTTGTTCAGGAGATAAGAAGGAATAGTTATAAGGTATTAACTCATAATAAGCAAAACACTCTCCTTCTTGATTAAAAACAAGATTATTTTCGATATACTTAATCGGGTACATAGTTCACACTCCTCACTAATGTAATGGGTTCATCCCATCGTTTTTTCTGTTCTTTAACTTTTTTTCCTGCAAAAGTGACCTTAAATCGTAAATGATAACTGATAAAGGATCGTAAAAATCCCAATGGTTTCTTGCCATCAAAAGTCTTTTGCGACATAAACCAAGTAATCGCCACCGGGATGCCAAAGTATTTTAAAAATGCCCCCTCTATCACAGATAGTGGAGGCACATGGGCAAATACAATGACAAACAGCAAGGATAAAACAAACCAAGCCATTTGGTTAAAAGTTACAGGAAAAGGCAGATGAAAGTCATTGATTGCGTAAATGACTTTTTCAACTGCCCAGATACTGGTGTAGCTTTTTATTTTTTTCATTAACTCATCTCCAAATATATTGTTTTTTAAATTAAATATTCTGTTATAATTAAAATTAATTAGGGGGTAGATAAGTTTGAAACAAGAAGAGCTTAATCTTAAATTATATGAGTTGCTATTGAAAATCCAAAATGAATCTGACACACTAACAAATGCTGACATTTCAGAATCAGACGCAGATTTTTATGGATATCTTATCTCTAAAGAATTAGTTTATAATTTAAAAATAGAACACTATTACAGCGGTCCAAATATAGATGCTAGCCAAGCAATAATCACAGATAAAGGATATGCATTTATTAATCAAATTGGTGAAGCAGATAAACCTATTAAAATGAATCGTGAGAATCGATACAAACAACTTCAGATATTTCTCAAACGATTAGATGACCATGACGCTGATTTAAGAACTCCAAATTATCGTGTTCAAGAAATTGACTACTACGACTTAATTAAATATGCTATTGATTCAAATTTCGTTAAGGGAATTGCTATTCGATATGCTAGCAATAAACCCCATCTTTTTTTATCTCAATTTGCAAGGGTTACTACAGAGGGATATGATGTATTAGATACTCCCTATCCAAAAAATAATACACCCGGAGCAACCATCAGTAATACATACAATATCTATGGTGGAGATCAAAAGGGTGCGAGTTTTGGCAGTAACAACACAACCAATAATAATTAAAAGGAGAGATTAGTATTGGACTATCGAACCAAAGAAAAGAAGTTAAAGCAGCTCTTAAACTTCATTTATGATGGAACTACAGTTACGTCAGACTTATTGGAGTTATCTCAACAAGAATTCGCATCATTACTGGAAAGCGCAACAAAATCTGGCTACATCCGAGGTGCATCCATAACAAAAACCAAAATGTACCCCATAATTTGGACTGATGATGTCGAACTAACAGAAGAGACTAACTATATAGAGTCAAGTAAAAATTAGCCAAATCAAAAAATATTTTATAACAGATAATTCCGAAAAAAGGGTACAACAAATAAGCTTCTTACCATTAGTTTTTTTGAATGTTCAATAGCTAATCAGAAACAATTATATAAGGCTCGTTTTTAGTCAAAATAGCATGAATCACGTAACAAAGCTTACGAGAAACCGCACCTAAGGCAGTTAGATGATGTTTTCCTTCGGAAACTTTTTTCTGGTAAAACGCACTAAAAACAGGATCACATTGAGAAGCTACTAAAGCCGCCGAAAACAAGGCTTTTCGCAAATATGGAGACCCTCGTTTACTCATAACATTATGCGTTGCCTCATATTGCCCTGATTGTGTCACGGAAGCGTCTATCCCAGCGTAAGCAACGAGTTTTTTCGGGTTAGAAAATTTTTGAATATCTCCGATCTCACCAAGAATAGTCGCACCGTTTATAGGACCAATTCCAGGAATTGTGAGAATAACAGAATTTAAAGTGTCCATTATGTGCTTGATTTCTCTTTCCGTTTCCTTTATTTGGCTTTCAATGAATTTTAATTGTTCAATCATTGAACGTAGTTGGAAGGTGAACGCTTCTTGAGCAAATTTTACTCCAAAGGAGTTAGAAGCTGCTTGCTTCAATTGGTCCGCTTTTTCTGCCTTGATTCGGTTCCTGCTTAACTCAGCTAAGTATTGGGCCAAAGTTTCTGAGGAAATGTTTTCTAAGTCGATCGGGGCACTAAACGCCAGCAATAACTCTTTAGAAGCTTTTCCGAAAACGCCCTGCTTGGTAAAAATCGTCGCGTATTCTGGAAAGACTTGATCCAATACGGCTATAATTTTTCTTTTGAAGTCGCTCGCTGTACCTACTAAATAAGTTCGGTAACGAGAAAGTTGTTTCAAAGAAAAAACATTTTCATCGGATAAGACCGTTTCGACAAATGAGCCATAGCGCATTAAGTCAGCAATCAAAACAGAATCAATAATATCGTTTTTTCGTTTCCGTATTTCTGTACCTTTACGCCATCCGTCTGTTTGAAGGGGATTCACAACGTGAATCAAATAATCTGATTCGTGAAGGTATGAAAAGATGGACAGCCAATAGTGCCCCGTGGCTTCCATCCCTATAACAAAGTCACTGGGTGCTCCGGAATAGTCGACCATTCGCTCAATTAATGACTCTGCTCCTTCAGTGGTGTTAGGAAATGAAAAACCTTTTAGTAATACCTTTCCTTCCTCGTTCATGATAGAAGCAACGTGAGTGCGTTTACCGATATCAATGCCTAAAAAGTACATGTATATCTGACCTTTCAAAAAAAGAATTTTGGATTGAAATCCACTCAACTGAAAAGCGTCACTACCTTGTACGAGATACGGAGTAAAGTAAGGACTTTCAACATCTAACTCATACGCAATCCACTTATCAGAGAGAGGAGCCAGTCTCTCGAGTGCGGGTTCAATGACCCAAGGGGGGAACGGCTTAGCCTCTCAATCCAATAAATATATTATCTCAAAAGAAATGAGTTAATACCAAATTAAAATAACGATGGTTCATAGGGTTATCCAATCAAAACCGGAAGGTTAAAACCCTAACTCTAATATACAAGGGGGCAGAGAAAATTCATCCTTCAGAAAAAAATAGTCAATCGATTCAGACGACAAATACCTTTAATTTTAACTCTTCAGGTGACTATAGAGGAGCGACATTCGGAAACAATAATACCGTTACAAACAATTGGAATAATTCTCTTGATGAATTAAAAGAATATATTGATGCTTTAGCAACAAGTTGGCAAAGAGCTTATCAATATCGTAGAAACTAAAGATTTTAAACCTAACGTTTTAGAAAGATTTTCTGATTTTCTCGAAAAACATCCTAAAATTGTTACTTTAGCAGGTAATGCAATTGTTTGGGCGCTTTCTAACACTGATAAACTTCCACTAATAAATTGAGATATAAGCCATTCAAGTTGAATGGCTTATATTTAGATTGGATATTCAAAAATACCTCGATTAGTAACTAAATAGTTTCCCTCAATCTCCAAGTCGCGAGCAAAAGAGGAATAATTGAAATACCTTACAAAATTTTCTGGAGCATCTCCTAAATACCCCTCATTTACCATTTGATAAGCTAAATCTTCCATATCATTACAATCTGGATAATACACAATATCATCCACATGCTCCACCATTTCCTCGAAAGAATTAAAGAAAGCGTGCTGAATCTCTGAAGCAACCTCACCAATTGGCGTTCCTTCTAATTCCTCCGCTAAGCCACACAATCGATTAATTTCCTCAATTGATGTATACTCATCAATCTCAAAGGGTAGTTCATAATCATGAATCGCATATTCTTCATAATCATCATTTAACCCAATTCGTTCTTTGACTTCATCAAAATCGACAGGTGGAGTAAACCACGCCCCCACCAACTCTCCTTCATTGTATTTTCCAAGGTTCGCAATATAAACACGCATCTGCTCCATCGTGATTCCCCCTTATGCACCAACAATTCGGTTAAATAAATTGAGTAAGACATCCTTCACACCAGAAGCATTAAAGACCAAACCTACCGCAATCAAGGCAATCACCAAAAAGCCAATTAATTTAGAAAACTCCCGCTTAAATCCTAAAAATAAACCAATGACTACAATCGCTAGTAAGACTAAGGATTGAGCATTGGTCAAAAACCATTGATATAAATTTTGTCCAAAATTCATCTCGTCACTTTCCTTTCTTTTCCATTACTCGGTCTGCTGCTGTACTTGCATGCATCAAGCACATCACAGTAACACCAAGCATACTGCCACCAAATACCAATAAAATATCTTTTACAATTCCCATCAAAATTCCTCTTTTCATACAATCAAATTTTCGATTGCCATACTTTGTTGTTCCAAAATTTTTTTATGCTGGTCTGATAACCGTGCATTCCGTACCATATCCTGGATATACGTTGTCTGATTCAGCCGATCCAATTCCTTTGCCATCTTCCACGTAGGGGCGACTTGACGTCCAAGCCAATTCAAGGTTCGTTCAATGGTATAAGGTTTCGGTTCAGAAGTTAATTGAATTTCCTTCCGATTCCGTCCAATAAAGCGACCCCATTGTTCATTCAAGGGCCAGTTGGTTCGCCGTTTGCCTTCCACCTTATCCGCAAATCGCAAGTAACGATTGATAATAGAAAACGTGGTGCTCTCAATGCTACGACCTTTTAACAAATCTTGAATCGCATGATAAGCACGGTCATTTTTCAGTCGAATCTCAAAACGATTTTTCGTCTCAGTCTGGTCTAATGGAATCCCTAACTTGATATATTGCTCGTAATCTTTTTCGTACAAGCAGAAATAAACCTCACTCTTGAGACTGCCGATATATAAGGTATTTCCCATGCCATCCTTTTCATCAGCTTTTAAAAGTTCCCCGGAACGATAACTTTTAAAGGTACGAAACAAGGAGATACATTCTTCCTTCTGACATTTTTTCGTTAAATCAGAAATATCCAGTAGCCCCACTCGATCATTGATTGCCAAGTCCAAGCGTTTCATCACACCACCGGTTTTTAGACAATCTTCGAAAAAGTCGTACCAGCTACGCTTTTGAGCGAGTAAAAAAGTTTCAAACTGCCGGCAACCACGACCCTTTAATTCCAAAAGAACACCTTTATCTTCTTCATGAGACAACATCACTACAATATCTCCCATGACATATTGTTCCTGATAGGAGTAAAAGGCGTAATCTTCATGAAGCATATACTCAAATTTCAGATGGAGAAGCTCTTGAATAATCTTCCGCACATCCGTTGTGGAAAAACGAATCCTTACATAGTCAAACAGTAACGTTAAAGGTAAATCGGGATTAAAACTTTCCAGTTGGTCAAAAATTTTTCTCATGGTTTTTGTAGAGGCAGTTACGCCACCGTTTTCTATCAGATTTAAATAGGTCCGACTAAGCCCACAAGCGATAGCTAATTTATTTTGTGAAACACCATATTCATTACGTCGGTCTTTTAATAATCGATAATCTAAATTCCGTTGTGCCAAGTTCTCACCTCCAAATTCAAGGTGTTAACTTTTTTTAATGAGTTAACACCTATGCAAATTACTTAATATCCTTGCTACACCAATAATTCTTAATGATTACTTGCTCATTTTTTGTGTTTTTGTACCCCCCTGTTAGATACGGGGGGTGAGACATCATGGCCGGCTAACGCCGTCCATGAACAGGCACAGCACCACGGAGGATTTCTGCTTCGCAAATCCCCCGCGGTCAGCGCCTATCAGTGGTTTATCTGGTTGTCACTCCGCGCTAATGCCCTCAATTTCCAACTCTGCTTTTATCTCAAACAAGTACTGACGTATATCCGGTTCTTTCGCAAGGTCCGCAATCCGTTCAAGTTCCGTGATTACTTGATTTAGTTCAATTCGAGCATCGGTTTCCTCGTCCATTACATATGAATCACCAGGGACTTTCACCCCATTTTTGCGAATATCAAAATTGAGCCGGTACAGTTCTTCTTCCAATTCCGGATCTGACTGAATCTTGCCAATCACCCAATAGACTTCCCAAACAACTCATCATAAATCATCTATTTTTACCTCCTTTAATCTTCTGGCAATATCAAAAATGACCGGAACTGTTACAGAGTTTCCGGCCTGCTTATACAACTGACTATCTGAATTGACTTGAGAAGCTCGGTCAAAAGCCCAGTCCGGAAAACCCTGAAGCCGCCAGCATTCTCTAGGTGTTAGCTTCCGAATCTGGTACTGATCTGTGACGACTGCTTGTTGGTCTCCTGTTAGTAAGGTATGCACACTTTGTTTTCCCAAACGGCCTCGACGACTTGTGGAATTAGGAAAAGCCAGGTTCACACTGTCCCCTGGCTTTACCTCTTGATATTCTGTTTTATTTTTCCGAATCATAATCTTCGTTCCCCTTTGTTTCGTTGACAAGGTGGGAGCTGTTCCGGTTACCTCATAGACCCGATTTCCTTGTTCAAAATTCCCCGGCAACATACCCGCTATAGAAATTCCCTCGTTCGTGGGTAAGGCTATTTTGATTCCTTCATCACCAGTTAAGGTGGGCGCTACCCCATCTGAACCATAGACTTGGCCACCCATGCCTCGATTGGAAGGATTGATATTTAACAAGTTTCGGATGTTTTGATCAGATGTTGGAGACGCTCCAATGATAGGAAATACTTGTTCGGTACATGCGTCTCGAGAATGTCCGATAAGGAAGACCCGCTCGCGGCTTTGGGGAACGTAGGCCTTTGAGTTAAGCACTTGCCATTCCACATCATACCCCAGTCCATCCAGCGTTCGGAGGATCGTCTCGAACGTAGCCCCTCCTTCGTGATTGAGCAATCCCCGGACGTTCTCAAGGAATAGAAACTTAGGTTGGAGAAGAGTGGCGAACCGAGCGATTTCAAAGAATAAAGTACCTCGAGTATCGGAAAATCCTTGCCGCTTTCCCGCAATTGAAAAAGCTTGGCACGGAAATCCGCCGCAAAGGATGTCCACTGGTCCGAGGGATTGAACAAACTCGTCTGATACACTTGTGATGTCATGCATTTCCACCTCCTTCCTTGTATCATGAATTGCCTTATAACTCCGCCGAGCAAATTCATCAATTTCACAAAAGCCGATACACTGGTGACCCGCTTGTTCCATACCTAAGCGAAAGCCACCAATCCCGGCGAATAAATCTAAAAATGTCATAAATCACCTCAATAAAAAAGCCTAGAATTATTGATACTCCTAGGCTACATACTATTATTTTCTCTTTCCGTATTAACGCTTAATCCAACAATATCGCTAATTTCCCTCAAGAAATCATACCCTTTTGGTACAAGTGGCGTATAAAACTCACTAATCACACTCCCTCCTGTATCCACATATCCTCGACCTTTGATGCGTTTCATGAAGAAATTTTTATCAACTTCCCCAAACATCATGGAATACCCGAGCTCACTCATACGCCCCAAAGCTACACGAAAGTTGAATTGATCGCGAATCCCATCTCCTAAATATTTCGCATCTGGTCTTTGACAAGCCAAAATCAGAAAGAAACCAGACTGACGACCTAACATCACAATTTGCTTGAGCTTATTCAAAATCACCGCACTTTCCTTTGTTGTTAACATTTATAGCGATAGGTAAGAATTTGATATAATCTCCATCTTTTCCCCCGCTCCACACCGTACGTGAGACTTTCACCTCATACGGCGTTCCATCTATTTATTTTCTATTGAATGTTTTGCAGATTACACATCTTTCGATAAAGGTTGATTTTTGCTATTTGCTCTGGCACCAGTTTCAGTTCATGCACGTAGTGATCGATTATCATTTTATTTGTTGTATGGATCAGAAGATGGATATCCTTATGAATAATTCTCAAGTTATCGAATTTGTCGTCTCCACCAAGACTTTTTGGCAAATAGTGATGACAGTGAACGGCTTTTGCTGGCAAAAATTGTTTTGTAATCTCACACTTGCCTGATTTCATTGAGTAACGAGATATTCTACTATCTAAATACTCAACCGTTCTATTCGGTATTTTCGATTCCATCAATTTTCTTAATTCTTGGAACACAAGAGACTGTAGGCTTTTGTGCTCCAATCTTTGACGACCAAACGGAGTAAACGGTGTATCCTCCGTATTAAATCCGTAAATTGTTTTTGTAGATACGTCGCAAAGAGGGTACAAATAGACTCCAGCTACTTTATACGTTTTCATCGTTGTTGAGTAAAACTTTTTGTAAGTTGGGGAAGCTTTGTTGGGGTAACATCTTGTACTACAATTTGATAATCGGTTGTAAGTAGTGAATGAAAGAACGTAGTTCATCCTATTCAAATCTAAATTAATATGAGTGGCATACCTGAAATAATTATGAACACCGAGCACGAGAGCATTAAACAGGAGAGCATTTTGTGCTGTAGGACTCTTTTGAATATCTTTGATTCTTTGTTTAATCTCTTCTTTAATCTGATCCTTTTTTTTGTTAGAAATACGTGAATTACAAACCCATTTTTTCCCTTTTTGTTTCACGCAAATAGCGAATCCTAAAAATTCCGACTTACATTTACGCAAATTGACGATTTTAGACTTCTCATTGGAAATATCTAATTTAAGTCTGTCTTTTAGGTAAAGCTTGACAGCGTGGAACCATTTTAATGCTGTCGGATAATCATTAGTCATGATTTTAAAGTCATCTGCGTACCTGACAATATAGCCTTGCTTTAGATTTGTATCTCTTAGAGCACGAAATTTATTGTAACCTTTAGTATAGGGATACTTTGTTTCAAAGGTATGCCACTGCTTTGAGACCCAATGGTCTAAGTCGTTTAGAACAACATTAGATAATAGTGGAGAAATGATACCTCCTTGGATCGTTCCTTTGCTCGGGATACCTTCTCCTTGAATGGGTGATTTCAGAGATTTTGAAAGAATAGCTAAGACTTGTTTGTCACAAATTCCTATATTCCATAATTGTTTTATCAGTAAACGGTGGTTTACATTATCAAAGAAACCTTTGATATCAATGTCTACTGCATAGTGCATTTTACTGATGTTTATGAGATACATAATGCGACCTAGAGCATGCTTTGCACTTCTCAATGGTCTGAAACCGTAGCTATGTTCATAAAACTTAGCTTCACATATTGGCTCCAGTATCTGCTTGAACATCTGTTGGATCATTCGATCAATCATGCATGGAATTCCTAATGGGCGTTTCTCACCATTGGGTTTAGGTATCATTACTCGCTTTATGGATTTTGGTTTGTAATTTTCTAAATGACTGAGAATAAGATGGATAAACTCTGCTTGGTTCATTTCCTTATAGTTATCAATTGTGAAGGAATCCGTTCCTGGTGTCGAAGACCCCTTGTTTGCCTTGATAGTACGGTATGCTAAAAGAATATTATTTTCAGAAATGATTAACTCATATAATTGATAAAACTTTTTCCCGTTTCTACTTTGAGTAAATAGCTGATCGAATGTTTCTTGTAGATCATAATATTCCCAGTAACGTATTTTTGTGTTCAAGCGTGGCACCTCCATAACGGATTTTCCCACGTTCTTACCAGATCCTTGAACTTCATCTGTTTCAACATTCATTGTTATTAAATAGACTTAGGGCTATCCCTCCACATTTGTTAGACGCTTCATCGGTACTGTGCCCTTACTTTCACAGAAACAAAGCAATTTCGTTATTACTTATATGCACCTATCTAGAAGTAGTCATTTAATTGATAGTTTTCTGCTTACATCGTTCCAATGTTTTTAGCTATCATGTATAACCTTAGGTATCTACTATGAGCCTGTGAAATTATAGCTTCTTCGTTAGCTATCCCGATTTTCATATCATGGAACCTTACTTGTCGGTATCTCACCATACGTCCGTATGTTCCTATCTTTCAATAAGATCAGCCTTTTAGACCCGTACATTCGCAGATTCGTCAGTCATTTTCAGACATTCTTACCATAGTTATCTTTTTCAGCCGCCCGCCCTATAGTCAGCCTTATGCTCAAGCACTTAGGCAGATTTCAGACGACTTCACCTAGCTTCATACCAAAACCAATCTACTTCATTGATTAGAGCATGTAGGAGTATTAGCGGGGATGTTTCAGCTCAACTTGAAGGCTTTCATTCCATCTCTCAAAACATTAGTTGTCACTATTGATAATCTCAATAGGCTTCCATTTCACATCTATTCGATGCTTGTAGGAAAACGATTCGCACCCATATAAGCCACGTATTCATCAAAGATTAAAAAGTTGGGCGGAAGTCCGAGATAGGCATAATTCTCTCCTGTTTTGTAGTTGGGCATTTCTTTCATTGACCTACTACGAGCCATCATGCGTTCGTAAAAATCTTCCACACATTTAGAAATTTCTTCTTTTTGAGAATAGACATGAGGCATTACCGTACCTAAATCGGCGAGGTCCGCATTTTTGGGATCGAGGATAAACAATTCTGCATCTGACTTCAATAGTGCTTGAATAATGGTGAGTAAGAAATAGGTCTTCCCACCACCTGTGCCACCAGCGATTAACATATGAGGCAAGGAATCATACGCCCATACTTGATTTTTCATCAATCGCAACGTCCCATTTTCTGCCACTACTTCTTCTATCCCAATTCGATTGGCAATCATATCGTATAACAAGGTGTATTCCACATAGGAGTCTTTGAGTTCCTTTTCTACTAACTCACAATACAGTCCGCTTTCTAACTTCTTTTCCAACTTCAATAGCTGATCTTGATATTTTCCCAGTGAAATTTGAACGCGAATAGACAGTAAGCCATCTTTCATTCGATAATAAACTTTGGGGAAGTAACTGATAGTCTCTTTGGTTCGACTCCTATTCAAATCTTTGAAAAAGCCATCACTTTGAGTTTGCTTCACTTCGTACCAATGGTTTTCTAGAATCATTCTGGCTAGCTTTTGTCGATTCCACAAACTTCGCCAATGATCAGGAAAAAAATGAATATAAAGCAACATCATACTTCCTGAAAGAGCGAGACTTCCAAGCAGACATACTAAATCTTTCATGGACCAAGCGATTTCAATAGTGGAAAATGATACCTTAGAAAGACCAAATTGTCTAAGCTCTGGAAAATAAAAGACGCCCATCCAACCGATGAATAAGGCACTTAGCCAGCCAAGAACAAAGTGATAAATCAAGTGTTGATCTCCTGCGCGTATGCGATGTCCTTTGTACATTTTGATGATTTCTACCTCCAGTCGAAAAAGCCCAATAGGATTTCATTGGGTAATTTCAAAAAGTTATGCTAGTCATTTACTACTACGGGAAGTTGTTTCGTTTCCACCAATTGTTTTAAAAAGCCTTCAATGGCATCCGGCATCTCCACACCGATTTCTTCCAAGACAGACTCTGCCTGTCGACATAAACTTTCATTTACCTCGACAACCATAAAGAAAGACTCTTCTTCTCCTAACCAATCCGGTATATCAAAGTCTTCTTTGGCATCGTTACCTACTTCCAGTAACCCTTGATGCATAATCAGAAACATTTTTTCATCATAGGTTAATGCGTTAGTGAGTTGTTCCTCCGTTAGCTCACCTTTTCCATATTGATCGAGACAATCTAAAATATGTTCAACATTAATTTCCATAATCTTCACCTATTTCTTTCTTTCATTTTGGTTCGTAGGATTTCCTTGATTCGGCTGCCGCTTCAAGACTAAATCATCTGCTTTAATAAACCAATTAACGGTAGTTCCTTCTCGAAAAACATAATTGGCAACGGTATCCACGATTGGATTGACCAACTCTACCTCTGCATCATAAGCAAACTCGCGTAAGGGTACATTAGCCGGGATACTAACTTGAATCATTCGCCCTTGTGCAGAGGATTTTAAATTATAGGTTCGTTCTTTTACCTCATTACCAATTGTTCCATCCTCATTTTGCTTCCGTACTTCTCGGCGTAATGCGGAAAAACGCAACTTCCCAAATGTTAAACCTGAATCTACGACAATACCTTCTGTTAATCTCATCTTCTTTTCCTCCTATGCTTTCACTAAATCATCAACATACAACACGTAATCAGTAAACCCACGATTCTCAATCTCATAGCCTTTGGCAACCAAATGGGGATTCACGGCTTTTAGCGGTTGGTCTTGATCAAAATCCTTTTCACCGGCTTCCGCAGCTACTACCACCTCAATATCATCGGCCCGTTGCTTACTGGAATACAAATGATAACTGCGACCAATCACCGTAGTATTCCGTCCATATCCTTCTGTTAAAACTTCGCCTTCTCCGGCATAACTTAACTTTCCAAAGGTTTCAGCCATATCTGGCACGACAAATTTCAATTCCATCTTCTTTTCCTCTTTTCATTGTTAGTTTTGGATACAAAAATAGCGCGACTACTTTTTTAGGAGGCGGTCGCGCACGTTGGTTCTTAGGATTTACTTGTATCATCTCATCACCTTAGTTCCGGCGATTCCAGAAATAATAGCCCGCCGTCGCAAAAATCAAAGTAAAACCAATGAACAGTAACACATTGGAATTTTTCTCCCCAGTTTGAGGGAATGTCTTCACTGTGAGACTAGATTCTTGAGAGCCACTTGGAACAGTTGGTGTTTCCGGTTGTTTCGGCGTACTTAGTATGGTTGGAACTTCTTTTGGTGTTAAGGTTTGAGATTTTTCTTTCAAATCTTCATTGTGTTTTCCATTGATAGTCCCATCTTTATCGTAATTGATTTCCGCAAAAGTAAACTTGGTTCCTTCTGGATATTTTCCGGTATCTACTTTTTTCGCAAGCACAGTTTTGGTGAATTCTTTATCATTTACTTCATACTCAATCTTGCCAGATTTCCAAATTTCTTTGTTTGTACCATCCGGTAATAAAGCATACAGAATTGTTTCGAAAGCTTCTTTTGAGCCATCCAGTACATCATGAGTAATCGACACATCATCAAACATATCCACCACATCACCGTGAGTAAAGGTCTGAGAACCGTTTTCTAGGTGGGCCTTTGTTTGGATCGAAACATGACGTTCCACCGTACAATTAACAGTTTGGGCTTGATTATTCAAGCTAACATCCTTCGCTACTGGCTTATCGCCTGCTTCAAAAGCTTCCTTATTTTCATACACATAGTTGAATAAGACAATAGTTTTATTTAAAACTTGTTCGGCGGTTAATTTATGCTGAATTTTCCAAGTTCCTGTTTTCTCTTTGTTCGCCAACGTTGCGCTTGTTTCTGCAATCACCACTGGTTTGGCTTTTTCATCTTTTTCTTGGGCAGCTTTTGTCGCATCCACATCAATGGCTTGCGCTACCACATACCAGTCTTCTTTGATTTCATGTAGATTGTAACTCAATTTATCAACTAGCTCGGTAGAATCCAGAGAAGTTAATTCTTTGTTTCCGTCTTTCCAAGTCGCAAGAGAAGTTAAACTATCTTCTTCCTCAGGCAAATCATAGAGCATTAAACGGTTCAAACTAACAGAAAATGCTTTGTTCGTCAGCTTCTCGTAAGGAACGGTCACCGTTTTAATTGGTTGTTTTTGGTCTTGTTCGGTAATGGTAAAGACATACTCACTCTTCACAAAGTCTTCTTTGTTTTCCTTAAAAGTAGAACGGATTTCTAATGGCGTAATCTTTTGAAAACCTTCTGGGGCTTCTACTTCTTCAAGTAAATAATCCCCATAAGGAAGATTTTCAAACTTGCCATAACCATCAAACCCTAATTGCTCGTTATAAGCTGTGGTCGCTTCATCTTCGGCACCTGTGATTTCATTGGTCCCTTCCAATGGCGACACTTTAAAGGTCAGATCATTGAAGCCAGTTTCGGCAGTGCCAGCGGCTGATCCGGCAAATTTGAAGAAATCAAACCCAAAACGAATAATCTGTTCTTTTGCCGTAACATCTCGGGTAATCACGGCATTTTTTTCGTTATCATCTACTTTTTTGATAGAAACAGGATACTTCGTTTCATCCAAGGTATATCCTTCAGGTGCTTTGGTTTCTTGCCAGTAGTACTCGTTGATGGCTAAGTGTTTAACGGCAGCTTGATTCTTTTCATCTAAAGCCAGAGTCACTGTTTCATCAGAAGCTTTCGTTCCCTTTACCATTTCTGGTTTAAAAGCTTCACTCCATTTAACCGCTTTTCCATCCTTAGCAGTAAACAAGGTATATTCAGTCCCCTCAAAGACTGCCTTACCTTGTGCTTTATCCCCAGTATCTTTGTCTTCTTTCGTCAAAGTGGTTTCGCCAGTGACTTCTTGATTTTGCCCTTTTACGTTACTGGTAACAAGGGCTACGGTTTGATTGGCATACTTCAATTCGACTTTTACAGGTTTGAACGTATTCACGAACCCATGACTAGCTTTAGTTTCGGTCACATAATAGGTTCCCAATTCCAACGCATTAGCAATCTCTTTTGGTGTTTCCGCATGACCGTTTTCATCCGTGGTCATTTCTTGAACGATTTCACCGGTTGGACTGTCTTTGCGAATGGCAAACGTATTACCAGCTAAGGAATAATTGTCATTCCAAAGATCACTCCCTGTTTCAACTCCGCTTTTATCCAGAATGATTTGACCTTTTTCCTGTGCGTTTTTTGAAGTCACGTAAATGGTTTCACCTGCTTTAATGGTGGTAGTCATGGGGGTGGTATCAATCGTATAAGGCGCCGGTACTGATTTTTCGGTAATGGTTACCTTTGTACCATGAGGAATCTCATCCAATGTAGCAATGCCTTCTTTGTCAGTAGTCACGTCTTTTGCAGGTAAATTTTTTCCAAAGTCTAAATGGAAAACCGTTCCTGGTACAATAGCACCTGATTCTTTATCAACTTTTTTGATTTTTAAAGAACCCTCGGTTTCTACATCAATTTTGACCGTGTAAGTGTTCGGTTTATCAATCGCCCCAGCCATCAGGGTTTGTTGGCCAACCTTTTTATAGGCGACAGGTGTTCCGGTGCCAGCAGATTTCTTAAGCGTCAGCACACCACTTTCTTTTGAACTCGCATTTGGGGTGATTATCAACTGATTGCCATTCACACGATAATCAATGTTTGCGGTATTTTCCACCACTTCATCAAACTCTGACAAATTCAGATTATTCGTATCCGTCATAGTAGTCGATTGCCCTAATACTATTTTAGCCGTACTATTATGGAAGCTTGGTTTCTTCTGATAATCGGCAATGGCTTGATTGATTTTTGCCTCAATGGCTGCGATATTTACGGCACTACCATTCAATCGTTTGATTGAGTGAAGGGTATACCCATTAACTTCTTGCCAGATCATCTTCTGTGCCACAATATGAGTATCTACATCTGTACCGGCTTTTTTCCATAGAACGGAAACTAGTTTCGCTTTCTCTGGCATATCAGGCAATGGATTTTTCTCATAACCCGGCGTGAACTCATTGTCAATTGGGACTCCTGGCTCAATACAGAAAATATCTTGTTTCACGCCGTTGTACACAGCATAATGTGGAACAGTGACTTCTGACATTGGACGACCGTCACTGAAAGTTCCTTCAACAACATATTGATGCGCTAAATCTAATTCAACCGTCACTGTTTGTGGATGAGTAATTTCATCAGCAAAGACAATCATAGGACCAATCGCTCCTACAATTGTTTGATCCAGACCCAACAAAGCTAAAGCCGCAAACAATCGCCATTTTTTAAATCTCGGTTTTTTCATAAAGTAAAATCTCCTTTCGTTTTTTGCAGTAACACATCCACCCGTGAGAACGGGTGGCTTTTTAACACCTCTAGAAGAGGTCACTACTCGCCTACTCCATAAATGGAGCTTTCTAAAAGACCACCAACCGCTCTTCGCTCGCTACTTTATTTCTTTTTCTTCATTTTGAATGGATCAACGTATTCTCGTTTACTTATACTATCTCGGATTCGATCATCTGATTCTTGCTCTCGTATATATTTTTCAATTGTTTTCTGGTTCAGACCGACTGTGCTCACGTAATACCCCTTTGACCAGAAACTTTTATTTCCATATTTATAGACTAAGTTTCCATGCTGCTCATGGATAAGCGTCGCACTTCTTCCTTTCAAGTAGCCCATGAACTGCGAGATACTTATTTTTGGTGGTACTTTTACCAACATGTGAATATGATCTGGCATTGCGTGTGCTTCGATTATTTCTACCTCTTTCATCTCGCAAAGCTTCCTCAAAATTCTTCCAATATCTTTTCTTAATTCCCCATAGATTACTTTTCTTCTATATTTTGGGGTGAAGACTATGTGATACTTACAATTCCATCTAGTATGTGATAAACTTTTGTCGTCTTTAGACATAGAAAAACTCCTTTCGATAAAATAAGCGGTTGGTAGCCACTTATTAGTATATCGAAAGGAGTTTTTATCGCTAAAGCTATTCCATCCACGCGTAGAAGCGCGCGGTTTTCTTGTTTCGTACGCTCCGCGAACGAAACTGACTAAAGTCATTAAATAAAAAAAGACGTTCAAATTTTTAGTTTTGAACGTCTTTCTTAAATTTGATACTATTAACTTTTCTTTCGAGATAGATTATTTCTTTGTTTATAAATTTTGATTTTACGATAATCAAATCCAATTTCTTCCATTAATTCCTCCCAAGTTTTATTTGTCCTTCTCAATATTGTTATCGCCGAAGGAAGCTTATCCGATTTTGATAGCTTACGAAATTTCGTCATCGATAAATCTTCTTCAAGTCCTAATCGAATAATTTCTTCCCTAAGCTCCATCAATAATTGAAAATTAGTTAACAAATTTTTCTCTTCCTTTTTTCTAAATAGTGGTCGTACATCACCAACTATTTTTTTCAACGTACTTAGAGAAGGGACATCTCTTCCAACTGCTTTTTTTTCGTAATTACGCTGTGACCGAATTTTTTCATCACTTATAAACTTTTCTACTATTTCAATCAATTTGTCATATGGCATCTTAGTCCATTTTCCATAATCATTTTTTTTAAGTCCAATACTATCTAGTAAGTTGTCCCATGATCCATATTTCTGATTAATGAACCAAATACTTGGTGACTCATTGGGGTATTCTGCTAGCTTTTTTTGGTATTGTCTTGTAGATGTAATTCCGTGTTTTTCGATAAAATTATTAATTGTTAAAATCAATTTTAAGTCACTTTGGTTCTTCCAAATAATTCGACCATCAATCTTATCCATTAATGAATCTCCTAAAAAAAATTTAGAGAATATCTATCACAACAACTTTTTATCACCAAAGTATATGTTTTGCCTTTTTTTGAGAACTGACACCTTTTTATCCTAAGGGGTTAAAAACATGATAAATTCGGTAAATGTTTTGGTATTTTTCGTATTATATTTGCAGTCAAGTTGACTACTAAATTTTGTCCTATTTTGACGACACTGTTAGTCAATATCGGACAATCTAGGGGAATATGAGTAAAAAATAGCCCAAAACAGCCAATTCAGGCTTAAAACTGCGATAGAGAAAAAAGAAAAAGCCCTTGATATACAAGGACTTTTCACAGATTTTAGAGATTTCAGGAGTTTTTCCGTTATTATCTTCTAATTTCTTTGATACGAGCTGCTTTTCCGTGTAATGCACGTAGATAGTAAAGTTTTGCACGACGCACTTTACCGTAACGAACAACTTCGATTTTGGCAACACGTGGAGTGTGTAGTGGGAAAGTACGTTCCACACCAACACCGTTAGAGATTTTACGTACTGTGTAAGTTTCGCTGATGCCAGCTCCACGACGTTTGATAACAACGCCTTCGAATAACTGAATACGTTCGCGAGTTCCTTCGACAACTTTCGCGTGAACGCGAACAGTGTCCCCAGGACGGAATGCTGGGATATCAGTACGTAATTGTTCTTGAGTTAGTTCTTGAATCAATGGATTCATCTTTATCATTCTCCTTATTCCAAACATTCATAGGACCACCTGTCCCAGCGGAATATCGTATAATAGATGAGCTTTACACTCACCTGAATATTCTAACAGAGGAACTTCTATCTGTAAAGATAAAATTCTTGTCAGAAGATGATTATTTCAATTTCCGGCGTGTTTTGATGAAGTGATTCTCCGCAAAATCAAAGCTGTCTTCACTAACATCAATTGTCAATCTGCGGGTAAGAAGCTCATTTTGAGTGATATTGATCAAATAATAGATTCCCTTTTCTTTAATTAAATAGTATTTGCTAGGATCACGCCAATGATCCTCCACTTCATGGATACCCGGAAGCAGTAAGAAATCGACAATCTTTTCTTTATTCGACATTTTTCTTTTACGGTATAACTCACAGATTGTTTCCGCGTTCGGAAATTTTTCTAATACGATTTGATCTTCCAACAAAGCATTTCCTTTAGGCTTTGTATAATTCGAGCGATCAATTGATTGTTTGATTAAGTGATTATCAATCGGTTCCTGATCATTAACTAAATAATCAATGCTCACTTGAAAAAGCTGGGCAATTCTCTTTAAATTATCGATATCTGGAATTCCGCGGTTGGTCTCCCATTTGGCAATCGCCTGTCTTGATACCTCTAGTTTTTCTGCCAAATCCTTTTGCGATAACTCTTGCTCTAATCGCAGTCGTCTAATTTTTTCTCCACTAAGCATCTGCTTTCCCCCCACTACCTTTTCTGATTCAATCATACAATTAATCAGTCGGTTATAGGAAGAAACTCTTTGTAGCAAAATAGTTACGTAACGTAACAAGGCTGATTTAATAGCATTTAATCAAACCACTAAAAGAGGGTTCTATAATATTTTGTGTTGGTGGAAAATCGAAGGCGATTTTCTACTAACACTTTTTTCTTCGTTTCAACTCAAAAAGAGACTCACTTTTGGTAAAATTTAGTCGACCAAAACGTCACCCTACCAAAGGAGTCTCTCAATGGATAATCATACTAGAAAATTACTCGGATTAACAGATAAACATTTATTTTTTGATGAAGAATGGCTGATTGAAAAAGAATATAAAGGCGTTCAAGCGCAGTTTATTAAAGGAAAATTGGATGACTCTCCTTCCTGTTGTGAACACTGTCGATCGGTTCGTATTATCCGCAACGGTTCCTATACGACACGCACTCAGATGTTGAAAGTCAAAGAAAAGTTAACTATTTTAGAATTAAAACGTACCCGTTTTCTCTGTCATGATTGTGGAAGGACCTTTTCTGCGAAAACGGACTTAGTTGATGAACATCATCAACTAACAAAGGAACTGAAGCAGGCGATTCTCATGGAACTGTACGAAAATCAATCACGTAAACTAATCGCTAAGAAGTACTTCGTCTCGGATGGGACGGTGACACGGATCTTGCGTGAAGCAACGAAGCATTACCAGCCACGTATGAACTTCCTTCCGACGGTGTTATGCATGGATGAGTTCAAATCAATGAAGTCTGTTTCTGGTTCCATGAGTTTTATTTGTGTTGATGGAACAACCAATCAGCTATTTACGATCCTTGAAGATCGTAGACTTTACAAACTAACTCAATACTTCCTGCGCTTTCCTAGAAAAGCTCGTTTAAAGGTCAAGTACCTAGTGATGGACATGAATGCCAGCTATTGTCAGCTGCTTAAAACGGTCTTTCCAAATGCGGAGATCGTAACTGACCGCTTTCATATTGTCCAACATATCAATCGCAGCTTCAATCAATTGCGTGTCCAGATCATGAATCGTTTTCGAACCTCACACTCTGAAAATCAGAAGAAGTACCGTCGGCTCAAGCGATATTGGAAACTCTTACTCAAAGATTCCACGACATTGGAGCCACTCAAAAGACATTATCACCGACTGTTTAAACGACCGATTAGTCAAACAGAAATCGTCGATGAACTGTTAAGCTACAACGAAGAATTGCGAACAGCGTATCATTTTTGTCAATTATTACGCTATTATTTCGTTAAACGAGATACGGAAGGCTTTCAAGAAACCCTTAAAACAATTTCATCTACGTTACCTCAGTCGTTTAAAAAGAAATTTACGATCTTCCATCGCTACCAATCGGGTATTTCAAATGCCTTTAAGGTGTCCCACTCAAACGGCGTCACTGAGGGGCTGAATAACAAGATCAAGCTGATTAAACGAATTGCGTTTGGTTATCGCAACTTTTATAACTTTCGGGCACGGATCTATTTACAACAAGGTCTGATCTTTGAAAACTAAAAATATGCGGCGCACAGAACGCGCCGCATATCGGACTAAGTTTTATTCAAATTTGTCTTCACCAACACGATTTGACGAAGAGCCTAAAAGAGCCCTTGATATAAAAGGGCTCGACATACACTATTGTTCTTCTTGTTTGATCTCTGCTAAGAATTTTTCCATCTCAGGAGTCAATTCTAATTTTTCCAACATATCTGGTCGACGCAAATAAGTTCGGCGCAATGATTCTTTTAATTGCCATGCCTCAATCAAACGATGATTGCCGTTCATTAAAACTTCTGGAACTTTCATCCCCGCAAATTCAGCTGGTCGCGTATATTGCGGATGCTCCAGCAAACCTGTGGAGTGAGAATCTGTTTTTGCCGAAATCTGATTGCCTAACACTTCTGGTAACAGACGAACAGTTGCATCGATCATTACAACAGCGCCAAGTTCACCGCCAGTTAAAACATAATCGCCTAGTGAAACCTCATCAGTTACTAGCGAGCGAATGCGCTCATCATAGCCTTCATAATGTCCACAAATGAAGACTAATTGCTCCTCCTGTGAAAATTCCTCCGCCATATTTTGATTGAAAGGTTTTCCGGCAGGATCAAGTAAAATAACTCTTTTTTTCTGCTCACCGGTTTCCTCTTCAATCGCCTTTAAATTATCATAGATAGGCTGTACCTTCAGCAGCATACCTGCGCCTCCACCATATGGATAATCGTCGACTTGCATATGTTTATTCCCCGAATACGCTCGAAAATCATGGACATTGATCTCCAGTAACCCTTTCTCAATGGCCTTGCCGATGATCGATTCTCCCAGCGGACCTTCAACCATTTTTGGAAAAAGTGTCAGTACATCAATTCGCATCATCCAACAACCCTTCTGGAATTTCAACATGGACGATTCCTTCCGTTAAATCAATGTCTTTAACGACTGATTCGATGTAAGGAATTAATGCATCTTTTTGCCCTTTACGCTTAACTACCCAGACATCATTGGCTCCAGGAGATAAAATTTCCGTAATCTTGCCGATTTCCTTATCGTCTTCATCTACAACCGTTAATCCGATGATCTCATGGTAGTAATATTCATGTTCATCCAATTCCCTCAGCTGTTTTTCTGAGATTTTCAGAATGCCGTCGCGAAAGGATTCAACATCATTGATATTTGGATAGCCTTCAAAGCTAAGCAAATCAAAATTTTTATGTCGGCGATAACTTGCGATGGTTAGTGGAAGAACATCTTGCTTTTCGCGAAATAAGAAAAGCTGCTCCCCTACTTGGTAACGTTCCTCCGTAAAATCAGTCGTAGAAATCACGCGAACTTCACCGCGAATTCCGTGAGTATTGACGATTTTTCCAACTTTGTAATAATTAGTCACGTAGTTTCCTCTTTCTTTTCATCTATTTTGCCATTGAGACAGCCATTTTCAAGGCACTCATTGAATCGTTATTCATGATTGTGTATACTGTTTGATTGTTTTGCCAAACCACACGATTGGATTGATAATCACCTTTAGCCACACGTAATGAGATCTGGCCAGCATCATACGGAACTGGCAAGAAAGCTTCCTCTAAATATTCAACTGTTTGTTTGGCTAATGGAACAGGATCTTCTTGTTCAAGATTGTTTGCCTGTACAGCCAAGCTCCAATTGCCTTCTTTCCACATAACAAAACTAGACCCGGCACCAGCACTTCGGTAACCTGTGATAGTATGACCTAGATCAACCTGTTGACCATTTGCATCATAAGTCTGACCAACTTCATTTTTGGCAGTTTCCTTTGAGTCAAAGGACTGGCGCTGGAAATAAGCCACGGGTGTCTGATTCTTCAACGATGGATCATTAAAGGGGGTTGCTTCATTTACAATATAAAAATTGATCTTCAAAATACCTTGCTCTTCAGAAGCGCTGATTCCAATCTCCTTCCCGCTGCTGATAGTTGCTGGGTCGGGAAAATTATCATTTGGATAATTTGCCTTTAATTCATCGATTGCCGCCATCCCATGATTGCCGTGAGTGGAATCTGTACCAGAAGAATTCGTTGCTGCCTTTGTACTTGAAATGGTTGACGAATTTTTACTTGAATCACTTTTTTTCGAACTCACTGTGCTGGTATTCTCAGTCGTAGCAACAGTCGATTTCGTCGAGCTATCTTTTGAATCATTATTTCCAGAATTACATGCCGATAAAACAAACAATGCACTTAGCAAAATTAAATATTTTTTCATGATGGAACACCTCCACCCATAGTTTATCGTACTTCTAATGAAAAAACACCCGAATCAAACTGACTCGAGTGTTCTTACTTTATTTACCATCCACGATGTTGAGACGAACTTTTTTCGGTCCATTCGTTCGAACACTGTAAACGATCGTACGAATCGCTTTTGCTACTCGACCTTGTTTTCCGATAATTCTGCCGATATCCTCTGGTGCAACGACTAGGTTGTACTCAAAGAAATCTTTAGATTCTTCAATCTCTAACTTCACTTCTTCAGGCTTTGTCACCAAAGGGTGAACAATAGTCAACACAAGGTTAGTTAAATCTTGCATAATTGATCACCTTACTTCTTAGCGAATTTAGCTTCGTGGTGTTTTTGCATGATGCCTTCTTTAGAAAGAATGTTGCGAACGGTATCAGAAGGTTGTGCACCTTTTTGTAACCAGTTTAAAACATCTTCTTCTTTTAATACGACTTCTGCAGGGTTTTTCAAAGGATTGTAAGTACCCACAGTTTCGATAAAACGTCCATCACGAGGAGAACGAGAATCAGCAACAACGATACGGTAGAAAGGTTTCTTTTTAGAACCCATACGTTTCAAGCGAATTTTAACTGCCATTGTATAACTACACCTCCATATAATTAATCACAAGATGTAGTCTAACACGCTTTTAGTTAGCTGTAAAGAGTTTTTTCTTTACAGGTCTATTTTTCTTTCAAAGCATATTTTTTGCACATTTTACTTATTTTTTGTAAGATAATAAATGTAGATAACAACAGCGATCGTAATGATCGAATTAGGAGGAATTATTATGACAAAAACAATTGGTATTTTAGTCGGCAGTCTGCGCAAGGATTCTTACAATAAGATCGTTGCAAAACAATTTGCAGAATTACTGCCTGACGGCTTTGAAGCAAAATTTATTGAAATTGGCGATCTTCCATTTTACAATGAAGATCTTGAAGTGGAAGGCTCTGTTCCTGAAGCTTGGACACGTTTCCGTAACGATGTAAATAGCGTCGATGGATTATTCTTCGTTACTCCAGAGTATAATCGTTCTGTTCCAGCAGCGTTGAAAAATGCGTTAGATGTTGGTTCTCGTCCAATGGGCAGCAGTGTTTGGGGTGGTAAACCTGGTTTAGTCGTGACTGTATCCCCTGGTGGCCCTGGCGGCTTTGGTGCAAACCACGCATTACGTCAATCATTAGTTTTCTTAGACGTTCCTACTTTGCAACAACCAGAAGCTTACATCGGCGGCATTATGAATCTTGTTGATAATGACGGACATATTGCTGATGGTACGGTTGAATTCTTTAAAACAATCACAGATAAATATATCGAATTCTTCAATAAATTAGTTAAATAATTTCACCAGAAGACTGCGGATACTGTTCTTAAATGAACAATGTCCGCAGTCTTTTTTGATGCACTTATTATGCTATACTCAATTTAGAATTAGATTGGAGGATATCATTTGACTATTACTATTAGACTTGAAGAAGAACGAGATTATCGCAGGGTTGAAGAAATTACTCGCGAAGCTTTTTGGAATTTATATTTACCTGGAGCTGAGGAACATTACCTTGCACACACACTTCGCAAGCATCCGGATTTTATTCCAGAGCTGACCTTTGTCATTGAACTAGATGAAAACATTATTGGCAGCATTTTTTATAGTAAAGCTAAAATCGTTGATGCTGATAACAACGAGTATCCAGTCATTTCCTTTGGTCCCGTTAGTATCGCACCAGAGTATCATCGACAAGGCTATGGTCGAATGCTGAACGAACACTCCATCAATGAAGCAAAACGCTTAGGCTATGAGGCAATCGTACTGGGTGGCTTTCCTTATCACTACCATACATATGGTTTTATTGGCACAAAGAAGTACAACATCTCCATGCCGGATGGAAAATTTTATACTGGTATTATGGCCTTACCGCTAAAGGATGGGGCGCTTGATGCTATTAGCGGCCATATTGTCTTTTCAGAAGGGCTATATCCTGATCCCCAAGGATTAGAGGCTTTTGATCAAACCTTTCCTGAAAAAGAGAAGAAAGTATTGCCTTGTCAAGCAAAGTTTGAAGCAGCTGCAAGCGAAATCGATGAACATGAGTATTAAGACAGAACGCTCCTATTCTTTCCAATTTGAAAAGGAATAGGAGCGTTCGAATTTATTTTATAAAGAAATTTCGATTAAGCTTGCTTTAAATGTAGCTGTGCAAACTGACCGAACTGTTCTGTTTCGATCAACTTTAGTTTTTGTTGGTTGATTTGTGGCAAAAAGAGCGGAACGCCCTCGCCTAATAGTATTGGTACGATTTGAATCCACCACTCTTCAATTAAGCCAGCTTCAATCACTGGTTGCAACAAGGCACCGCCGCCAACAACCCAAATCGTTTTCTCTGATGGTAGATTTTGAATAAACGTTATAGGATCTTCATTAACCACTTGAAGATTGTCATCAACGTCTAAATCCGTGTGACTAAAGACAAAGTTTTCCTTCTCTGGATAAAGAATTTCTAACTGTGCATCACGTTTTACTACTTCATAGGTTCTGCGTCCCATCATCGTATAATCAATCGCTTGATAAAATACATCATAAGGTACTAGTTCGCCACCTTCTTGATGATACAACCAATTTAAACCGTCTTCTTTATCCGCTAAATATCCATCTAAACTCATTGCTCCGTAGAATACTGCGTGTGCCATCTAATCCCACCTCTTTCTTCTATTCATTTTATCAAGTGGCAAGACCAATTCAACTTTATTGCCTATCTTAGTCGTTTTGCTTCATCCCAGTGTTCAGCTCTTCATATCGGAAACATGCCATCTCATGATCGTTTACAATTCCAACTGCCTGTAAAAAAGCATAAATCGTTGTACTGCCGACAAATTTAAAGCCGCGTTTCTTTAAATCTTTGGCAATTCGGTCAGACAGCTCTGTTTTCGCCGGTACTTCTGAAGCATTTTTTATCTTATTATCTACCACTTGATGGTCGGTAAAGCCCCATAAATAATCAGAAAAGCTGACTCCCTCAGCTTGCATCGCTAGTATCTTTTGCGCATTGTTGATCGCCGCTTCGATTTTTCGACGATTGCGAATAATTCCTGCATCCTGCATTAGCGATTCGATCTTTGCTTCATCAAATTCTGCAACCTTTTTAATCTCAAATTGTTCATAGGCGTTGTCAAAATTATCCATTTTATTTAAAATCGTTTGCCAGCTTAATCCAGCTTGGTTCATATCCAAAACTAACTTTCGAAAAAGACGTTGATCATCGTATTCTGGCGTACCCCATACCGTATCATGATACACCTGCATATTTTCATTATTTCCTGACCATTGACACCGATACATCCGCATCACTCCTATTTTCAAATTTAAAAAACGAACATACGCTCCCCTTGAGTATACCAGAAAATGAAAAAAAGTCATTGCCTAACTGAAGTGTACTATGTATACTAGCACACGTAGATACATGGAGGTGAGTGTATGGTTCATATCGATAAAAACAGCAGCCGTGCTTATTACGAGCAATTAGTATTAGGAATCAAAGAAGACATCTTACATGGTATTTTACAGCCCGGAGATAAAATACCATCTGTCAGAGAAATGGCGAAGCAATTGTTAATGAACCCGAATACCATCAGTAAAGCCTATAAGGTATTAGAAACGGAAAAAGTACTTGTTACCGTCAAAGGCAAGGGTACTTTTGTACGCGCGATTGAAGAAACCCCTAGAGATGAGATTCGTATCCAAGAATTAAAAGAACATTTGAATGAACTTGTTATCGAGGCACGACATCTACAAATCTCGCAGAGTGAATTGATTGCTTGGATATATGAAGCAGAAAAAAATTTGGGAGGTCTTACCATATGATTGTAAAAAATTTGAACAAAAAAATTGATCAGCAACCAATACTCACAACGGTTGAGTTTGAATTAGCTGAACATGAGATCGTTGGGCTTGTCGGTCGAAACGGTTCTGGAAAGACCACCTTATTACGCGTAATTGCTGGACAATATTTACCTGATAGAGGAGATATATTGATTGATCAAAGATCGATTTATCAGCGACCAGAATTAAAACAGGAAATCTTTTTTATTGATGAAAAAGAAAATTTTTTCCGTCTCTATACTCTTAAAAAAATTGCGCGATTCTATCAACTAGCCTATCCAAAATTCGATTTTGTCTCCTTTAAAGAATTGGTAGGAATGCATGGGCTTCCATTGAATAAAAATTACCGCCAGCTTTCAAAAGGACAGCAAGCATTGTTCCAAATTATTTTAGCTGTGTGCTCTAATGCGCAGTATTTATTATTAGACGAACCTTTTGATGGGTTAGACATTATCGTGAAAAAAGAAGTGATTGGTTTACTGATGAGCCATTTAAGCGAAAATTCTTGTACGGCATTGATCGCTTCTCACAACTTACTGGAGCTGGAAAATTTGATTGATCGTGTATTGCTGCTAAAAGATCAATCGATCATCAAAGACTACCGTTTGGAAGATATGCGAGAAACAGCGAAAAAACTTCAGTTGGTCTTTAAAACAAAAAAAGTACCTATGGTAATCAAAGAAAATTCTAAAATGCTGGATTTTCAAGGTCGTGTCGTTACTGTTGTATTTGAAAATTTCACAGCAGAATTAGAAACAGCCATCAAAGAATTTGATCCGTTAGTATATGAAGAATTGCCTTTAACTTTAGAAGATCTTTTCGAAGCCAATTTAAAAACACGTAGAAAGGGGATTTTGAGATGATCCGTGCTATTATTTTTGAGCGTTATAAGAAAGTACTGATCGCCGCGTGTCTACTGGTGATTGGTGTGGGTGTATTTAACGCCTTAACTGAAAATAAACAATGGAAAATGATTTATCATGAACCTCATGCCAAAGAAAACTTTGAAAAAAATCGCGCTGGAATCACCTATTGGGATGAAAAAACGGAAAAAAATGTTCACTATACTTCTTATCACCAATTTCAAAAAGCTCAACTGGAATTTTATCACTCCGATTCAGGCGGTTTCGAAACACTTGAAGCCTCAAATTATTCTGAGAAAACTTTTTATTATTCAAATTTTTCAACCTATTTTAATGGTGCTTTATTGCTACTCGTTCCCTTATTAGGATTCTTGCTCTTCTTTATTGATCAGAAAACAGCTTTTAATCACTATCTTTTTTCATTAGGATGCTCACGAAAGATTCTATTTCAGAGTAAAATTCTCTATGTCGCCCTTCCTTTTTTATTGGTAACCCTGATTAGTCAATTTGTGTACGCCTTGCTGATCCATGCGCTGATTCCAGCTCCTTATATGAATGCGACCTTAGGACAATTAGTTACTTCTATAATTAGTCATTCTTCATTACTCTTTTTTTTATTTTGTGCAGGTACTTTTATTGGGTCTATGGTTGGAAATGTATTTTTTGGTCCCTTGACCTTATTTGTATTTCTCTTTTTGAGGAGTTGGCTGCCAAATGCGATCTATTCATTGAGTGACATTATAAACTTAGTAAAAGGATCAAGTCATTCCTCATTACCAAGAACTTTATTTGTTGATTCGGTTGGAAAAAACGGTGGCAATATGTTGGTAAACTGTATTTTGGTTGTCGTTGGTCTGCTTTTAATTTTTTGGACCTATCAAAAATTCCAGTCATTATCATTAGAAAACGATAATGCCTATTTGCTTCATAAAGAATCGCGCTGGCCGATCTGGGGAATGATGACGCTGTTTACTTCCTTTGTTCTCATTTTTAATTTCTTTAATCCTTGGATGATCTTTTTGACTAACCGAATGAGTCGGATCGATACGTCAATTAGCCAACCGATTCTATCGACTGTCCTAGTTACTCTAATCGTCGCCGGAATCTGTGGCCTTATACTGTTTTTCGGCGAAGTGACGAAACATCTAGCAAAGACTCTTAACAAGTTCAATCATCAAATGAGGTGATTCTATGGGTGTTTTAGATATTTTATTTTCTCTTTATCGAATCGGATGTGTCTTTCTACCTTGTCTGATTTATCAATATTTTTCGCTGAGAAAGAAACAGGAGAAAATTTTCATTTCATCAATGCTTTGGCGTTTTATTTTCTTATTTTATCTCTATCTGGTGATTGACGTGACCGGTGTCGGTACGTTGGAAGACCTTTTAAGTTATCCAGAATTGATTCGCCCCGAGGAAATTAATCTGGTTCCCTTTCAATCAGGCGTTGGTCTGTTGAATCTTTTGAATATCATTATGTTTACACCGTTAGGCTTTTTATTGCCGTTAGTTTGGAAACAGTGTCGCAAACCTGTGGTGTCGGTTTTGCTGGGTTTCCAATTTTCATTGATGATCGAATTGCTCCAATTGTTTAATCGTCGGGCAACTGATATTGATGATTTATTGATGAACACGTTAGGTGCATTTGTCGGTTTCCTAATTTGGTTGCTTTATCGCAAATTATTCAATAAAACTCCGAAAGAAATCCAGTCTTTCTCGCAAAGAGAACCACAGATTTATCTCATTTTGAGTCTTGCCGGCGTCTTTTTCCTGTATCATTGGCGTTTCTTTTTAGAGCTAGCTTATTTTTAACTTAGAAAAATTGATTTTCTCTATTATGGAATAAAATCCACAAAATAGCGTCTATCTCAAAAACGAGATAGACGCTGTTTTACATCGTATTTCTAACAAATTTCTTCTATTATTTACGCTTCTTTTTTCTCTTCTTGTTTTTCTTGACCATCCGGTTCATCGCCATCTTACCCATTTTGCCTTTGATACCATTGCCAAACATTTGATCCATCCCAGCAGGCATGCTGCCTTTACTCATTTGCTGCATCATTTTCCGAGATTCTTTGAATTGCTTAATCATGCGATTGACTTCGACAACTGAGTTTCCTGAACCAGCAGCGATCCGCCGACGACGGCTAGGATTTAATAAGTCTGGGTTTTCACGTTCAGCAGGGGTCATGGAGTAAACCATCGCTTTTTTACGTTCAACATCCTTTGGATCAACCTTGACATTTTCTATCCCTGGCATTTGACTCATCCCTGGAATCATCTTCAGTAAATCTTCGATTGGTCCCATGCCCATCACTTGGTCTAGCTGCTCAATGAAATCATTGAAATCAAAGCTGTTTTCCTTCATCTTGCGAGCAAGTTCTTCAGCTTTCTTTTCATCGTAATCTTGCTGTGCTTTTTCGATCAAAGTCAGCATGTCACCCATACCTAAGATTCGGCTAGACATCCGATCTGGATGGAAGACTTCTAGGTCGGTTAGTTTTTCACCTGAACCGATGAACTTGATCGGTGCTCCCGTCACAGCACGGATCGACAGTGCCGCACCACCACGAGTGTCTCCATCTAATTTGGTAATAACGACCCCAGTGATTCCTAATTGTTCATTGAAGCTTTGCGCCACGTTAACCGCATCTTGTCCAGTCATTGCATCAACGACTAATAGAATTTCATTTGGTTGAGCGATTTCTTTGATTTGTTTCAACTCATCCATTAATGCTTCATCAATATGTAGACGACCAGCCGTATCAATTAGAACATAATCATTTTTATTTTCGCGGGCCTTTTCCATCCCTTGACGGACGATTTCAACAGGACTGACATCTGTACCCATATCAAAGACTGGCACGTCTAATTGTTGGCCTAATACTTTTAATTGGTCGATAGCCGCTGGACGGTAAACGTCTCCTGCGATCATTAGAGGACGCGCTTTTTCATTTTTAATCAATTGGTTGGCAAGCTTTCCAGCAAAGGTTGTTTTACCTGCCCCTTGCAAACCTGCCATCATGATTACTGTCGGAATTTTTGGTGATTTCTCAATTCCAACCGCTTCTGATCCCAATGTTTTGGTTAATTCTTCATCAACAATCTTCACGATTTGTTGTGCGGGAGTTAAGCTCTCTAAAACTTCTACGCCCAAAGCACGTGTGCGCACTTCTTTGGTAAATTGCTTTACAACTTGTAAGTTAACATCGGCCTCTAATAAAGCGAGACGAATTTCTCGCATCATTTCAGTAACGTCAGCTTCTGTAACCTTTCCTTTTTTACGTAGTTTCCCCATCGCAGCCTGCAGACGCTGCGTCAAATTTTCAAATGCCATTGCTTATTTTCCTTTCTATTCATCTAAATCTTGTAAGCCGGTAATTGTTTCGGCTAAAAACTCATCCTTGGGATAATGCTCCGTCACATATAACGCCAACTTATCCAGTTGTTCTTCTCTTACGATGTAATCAGAAAACAAATGAAGCTTGCGCTCGTAATCCTCTAAGATTTTTTCTGTTCTTTTGATATTATCATAAACCGCCTGACGACTCACCTGATATTCCTCAGCAATCTCTCCTAGAGAAAAATCATCGGCGTAATACAACTCCATATAATTCATTTGCTTCTCAGTTAAAAGCGTCGCGTAAAATTCAAACAACGCATTCATGCGATTCGTTTTTTCGATCTCCATTACGTTATCCTCATTTCTTGCCAGTTTTCTTCAGAATAAACAGGTAAGCCTTGTCGGATAAAATACGCGGTTGCCACACCCATTCCTTTGATCCGAGTTCCAGAAAAGCTGCCATCATAAATCAAGCTGCTGCCACAAGATGGGCTTCTCTCCTTTAAAACCAGGCCCGTAATCTTCAGCTTTTGTATTTCTTCAAAGGCCTTGATTGCTCCTTGTTTAAATTCCTCTGTCAAATCATTGCCCTCTTTATCTAGAACTTTTGCTAGGCCTTCCCACACAGCGAAACCATCACCGCCCTGTATCTCAGCAGGATGTCTAGGTGTCGGTAAACCGCCTAAAACCTCTGGACAAATCATGATTGCCTGATTCTTCTCAACTAGCTTTTTCAGCTCTGTAATTTCATTTGATCCACCATCATAACGACAAGCTACCCCGCCCAAACAAGCACTGATCCCTAGCATTGTTATTTCTCCCAACAAATTAATAGAAAATAGGTGACAAAACTGCCTTCCCATTATACCATTTATTCAGGTATGGAAATAGTCTTTCACAAATGTTCTTATAAAAAAGGAGACACATATGAAACGTGTATTAGTTGTAGACGATGAGATTTCAATCGTAAAGTTATTGAGCTTTAATTTAGAAAAAGAGGGCTACACTGTCACCACTGCTGAAGATGGAAAAGAAGGCTACGAATTAGCCTTAAATGAAAAATTTGATTTCATTATTTTAGATGTGATGCTGCCGTCAATGGACGGTCTGGAGATTGCAAAAAAACTGCGTCAGGAAAAAGTCGATACCCCGATTTTAATGTTGACCGCTAAGGATGATGCCATTGATCGCATCCTAGGCTTAGAGATCGGCGCTGATGACTACCTGACCAAGCCCTTTTCTCCAAGAGAAGTCCTAGCCCGCATGAAAGCAATCTTTCGTCGTGTAGAGCCGCGCCAAGAACCTGTTGAACACGAGTTTTTAACTGCTGGCGATATTAAAGCGGATTTATCAAATTATCAGGTCACAGTACGAGACAAAAAAATTGAACTGACACCAAAAGAGTTTGAACTTCTAGTCTATTTCATGAAACGTAAAGAACGTGTGATTGATCGTGATACCTTACTTGATCGCATCTGGCAATATGATTTTTCTGGTCAAAGTAGAATTGTCGACGTTCATGTATCACACCTGCGGGAAAAAATCGAGATAGATCCTAAACATCCACAATATCTACAAACCGTTCGCGGCTTTGGCTATAAGTTTCAGGTGCCAGCACAATGAAACGCAAACACTTAGATTATCTTGTCCCTTTATTGCTTATTTGTTTGCTCTTTCTCGGCAGCTGGAAATTAGCCAACCATTTTTATACAAAAGAATTGTTAGAGCAGCAAGAGGAGTTTTTGAGTAGTAATGGTGAACTAATGATCCATCGATTGGATCTTGCTCAACTTGATTCTAACGAGAATAAAAAGGCGATAGAGAGTTTTTCTAGAGAGGCCAATGATCGGATCACTCTGTTAGATGCTAAGGGGAAAATTATTTTTGACAGCTCCGAACCGCAGCTTTCTGGTAGCCGGGAAAATCGACCAGAAGTAAAAATTGTTTTAAACAGTAATATTGTTGGTTCTTCCGTTCGATACAGTGCTACCTTAAAAACTGAATTGCTCTATACTGCTCAACCCATTAGGTCTGGCGATAAAACAGTTGGTATTTTAAGAGTAGCAAAAAGAACCTCCGCCTTTCAGCCGAAAACACGTAACTTCCAGCGAACGATTTTTGTTATCTTACTGCTATTTTATACATTTATCTATTTAATTATTTGCTACTTGACCTATCAACGGAATCGACCAATCGAAACCGTTCTCCCAGTTTTACAGCGGATGTTGAAAGAACCAGAGAAAAGCAATTACGTGATGCAGGATTCGCCGCAATGGCAGGAGCTCTATGTTACTGTGAATCAGATTAGTGAACAGTTGAATGCAACCTATGCTGCCTACACATCGACAGAAGAACAATTCTCCACACTTTTCCATGAACTGACGATTGGTGTCTTCATCATTGATACCGATGGGCGCTTTATCATGATTAATCCGTCTATGGAAGAGCTACTGCAAATCGGCGGGATTAGTCAACAATATTATTGGCAGGTGATTGAGGATCATAAGTTCATCCAATTGATCCAACAGGTATTAGTCGATAAAAATCAAGTCCATCAGGAAATCTCGACTAAACTACCAAGCGCGATGAATTTGGATATTCGTTTACGCTATATTGAAAATGAAGTCGAGGGCGATCAAATTATGGGAACCGTCTACGACTTGACACATGTTCGTCGTTTAGAAAAAATTCAAAAGGATTTCGTTGGAAATGTCTCCCACGAATTGAAAACACCGGTTACCTCGTTACTAGGATTTACAGAAACGCTCTTGGATGGTGCGAAAGATGACCCCGAGCTGACCGCAGAATTTTTGACAATCATGCAAAATGATGCCAAACGATTGCAGCGACTGATTCAGGATATCATCGAATTATCAAAGGATAGCAATGATCTAGCAGAAGATCGGCAAACAATTGAGATAAATTATTTTTTGCACCAGCAAATTGAGTTATATCAGCATCTACTAAGGGAAAAACAGATCACTGTTTCAATTGAGGGCATGGAAAATTGTTTTTACCAGACACGTTTGACTTTCTTTCAACCGATCATAAAGAATCTTTTTGAAAATGCAATTCAATATTCTCCCGAAAAAAGTCAAATTGAAATAGCCTATCATCTAACCGATCAATTAGAAATAACCGTAACAGATCATGGCATCGGTATTTCAAAGGAAGATCAAAAACGAATTTTTGAACGTTTTTACCGTGTAGACAAAGCCCGCGCTCGTCATTCTGGCGGAACCGGATTAGGTCTTGCAATTGTTAAAGAATACAGCGAGATCCTCGGCGGTGAAGTCAAGGTCGAAAGTCACCCTCGCTTAGGCTCCACCTTTACAATTAGATTGCCAAACAAATAATTGACAAGTAACACATCCACCCGTGAGAACGGGTGGCTTTTTAACACCTCTAGAAGAGGTCACTACTCGCCTACTCCATAAATGGAGCTTTCTAAAAGACCACCAACCGCTCTTCGCTCGCTACTTTATTTCTTTTTCTTCATTTTGAATGGATCAACGTATTCTCGTTTACTTATACTATCTCGGATTCGATCATCTGATTCTTGCTCTCGTATATATTTTTCAATTGTTTTCTGGTTCAGACCGACTGTGCTCACGTAATACCCCTTTGACCAGAAACTTTTATTTCCATATTTATAGACTAAGTTTCCATGCTGCTCATGGATAAGCGTCGCACTTCTTCCTTTCAAGTAGCCCATGAACTGCGAGATACTTATTTTTGGTGGTACTTTTACCAACATGTGAATATGATCTGGCATTGCGTGTGCTTCGATTATTTCTACCTCTTTCATCTCGCAAAGCTTCCTCAAAATTCTTCCAATATCTTTTCTTAATTCCCCATAGATTACTTTTCTTCTATATTTTGGGGTGAAGACTATGTGATACTTACAATTCCATCTAGTATGTGATAAACTTTTGTCGTCTTTAGACATAGAAAAACTCCTTTCGATAAAATAAGCGGTTGGTAGCCACTTATTAGTATATCGAAAGGAGTTTTTATCGCTAAAGCTATTCCATCCACGCGTAGAAGCGCGCGGTTTTCTTGTTTCGTACGCTCCGCGAACGAAACTGACTAAAGTCATTAAATAAAGTAACCCCGCTAGTGTTTTCATGATGAAAACACTAGCGGGGTTCGACTTTTTTCTTTTTAGTTATTATTTCACTGTTCCATCAGCAGCGCGTTCAACCTTCATTGAAGTAATTGGCAGATAACCTAATTCCTTCACCGGTCCATTTTGCACATCATCGCTAACCATGTATTCTAAGAAATCGGCTAACGCTTTTTCCGGTTTGCCATTTGTATACATGTGTTCATAAGACCAGATCGGCCATTTGTTGGTCGTAATGTTTTTATCGTTTGCTGTAACGCCGTCTAATTGTAGCGCTTGTAAACTATCATCAACATACGATAACGCAAGGTAGCTAATTGATCCTGGAGTCTCCGCTACAATTTTTTTCACTGTTCCTGATGAATCTTGCTCTTGTGACTGAATTGGCTCTTTTCCATCTAAGCCCCATTTCTCAAAAGTCGCACGGGTTCCACTGCCAGAAGCACGGTTAACCACCTGAATGGCTTCATCCTTGCCTCCCAGTTCTTTCCAGTTTTTGATTTTTCCGGTAAAAATATCGATTAGTTGTTGTTTAGTAATATCTTTTACACCAACATCTTTATTAACCACTGGAACAAAACCAACGACTGCTACTTTATGATCAACTAACTTGCTGGCATCTACGCCATCTTTCTCTTCAGCAAAAACATCGGAATTTCCAATTTCAACCGAGCCGCTCTCAACTTGACTTAAGCCCGTGCCGCTACCGCCACCTTGCACAGAGATTTGGACATTTGGATGATCCTGTGTGTAGCTTTCTTGCGCCGCATCAACTAGCGGTTGTAGAGCTGTTGAACCTACTGCTGTAATTTTTGCGGTGTCCTCTTTCGCTGATCCTGAATCCTTTGTTGCGTTTCCGGTACCGCACCCTGCTAAGAGAATTCCTGAAAATGCTAATGCTAAAATAATTTTCTTCATCATGTACACTCCTCAATTTAGATAGTAAACAGTTTTTATAAGGGAAGCGACAGTATGCTTTTGCCGTGTCTCTTATTTTTAGTACACCGTTACTTTACCAATGGAACGTAAATATCTGATTGAAGCTATGTAAACGATTCGTAAAGAACTGTAAATATTGAGTAAAGACAAAAATGCTTACTTTTAATTAGTTTTGGTGTACAATACTTTTGTAATGAAAAGTATAATCGAGAGAAGCGAACCAACATGTTAGTGATTACTTATGCAATAAACAACTCAGAAAAAGAAACAACTTATCCTGGTACCGACGATTTTGTTGCGGCACAACTAAAAGAGGTGCCTGATCTGCCTGATTTTTATCATGTTGTAAAAGCGACTGTTGATAGCAACGAGATTGCTTTGAAGGACAAAACGATCAGCGGTCTATTCAACTATCTAAACAAGTAAGTAGTATTCGGCAAAAAGAAACGATCAAACCTAAAAAGATTTGATCGTTTCTTTTTATTTTCCTAGGTAGGTTGACAAACGGTTCATGGCTTCAACCAAACTCTCCATTGAAGCAGCATAACTAATCCGAACATAGCCTTCACCTTCAGGTCCGAAGGCAATTCCTGGGATAATTGCTAATTGATTTTTTTCAGCTAAATCAATACAAAAAGCCATTGAATCTTGCTCATATTCAGCTGGAATCTTCGCAAAAATGTAGAAGGCTCCTGACGGACGTGCCACCTCAAATCCCAGTTTCGTCATTGCTTGATAGACATAATCCCGACGTTCTCGGTATTCTTCCCGCATGACCTCTGCATCAGAAATTCCCTGAACTAATGCCCGAACCGCGGCCTTTTGCGAGATCGTTGAAGCCGCTGTAACTAAATACTGATGAACTTTAATTATTTGTTCTACCAATTCTGCTGGAGCAAAAATAAATCCGATTCGCCAGCCTGTCATCGCATGAGATTTTGATAACCCATTGATGACGATTGTTTGGTCGCGTAAATATTTTCCAAATGAAACATGCTTCGTTTCATAATTTAATTCACTATAAATTTCATCACTGATCACAAAAATTGGGTACTTTTTCAAGGTTTCACTTAAAGCAGATACTTCTGCTTCATTATAGGCAACGCCTGTAGGATTTGATGGCGATGTAATGATGATTGCTTTCACCTTATCGCCGTGTTCTTCCATTGCCTGATCGATTTGTTCCGGCGTTAAAACAAAACCTGTTTCCCGCGTATCAATATAAACAGGTTCAGCACCTGCTAATAAGATTAATGGCTCATAGCCTGGATAAGTCGGAGCCGGAAGCAATACCTTATCACCAGCCTCCAAAATTGATAACAAACTTGCCGACAACGCTTCCGTTGCCCCTACTGTCACCAAAACTTCAGTTGTAGGTTGATAATTGACCGTATATTTTTCAGATAAAAATCGACTCGCTGCTTCTCGAACATCAATTAGACCCGACATGCCAGTATAATGACTAAAATTATCTTTAATCGCCTGTTGCCCTGCTTCTTTCACGTGTTCAGGGGTATTAAAATCCGGCTCTCCTAACGTCAACTTCAACATATTAGGAATTCCAGAGACTTTTTCATCAAATTGACGAATCAATGAGACGGCGATTTCATAGACATTTTTGTTAAATCGATCTTGCAATTTATTCATATAACCCCTCCATTTCTAATCATATTATCACAAAAGCTCAGATAGTAAAGGAAAAATATCGGCTCCATGCTAGTGATTTGAAAAGAATCGTCATTCTTACATGATTTATTTCAATACTTACACTCCCTTTTTAGAAGTTTACTAATTTAATGTCTCTTTCTTTTTTAGAATCGTAAAAACCATTTTAAAATAAAAAAATTTAGCTCTAAATAACTTATGATTTATTGATAACAGTATAAAAGAACTTTCATTATCCATAGTATTTTACTGTTTTGTGTTGAATTGACCATTTAACAATCATAAAATAACCATACAATAAATGATTGTCGAGGTGATCCCTACAATGAGTAAGAAAACAATCATGCGTGTACCCTTTGTTTTCTATTTAATTCCCTATGTTCATCTATCTTTAGCAGTTGATTACTTATTTGATTCAATCATAGGGATTTTTCTATTTCTGCTCCTTACCATACTGATTGGCTTTTATGCAAAAATTACTAAGCAGCTATCCTTATTGGTTTTTGGTAATCTCGTCAATATCATATTGAGCTGCTCATTAATTATTTTTAAGAGTCCTTTAGTCAGCCTATATCATTCCACTTCGCCTTTTATAGCGGCAATCCCATTGATCGTTCTCTTTTTGATGACACAATTAACTGGTATTTTTTGGGGCTATGTCCTTCATAAAGAAATGTCGATTTCAATCAGTAAAGAAAAGAAGAATTAAAAAGCTTCGGATCAGTATGAATGATCCGAAGCTTTTTTGTATCAACTTACTTCTAAGTCTTTGGTTGGTTTAATCCATATTTCGATCTTTGGCTCATCTGTTACATTTACATATTTTTGCACTAGAAAAGGAGCCATATTCTCCATTTCTATTCCATGCCTTTTGAGCCAAGTCCCAAAGAAATAGTCGTTTGCCTTGTACAAAGCATCTTCTACCAGATACTTGAAGTTTTCCGCTTCAAACGTGCAAACATAGTAGATTCCAGGGTTCATTTGATAGTGATTATAATTCGTCAAGGTTTGAGCATCCGATAATCCACCTACAAAATATTGGACTTTTTCAGGAGTGGTATCACTCGTAAAGCAGTCAATCTGTACCCCATTCTCAATTAAATTAGGAATCGTTTCTTGTTTCTCATGAAATTCATCCCATAACTCAATCAATACATTGACTCCTACTTTGTTCATTTCACGCGACTCGACTTGTCTGGAAAATCCAGTATAGTATTCGGTTTTTGCCAGTTCTCGCCTGTTTACTTCAAGAACTAGATCGTCTACCACTAACGGCACCCCTTCATCCACCACCGTATAATAAATCGATAGATCCGGCTTTAAAAAATCCGTCAATAACAGATCATTTTTACGATAAGTCTCCGGCGTAACACCATATATTTCTTTGAAAGCTTTTGTAAATGTCTCATGACTATTAAAACCGAATTCACAAGCTATGTCAGCGATCCGTTTATCGGTCTTCAACAACGATTTAGCATTTGCTACTCTTCTCGCTTTGATATACTCATTAACTGTTTTTCCAACCAAACGGTTAAATAATTTTTGAAAATAGTATACCGATAGATAAGATACCTTTGCTAATTCTTCGATTGATAGCTCTTCCTTGATATTTTCTTCCACATAATCCACTGACCTTTGAATAGCATCCCAAGCATGCATCTAACTCACCCCTTATTTAAATAAATCTGATTTTCATGCCGCCATCATCTTTATAAGAAAATAGTAGCATATCTTTTAGATGCAGGCTTGTTCGCTAGTGCTATCTGCTATTTATCTAACTCTTCAATCGGTGTGATCACTGGTTTGCCATCTTTAACTAACAACGGTGTCAATCCCCCAGCGTAGCCTACTTTATTGAACATATAATTCACACCCGTCTTTCGATCAACAAAAATCATGATCGCATCCAATTTTCCTTGAGAATAAACCCTTACAAACCGATCCTTTGTCATTACAATTCCTTCTTTCTGTTTTTTTGTAGAACGTTTTCATGAAACTAAATTTAGCGTAACACAACCAATTTATCTGGACAATTGCTAATATTCATTATTCTTCAAAAAATGTGAAAAAAATTGCTATAAAAGATGGTTAAATGAACTTATTCTTGCTTTAATTAATGAATTAATTAACCTTCACGAACTATTCTTGCTAAACCTTAAACTGTCATAATCAACGAAATCAATCAAAAAAGTTCCAAACTCAAAATATGAGTTTAGAACTTTTTTGTCTATAATCTGAGAGAAATTATTGCAACGATTTCTCAGTTTTTTTTACAGGTATTTGAATTTCCGTCAGCCAATCATCTTCACTATCTTTATTCCACATACCATCGATATAACTTTCTCGAATAGAACCAATAATCTCATAATCATTATCCTCAACAAATTTAATCGCTGCTGCGAATGCTCTAGGAATATTTTCATAAGGACCTTTGTGCATTGTACAGACTGCTTGAGGCACTTCATCCATCCTCTTAAATTTTAATTCATCCGTTTCTTCTTTCATTTCAACTACGGATTCACAGACTTCAATATCGATGTTCTCTTCTTTATATCCAGCATCATGATAAATATTGAAGCAGTATTCAGGCAATGCACAGACACAACCAGCCTTCTCCATCTGTGAGCCCATCTCAGGAATCATTGATGAAAGAGCTTCAAAGCTGGGAATGATTTTCCTCATTGATGCAACGATGACTTCTGGTAATCGTTTAATCACCATATGATAATTATCATCCTCTTGCTGCAAATACCCTTCAATCTGAGAAAGCATCGACATTCGATCAGAAATTTCCTTCATCAGCTGCTGCTTTTTTCTTTGTAATATCCGCTGCTCACTTTCGCCATCTTGTACACGTTTAATTTCTTCTATACTATAGCCAATTCTGCGTAATGCGAGCAAACGATGCAGAGGTTCTAATTGACTCGAACTATAGTAGCGGTAGCCGTTATCAGGATCGATAAAACGGGGGCGAAGCAGCCCCACTTCATCGTAATAGCGTAGTGCTTTGATTGTAACCTGATTCATTTTAGAGAACATACCAATGCGGTATAATTTTTCTTCAACTTTTTCACATTCGTGATCCACTTCTTTTCCCCCTAATTTCTGGCTATTCCCAGCGAAAGAATTTCGCTGCTAAACCGAATCCCACAATCGAAATTACACTCAACAATATTATGACAAATTGTGGATTTCCAACTGGTTGATTTAGACTGACGCTTTTTAACAATTGAACACCTTGGGTTAAAGGAAGCACGCTGGCTACTTTCTGCATCCCTCTTGGAAAAATTTCAAAGGGAATCACTGCGCCAGATAAAAAGAGCATCGGAAAATAAACCAGACTGCACACAAGGTTTGCGATCTTCATATTTTTACATAGACTTGCAATCAATAATCCCAAACTGTACATAGCAATCATAACTAAAAAATAACTAGCAATCAATAAGAGCCAATTACCCTGCATTCGATAATCAAGAAAGACGATGGCTGCCAATGCAACGAGTCCTGCAGAAATAATCGCCGTTGTCATAGCTACTAACACCTGAGTTGCGATTAAATGTCCAGGTGAAGCGGGTGTCACGAAAAAGTGCTTCAATATTTTCTTGTCGCGATAATCACAAATTGTTAATGGAATTCCCATAAATGCAGTGGCGCAAATGCCAACGACTAAAAGCGAGCTAAAACTGCTGTCTAAAAAAGTATAGGATGTATTTCCCGCCTGCTTATTTCCAGCAATCATGGTCGTCAATAGCAATACACCTAGAGGCATTCCAATCCCGAATAAAATCCCATCAATAGAACGAATCGCCAATTTTCCTTCAACCTTTGCCAAATTGATTACCTTATTCATCTTCGTCCTCCCCTACAAACCAAAGATACGCGTCTTCTAAATTACTCTGAGAACTCTCCGCCAATAATTCTGGAATACTTCCTTCAACGACAATGCTGCCATTCTTAATGAGGCAAATACGATCACATAGAATTTCAGCTTCTTCCATATAATGCGTCGTCAAAAAGATTGTTAAATTGGTCTTCTTTAATTTTAGCAAAGTCTGCCAAACCGTTCTGCGTGCCTCCGTATCTAATCCAGTCGTTAACTCGTCCAAGAAAATAATCTCTGGATCAGGAATCAAGGCTAACACGATCGAGAGCTTTTGTTTTTCTCCGCCTGAAAGCTTCTCAACAGGTTGCTTTTTAAACTTCTCTAATTTAAACAATCTCAACAACTCACGGTAATCTCTAGGTTTTTGATATAAACTAGCCAATTCTCGACATAGCTCATTCACGTGAATATTATTTTGATAGCTGGAAGATTGCAGCTGAACTCCAACTTTTTCGAAAACTTCTCGTCTTCGCTTACGTGGATCTAATCCTAAAATTTTTGCTGATCCATAATCAGGCCGTTTAATACCCAACAGTGTTTCAATAGTGGTCGTTTTCCCCGCTCCATTTGGCCCCAATAAACCAAAAACTTCACCCTTATTGATGGTGAAGGAGAGTTGGTTGACGATTTTCCTACCTTTGATTTCTTTAGTTAATTGATCAGCTGTAATAGCTACACTCACGATGATCCTCCCCTTTCATTAACAGAATACTGTCTCCTGTTAAGGGAGAGTCAACAGCTTTTCATACTTTTATTGCGGCCTTACTATGAAAATCGTTCCCTCTTTTTGATAACCTTGCTTTTCGTAATAGGGATCAACATCGCTCATAACATATACCGTTTGTTCAGGGAAATCTTTGCAGGCTTGCTCCATTAAAAAGCGACCATAGCTCTTTCCACGACAATCAGCATCTACTAATAAATCATAAACATATACGCCAAAACCATCATCTTCTCGGCAACGAACATACCCACAAATCTTTTCTTTCTCAAAAAGTAAATAAGTTATTGATGTCAATAAAACTCGCGCGTATTTTTTCTTCCCTTCACCATTACAATAATCTGTCCAATCAGACTCCTTTTCCATCATTTTAAATAAATCCTCTGCATCCTCCTCTTGATAAGGGCGAATATACCAAGAATTTTCCATCAAAAAAACTCCTTTTTATTTTATACTAACAAATAACCATCAAAATACTAGAATTTACACAATTTAATAGATTGCTATTCTCTAATAAAAAAACGTTAACTATAAATGGTGGAAACAAAAAAGGACACTCATTTTTGAATGTCCTACTTACTTAACCCTTAAAATATTCTCTGGTGGCCTTTTCGTCTATCTCAAGCTGCTGAATCAATCCTTCAACGGATTCAAAAGCTACTTGTCCCCGCAACATATGATACCAACGTACCTTAACTTTTTCACCATAAATTTCTTCATTAAAGTCTAAAATATTGATCTCAACTGTCAACATACGATTGGTTCCAAAAGTATCATTATGACCTATCGAGCCCATCGCTGGATACCATTGATCGCCAATTTGAATTTCATTGACATAAACGCCTTCTTTTGGCAATTTCATATCATCGGGTACTTGGATGTTGGCTGTCGGATAACCAAGTTTTCGACCCCGTGCTTCGCCATGAATCACCGTTCCGCTAATCTCATAAATATAGCCAAGTAAATGATTGGCCTCGTCTAGACGCCCCTCAGACAATAACCGGCGAATTCGCGAAGAACTAATTTTTTCAGTCTCGTGTTCTTCTGTTTTTTTAGCAACAATTACTACCTCAAAGCGCTCTTTCGCATAGTTAGGTAAGTTTTCGGCATCAGCCGTTTGGTCTTTTCCAAAATTGTAATCAAAACCTGAGACTGCCACTTTTGCGTGTAGCCCTACGATGTATTGATCGACAAACTCTTGAGGACTTAACGCAGCGAACGAAGATGTGAAGGCTACCTCGTATAACAAATCAACACCCAGCTCGGACATCCGTTCTTCTTTCTGCTTCAAAGTCGAAAGATATTGAATCGGCTTGCTCTGTACTTGTTGAAAAACAATTGCCGGATGCTGATTAAACGTCATCACAGCTAATTTTAAATTTTTTTCTTTCGCAATTTTTTTACCAGTATTGATGACTTCTTGATGACCACGATGAACACCATCAAAAAATCCTAACACCAACACACAATCTCCAACAGGAATTTCCTCTGATTTATATGGATGCCGTAATTTAACAATTTCCATTTAGTGTGCCTCCTAATTCATATTATTGTATTTATTTTTCTTGAAGAAAAATAAGTCTGATTTTCATGCCGTATATCATCCAACTATACATACATTTTTCCTAATCGTAATCAGATTGGGCTTTTCCTCTTTAATCACTGCCAAAAGTTGGATTGACATCCTAATTCATATTATTGTATTTATTTTTCCTCAGCTACTAAGCCTGAGGAACTTGAGCAATCTCGTTTCGAATTACTTTGCTTGGTTTCAAAAGCCAGTTTTTTTCTGGGTGTTGTCCGTAAAGACTAACTAATTTTCCTTGATAAAAAAATGCGATCAGATCAGCTGGCATCTTTTTGATTCCAAAAGATTTCATAGATAGAACTTGTCCATTTTTTACCTTTTGCCAAGCAGCATCTGTTAAGTCAATTCGCGGAAATTCCTTCATTGCCTCTTCAATCGGTTGCAATGCTTGATTGATCTGACCTTTTTCCATCAATTCGCTAACTTGCGACAATGTGACTGCCTGTCCCACTGAAAAACCGCCGCTGACTAAACGAGTAAGATCGGACATATGAGCAGGATAGTCTAGCTTTGCCCCAAGATCAACAGCCAAGGTCCGTACATAAGTACCTTTCCCGCAAGTAACTTGAAATCTCCAACTCTGAGTTTTTGCTTCTTCATTATAAATCGGAGCAGTCGTACGTTTAAAACTCTCAATCTCCGCTTCCCGTTCAGGGCGATCTACCGTTTCACCAGCACGCGCATACTCATACAATCTTTTCCCGTTGACTTTAACCGCTGAATACATTGGTGGTATCTGCTTGATTTTCCCGATAAAAGCAGCCATTACTCGATCAATTTCAGCTTCAGTTAAAGGGCGGTCTACTGCTTTTTTCTCTACTATTTCACCACTGCGATCTTCTGTAGTTGTAGAAAAGCCCAACGTAATCTCACCTTCATAAATTTTCCCACTATCTTGTAAATATTCGATCACCTTGGTTCCCTTACCAATACAGATAGGTAATACCCCATCGACGTCAGGATCCAAAGTTCCCCCATGACCAACCTTTTTTGTTTGTAAAATTTTTCGTAATTTAAAGACACAGTCATGACTTGTCATGCCGCGCTCTTTCCATAACGGCAAGATACCGTCCATCGCTGTTTCCTCATTTCTATTTATAATCAACGCTCCCATTATAGCATAGCTAATCTAAGAAATAACCAGCCAACTCTCTGAAGATATTTACCTGATCTTTTATTAATGCCAAAGAAAAAACCGCCAAGTTGACGGTTAATATTTCTTTTCTTTTGCTTTTTTCTTTTGTCGTTGTCGACTGATCACAAATGAAATACTTGGTTCTGATCGCTGCTGCATAGCGTAAGACTCTAATTGATTAACTTGATCACGATAATTATTTGCTGAAAAATTGGTGATATCTTCGCTTACTTCATATTTATCAATAATCTTTCTCTCTAAATAAAATCCGCGTATCAATTCTTTCGCATAAAGTGGATCTTGCTGAATCAAATAAGTACCAAATAAACCATGTCCACTGACCTGATTCATCAAATTTTTTCGTTCATCCACAAAGAAATCAATCAAGTCCTCATCATAAACATCCCGTAGATTTTCCAAACTATCCAAAATAGCTTCACTATTGCGAATAAAGATTTTTCTAAGAGTTGAAATATCTTCGTTATCAACCGTCTCTTTACGCTTTTGCCGACGTTCCCAAAACATTTTTGGATGCATGATAATACGAATAATCCGCCGTACAAAAATTAACCAAAAGCTAAGCAATGACAGCATCTGTTTTGTCACTGACTCAGACACATTTGAAATGAAACGAGAATACAACCGATACGCACCTGAATTGATCTGATGTCTTCTAAAACTTTCATCTAATCCATCTCGTTCAACTGAAATAATCAACGCTTGGATTTCTTGAAATTCTTGTTGCGCACTTTCCGGCATCGAATTATTGAAGAGCGTTTGGATTCTTCCTTGATAATTTGCGATCACCGCAAGCAGTGCAAAGCGTTCTTTTTCATTCAATTTTTTATTATCCAAATCTTCGTAAAGCTCGCTAATTACTTCCCGTAAAATTAACATTCGTTTAGGATCAGTTGGCGGTACCACTTCACCTTCAGATAAGATTGGTAATAAAATCATTCCGATAATCAATGTTAGAAAAGTCACACAGGCGGTGATAAACAGCAGTAAAGATCTCTCAGGAAACTCCAATCCATTGATCGTTGTTGGTAAAATAAAAATAGTTGCGATACTAACTGTTCCTTTGACACCACCAAAGGTTAACAGCAAGCGGTCTCTCAGCTGTTCATGATTTTTCTTCCAGCCTTGAGTCACAATGTAATAGCCGCTAACGAATAAAAAGCGTAAAACAAATAGTAAGGCTGTCAATAATAATACAATCCCTAACAAATGCACATTGGAATAATTTCGACTATTCCACACAGGAGAAAAAACTTGAGAAAGTTCAATTCCCAAAAAAATGAAAACCAATGCATTCAACATAAAGCTAATCGTACTCCACGAGCTTTCAGTTACATTGGAAAGCTGTGCCTCAAATAGATTTACACGACGGAAGCCGGTGGCCTGCAATACACCCGTCACAACCGCTGCGATAATTCCTGACGCATGAAACAATTCAGCAATAAAATAAGCGACGAATGGAAGTATTAATTCAATCAGCAGATACGCCGACACATCTTGTGCAGAGATTCGCTCAATAATTTTTATGACTTCATTTTTGACCCAAATGATCACTAGACCAACCAGTACACCTACAACGCTTGATTCGAGCAAGGATATCGAAGCATCAGCTGCCGAAAATTGTCCGGTTAGCAATGCGGCTACGGCAAACTGAAAGGCTGTAACACCTGTTGCATCGTTGATTAATCCTTCCCCTTCTAAAACGTGCATGACTGATTCAGGAATATTTAAGCGCTTTGCTAACGAACTAACTGCTACTGCATCGGTTGGACCCAAGGAAGCCCCAAAAGCCAAACAAGCAGCCAATGGAATCGCTGGCAAAATACTATGCAGAACAAATCCCAATCCAAATAATGTAAAGATGACGCCGCCAAAAGCCAGCAGCAATATTAAGCCAAAATGCTTCAAGATTGAAGGGATATCAGCAGTTTCCCCTTCACGAAACAAAAGCGGGGCAATAATCATTACAAGAAATACCTCTGGTTCAAAATTGATCGAGCTACCAACTTCCGTAAGTCCGAGGATAATGCCGAGGATAATCTGGATCATAAAAATCGGGAAAGACGGGAAAACTTTTGCTAAAACATTCGACAAGGTAATGGCAATGGCTAAAATGATGATAATCTCAATTAGGCCCATTCACTCACCTCTTGGAACAATTTTCTTTTGCCTTAAATAATAATTTTAAGAACTCTCTTTTCTTATTAATAATCCGATCTTCCAATTCGGACAATTCTTGTGATTCGCCATCTAACGAAAGCTGTGCACGCTTGGTTTCCATACGCAGTAAATCATGTTTCATCCGCTCTAATTTACGAGAGGTTAAAACATTAATTCTTTTTATTTTTTGTTTAACGGCTTTGCGTTCTTCTGGACTTAAGTTTTCAAATTCCTTATGGAGTTCCTTCATCCGTTCTTCAAATTCCGTGGTCATTCTAGACTCTGCCTCCTTGAAAATATCCAGCAAAAGGATTATTTACAAACTGCATACACTTTAACAGGATTTACTCAATAATGCAAAAAAGAACCTGAAAAAAATCTCAGGTTCTAACAAATTTATTCTTTATTTAAGTCGCGGATCATTTGATCAATCTTAGAGCCATATTCAACTGATTCATCCAATTCAAAAAACAATTCTGGTGTCTTGTAGATTGACAAAGCATGGCCTAGTTCGCGCCGAACCAATCCCCGTGCTTTGTTCAAACCTTCTTGTGCCTTTTCTTTATCTGATGCTTTATCAGATAACAAACTGTAATAAATCGTCGCTTGTTGCAAGTCTCCAGTCACGTGAACATCTGTAATGTTCACGTCTTGAACGCGTGGATCACGAACTTTTTTTCGTAAGATGTCATTGACTTCCTTCAAAATTTCTTGAGCCAGACGACGGTCACGATAATTTGGCATAACGACTGCCTCCTTCTATTTCCACTAACTAAAATTTTAATAGTCACGAATAATGGATGAAATTTCAGCAGATACTGTTCCACTTCCTACATTTATCAGTAGGAAGTGGAATTGTAATACTATTTAGGCTTGATTTCTTCCATAATGAATCCTTCGATCACATCATCAACTTTAATATCATTAAAGTTTTCGATCATAGCACCACATTCATAACCCATTTTAACTTCTTTCACATCATCTTTGAAACGTTTCAAGCTGGCAAGTTTGCCCTCGAGAATTACGATTCCATCACGAATAATACGCACACCGCTATCACGTTGGATAGATCCTTCGTTAACGTAACATCCTGCGATTGTACCAACCTTAGAAACTTTATACGTTTCGCGTACAGTCATTTGACCAGTAATCTTTTCTTCGTATTCAGGATCAAGCATACCTTTCATCGCTGTCTCGATTTCTTCGATTGCTTTATAGATAATTCGGTGTAGACGAATGTCAACTTCTTCGGTTGAAGCTTGCTGTTTTGCTTGTGGTGTAGGACGAACATTAAACCCGATAATGATCGCATTACTTGCTGCTGCCAGGGTAACATCACTTTCATTGATAGCACCTACAGCTGAGTGAACGATCTTCACACGCACACCTTCAACATCAATTTTTTTCAATGAAGCTGCTAATGCTTCGGCAGATCCTTGCACATCGGCTTTGATGATTACATTGACTTCCTTCAATTCGCCCTCTTTAAGAGATTCAAATAGGTTGTCCAATGTTACACGAGCACTTGCACTGCGATGTTCAAGCAACGCACGTTTTGCCCGTTCTTCACCGGCTGCACGAGCTGTTTTTTCATCTTCAAAGATCGCAAAACGATCCCCAGCTTGAGGTACATCATTCAACCCAGTAATTTCTACTGGTGTCGCTGGTCCAGCAGATTTTTCACGACGGCCAATATCATTCGTCATAACACGAACACGACCATATGTGTTCCCAACAACGATTGGGTCGCCGACTCTCATCGTACCTTGTTGAACCAATAATGTTGCTACAGGTCCTTTTCCTTTATCTAAGCGAGCTTCGATAACTGTTCCGATTCCGTGTTGCGTTGGATCAGCTTTCAAGTCTTCTACTTCAGCAACCAATAGAATCATTTCTAATAGTTCGTCGATATTTTGATTGAATTTTGCTGAAATTTCAACAAAAATTGTATCACCGCCCCATGCTTCAGGAATCAGTTCATACTCACTTAATTCTTGCATTACATGTTGTGGATTGGCACCAGGTTTATCAACCTTATTAACTGCTACAATAATTGGTACTTTCGCTGCTTTGGCATGGTTGATTGCTTCGATTGTTTGCGGCATTACACCATCATCAGCTGCTACGACTAAAATAGTAATATCTGTGATACTTGCTCCACGCGCACGCATACTTGTAAAGGCAGCATGCCCTGGTGTATCCAAGAAAGTAATCGGTTTGCCGTCAATATCAATTTGATATGCACCAATATGCTGTGTGATTCCACCTGCTTCTCCGCTTGTTACGCGAGAATGACGCAAGGTATCTAGTAACGTCGTTTTACCATGGTCAACGTGCCCCATAATAGTTACGACTGGTGGACGAGAAACTAAATTTTCTTCGTTTACATCTTCTGCATCGAAGAATCGATCAATATCAGCTATATCAATAGTTACTTTTTCTTGTGGTTCAATTCCATAATCCGTAGCTAACAGTTCAATTGTATCTTTATCTAATGGTTGGTTTTGATTGACCATAACTCCCATCATAAATAATTTTTTGATGATCTCAGCTGGTTCGCGATGAATCTTCTTCGCGATGTCTGCTACGTTCATGCCTTCTGTATATTCCAATACTTCTGGCAATTCGCGGAATTTACGTGGTGGAACAGCAGGCTTATTACTTTGTTGCTGTCTACCTTTTTTACCTTTTTTATTGAATTTGTTTTTATTGCGATTTTGATTGCCGCCAAAATTATTGTTACGGTTTTGGTTGCCATAATTGTTTTTGTTGCGATTTTGGTTGCCGCCTTGCGTTGATCCGCCTTGGTTCGAACGTTGGCCCTGATTTGAGCCATTTTGATTTGGTCGCGCTCCTTGACTATTTTGTGCTGAACGCTGTCCTTGGTTTTGGCGTTGCGCATTATTTGCGTTGCCTTGTGTTGGGCGCTGTCCTTGATTTTGACGCTGCGCATTGTTTGTATTGCTTTGTGATGGGCGTTGCCCTTGGTTTTGACGCTGCGCATTGTTTGTATTGCTTTGTGCTGGGCGTTGCCCTTGATTTTGACGCTGTGCATTGTTTGTATTGCCTTGTGCTGGACGTTGCCCTTGATTTTGACGCTGCGCATTGTTTGCATTGCCTTGTGCTGGACGTTGCCCTTGATTTTGACGCTGCGCATTGTTTGCATTGCCTTGTGCTGGACGTTGCCCTTGATTTTGGCGTTGTGCATTGTTTGCGTTGCCTTGTGCTGGACGTTGGTGTCCTTGGTTTGAACGGTTTGCGTTCGCTGAGTTGTTCTGTCTATTGTTTTGTGTCAATTCTTTATTTCCTTTTCTATTCTGGAAATTTGGGTTGTTCTTCGAGCTCTTTCCATGGAATTTTGGTTTTTCGTGCTGGTTAGCTGATGGTTTTGCCTGAGTATTTTGTTTCGGTTTGCTAGAAAAAGCTTGTTTCAATTTTGATTCATCATCCCCGGATAATGAACCCATATGATTTTTCACATCAATCCCCAAAGTTTGTGCTTTTTCTACAACATCCTTACTTGATTGATTCACTTCTTTTGCAAATTCGTATACTCTTTTATTTCCCATGCAATCACCTTCCTAACCTGTTATTAACGTCATAATTTTGTCGGCGAATCCTTGGTCTAAAACCCCGATTACTTTTCTAGGTTTGCCAATCGCGCCTAAAATCTCCCCTTGAGTAAATTCGACAAAACATGTCGTTTGATAATACTTACTTTTATCTGATACTTTCTTTTGAGTGTTTTCACTCGCATCAATGGTGACAATAACGAGATTTACTTTCCTTTTGCGAATCTCATTAATTGTCATTTCTTCTCCTGTGATCAGTTTGCCTGCACGCATTGCAAGGCCTAACATGTTCAAGGCCTTCTGTTTATTCATTGCCGAAGAGCTCTTTTCTGGCTTTTTGGTGTTTCACATAATCAAGTAGTTCTTGATAAAAATCATCACTTAATTCGGTGCCAAGCGTACGGTCCAAGATATGTTTTTTCCATGCTTCCTCGACTTCAGCTGGTTCTAGCGCAACATAAGCACCTCGTCCTGGTTTCTTACCTGAAGGATCAATGGAAACTTCTCCTTCTTTGGATTTAGCGATTCGAATCAATTCTTTCTTTGGGAACATTTCACCGGAAACGACCGATTTTCGCAAAGGAACTTTTCTTTTTTTCATTTGCTGTCCTCCTAATGAATTATTGGTCCGTTTGATCAGAAGCAATGTTTTCTTCGTCTTCAATCATATTATCAACTGTAACTTCCGCTTCTGATTCAATATCTTCAACTTCAGTTTCAATCGCTTCTACTTCTGAAGTGATTTCTTCAATCTCAGTTACGATTTCTTCTACTTCTGATTCATCATAGTTCGCATAAAATTCTTCCATATCAGACTCTGATTTAATATCAATCTTGTGAGCCGTTAATTTAGCCGCTAAACGAGCGTTTTGCCCACGCTTACCGATAGCTAACGACAACTGATAATCCGGAACTACTACGGTGCAAACTTTTGGATTGTCGATATCAAAGATAACATCTTCTACTTGCGCAGGATTTAAGGAGTTTGCGATAAATACTGCTGGATCTTCATCCCACTCAACAATGTCCATGTTCTCACCTTTTAATTCATTTACAATTGCTTGTACACGTTGTCCTTTTGGTCCCACACAGGTTCCAACTGGATCAATGTTAGGATCTGTTGAACGAACAGCAACTTTTGCACGATCACCAGCCTCACGAGCAATGCTGACAATCTCTACAATTCCATCATAGACTTCTGGAATTTCCTGTTCAAATAAGCGGCGCAACAAATCAGGGTGACTACGACTTACAAATACTTGCGGGCCTTTTGACGTATTTTCTACTCGTGAAACATACACTTTAATACGATCATGAGGTTTATAATGCTCATTTGGCATTTGGTCTTGTTTTGATAGAACGGCTTCAATCTTCCCTAAGTTTACATAGATGTAGCGATTATCTTGACGTTCTACTACACCTTGCATAATATCTTTTTCGTAGGCGCTGTATTCGTTATAGATAATACTGCGTTCTGCTTCACGGACACGTTGTAAAATTACTTGTTTTGCCGTCTGAGCAGCAATTCGACCAAAATCCTTTGGTGTTACTTCAAAACGGATCGTATCACCAATTTCATACGCTGGATTGATTTCCATCGCATCTTTCAATGACACTTCCAATTGTGAATCCATGACTTCTTCCGTTACTTCTTTCACGGCATAAACATGAATATCACCTTTCTTTTCATTGAATTCCACTTCAACATTTTGAGATTGTCCGTAATGACGTTTGTAAGCAGATACTAATGCCGCTTCCAATGCATCAATTACGATTTCTTTCGAAATACCTTTTTCTGCTTCTAGAGTATCCAACGCATTCAGCATTTCTTTACTCATTTTAACTTTCCTCCTAATTCATATTAACGAATCTATTCTTCAAAGAAAAATAGGTTTGATCTTCATCGCATGTATCATTCCACTAAAGCGGTAAAACTGAATCGTTGTGAAAAGCGGAATTGACATTCTAGTTCCTGTTAATGAAACGTTTCATTTACTAAAACTCGATCGCAAAACGCGCCTTTGCAATATTTTTACGATCAAAGACCATATCTTTCGTACGCGTTTTAATTTTGACAGTTAATGTCAGTTCATCATCAGTCAATTCTTTTAAAAATCCTTGATATTGTTTTTCTCCATCAATATTTTGATAAAGTGAAATATTAATGTATTCTCCCATCGCTTTTTGGTAATCCTCTTCTTTTTTCAATGGGCGTTCGGCTCCTGGTGAAGAAACCTCAAGGAAATATGCTTGTGGAATTGGATCAGGATCAATCGAATCCAGCTTTTCACTAAGCTTTTCGCTAACAAAAGCACATTCTTCAATGTCGATACCACCTTCTTTATCAATAAATACTCTTAAAAACCAACTTTTCCCTTCCTTGACAAATTCAACCTCGACTAACTCAAAATTTTGTTCATCCAAGATCGGTGTTACTAAGTCAGTCACTGTTTCGACTACACTGCTCAAACTGTCAGCCTCCTTTAATCCATTAAAAAGAGTGAGCGAAAATTCCGCTCACTCACCATCAGTCTATGATTACATTGTTATACTAGCACAATTCTATTGAAAATTCAACCGTGTCATTTTCATGATGGAATTTTCTTTCATTTTTTTTATTGAACTTATCCTTTTCTTTACATATCAAAGAGTGACAGTTGGTTTTCATCTGGCAAATCTTTCAAAACACCATGAGTATCCATATACTCAATCAAGGTCTTCGAAACTTTACCACGTGAGGCCAAATCTTCCTTCGATAAGAAAATACCGTCTTTACGTGCTTCAACAATTTGTTTGGCCACGTTCAAACCAAGTCCAGGTACGGCACGAAATGGCGCAATCAATGTGTCCCCGTCAATCACAAAATCTTGAGCATCTGACTTGTATAAATCGATCATGCCAAAATGAAAATCTCGCTCCAACATTTCATTACACAATTCCAAGACAGTCAGCTGATTTTTTTCCTTCGTGGATGCGTCCATACCTTTATCTGTGATTGCCTTCATTGCGGCCTTCACCGCATCTTTTCCTTTAGCCATCGCAACCAAATCAAAATCATCCGCACGAACAGAGAAATAGGCACAATAATAAAGAATTGGGAAATACACTTTAAAGTACGCTACCCGTAATGCCATCAACACATAAGCTGCCGCATGGGCTTTTGGGAACATGTACTTGATTTTCGAACAAGAATCAATATACCAATCTGGAACGTTGTTTTCTTTCATTGCAGTCAAATACGTTTCACGTAACCCATCATCAATTTTATTCCACTGGCCTTTACGCACAGTTTCCATAATCTTGAAGGCCATTCCGCTATCTAATCCTGCATGAATTAAATATACCATGATATCATCCCGACAACCGATAACCTCAGCTAAGTTTGCTTCCCCACGGCTGATCAATTCTTCCGCATTTCCTAACCAAACGTCAGTACCATGAGACAACCCAGAGATTTGCAATAATTCGGCAAAAGTCGTCGGGCTCGTTTCTTCCAACATCCCGCGAACAAATCGTGTTCCAAACTCAGGAATTCCCAACGTACCAGTCTTCGAATAAATTTGATCAGCTTCCACACCTAAAACCTGTGGCCCAGCAAAAATCTTCATAACTTCTGGATCATCCGTCGGAATCGTTTTAGGATCGACTCCAGATAATTCTTGCAACATTCGAATCACTGTTGGGTCATCGTGTCCCAGAATATCGAGTTTTAAAACATTATCATGAATCGAGTGAAAATCAAAATGCGTTGTTTTCCATTCAGAATTTTGATCGTCTGCTGGATACTGAATCGGTGTAAAATCATAAACATCCATATAGTCTGGAATTACGATGATCCCACCTGGATGCTGTCCTGTTGTTCGCTTAACCCCAGTAGCACCTTTGGCAAGACGATCGACTTCAGCATTCCTAAAATGCAGATTATGATCTCGTTCATAACCCTTGACGAATCCGTACGCCGTCTTATCCGCCACTGTACCGATCGTACCAGCACGATAAACATAGTCCTCGCCAAACAGAACCTTCGTATAATTATGAGCCTCAGCCTGATAATCGCCCGAAAAATTCAAATCAATATCGGGCACCTTATCACCATGGAATCCTAGGAAAGTTTCGAATGGAATATCATGTCCATCTTTATTTAATCGAGCGCCACATTTTGGACAAGCTTTCTCCGGCATATCAAAGCCCGAACCATAGGAACCATCTTCAAAAAACTCAGAATACTGACATTCAGGACAATAATAGTGCGGCGGCAAGGGATTCACTTCGGTAATCCCTGTCATTGTAGCCACAAAGCTTGAACCTACAGACCCACGCGAACCAACCAAATAACCGTCAGCATTACTCTTATGCACCAACTTTTGAGCAATCAAATAGATAACCGAGAAGCCATTCCCGATGATCGAAGTAAGTTCTTTTTCTAAACGTTTCTCAATAATATCTGGTAATGGATCGCCATAAAGCTCTCGTGCCCGATTATAACTTAGATCCTTGATCTCTTCTTCAGAGCCAGGAATTTTAGGAGTATACAAGTCATCCTTGACCGGAATGATTTCTTCACAGCTCTCGACAATTTTATCAGGACCATCAACAACAATTTCTTTTGCTAGTTCTGGACCTAAGAAACTGAATGCCTGCAGCATTTCATCTGTCGTACGGAAGTGAACATCTGGTAGACTGTGACGGTTCAACGGATTAGCCCCACCCATTGAACTGATCAAAATTTTCCGATAGATTGCATCTTCCTTATTTAAATAATGAACATCTCCTGTAGCAACAACTGTTTTATTTAAGTCTTTACCAATTTGAATTAGATTACGTAAAATATCTTCTAAATCCGCCTCATTCTTCACCAGCTCTTGTTCAATCAAAGGGGCATAAACAGCCTTAGGCATCACTTCAATATAATCATAAAAGGCGGCACGATTTTTAGCTTCTTCTACCCCTTTTTGCATCATCGCTTCAAAGATTTCACCTTGTGAACAAGCCGAACCTATCAAAAGATTTTCTCGCAATTTATTTAATTGTGAACGCGGAATTCGTGGAACTCGTTCAAAGTATTCCACATTAGACATAGAAATTAGTTTGAATAGATCTTTTAAACCTGCCTGATTCTTCGCCAAAATCGTTGCATGGAATGGACGCGCTCGTTTATACGAATCCCCTTCACCAACGTGATCGTTTAGCTGATCATGGTAATTCATCCCATGTTTTTCGATTGCCTCTTTAACAAAAATCCAAGCTAAATGGCCAGTTGCTTCTGCATCATATACTGCTCGGTGATGTTGTTCCAGATTAACACCGAATTTCTTAGTTAAGACACCTAAACCAAATCGCTTAAACTCAGGGTATAAGAAACGTGCCAATTCCAATGTATCAATTACCGGATTTGGAGTTTCGGGCATATTATGTCGGACATATGTTGTATTAATAAAGCCAATATCGAATGTTGCATTATGGGCGACTAAAATCGCTCCTTCGCAAAATTTTTCAAACAGCTCCATAACTTCTTTTTCTGGTTTTGATCCACGCACCATTTCGTCGGTGATTCCAGTTAAATTGATCGTTGTTTCTGATAATGGGTGACCTGGATCAATGAATTCTTCAAACGTATCAATCACGTTTCCTTTATGCATCTTAACCGCGGCCAATTCAATGATTGTGTCGTATACCGCAGATAACCCAGTTGTTTCCACGTCAAACACAACATAAGTAGCGTCTGTTAGTGATTCATGCGCATCATTGTAAGCAATTGGTACCCCATCAGAAACGACATTTGCTTCAACGCCGTAAAGAATCTTCACACCAGCCTTTTTTCCTGCCGCATGAGCTTCGGGAAATGATTGGGCCCCCCCATGATCTGTTATAGCAATAGCTTTATGTCCCCATTTTCCAGCTTGAGCGACTAGGTCACTAGCACTGTTGATAGCATCCATCGTACTCATATTCGTATGCAAATGCAGCTCAGAACGTTTTTCTGTCGCAGTATCCTGACGCTCTGGGTGTTTAACCTCTTGAATGTCTTGAGCATTCATGACAAGGTCACGCATAAAGGTATCTTCCTGAACACTTCCTCTTACACGAATCCAGCTTTTATTTGCGATAGCTTCAAAAATTGCTTCATCTTTTTCGCCGTTAGAAAATTTCTTTACTACAAATGAGGAGGTATAATCAGTCATCTTTAAGATCAGAATCTTTCGTTTAGAACGTAACTCGCGGACTTCCTTATCAAAGATAAACCCTTCAATCGTAATACGTCGTTCCTCTTCAATGATATTTCCCATCGGAGTAATGGGTTCATCTGCTGGAATATTCCGACCCATTTGGATAGGTCCATCAAAATGAGCGGCACTTTCTTTCTGCTCTTTTTTCTTCGATTCATATTGAGCTAAGCTAGCAGCAGCTTGTTCTTGCATTGCTTGCGCCTGCTCTTGTTTTCGTACTTCAAATTCCTGTAATTTTTTATCTGCCTGTTCCTTATCAACTTCAGGATCGATTCGCAAATGTGGAAATCCATAAGAAACTAAATTTTCTTCAATCAATGGTAAATACTGCTGTTTCAAAAATGGAATGACTGTTTCATTATCAATTAGCAAAACAATTCGTTTTCCTTGAATCAAAGGCAAGGGTTTACTCAAAACCTGCTTAACTAACGGTGTATCGCAATCCTGTTCAGTCAAAGCCATTTGCCAATAGTTTTGCAGAAGCTCTTCCTCAAACTGATTGTCTTCTGGAATAATATGTAATTTCACTGACGCGATTGATTGAAATGCTATTTGCAGCTTTTGATGGAATGCATAGAATAATTTTGCTGGCAAAATTTGTGGTGTTTGAATAAAAAATTCCCACACACGTGATTTCTCATGAACAATCACTTCTTTGATCTCTGATCCCTGGATCATCGGATGTTGCTGTTCCGTCTCGGCCAATTCAATTTGTCGTAATAAATTTTCAAATAGTTCACGATTCTTAGACAAAATGACATCTCCTTCACTTTTTCAAGTATGTTTCAGTATACCTGTTTTTTTTTATGATTGCATTAGAAAAAGGACCGAAAAAATTTCGATCCTTTCATTTTAAAAGAAGAAACGCTGAATATCGTTCCACGTAACTAGAATCATCAGAAGCATAATAAAACCAAAACCGATCATAGTAATCATGCCTTCCTTATCTGGATCAAGTGGTTTGCCGCGTATCCCCTCAATTAGATTTAGAAGAATTTTTCCGCCATCAAAGGCGGGTATAGGTAACAGATTGACAATTCCCAAGTTAACCGATAATAAAGCCATCAAATAAATAACCGTTTTAACCCCTGCTCGAGAGGCTTCTGCCGACATCTGGTACATCATTACTGGACCACCTAGTTTATCTAAACTAAATCCTGTGAACAAAGACCCTAAAGCACTAAAGATTCTCTTGACCATGTCCCATGATTGAGTCAATCCTCCAATGACTTTATCGCCAAAGCCCGTTTTCATATAAGGTCCGACGCCAATTTGCCCGACCTTTTCACCATTGCTTTTTATTGTCTTTGGTGTCATTTGAACAGTCTTTTCTTTGCCATCTTGCTCAATCAACACAGTTAATTCTTTCCCCGGCTTTTTTGTAACTGTGTTTGTTAGATCATCCCATGAAGAAATCTTCTTCCCGTCAACCGCCAAAATCGTATCATTATCCTCTAAGCCAGCCGTAGCAGCTGGACTATTTTCCTGAACCTCACCAATTTGATTAGTGTTATAAACCGCTACACCACCTTGCAAAAACGCTAGCGCAATAAATAATACCACGGTTAAAATAAAGTTATTCATCGGTCCAGCGAAATTGGTCAAAATACGTGAACCCAGCTTCGCTGATTGAAACTGAACGTCTCGTGGTGCAATTCGAACTTCTGTGCCGTTCTCTTCAATCACAGTCGCATCATGTTGAACCTTGTAAGTCATCTCTTGACTTTCATCACCATTTACATATCCTTTAATTACTAAATCATCAACAAGATCAGCTGAAATCAGTTCCATCGGGATACTGTTAGGCAATTGAACTTTCTTGCTGACGTTAATTCGCCTCACTTCATTTTTAGGAGTCAATTCAACCGATAATGGCATTCCCGGACTTAATTCAGTTTCTTCATCTTCAAGACCAGCCATCCTTACATATCCGCCAATTGGCAATAGACGTAGTGTATAAGTTGTTCCATCCTTGCCCATGTGAGCAATCAATTTTGGCCCCATTCCGATCGAAAATTCTCGGACTAGAATCCCTGAGCGTTTCGCAAAGAAAAAATGCCCGAATTCATGAACGATCACTAGAACACCAAAAACGATTAAAAACGTAATAATCGTACGCATAATTTTCCTACCTTCATTAGTTTCTTAGAGACAGTTTATCACAATCTGACAATAAGATATTCATTAACTGACCAATTCATAGAAAATTTAAAAAAAGAACTTCGGTAAAAAATAGTTTCTTTGAGTTGCTGCAACAAAACAATATATTTTACTATTTTTCAGTTCAAGCAAATCTATTAATTGTAAATCAGAAAGAGACGCTGCTTGAAAATAATTTTATAATAAATTTTTTCAGAAAAATTTTTGGTTGTCGCAGGTATTTAAATTTACTCAAAAAAAAAGAGTGTTGCCACTCTTTTTAAAATACTCCTAGTAAATGCATCATGGGAAAAACAAACAGCATACTGTCGAAACGATCCAAGATTCCACCATGACCAGGTAAAATAGTCCCTGAGTCTTTTACATCATAGTGACGCTTGATTGCTGATTCCACTAAATCTCCAAATTGTCCAACAACTGAAAATACTATTGTGAAGAGAATCATTGTCAATAAATTATGCTGAAAAATCTCTGGTTGCACTAAGAAAAACACTATAGCTACTACAACCGCACTAGCAATTCCTCCTAGAGCGCCTTCAATCGTTTTATTGGGAGAAATTTCTGGCCATAATTTATGTTTGCCAAATTGACGTCCCACCATATATGCACCGATATCTGTTGCCCAAACAACAAAGAACGCAAAAAGTAAAATAGATAATCCCTCTGCTCGTGCTGTAACTAAATTTTGAAACCCAACACCGACGTATAGACTTGCTACGACGGGAAAACCAGCTTCATCTATAGTGTAAGTATTTTTAGAAACAACTGAAAAACCTAAAATAATCATTACTGTTAAATAAAATAAAAGAAAATTACTATTGTTGCCGCTTAAAAATGGCAGCCAACGCTCCGCTGGTAAGACCAAAAAGATTGCCCCAAAAATTGCAAGAACACCTTCAAAGCTCAAAATTGCAAGTCCTTTCATGCGAAAAAGCTCATACACTCCTATTCCTGCCAAAACTGCTGCCGCTAATTCGACTGCAATACCTCCGATATACAGAATTGGAATAAAAATCGCTAGGGCGACAACTGCGGTAATGACTCGCTGTCTCATTTCTTATCCTCCTTGTTAAACTCAAAGTATTCATTCTATAATTAAGTTAAAGTATCAACTATTTTACTGATGACCCAAAACTTAGGTGGAACTTGTATCCTTATTCAATCCACCAAAACGCCGATTTCTTTGTTGGAAGGAAGCAATCGCCGCTTCTAAATGGTCTCCGTCAAAATCTGGCCATAAGGCTTTGGTAAAATATAATTCGCTATAGGCCAATTGCCAAAGTAAGAAATTACTAATCCGTTCTTCACCACTCGTACGTACGACTAGCTCAGGGTCTCGAAGTTCGTTAGGTAGAAATCCTGTCATCAAATGATCTCCAACAATATCATCGTTAATCTCTTGAACTGCAAGTTCTTCATTTTTAACTTCTTCAGCGATTTGTTGGATCGCCGTAATGATCTCAGCGCGACTACCATAATTAAGAGCAAAGTTTAAAACCAACCCATCATTTTGTGCTGTTTGCTCAATCGCCCGTTTCACTGCGTCTTGTGTGTGGGCAGGCAAATACTCCTCATATCCCATCACGTGAACCTGTACATTTTCTTCAATTAATTCTGGAACAAAAGTATCAAAAAAATCTACAGGAAGCTGCATTAAAAAATTTACTTCCTCTTCTGGACGTTTCCAATTCTCAGTTGAGAAAGCATACAGCGTTAACACTTTTACCCCAAGGCGATTGGCATGCTTCGTAATTTTTTTTACTGTTTCCATGCCCTCTTTGTGCCCAGCGATCCTTGGCAAACGACGATTTTGTGCCCACCGGCCATTTCCATCCATAATGATTGCAATGTGTTTTGGAATTGCATTATTAGGATCGAAAGAAAAGGACGATTCTTCTGGTGTATATTTTTGCTTTTGTGGAAAAAATCGTAACACCATGTTTTTCCCTCCTTTATTAAGTCAATAACTTAAAAATACTTTTAAAAAGTCATCTGCCATTATAACAATAAAATGCAGTTATTCCTACGAAAAATAAATACCTTTAGCCTTTTTCAATGATTTTTCTTAGCAATAAAAAAGCCTGAAGAACGATTCTTCAGGTTTTTTTGGATTAAACTTCTAGTAATTCTTTTTCTTTTTCAGCAACGATGGAATCAATCGCTTTGATATTATCATCTGTCAATGTTTGAATATCTTTTTCGGCATTACGCAAATCGTCTTCTGTCATATCGCCATTTTTTTGTTGTTTTTTGTACTCATCCATTGCATCACGGCGAATGTTACGGACAGCAATTTTTGCACCTTCTGATTCTTTCTTTACTTCTTTAGCTAGTTCTTTTCGTCGTTCTTCTGTTAGTTGAGGAATTACTAAACGAATCACATTCCCGTCGTTAGCCGGATTCAACCCAATATCACTAGCCAAAATAGCTTTTTCTACGTCATTGATCATATTTTTATCAAATGGTGTAACCATTAACACACGGGCTTCAGGAATCGTAATTGATGCCATCTGATTAACAGGCGTTGGCACCCCATAATAATCAACTGTGATGCGGTCAAGTAAACTCGCATTCGCACGTCCTGCACGAATTTGACCTAGTTGACGTTGCAACGCTTCTTGGGCCTTCTTCATTTTGTCTCTTGCTTCATTCATTACTGCATCTGCCATGTTATTTCCCCCTTACCGTCGTCCCGATGTTTTCACCGAGTACAACACGTTTGATATTTCCTGGTTCATTTAAATTAAAGACAACAAGTGGAATATCATTGTCCATACTTAATGAGCTCGCCGTTGAATCCATCACTTGCAATCCTTTAGCGATGACATCTAAATGAGTTAGTTCTTCATATTTCACTGCATTTTCATCAAGTTTTGGATCAGCTGAATAAACACCGTCGACGTTATTCTTAGCCATCAAGATCACATCAGCATTTACCTCTGCTGCTCTTAATGCCGCTGTCGTATCAGTTGAAAAATAAGGATTTCCTGTACCACCAGCAAAAATGACAATACGTCCCTTTTCAAGATGACGCTCTGCTTTACGCCGAATATAAGGTTCAGCAATTTGACGCATTTCAATTGATGTTTGAACACGAGTGGGTACGTCGATATTTTCCAACGCATCTTGCAACGCTAAAGCATTCATTACTGTTGCCAACATGCCCATATAATCCGCTTGTGCACGTTCCATCCCCATTTCAGCACCAATTTGTCCACGCCAAATGTTTCCACCGCCAACAATAATTGCCATTTCAATCCCTAGATCGTGAACTTCTTTTATTTCCTCCACGATTTCTTGGATCACCGGCGGTTTGATACCGAATTTTTCATCGCCTGCCAATGCTTCTCCGCTGAGTTTCAATACTACACGTTTATACTTTGGTTCATTCATCACAATACCTCCACTGTCACTCTAATGATATTTTAGCATACTCTGTCTTTGAAGCCAGCCAAATTTGAATTTGCTTAAAAAAAGGGAGCGCACATTTGCCGTGCGTTCCCGACTGTTTAAAAACAGAATTATTTTTTAATTTGACTCATAACTTCTTCTACAAAGTTGTCTTCGCGTTTTTCGATCCCTTCACCTACTTCAAAACGAACGAAGCTTGCAACTGTCGCACCTTTAGAAGATACATATTTTTCAACAGTCATGTCTGGATCTTTAACGAATGGTTGGTCAACCAAAGCGATTTCTGATTTAAATTTATTCAAACGACCAACAACCATTTTCTCAACAATATTAGCTGGTTTACCTTCGTTTAATGCTTGCTCAGTAAGAACAGCTTTTTCATGTTCTAATTCTGATTCTGGAATTTGACTTTCATTTACGTAACGAGGGTTGATTGCTGCCACATGCATAGCAACATCTTTTGCAACTGACTCGTCAGTTGTGCCGTTCAATAGAGCTAAAACAGCGATACGTCCACCCATGTGCAGATATCCGCCAAATGCTGCATTGTCTTCTTTTTCTACAACTTCAAAACGACGGAAGTTGATTTTTTCACCAATAACTTGTGTTGCTTCGATCAAAGCTGCTTCTAAAGTTTCACCTTTAGCGTTTGTTAATTTCATTGCTGCTTCCATGTCAGCAGGTTTATGTTCAGCAACTAAAGATGCGATTTCTTTCACTAAGTCTTGGAACATTTCGTTTTTAGAAACGAAGTCCGTTTCAGAATTCACTTCCACGATTGCTGCAGTGTTTCCATGAATCGCAACTGAAGCTAAACCTTCAGCAGCAATACGGTCATTTTTCTTAGCTGCTTTAGCCATACCTTTTTCGCGTAAAAGATCCACAGCTTTTTCAATATCGCCTTCTACTTCTACTAATGCGCGTTTTGCATCCATCATTCCTACGCCAGTCATATCGCGTAGTTCTTTTACCATTTTAGCTGTTACGTCTGCCATTTTTAAGGGCCTCCTTAGATTTTCTAAAAAAGCTGCTTCAAAGGAAAATATTTACTTTGAAGCAGCATATGCTACGAAATTATTCAGCTGATTCAGTAGAAGCATTGTCGCCTTCCACTACATCAACGATTTCTTCGATTGAAGTTGCTTGTCCGCCATCTTCAGCAACGAAGTCTTCTTCTGCTACTTGATCTTCCCCTTGGTTTCCTTCGATGAAAGCATCAGCCATTTTAGCAGTGATTAATTTCACGGCGCGAATAGCATCATCATTTGAAGGGATAACTACGTCAATTTCATCTGGGTCGCAATTTGTATCAACCATAGCAACGATTGGAATGTTTAATTTTTGAGCTTCTTGAACAGCGATACGTTCTTTACGAGGGTCAACGATATACATAACATCAGGGATGCGAGGCATATCAGCAATACCGCCTAAGAATTTTTCTAAACGTTCACGTTCTTTGTTCAAACCAACAACTTCTTTTTTAGGCAATACTTCAAAAGTACCGTCTTGTTCCATAGCGTTGATTTGTTTCAAACGAGCGATACGTTTTTGAATTGTATCCCAGTTAGTTAAAGTTCCACCTAACCAACGGTGGTTAACATAGAATTGTCCAGCGCGAACTGCTTCTTCTTTGATTGCTTCTTGAGCTTGTTTTTTAGTACCTACGAACAATGCAACGCCGCCATCTTCGGCAACATCTTTCATGTAATCGTAAGCAGCATCTACTAATCTAACTGTTTTTTGTAAGTCAATAATGTAGATTCCGTTTCTTTCTGTGAAGATGTATTTCTTCATTTTTGGGTTCCAGCGACGAGTTTGATGACCAAAGTGTACGCCGGCTTCTAGTAATTGTTTCATAGACAATACTGACATTTGTGTTTCCTCCAATTTGGTTTTTGTTTTCCTCTCCTGCTCTCTTCTTTATAAGGAACTGACAAGCAGCACCGCCTTATAAATCAAGTCAGAATGTGGATTTTTTTGTGTATAGTCGCCTACACACAATTAGTAATTATACAAGACTCTTTTTAATAAATCAATCTTTTTTATTTAGCTTTCTGTTAATTATTATTTAGTTAGGAATACTGTTTAAAAAATCTTTTTCTGCTATACTGAGTGCATAATTATCATTTATACCGTTCCTATCTCAGAAAAAGAATCCCAAAATAAGTGAATGATATTCACTTTATCCCTTAAATCATTTTTTAGAGTTTAAACGCTCTACTATTACACAGGCAAGGAGTTTTTTTATGCGAAAAAAAGATCGACACGAACTAATTAAAAAAATCATTTCAGAAAATGCAATCCGAAATCAAAATGAATTGATGGATTATTTACAACAATATCAAGTCTCGGCGACTCAAGCTACGATTTCACGTGATATTCGTGACCTAAAAATCGTAAAAACAATTGATGAATCCGGCAAGCCACGTTTTGAATTGTTCCAAGATCAGCAAGAACCGACTGAGGATGATGATATTAAGCGACTTATACGTATGACAAACAATGTTATCGTCAAGGTTGATACTGTTCAATTTATGACTATCGTCAGTACACTTCCTGATAATGCGCATTTATTGGCTTCTGTCCTAGATGATCTTTCGAGTGAATTGATTGTTGCAACAATGGCAAGTTTTGATACTATTATTATTATCTCAAGGACACCTGCAGACGCACAACAAGTCACTGCTTTTCTGCAAGATCCTTCACAGCGGTCAATTTTCTCTTAAAAGTAAGGAAGCTCCCTATATCTATAAAAGGCTGCGCGAAATCCATCAGCTTTTGAGCAATAAGAAAAAGCTGATGGATTTCAGACATGCATGTATCTGCTGTAAAGCGATTTATTCAATTTTGTACTTTCCATACAGTTCAAAAACAACGCGCCCCTAATTCATAGGAGCGCGTTTCACTAATTTTCAGGTACTTTGATTTTTCCATCTATAATTTGTTTTTTAGCCGTTGTTACAGCTTCGTAGGCTTCTTTAGATAACTGGCCCTTGGTTAGGTTTACTCCGCCTTCCTTTAAACCAAACTCTAAATGCTCACCACCAGGAAAATCTTTTTCATATGAGGCTGCTGCAATTTTTCTAACTGCTGCTCCAACATTCTTTTTAGTTGAAGTCAAGGTGAAATTTCCAATTTTATCTTCAGTCATATGGTAATCACCCTCATCTGTTTGATCTCGATCTACTCCAATGACCCAAACCTTCTGAGTTTTATCGTTTTCATTTCGAGCTTTCGCTTCTTGAAAAACGCCAGCTCCAGTGCTTCCTGCAGCTTGATATATAATATCTGCTCCTTCTTTATACATAGAAGCAGCAATAGCTTTACCTCTATCTGGAGCGTCATAAGAAGCTGCGTATTGTGCGTCAAATGAAATCTTTTTTCCTAGATTCTTAGCCCCGGCTTTGACTCCCGCCTCGAACCCACTCTGAAACCGTTGGATTACTGGACCTTCCATTCCACCAATAAAACCAACATGATTCTTTTTAGTGCTGTAAGCAGCTGCTAATCCAGCTAAATAAGCACTTTCCTGATCCTTAAATGTAGCAGAAACAATGTTCTTTTCATTTGAAATCTCACCATCAATCAATGCAAAATTTAATTTTGGATTTTGTTCGGCCGCTTCTTTAATCGCATCCGCTTGTAAATAACTTAGACTAATAATTGTCGTAAAGCCATTTTCAACTGCCTGACTAATATTCGTACTGTTTTCCTGCGGATCGTTCGTTTCAAGATAAGTGAAATCCTTCTTGGCTTTTAAATCCTTTTCTTCTCCCCATTTTTCAAGGCCTTCCCAACCAGCCTGATTAAAAGAACGATCATCTACGCCACCAAAACCTAAGATCAAAGCTATCTTCTGATCAGGTTCTTCTTTTTCCGACTTATTTTCAGCTTGACCTCGACCGCAAGCTGCTAATAATCCTACCATTCCGAGACAACCTAATCCAAAAAGAATTTTTTTCATACAATGCGCCTTCCTAGGTGTCTTGACACCTTTTTTATTTTGTCAAAGTATACCACAGTTTGTGTTGTTTCAGCAAAAAAATTTGAAATACAAAAAGAAGTTGCAAGGTTATCCTCACAACTTCTTTTCCAAATTCTATGACACTACATTTTATTAGGTGCGTGAACTCCTAACAAACGTAGATCCTCTTTCAAGATTATTGTTACAGCATGAACCAATGCCAAACGAGCCTCTTTTTGTTCATCTTCAACTAAAATTTTCGTGTGAGCATAGTATTTATTGAACGCTTGAGCTAGTTTAATCGAATGCTTTGCAATCACAGATGGTTCATACTGATCAGCCGCTTGCATCACTACTTCTGGATAGCTTTGCAATAACTTGATGATTTCCCAACTATCAGAATCGTTTAAAGCATATATTGCTTCTGAATCAACAGCAAAATTTCCTTTTTCCAAAACAGTCATAGCACGTGCATGAGTATATTGAACGTAGGGGCCTGTTTCTCCTTCAAAGCGTACTACTTCTTCTAAACTAAAATCGAAGTTATTTAAACGATCATTTTTTAAATCATGGAAGACTACCGCGCCAACGCCCACTTGATGAGCTACTTCTTCTTTATTTGGCAAATCGGGATTTTTTTCTTGGATTTGTGCAAGTGCGGAATCTTTTGCTTCATTTAGAACTTCTTCTAACAAAACGATTTTCCCTTTACGAGTAGACAATTTCTTCCCATCTTTTGTAATCAAGCCAAATGGGATATGAACCATTTCGTCTGACCAATCAAAATCCATTTCCTTCAAAACAGCTTTCAATTGTTTGAAGTGCCCACTTTGTTCATTTCCAACAACATATAGTGATTTAACAAAATTATACTCACGCTTGCGATAAAGTGCCGCTGCTAAATCACGTGTAATGTATAAGGTTGCCCCGTCGGATTTTTTAATCAATGCGGGATTCAAATCGTATTTTTCAAGATCGACGATTTCGGCTCCCTCGTTGGTTTGTAATAAATGTTTTTCTTCCAACATTGTGACAACTTCATCCATCTTATCATTATAAAAAGCTTCGCCATTATAGGAATCAAATTCTACTTCCAGCATACCGTAAATTTTATTGAACTCTTTCAACGATTCACTGCGGAACCATTTCCATAGGTCTAAAGCCTCTTGATCATTTTCTTCCAGTTTTTTGAACCAAGCTCGCGCTTCATCGTTCAACTCCGGTTCATCTTCGGCTTTTTCATGAAATTCTACATATAGACGTAGCAGTTCATTGATTGGTTCAGCTTTAACCTTCTCTTCTGATCCCCATTTTTTATAAGCAACAATCAGTTTCCCGAATTGGGTTCCCCAGTCTCCTAGGTGATTGATTTTGATTGGATTATAACCAATTTTGCTTAGAATCAAGCTGATAGAATTACCAATAACGGTCGAGCGTAAATGCCCCATTGAAATAGGTTTTGCAATATTTGGTGAAGACATATCAATCGTCACATTGCCTTCATTTCCAATATTACTATCACCAAAATGATTTTCTTCCTTCAGAATTTGTTTTAAGACCATACTTGAAATAACTTCTTTTTTCATAAAGAAGTTTAAATATGGGCCGACCACTTCAATTTTTTCAAACGCTTCTGGATTGATTTGTTCTACTAATTCTGCAGCAATTTGCTGTGGCGCTTTACGAAAAACTTTTGCTAAAGCAAATGTGGGAAAAGCAACATCCCCATGATCAACTGATTTAGGATTTTCTAGTAAACGTTCAACTTCTGGCAATGTCAGATTTTCCTTAACTGCTTCAAAAACAGCTTGTGCAACGATATCTTTATTATTCATCCAAATTCCTCCTTATAAATACTTTTCTAAAGATAAAAAAGTGACTAGTCCTCAACGCTTCGTTGATGAATTGAAGAGTCAAAATAAAACAAAAAAATCTCTGATGTATAAATACATCAGAGACGAGAATTCCCGCGGTACCACTCTTATTGTCATAAATGACCAGCTTAGGCTATAACGGTAGCTGCCGCTTCATCTCAAAAGTGCGCCCTCTATTTTTGTTTATTCGGCTCCCACCTGCCCGAACTCGCTAAAAAACTGCACAATAGACTTCTCTTTTTCATCGATGAAATAATTATCTGGCATTTATATTAACAGAAAAAACTTCATCTGACTAGTCGGGAAAAATACTTTATGCTTTCGGAATGAACAAATTTCCTAATGTTGCTGCCATCACCGCCTTGATCGTATGCATACGGTTTTCAGCTTGTTGGAATTGTAATGCATTCTCGGCACGAAAAACATCATCTGTCACTTCCATTTCAGCTAAATTATATTTTTCTTTGATTTCTTCGGCAACTTTTGTTTCAAGATCATGAAATGCTGGTAAGCAATGTAAGAAAATCGTTTCCGCTTTCTGAGTTTTTTCCATTAGTGTTTGATTGACCTGATAAGGCAACAATAAATCAATTCGCTCTTTGAAAGCCGCCTCTTCGCCCATCGATACCCATACATCGGTATAAATAATATCAGCCTGCGCTACTCCCTTGTCAATGTCATCTGTCACTAAAACCTTTGACTCGGATTCTTCAGCGTATTTTTCAGCGATCGTAATCAAATTTTGTTCTGGAGATAGTTTTTCTGGAGTTACGATTGAGATATTTACACCCAAAATGGCACTGGTAATTAGCAGTGAGTTTGCTACATTGTTTCGTCCATCACCCACATAGGCCAAAGTCAGATCCTCCAACTTTCCAAAGTGCTCCTTGATCGTTAAAAAGTCTGCCAACATTTGAGTTGGGTGCCATGCGTCAGTGAGGCCATTCCAAACGGGTACCCCAGAATGTTCTGCCAAAGCTTCAACTGCCGTTTGTGAAAATCCTCGATATTCAATACCATCAAACATACTGCCTAACACTTTTGCTGTATCCTCTACAGACTCTTTTTTTCCCAATTGAATATCATTTTTACCTAAATATTCGGGATGAGCACCTAAATCATTAGCGGCTGTCGTAAAAGCCGCCCTCGTACGCGTAGAGGTCTTTTCAAAAAGTAACGCAATATTTTTCCCCGCTAAATATTTATGCGGAATATTTTGTTTCTTTAATTCTTTTAAATGTGCTGCAAAATCAATCAAATAAAGCAACTCATCTTTAGTAAAATCCGTTTCCTTTAAAAAACTTTTCCCTTGAAAGATATTCATCATCATAACGCCTCCATTTTTGAATATTCATTCGTTACATCCAACATTATTTCATTTTTATTCATAATAACTGAATAAAATGAAAGTATCAACCTCAATTTTGAAATATTTATATAAAAAAGCTTCCTTAGAAGAATTTCAAGGAAGCCATCTATTTGTTCGTTTAACGAGTTTTGATGAGATTCAGCTTACAGATGAATACTCTTGCGCGACAAGCTCGCTTTCAAGTTGAAGACCGTATGTCATCTAGAAATCAAAGGTTTCACTGCAATGAAAGCATCAATTAGTTCGACAGATAAGCCTAAAGTAAACAAGAAATTTTAAAGCCTAGAACCAACATAACCAAAAGAGAACATTCTTATTCTCTTTTCCTAAAAAAAACAGCTGCTTAAGTGACTACTTTTTTTGCAATTTTCGAATACGCAATGTAATTAGATATTTAAGATCAGTAAATGCTTGCTCGGAAGTAAGTTCAACGACAAACCAGTGACCGCCCATAACTGGTTTGTCCTCTTTAAACGTTTGCTGAACGGATTGTGACATTGAAGCAATGTTCTCTGCTAATTCTTCCTGATAGAGATCAGATACAACAACCATCATTCTAGCGTTGTCATCTAGAAAATAAATCGTGCCTATATTACCACCGTACTTTTTCGCTTTTACATGCCACCCGCCGAATCGGCCTTTCTCCTTCGAATATTCGATGGAAAATTTAGGCTGATATTCTACTGTCAAATAATCCATTAATTTTTCAAAATAAGTGGCAGTTACATATTCTTTCATCTGTTCCATGGTTGGCTGTAGATCGATTGGAAATTGCTCTTGCCAAGAATTTTTCATCTAATCGCCTCCTTGACCTCATTATAGCAAGGCGTTAGATGTGTTGGAATGCTAAACTTGGATTAGCATTTAAGTTCATTTCTGCAAAATGATGTTTTTGCAGCTCAATATGAGCCGCGGCTCCAATCATTGCTGCATTATCGCCGCATAAGCGTAGTGGCGGTACAATCAGTTTCATGGTAGGTAATTCCTCGCTAATTGCAAAGGACATTTTCTCCCGTAGCCCTTTATTAGCCGCAACACCGCCAGCAACGATCAATTGTTTAACTGGATACGTTTTGCACGCCTTAATTGTCTTTGTCACTAAAACCTCAACGACACTTGCTTGAAAGCTTGCTGCTAAATTTTTCTTATCTAATTTTTCTCCGCGTTGTTCAGCGTTATGAGTCAAGTTTATAAAAGCACTCTTCAACCCACTAAAACTAAAATCAAAATTATCTTCTTTGATCATGGCACGAGGAAAATCATACGTATCTTCTCCTTGGTGTGCCAATTCATCTATTTCTTTACCACTGGGATAGCTTAATCCCAATACACGCCCAACTTTATCATAGGCTTCACCAGCTGCATCATCACGAGTCTCACCGATAATCTCAAACGAGCCATCTTTTTCCATATAAACCAATTCAGTATGTCCGCCACTAACTAACAAAGCCATCAAGGGAAACTCTAATGGTTCAACTAGACGCGCTGCATAAATATGTCCTGCCATATGGTTGATTGGTAATAATGGAAGTCCATTGGCCCAGGCAAAAGCTTTGGCTGCACTCAAACCAATCAATAGAGCTCCCACAAGCCCTGGTCCATAGGTAACTGCTACAGCACTGAGATCTTTTGCTGTTACATTTGCTTCAATCAATGCTTCTTCGATACAAATAGTAATTTGTTCCACATGATGGCGGCTAGCCACTTCTGGAACAACCCCGCCAAAACGTTTATGACTTTTAATTTGCGAAGCAACAATATTGGATAGAATTTTTTCGCCATTTTCGATTACTGCCACACTCGTTTCATCACAGCTGCTTTCGATTGCCAAGATAAGTTCTTTTTCATTCATCTGCATTTCCTACTTTCAAAGACATCAGTACCGCATCTTCTTGAGGGTGCTGATAATATTTTTTTCGAATTCCAATTTCTTGAAAGCCGAACTTCTCATAAAAAAGACGCGCCTCTCGATTCGAAGCACGTACTTCTAGAAAAATACTCGCTATTTTCTGTGACTCTGCATAACGAATCAAGCGTTTCATTAGCTTTTTGCCATGTCCTTGACCCTTTATTTCAGAAGCGATATTCGTAATTTCGATTTCATCACATACTTGATGAAATCCCAGAAAAGCGATAATCTCTGTTTCTTCTGAGAAATAATGGCTATGAGATTGTCTCATATCGCTGACAAATTGACTGATCGTCCACGGAGAGTCAAAAGCATACGCAGTTTGGCTGATCTCCCAAAATCTTCTTGCTAACTCTTCCAACTATCCCACTTCCAAACGTTTAATCATGTCCAAAGCATCCTCGTTATTCTCAGTGTAATAATTTTTTCTAATATTCCGTGCAGAAAATCCCAATCGCCGATATAAACGCTGAGCATCGGTATTACTGAGACGTACTTCTAAGGAGAGTGTTTCACAATCGTTCATTATAGCGAAATTTTCGACTTCGTCAATCAATAGCTTACCAATCCCACGATTTTGAAATGCAGTTGCTACTGCTATATTGGTAATGTGGGTATCGTTACCAATCAAACGACTACCAATAAACCCCGCAATAGTTGATTGTCTCGTTACCATGCAGATATACAAATGAGGGATCGGCGAATGAATTTCTGAAAGAAATGCACTTTTAGTCCAAGGGGTTTCACCAAAATAAACATCACGCTCTAGAGCAATCAATTCTTTGATATCTTGGTCAATGATTTCTCTCAATAAAAATTCTTCATCGCCTAAAATCACGCTTTTAGCATTGAAAGGGTATTGTTTCCCATAAAGGATCGTTCTTACTAATCCGCTAAATTTTTTCAACATAGTTTTCGTCCTCTGGCTGATGATTCTCCAACCATTTTTCTTCTGCCTCCACTCGCTTCAAATATTCTGGTACCAATCCATGAACATTTTCAACAGGTTGCGCAAGAAAACCTAGATTTCCTAAAACAATACCATTAGGCAAGTTCAACTCATCCGCTTCAGAAACTTCCGCGGTTGGTATCGCAGACATGATTTGCTCATTAAACTTATAGGCCTCACCAACAAAATACGCTGGTTCTTTAATCTGCTTCAACAAATCGATTAACGCGATATGCTGATCAGCTAAAATATTAACTAGTCTATGATTTTCCCAGCGATATGCACTCGCGTAGACATTGTTACGACGAGCATCCATCATTGGGATAATTAATTTATCTGTATGTATGTTTCCAGCAATCACCGCCAAACTAGAAACTGTGGTCAATTCAATTTTCAGTGTTTCTGCTAAAGTTTTCGCGGTTGTTACAGCGATTCGGATACCCGTGTACGATCCTGGACCCTTGGCTACGACAATCCGGTCCAAATCAGCAGGCTCTAATCCGCTTGCCTGCATCACCGACTCGATCGCCGGCATTAAGGTCAAACTATGATTCATTTTTCGATTTAATTGAAAGTGAGCTAACAGCTTTTCATTTTCTAAAACTGCCACAGCTAATGTTTGATTGGATGTATCCATCGCTAATAATTTCATGAAATTTCATTTCCTCGCATTTAAGATAGCAATATTTTAACACAAACTATATTTGCTTTCCTACTAACTGTTCAAAGATTTCTGCTTTCCTTAAATTGACAGAAAAAAAGCCGAACAATCATCCACTATCATATTTGATAGGAAAATGATCATTCGGTTGCTAATTGAATTTTTTTCATGAAAATTTTACAGTTTTGAAAATTATTTTGTAGAATCTCGTTGAATCAATTTAGTTCCCAACGTAATTTTTCGTGGTACCGGAGAAACTTCTTTTGCTAACTCCAAAATTGTTGAGACAGCTAGTTCACCCATCCATTCAGTTTCAACTTTAACAGTTGATAAAGATGGAGATACATATTTCGCCACACTGACGTCATTGAAGCCAATCACAGAAATATCTTCGGGAATTTTCAATCCTGCTTCTTGAATCGCTTGCATCGCCCCCACAGCCAATGCATCACTGGAGGCGAACAATGCATTTGGATACTCTTTCGTTTCCATTAAAAATTTTGTCATCGCTGTTTTTCCAGCTTCCATTGAAAAAGCAGCCGTCAAAGTGAATTCCGGTCGATAGAGATTGATTTGTTCTAGCTTCGTTTTAAATGCATGCAATCGTGGATCTTCGATTGGCTGCAAGTTGTGTTTAGTTGCCTCTTTGCCAGAAAGTATCCCGATTTTTTGATGTCCTTGCTGAATAAAGTAATCAATCACTAAGTTCAAACTTTGGTCAAAGTCCACGACTATTGAATTTAAGCCCATATTCATCCCGTCAAAATCAACAAATAATAAATTATCATCAACTTTTCTTAACTGTCGTATTTGTTCGGCATCGAATTTGCCTAATGCGATTGTTCCGCTGACTTGAGTATCTGACAAATCATTTAGGGTTTCTCGGCGAATTTGGATGTTTAACTCTTCAGCTTTTTTCTCAATCCCTAAACGAATTGATAAATAATATAAATCTGCTAATTCCTCCGCTTCGTTGTACCATTGTACAAGACGGATCACAGATTTCACCGCCTTGTTAGCACGCTTATGTTTCGTGTAATTTAATTCCTCCGCCACTTCAAAAATGCGCTGCTTTGTTTCTTGGGCGACGGATAATTCTTGATCGTAATTCAGCACACGAGAAACTGTGGCAGGTGAGACACCTGCTAATTTTGCAATATCTCGAATAGTTGCCATCGCTGCCCCTTTCTACAAAGTTTTAATAAAGCGTGTAAATCCTTCTTGCCCTTCGACATCCCGTTTAAAAACTCCTGCATCTTCCAAAACGCGAGCAAAAACTGCTCCTACTGCTTTTTGGACAACTTGAGTTACATTTTCTTGTGTAATTTGAGCATCGGCTTTTAATTCCTCTGCCCATTTTAGGTGATAATCAGCAATATCATTTTTTTCAGCTAATAAGTATTTTTCAACTTCTTTTAACTCTGATTCTAGACGTGGAGGTAAAACAGCCAATCCCATCACTTCAATCAGTCCAATATTTTCCTTCTTAATATGTTGAACATCTGGATGAGGGTGAAAAATACCGTCAGGAAACTCTTCAGAGACATTGTTATCTCGTAAAACTAGATCCATTTCAAATAAATCGTCTTTTCGGCGAGCAATTGGCGTAATTGTATGATGAGGTGTGCCATCTGCAGTTTGAGCTACGATTTGCAATGCCTCGTCCGAATAATTTTGCCATTTTTCAAAAATTAATTGTGATGCTTCAATCAAATCTTCTTGATTTTTTCCTTGTAAACGAATCACAGACATTGGCCACTTAACAATACCGGCTTTGACATTTGGAAAATCTTTCAGCTCAAAATTTCGTTCAATCTCGGCCACAGCCATCGGAAAAGTATGTCGCCCACCTTGGTAATGATCATGAGAAAGAATAGACCCACCAACAATTGGCAAGTCCGCATTTGAGCCAACAAAATAATGCGGCAGGACTTCTATGATTTTTAACAGACGTCGAAAAGTTGCTTTTGTTATCTTCATTGGGCGATGTTCTTCCGATAAAATAATACAGTGCTCATTGTAATAAGCGTACGGTGAATATTGGAAGCCCCAGCTTTCGCCATCAAGATTCATTCGAATAATACGATGATTGGTCCGTGCAGGATAATTCATTCGTCCTTTGTATCCTTCGTTTTCCATACACAACATGCAATCTGGATAATTGACTTGCTTCAGTTGTCTTTCTGCGGCAATTTGCTTCGGATCCTTTTCTGGTTTTGATAAATTAATTGTAATTTCCAACTCACCGTATTCTGTTTTAGCAGGAAAAATAATATTACGAGCAATTTCTCGAGTTTTGATATAATCATTGTCTTTGCTTAACTTGAAGAAATAATCTGTCGCTTGGACAGGATCCTTTGAATAGTACTGAGCGAAATAAGCATTTACAACAGAGGGTGGTGGAGTCATCAAATCCATCAGTTGAGCTTCTAACATATCTCTTTCAGCCTGTAAATCCTTAATTACTTGATTCTTTTCTGCTTGAACTAAAAGTTGATCGACTAATTCAACTGCACTCTCTGATACTATGCGATTTTCGGCTTTTGATAAGGAGTTCTCCCCAATCATCGCAATAACCCGATTTTCTAAATATAAACGATCCATCTCCATCCAACCGCCTGATTGAATAGCTAAAGTAACAAAATCTTTTACCGTTTGACTGACTGACACGCTACTTCCTCCTAATCCTCATATCCATGCGGATGGCTTACGTGCCAGTTCCACGCTGTTTTGATAATTGTCTTAATATCCGTATATTCTGGTTCCCAGCCTAACGTCGCTTTCACTTTATCACTGGAGGCTACCAAACGGCTTGGGTCACCAGCGCGGCGCGGACCAATTTTTGCAGCGATTTCTTTTCCTGTAACTTCACGTGCCGCGTCCAGCATTTCTTTGACTGAGTATCCATTGTTTGAACCAAGATTGAAGAAATTACTTGGATTTCCAGCTTTTAAATACTCTAGAGCAAGGATATGCGCAGCAGCTAAATCCTCTACTTGAACGTAATCACGAATGCATGTGCCATCTGGTGTATCATAGTCATCACCAAAAATGGTTAGATGATCTCTTTGTCCTAGTGCTACTTGTAAAATAATCGGAACTAAATGGGTCTCAGGATCATGGTCTTCGCCGATCGTCGCATCCGCTTTTGCGCCAGCAACATTAAAATAACGCAACGCAACGTATCGCATACCATAGGCGTTATCGCACCACTTCATCATTTTTTCCATCATTAATTTACTTTCACCATATGGATTGGTTGGATTTGTTTGAATCTCTTCCGTAATTGGTGAAACTCCTGGCTCACCATATGTAGCCGCAGTAGAAGAAAAGACAATGTTCTTCACGTCAAACTCTTCCATGACTTCTAATAGGCTTTCCATTCCAACAACATTATTGTTGAAATATTTTAACGGTTTTTCAACCGATTCACCAACTAATGAGCTGGCTGCAAAATGCACAACTCCCTCGATCGATTCTTTCTTGAAGACATCCCGCATAAATGCCTTATCGCGACAATCCCCTTCATAAAATTTCGCTTCTGGATCTACGGCTTCACGATGACCCGTCAATAAATTATCGACTACGACGACATCGTAATTTTTTGAAATTAATTTATCAACCGTATGTGATCCAATATATCCTGCCCCGCCTAGAACTAAAATTGCCATTTAATCGACTCCCGTCTTTTCTGTTTTATTTAGTAAACAAATTATAGTTTGTTTACTAAATAAAAGCAAGTGAATTTTCCGTTCGTTAAACTTTCTATTTTTGCGTTTTTGCTTCATAATGAAGATATAAAGAGAAGGAGTGATGAAACGATGCGTAAATTTGCTTCAGGATTCGTTACTGGTACTTTAGCTGCTGCAGCAGTAGTTGCTGGTGTAGTGATGGGCGTGAAAAAGAAAGTCATCGACCCAATTGAAGAAAAAAAATCAAAAATCGATGAAAATCGTAAAAAAGCTCGTAGAAAACGAATTGCACGATAAAAAAAGAAAGCCGCGGCTTTCTTTTTTTATTGATAAAGTGCATTAACAATTTGATTTGCTAAATAAAATACCCGATCATCACTTTTCGGACGTGGTGAAGCAGCATTTAACCAATCCAAGCCTTCAAGTGGAATCCCATAGCAGAATATGTTCGATAATATATTTCCCTCTTGGTCAATCACCTGATGTGTTTTACGACTGACTTGCAATGCTCCAGTAGGATATTCTTTCCCTTCAATTTCTACTTGATGCGGAGTTATATAACCTTTTTTACGCATCTGAATCAACAAGGTATTCGTTGTGCGTTCGAAACTAGTCGCTGGCAAACGAGCTTCAATTAAGTTTTTACAGCTATATGACTGTTCGGGTGCCTTTTTGCTAAAAGCTAAGAAGGTGCCATCTTTTCTTTCAACAGTCATTTCAGGTGCAAGAAACTCAATAAAGCCAGCCTTGACCAAGGCTAACAACTGCTTTTGTCGAATCACTGGTGCACCAATCGTCAGAAAACTATAGTTACGATTGAAGCTTCCAAAAAAATCTTCAAAATATTCCTTCGGCGAAAATTTATCATGATCCAACATATAGTTAAAGGGGTTCTGGATTTCTTTATAGGTATCAATTGTTGCAGCCAAAGCACCGGTCAAATTTCCTAATTCTGCCTCGTTAATATCGTTTTTTAAATAGTTTTGAATAAATTCAGGAAACTCTCTTGGCAAAACATTTTTTGTGGGATCGAAAAGCGCATCCCAATCTAAACGGTCTTCAGCAGAAATTTGGTATTTTTGCAAAACTGTTTCTCGATCACCATCACGATATTCCTCTAAAAAATTATCTAAAACTACTTCGGACTCAGTCAATTTCTTTTGATAGAAAACTAACTCAGCTTCCTTTTTTAATAAATCAAACAATTCTTGCGCACTGCCAGAAAACCGCTCCATAAAAGCTTGGGTCAGAATCTGTGGCTGCGCGTCCTCTCCGGCTTTCTTCTGATTATTAGGTCGAGCATGGTAGGGTAATCCTCTGCCCGAACCGACTATCAAATGCTGTTCCCTGCCAGAAGCTTCATACTCCAAGCAACCCTTTTTATCAATGAAGCGGCCACTCCATTTAGCAACGAACAACGCAATATAATCAAAAAAGCTCAACCCCAATCCTCTAAGAATTACATCGCCTTCTACTAAATGATCCAGCTGAGTATCAGAAGGATTTCCCGGTCCTTGATAAAAAAGATTATTTTCTTTTGCATAGCTTTGATTTTCTGCTTCTTTTTCACTCAGATAGTTTCGTGAATGTCCTGTTGCTAAAATCACATCGGTCACTTGATAGATATGGGAAGCCTCAAGCACTATATTATTTTCTTCTATAGTCAGATCTACTACTTTTTCTTTCATTAATTCGACAGTGATGTTTTCTGGCAATCCTTTTTTTAATTCATCGAAAAACCAGCATTGATAGACACCGTAATAGCGACGCTGACAATAATCGTTTTCACCTAATTCGGTCTCTGAGAGAAACGTTTTTTCTAGATCAAAATCAGTTAAATACTTTAATGCTTCGTCTTGATTCCATTCTGCTAAATTCGGTCCTTCATCTTCAGAAAATAGAGTCACATGTTGCATTACAGTGTTCATGATAACCTGATCGCTTTGATTTTCACGCCAAATATTACCTCCCGGTCCATCTGGATCAAAAAGTAAAAGTTCAATCTTTTCATTTTGAGGAGCTTGTTTGATTAAGCGATCCAAAGCAATCAATCCATATGGGCCTGCTCCAATAACTGCAATTTTTTTCATACATATTCCCCATTTTTTCATTCATTTCTTTAAGAGTAGAGAAAATTTGAGGAATAAGCAATAAAAAAAAAAAAAGCTTCTGATGAATATTTCATCAAAAGCTCGTAGAACTATTTTAACACCCAGCGATCAAAAGCTTCTTTTACACCGTCTTCTAGATTGGTTGCAACAGTATAATCTGCAGCTGCTTTAATCGTTTCACTGGCATTGCCCATCGCTATTCCAGTTCCAGCAAATTCAATCATTGAAAGATCATTTTCTGCATCACCAATGGCCATCACTTCAGATTGTTTGATTCCCAAATGTTCACTCAACTCTTTCAGCGCTATCCCCTTACTAGCATTAGGATTTAATACTTCAAGAAAATATGGCGTACTGCGAACAAGTGTATATCTTTCAAAGTAGTCAGCTGGGATTTTTTTGAAGGCTTTGTTTAAAACCTCGGGATCGTCAATCATCATCATTTTAATCGGCAATACATTTTCTGCAGCAATTTCTTCCGGTGTTCGATAATGTAAAGGCATATTTACCAAATAGGATTCTAAAATCGTGTAAGGACTAATGTCACGATTAGATGTGTACATCTCCTTCTTATCTGCTAAATGTAGGTGAACGTTCAGCAAGCGTGCTAAATGATCAATCTCCAAATAATTTTCGCGAGTCAAGCCATGTTCAGCTACGATATCCCAAGTATTTGTATTCAGAACTAAAGCACCGTTATAAGTAATAATATAATCATCTATATTGTTTAGTCCCAAAACATCTAATTGCGCTCTTGTTCCTGATAATGGCCGCCCAGTGGACAAAACTACATAGACACCCGCTTCGCGCGCCTTCTTGATAGCGTCAACTACAGGCTGATTGATTTCATGATGATCGTTTAATAATGTGCCGTCCAAATCAATGGCAACTAATTTGATACTCATATATTTCTCCTAACTACTTCTAAATTTATTGCTGTAAATTAACTTGTTTAGGCTATCTAACTGTGGACATATTTCTTTCACTTATAAACTCAAGTGACTCAACAGTGTTTTGATTTTAACAGACAACGTAAAAAGTTCCAGCTTTCATAATAAGCGTAATTCGCTTTTCAGTCAATTTTGCTAAAGAGACATTGCAAGTTTTGTCGCCCTTATTCATAATCTGAATGGATATAACTATGTTAATTAATCATTTCTATTCTCACACAAAAAAACGGCCAGATATTTATCCAGCCGCTTTTTTATTAATCATTCTTTTTCTGTTTAACTTTTCCAGTCCATTCCTGCATGCCGCCTTTAAGAATGTATAAATCCTTGTACCCTTTTTTACGAAGCAGATTGGCTGCACGAGCGCTGACTGCCTTATTATGATCATAAATATAGATTGGTTGATCTTTCCGCAAAGAACTAAAGGTTTCTTTTAACATGCTAAACGGAAAACTACGAGCTCCCAAAATATGCTTTGCGTTGAACTCATCGCGTTCACGAACATCGATGACTTGAGCTTTCCGCATTCCTGCTTGAAACTCTTCTTGCGAAATAATTTTCGCGGAACGTCTCATCATGATCCGAACAAATAATTCATATAGACCAAATAAAACAATCACCGAAATTAATACAATATTTATCTTCCACCAAATTGACATACCTTGATTCCCCTCTTACCTTTTCTCTATTTTGCTAATGAAGCCGCCCCAATAACACCAGCTTCATTTCCTAATTCTGCTAATTTGATTGTAGTACTTTCTCGTACTTGTGGGAATGTAAATTCTTTGAAATAGTTCTCAATACGGCTGCGGAGAAATTCTCCCGCAGCAGAAACACCGCCACCAATGATAATTGTTGAAGGATTTAACGTATTCCCAAGATTTCCACAAGCTAATCCTAAATAGAAAGTTACTTTATCAACTACCATTAAGGCAAGATCATCATTTTCTTTTTCGGCCAATTCAAAAACATCTTTACTTGTGATATCTTCACCGTTATCCAAACGCGCTTTTAATTGTGAGCCGCCTGCATATTCCTCAGCCAATTGACGAGCAACGCGTACAACACCCGTCGCACTTGCAACTGTTTCTAAACAGCCACGCTTACCGCAGGTACATTCAAAACCATTAGGATCAACGGTGACATGTCCGATTTCACCAGCACAGCCAGCAATTCCGTGAAGTAGCTGACCGTTCATCACGATACCGCCGCCAACGCCAGTTCCTAGTGTCATAAAGACCACATCTGGTTCGTTGTCGCCAGCACCCTTCCAGCGTTCGCCTAAAGCAGCGACATTGGCATCGTTATCGATACTAAATTTGATTTTTGTTCCTTTTTCGATCTCACTTTTAACATGTTGCAAGGTCGTCCAGTTCAAATTGTAGGCGCCAATTACTGTTCCCGCCTCGATATCGACACTGCCGGGAGTACCCATGCCAATTCCGATAAACTGTTCTGGTGTCATACCATATAATGATAAATGATGATTAATAGAATCAATAATATCTGGAACGATATGTGAACCATCATCTAAAATATTTGTTTCAATACTCCATTTTTGCTGTATCTCCCCGGCTTCTGTCAAAATCGCAAATTTTACTGTTGTTCCGCCTAAGTCAATACCTAATAATTTTTTATCCACTCTAGTCACCTTCTCGACTTTCTTCAATGTGATGTTCCCGTTTTAAAATGCCCCAAGCCTGCAAATAAGTGTCTCGATCAATTACACGACTCTCATACAAATTTTTCAATTCGATTTGCATCAATTCGATATCGTAAATTCGTTTACCAACGTAAACATAAATACCAAATTGTTTTAGCAGTTGCTGCACATCATATAAACTTTCCATAAAAACACATCCCTAGTATTATACAGAAAAAAGAGCTCTTTTTATAGCCTAATTTCTATTTCCTAGCTTATTTTTTAATAAGTCATCTAGTCCACCATTCATTTTATAGCATTCTCTTAATAGTCGCAAATCAGTCATGAGGATTTCACCAGACCTGTGCAAACTTTAAAAAAACACCATGCAAAAAAATTGTTCTTTAATTGTAGACAAGCTTTTCTTCATAACGTCCATAAGAAAACCTCAGGAGAAAACCGCTCCTGAGGACTTTTTGTTTAGATAAATCATTTTATTGTCGATCACTGATTCTAAATTCGTATCCAAGTACGTTCTTATAGTATTCTGGATACATCTCTCCACCACATTTTTCGCAATCAAATTGCGGAGCGTTCTCAGGATCAAATGCAACATCTCCTGCATCCAAAAATTGAACTACTTCCTTTGGAATTTTTTCCTTTATCCCACATTCAAGACAAATGTAATGAACCACTCCATTGGAATCGAAGTTTTTTAAAAGCTGCTTCTTTTTCTTTTTCATACTTACGTTTCGATGCTTCTTCCCCAATTTTTTTATTCTCCTCTCGCATGAATCGTTCCGATTCTTTATTCTTCGCATATTTCACTACAAGTCGTCCATTTTTAGACACACTAACTCCACTAAATTCATAATATTCGCCACATCTAGTACATTCCAATGGATTTACTCCGAATTCTTCGGCTATTCGTTCACACCATGATTTTGGTTTAAGTGCTTTCTTCACATTCACAAGCATTCGTTGAATCTCTTTCTGGTAATTACTTAATACTTTTTTCATGATTGTCTTGATCCGCCGACTATAAATGCCGTATCTACGAATTGTTTTGAACTGGTTCTCTGGAATATGACGAATCAGTGCACCAATAAATTCCTCTGCCGACATCGTCTTTATCTTATCCGTGTTAGTTCGTTTATCATGATACTGAAACATCACTATTTTCCCATCGTACAAAAGGATACGATTTAAAGCAATGGGACCACGTTTCATATAACGACTGATATATTCTAATATCTTTTTGAGAGAAGTTCGGCTCCTTTTGGGTGCATGCACGTAAAAACCCTCTGCATTTTTCGTGTACGCCGCTTGTAAAAGCGGCTGGACTCGTGCCTTATCCCATTGGGATAAGGTTCTTCGAATGAGCTTTAGGACCGCATTCTGCCAATATTTCCTCAACATTGCGAACGGAAAATAGTCATAGTCCTTCCATTTTCCATCCTTCGTCAGTCCACCCATGGTGACGACTAAATGAACATGCGGATTGTATTCTAGCTGAGAACCGAAGGTGTGGAGTGTTGCCACAACCCCAGCTTGTATATGGTGCTTTCTAAAAAAATCTAATAGTATCCGTGCAGCTTCATCCATTAATCCTTTTAAAAGCTCCTTACGATACTTCTCCTTCAGAAAAATCTCACGTAAACCTTCATCGATCGTGAAGATGACGTGTCGATGCGTCACTGTAAACAGATCATTCGCCGCAACCTCTGCCCACCGTTGACTTTCCCCAGTTGCACAAGTTGGACAAAATTTCCCTTTACAACGAAAAGCCACTTTCTTTACATCATGGCATCCTTCACAGACAAATAGACGATAACCTTTTTTAAGGTCACCACAATCGCGAAACTTCTTCACTTCTCTTTTCACAACGGATCGAATCCTTCTTGTGTACCTTTGATTGAATTTCTCCCAGTTTTGATATTCATCAAAGAAAATGGCGTGTAAAATATTGGGTTTCATATCTCCAGTTTAATAGGAAAAAGACCAGATGAAAAGCGGTCAAAAGATTGATGTATCAATCCTTTGACCGCTTAAAATGTTATACTTCCTTTAATGTTAAGAAAACCTCAGGAGAAAACCGCTCCTGAGGACTTTTTGTTTAGATTTAGATAAATCATTTTATTGTCGATCACTGATTCTAAATTCGTATCCAAGTACGTTCTTATAGTATTCTGGATACATCTCTCCACCACATTTTTCGCAATCAAATTGCGGAGCGTTCTCAGGATCAAATGCAACATCTCCTGCATCCAAAAATTGAACTACTTCCTTTGGAATTTTTTCCTTTATCCCACATTCAAGACAAATGTAATGAACCACTCCATTGGAATCGAAGTTTTTTAAAAGCTGCTTCTTTTTCTTTTTCATACTTACGTTTCGATGCTTCTTCCCCAATTTTTTTATTCTCCTCTCGCATGAATCGTTCCGATTCTTTATTCTTCGCATATTTCACTACAAGTCGTCCATTTTTAGACACACTAACTCCACTAAATTCATAATATTCGCCACATCTAGTACATTCCAATGGATTTACTCCGAATTCTTCGGCTATTCGTTCACACCATGATTTTGGTTTAAGTGCTTTCTTCACATTCACAAGCATTCGTTGAATCTCTTTCTGGTAATTACTTAATACTTTTTTCATGATTGTCTTGATCCGCCGACTATAAATGCCGTATCTACGAATTGTTTTGAACTGGTTCTCTGGAATATGACGAATCAGTGCACCAATAAATTCCTCTGCCGACATCGTCTTTATCTTATCCGTGTTAGTTCGTTTATCATGATACTGAAACATCACTATTTTCCCATCGTACAAAAGGATACGATTTAAAGCAATGGGACCACGTTTCATATAACGACTGATATATTCTAATATCTTTTTGAGAGAAGTTCGGCTCCTTTTGGGTGCATGCACGTAAAAACCCTCTGCATTTTTCGTGTACGCCGCTTGTAAAAGCGGCTGGACTCGTGCCTTATCCCATTGGGATAAGGTTCTTCGAATGAGCTTTAGGACCGCATTCTGCCAATATTTCCTCAACATTGCGAACGGAAAATAGTCATAGTCCTTCCATTTTCCATCCTTCGTCAGTCCACCCATGGTGACGACTAAATGAACATGCGGATTGTATTCTAGCTGAGAACCGAAGGTGTGGAGTGTTGCCACAACCCCAGCTTGTATATGGTGCTTTCTAAAAAAATCTAATAGTATCCGTGCAGCTTCATCCATTAATCCTTTTAAAAGCTCCTTACGATACTTCTCCTTCAGAAAAATCTCACGTAAACCTTCATCGATCGTGAAGATGACGTGTCGATGCGTCACTGTAAACAGATCGTTCGCCGCAACCTCTGCCCACCGTTGACTTTCCCCAGTTGCACAAGTTGGACAAAATTTCCCTTTACAACGAAAAGCCACTTTCTTTACATCATGGCATCCTTCACAGACAAATAGACGATAACCTTTTTTAAGGTCACCACAATCGCGAAACTTCTTCACTTCTCTTTTCACAACGGATCGAATCCTTCTCGTGTACCTTTGATTGAATTTCTCCCAGTTTTGATATTCATCAAAGAAAATGGCGTGTAAAATATTGGGTTTCATATCTCCAGTTTAATAGGAAAAAGACCAGATGAAAAGCGGTCAAAAGATTGATGTATCAATCCTTTGACCGCTTAAAATGTTATACTTCCTTTAATGTTTAAAAAAAGCGAACTACATTCGTCCGCATTATTGATACATACTAAATTTTCTTAATCCAAAAAATACAAAAATGACCACCGCAAAAATGAAGAATAAAATGGAGGTAACTCGTCCACGAGTTGAAAAACGATCCTGTGAATATGGAACTGCTAGTGCCCAACCAGATAACGCCCCACCGATAATACCGCCTAAGTGCCCCCAGATATCAATCGTTGAATCAAACAGACCAAAAGCAAGATTCATCAAAATGAAAAGGGCAAATTGGCGTGTCAAGGCCTGAATCGCTCCATTATCACGATAATGCAACCCGACTACTAAAAAGGCTCCGAACAACCCAAAAATTGCTGTACTTGCCCCGCCGGATAATGTCGTAGGCTGATTGAATGCAAAACTAGCAAAATTTCCCATGATGCCGCTTAATAAGTAGATTATTGCAAAACGCCAATGACCAAAAATAGCTTCACATTGTTGTCCCATATAATACAGAACCACGCCATTCAAGGCAAAATGCATCAACCCAAAATGAATAAACATAGGCGTGATAAAGCGCCAATATTGTTGCTGCCAAATGATTGATGGTGCAAACATTCCTAATTGATTCTCGATCGATAGTCCCGGTAGTAAATACTGCATCAGAAATACGATCGTATTAATCGCAAAAAACGTATACATCACATAAGGTCTATCTTTTCTCATATATCTACCTCTCTCATTTTTCGTCTTTTTTTGTTACATTGAAAGAAACAATTGCTGGACTGGTTGATCAAAATCTTCTACCTGCCAGGCTTCCATTAATTGTTCAACAAAAACCAGACTGCAGGTTTTTCCTTTGTAATTTGCCAAATAGCGATCATAGTAGCCACCACCAAAACCGACACGATATCCTGCACGATTAAATGCTAATCCTGGAACAATCAATAAATCTAACTCATTAGATCTTGCAATGTCTTCCGTTTCAGGTTCAGCCACGCCAAATCTTGTTGTGTAAAATACCGTATCCGTGTCTACCCAATGGAAAATCATCTCTCCTTTAGGCAGCGACTTAGGAACAGCGACTTTTTTTCCCGTCTCAAAAGCACGTTGAATCACCGATGAAGTTGGAAACTCAAACTGAGTTGACATTGTAACACCAATGCTGGTAGCTTCTTTCCAAGCATTACTTTGAAATAATTTCTCAAGAACGCATTCAACTTGATTCATTCGCTCTTTGCTATCAGCCAATTTTTGCAAACGAGCAATCGCACGTTTTCTAAGTTTCTCTTTCTCCATACATATTCACCTTCTTATCTAAAAATACTAACAAAATCGAACCAAAATAAAAAGAGGATTACTCCCCTTTAACAAAATCACTAGAAATTTGACGCGCGATAGCTAATCCAGCGACTGCATTGAAGTGCAAATGATCACCGCTATCAAATAATGAATATAAATGTCCAGAAGCTTCCCCCACAATCTTAGAAAAATCCCAAACTTGTCGATAATTATCGAGCAACCACTGATTTATTTCTTTACGCAGGTTCTCTTTTGTTTGATTCATTCCAGGATAGCCCAAACACGGTGTTAATGTACACAATTGGTAGTCTACCCCACTGACGTTGCAAAGATGAATCATTTCTCTGATTCCTGTTTTGAAAGTCTCCAGTGTAAGTTCACCGTTGATTAGGTCATTCACGCCAAGAGATAAAAGAACTTTGCTAACATTGCTATGGCTAAGCAAACACTCTTCCAATCGACGTAATCCACCAAAACCATAAAAAAGATTTTGTTTCTCAGTGTTCGCGTTATCACTGCTTGGCTTCAATAAGCAGCTACCATTTATCCCTTGATTAACTAAATAAGTATTTTGCTTCCGCAGGTTTCTTTGCAATGGCGTTGTCCAAGTAGCGCCTTCAGTTAAGGAATCCCCCAAAGCAATAATACATTTTCCATCGAGCTCTGCCTCAATCGCTAATAATCCTGAACAAAAATCGATTTTTTTCGATTCTGGCAAAAAATCAGCATCATTATAGGCAAAGCCGCTTTCAATTGAAGTAATATGAAAAGTGAGCTGCCATGTTCTCGCACTAGGATCAATCAAAATAGATTTTGTCTTGAAAAGTTCATTTGGAGCAAGCGAAAAGTCAGAAATAAACTGACAACATTTATCCGTTTTTACTGATAAATTTTGAACCTTCTGTGTTTGCTGACCATATTCATTTGCAAATACCAAACGAATTTTCTTAACTGGGGCAATTTGCTTCAACGTTAGATTGATCACTCCTTCTGCTATACTGTGCTGAGCGATTCCTCGTTGTGCATGACTCCATATCGTAGTCCAAACCATCCAATCTCTCCTCATCTTTCATTACTTTTTTTTAGAAGCTTTAAAATGAAGTATGGAGCGCCTATCAAAGACACAATAATTCCCGCCGCCATTTCACCATCTGGGAGAATAATCCTAGCCAAAACATCGCTAAATAGTAACAAAATACCACCAATCATAGCAGTCATCAGCAACGTTTGATTATTTTTTCGTTTAACGGACTGTTGAGCAATATGAGAGGCGATTAATCCAATAAAACTGATACTGCCAGCAATCGAAACACTAACAGCTGCTAAACAAACTGCACAAATTAAAAAGAACAACTGTGTTCGTTTCAATTTCACTCCCAGGCCAACGGCTATCTCATCTCCTAACTCCAAAACCTCCAAAGAACGTCCCTTTAATAATAGCAAAGGCACTATACAAATGATCCAAGGAATCAGAAGTAAAACATGCCGCCAAGTCGTTCCCCAAATCGTTCCTGCCAGCCAAGCTGTTACGAATTGATAATTATCTTTAGAAACTCGTATAGTGCCTATCAATGTTAAGGCCGAAATACCAGCATTTACTGCAATACCCGCTAAAAGCAGTCGATTGGGAGTAATACGCTTTGATTGACGCCCAAAATAATAAACCAATCCTGTCGCTGCAAAACTACCAGCACAAGCAATCAGTGGTAAAAACCAGCTGGTTTCGCCTGATGCAAAAAAGCCTAAATAAATGAGAACTATTAAACCAGCACCAGCATTAATTCCCAAAATTCCTGGGTCAGCCAAATCATTGTGTGTGATTGTTTGAAATAAATAACCCGATACTGCTAAACCCATACCTGCTAATATCGACACTAGCATTCGAGGAAATCTAAAATCAAAAACAATTAATTGTTGTGCAGTCGTAGCAGTTCGATGAAAAACTTGCAACAGTTCGGATATTGTTAATGGAATCGTCCCTACCGTAAGACTGAGTATCATCCCAATAATCAGTAAAAGAAGCACTATCAGCCAACTAATTTTTTTCTTCATAAGCTATAAGCTTCCCTTCCTAATTTGTAAAAGTAAAAACGGTACTCCAATAATCGTAATAATTACTCCAGTCGGTGTTTCTAAAGGTGGTGCGATTAAACGGGAAGCAATATCAGCTATAACGAAAAATAGGGCACCAAATAAGCCGGAAGCAGGAATGACATAACGATAATCATGTCCGACAAAAAAACGAACGACATGAGGAACTATCAACCCAATGAAACCGATTGTTCCAACTAAAGCTACAGAACTCCCTGCTAATAGTAAAACAAGTAACATGCTTAGTTGTCGAATCCGACTGGGATTTTTCCCCAACGAAATTGCTGTTTCATCTCCTAAACTCAGTAACGTAATTTGTGGGCTGATTAAACATGTACCAATAACACCCACTACAATTACTGGAGTGATTACCTGCAATTGATTCCAAGTAAGATTAGACGTTCCTCCCACAAACCAAAAGGTCATATCTTGATTCAGATCAAAAAGCAAACTGATACTTTGGCTTATAGCTGTAAAAAAAGAACTCAAAGCAGCACCCAATAAAATAATTCGGACTGGAGATAATCCAAATGAGATTTTAGTTGAAACTAGATAAATCAAAAACAGCGAGACCGAGGCTCCGATAAATGAACCTAGCACTCCCATAGTTGGTGAAGGATTTGTATTGAAAGCAAAAACCAAGGCAAGACCTAGACCTGCTCCTGAATTGATTCCTAATAACCCAGAGTCAGCGATTGGATTTGAAGTGATTCCTTGGATCAATGCTCCAGAAATAGCAAAGGCCGCTCCAACCGAAATAGCTCCTAACATACGCGGCAGACGCAGATATCGAATCAATTGTTCCCCCTGATTATTCGAATCAAAGTGCAGTAAAGCCTGAGTGACATCTGACCACTTGCTGGTAACCGCTCCATAGCGCAGGGAAAAAAACATAGCTACTAATAGTAACAGAAAAACAATCGGAAAAAAGTATTTTCGTTTTGCCATTTCTAGTGCTCCTTTACTAAATCATAAGCAAGAACTAACGGTTTGTCGCTATTAGGCATCGTGGCAAAGGTTGCTTGAATGTCAAAAAGATTCAATAATTTCTCTGCAGTAAAAATCTCCTTTGGTGTACCTTGAAAAATCAACTCACCATTTTTCATTCCTAACAAGTAATCGGAGAAACGCGAAGCATGATTCAAATCATGAATTGTCATTAAGATTGTTTTTCCCTGACGATTGATTCCTTGTAACAACTCCAATATTTCTAATTGATGAGCAGGGTCTAAAAAAGTAATGGGTTCATCCAAAATTAAAATATCCGTGTCTTGAGCTAAAGCCATAGCGATCCATACTCGTTGCTGCTGGCCACCAGATAACGTAATTAATGTCCGCTCTTTCAATTCTTGTAGATTCGTTGCCTCTATCGCCCAATTAATCAAATGATGATCCTGTTCTTTTAAGCCTGAAAAACCTTTCTGATATGGGAAACGACCATAGGCAACTATTTCTTCAACAGTCAGCCCGCTGATTTGTGTACTGGTTTGTGATAATGAAGCGATTTTTTGTGCGACTGTTTTGGTATCTAAACGTTGAATATTCTCACCGTCAATAAAAACTTCACCTTTGGCAGGCTCAAGAATTCGAGCTAAGGTTTTTAGTAAAGTCGATTTTCCACTACCATTTGGACCAATCAAACTAGTGATCTGACCTTTAGGGATTTCTACGGTAATATCGTTTACGACAATTTTTTTATCATACCCGATTGAAAGATCAGTGGTATTCAATTTTGTCATAGACTTTCCTCATTTCTCTGATAATCGTTCTCAATTATGAGCTTATTTGTTATCTACGTCAACTATCATTTAGAAAAAATTACGGTTGACACCCTTATGTCTTTCAGTAATAATAGCAATTGAGAATATTTCTCAATTAACTTCAAAGGAGTTTTTTTATGCTAAAAAAAATAATTTTAGGTACATTTTCTCTGCTGGCTTTAATCAGCTTAACTGCTTGTGGGCAAAGCAGTGAGAGTAAAGATAAAAACAATGACGTGCGAACGATGACCGATGCGCAAGATCATAAAGTGAAAATCCCTAATAAACCGAAACGTATCATTGCCTCCTATTTAGAGGATTACTTAGTGGCTCTAAACGAAAAACCGATTGCTCAGTGGACAGTCGGTGAAGGAAAAATTCAAAATTACTTACAAGATGAACTAAAAGATATTCCGACTATTAATTACGACTTACCCTATGAAGCTGTATTGAAATTTGAACCTGATCTGTTATTAATTGGAGCAAACGGGTCACTTGAAGGCGGAAAATACAAAGAGTATTCTAAGATTGCACCAACCTATGTTGTAAAAAATGGTGGGAACGTCACTTGGCGGGAGCAATTAGAAGATATCGGCAACGTTTTGGATAAAAAAGACCAAGCCAAAAAAGTGGAAAAAGACTATGATCAACTCATTGACCAAACTAAAAAGGATCTGAAAGAGCAAATCAACGGCAAGTCAGCTGCCGTATTATGGGTAACAAATAATTCAGCCTTCATGGTAGCGGATAATCGTTCAAGTGGGCAACTACTATATAAAGAACTTGGATTTGAAGTTCCTCAACTGACAAAAGATATCAGTAAAAAAGCAACGGCAGATTTTTCTCAAGTCTCTTTAGAAAGCCTGTCACAACTTGACGCGGATTATATTTTCTTAGTCAATAGCGATTCTGGTGCTGCGATGTTTAAAGATCCGTTATGGAGCAATATTCCAGCTGTCAAAAACAACCGACTATTTGAATTTGATGGAGAGTCAAGCTGGTTGTACAATGGTCCCATCGCTTATACAAAAATGGTGGAAAATATTCGAGATGTCTTAAAATAAAAATACCGTTCTGATCAAAGCTCATTCTATTTAGAAAGCGGCTCTTGATCAGACGGTATTTATTTTTTACTACGGCGAGTTCGTGTAGTGCTTTCTTCTACTCTGACTAAAAATTTTAAGCGATAAGGTTCATGGTATCGTATGCCCTCCTTAACAAAATCTCCACCGACGATAAATAATCCAATCGGTTTTAGTGGTTCGACATGTCGAATGGTTCCAATCGTTTCCAATTCACGATAATTTCTACCAATCTGTAACTGATATATCCCTGTATCGACTTGCTTAACATAATAATAGGGATACAATGTATTTTCGTCGATTAAAAATCCTTCTTCTTTAGAAAGATCTCGCGTTACAATCTCTTTTTTATCAATTAGTGATTGGATGTTTTCAGCGAGTTTTAATTGATAATCTTCATTGAAGTCAACTGAAATTTCTTTGGCCTGACCAAAAACTTTCTTATTTTTTCTAGGTTGTTCATTTTGAATATTGAAGGCATCATCCGGTAGATATTTAACAAAAAGCTGTGTAATATCTCCCTTCACATTTCTATCCAAAAAGTAATAAAAGAAATTCAAAACGAAGAAATACACTAAAACAATAAAGATTAACCCATAGAGTACTAATTGCAGATAGTTTTGATTAAGCCACAATCCATAAACAATTCGTAAAATATACACAGTTGGAATAATACTCAACAAAGTGTATGCTCGATTTGAGTACTTCGGACTGATATCTAAAAATCCTAAAAACTTATTTAGCCCATTAATAATATCTAAAAGTATCGTCATTGATTACCACCTGCTTCTGAACCAATTGGAGCATCAGCTGGCTGCTGTGTGGGCGTCGTCTGCGATGCCTCCGTTGAGGTTTGAGCTGTTACAGAGCTGCTTTCTGTTGAAGGTTGTGTATTTTCAACCTGATTGTTTCCAGCCGTGCTTTCTTGAATAGTATTATTAGCCTTCGACTCTTCAGTCGGTGTCACTTCATCGGCTGTACTTGTTTCATTGGTAATGCTATTTAGATCACGAGAAGAATCGGTCGTAGGATTCGTAGATTCTGTCGTCGAAGTTGTCGGTGTCGTTGCTTTAACCTGTCGATAACTCGAATTATTTAAAATTCCTGTAGTCGTCGCTATCAAGATTGACAGGGTCAGAAGAGCGATTGGCTTTAAAATCGGTGGAACTTTACGCATTGGATTCTTCCTTTCTATGTTTAGTTTATTTAATACTTAGTTTTAGCACTGGAAGGTTAGCTTTTGTTTAGGATTCTGTGAAGATTTCATGTAGATTTCTGAAAATGATTTGCGACTCTAACATTCTTTATAAATTACCCTTAGCTAAAATTTTTACTAAAAGCAGATAGACTCATCTTTACCTACGGATACAATTATACTGATAAAAACGTGTAACTTTAAAAACACAAAAAAGCCAGCAATCATAAGTGATCGCTGGCTTATTGATATGACTATTTTACTTCTTTATGCAAAGTAACCTTACGTTCGCGTGGGCAATATTTCATTTTTTCCAAACGATCTGGATTGTTACGTTTGTTTTTATTAGTTAGGTAGTTACGTTCTTTACAAGAAGTACATTCTAAAGTGATATTTACGCGCATGATTTTCCCTCCCCAGTTAAGATCAGTTTTCCAAGATATTTCTCAGACTTTGATATCATATCATGTTTTTATTTTCTTGACCAGTCTTTTTGTCAATTTTGTTAAGTAGTTCTACTTGACGTTTTTAAAGTTGGGCTTCAATATCTTTTGCAATATCTTCTGGCTTTGTTTGTGATGCATAGCGTTTTATTACGTTTCCCTCACGATCAATCAGGAATTTTGTAAAATTCCATTTGATAGCTTTGTTAAGTAAACCACCTTGCGCACTCTTTAGATAGCTATACAATGGGGCTTCATTTTCGCCGTTCACATCGATTTTTCCAAATGTTTCAAACGTCGTATGATAATTCATCTGACAAAAATCTGCGACTTCGGCATTGGTGCCAGGTGCTTGATTTCCAAATTGATTGCAAGGAAAATCCAGAATTTCAAAGCCGCTATCTTTATAATGGTCATACAAGTTTTGCAATCCTTCATATTGCGGTGTAAACCCGCATCCGGTTGCTGTATTAACGATCAATAAAACTTTTCCTTGATAATCCGCTAAAGATTTTTCTGTCCCATCCGTTTGTTTCACTTCAAAGTTATAAACTGTCATAGTGTCTACTCCCTTTCATACAAAGTCCATTTATCCTTTTTAGGAAAATACTTTTATGCTATATTTCTCTCAAAACTATGGTTAAGAATTCTCTCTACTCTTCTTTCACAAGAATAATAGAGAAAACTAAACAAATAAAGCTAAGGAGCAAAGCTCCCTAGCTTTATTGTACGCCATATGTGTCTGCAAATGCATTTATTATGTCTTTTGCAATTGCTTTATTTGTATCGTCATGCTCTTCGTCTAAGTTTGGCAGCATCACACTAATAGCTATTTGTGGTTTATCGTGGGGAGCATAGGCGACGATATTACTGTTAATCGTATTAACCGCCTGACCGTTGACCGATACAACTGTTTCGGCTGTTCCGGTTTTTGCCGCAGGATCAAGTTTTGCCGAAGCTAAGTCTCTAGCCGTTGTATAAGGATCACTTCCGTGTACTGCCTGATAAAAACCTTGCTTGATAATCCCCATTTGCTCTGCTGTGATATTCACTTGATCCAGTTTTTTGCCAGTAATCTCTTGCTGCAATTCTCCAAGACCACCGCTGTCATTATTTCCATAAATTCCCTTAACAACATGCGGAGCAATTCTAGTACCGCCATTCGCAACAGTGGACGCATATTGTGCTAATTGCATGGGTGTATACGTATCATACTGCCCAAATGACAGGTCAAGCAAGTTTCCGCCCCCAGGAGCATGATCCGTTCCAAAGTCTTCATTAACTAGCCCACGCGTTTCGTTTGGCAAATCAATTTGCGTCTTCACGCCCATCCCGTATTCTGCAAAAGCGTTACGTAATTTATCGTACATTTCTTTAGAAGAGGCGCTCTCTGGTAAGGACATTTCTTGTTGATATTGAACTCCTAGCATACGCAACACAATTTGCATCATATAAGCATTAGAGGACCATTCCAACGCTTTTACTGTATTCAATGGAATTTGATTTCCTAATACTTTATTATAAATCGACCCTTTTAGCGCTGTACCGGATAATTTAATCGGTTGATCAATTAATGTGTCATTTCCAGTAATGGCACCCGTCTGATAACCAGCGGTCACCGTACCGGCCTTCACCACAGAACCTGGTTCAAACGCGCTGGTGATTGTCCCTAATGTGTTTTCTTCTATCTCTTTGCTGTTCACATCATGTGTAAAGCCAGTCATAGCTAAAACTTCGCCTGTATTTGGGTTCATCGCTACAGCATAGGCCCCTGGAGAATACTTTGCAACACCACTATCAACTAAACCTTGATAATGCTTTTTCAGAATATCTTCGACTTTTTTCTGGAAGTCGCTATTAATAGTCAAAACGAGATTCGATCCCTTTTCACCTTTTTTTACTTCCTTTTGTTTTTCAATGTTTCCTTCACTGTTCAAGGTGACCTTGTATTCACCTTTCTTACCTTGAAGCTGCTCTTCATATTGCTTTTCTAGATAGCTCTTGCCGACACGGTCATTCCTTGCATAACCTTTTTTCAATAATTCGTCCGCTTCTTCGGCAGGCAGTCCTTCTTTTTCCGTTGTAATTTTCCCTAGGATACTTCTTAATGAACCATCTAAATCCTCATTATAAGAACGATCCCAGTCAGTACCTGTAGAGACTCCTGGCAAATCGGAGGCACGTTCAGCTACCACTGCCAACTCCTCGTCTGTCACACCATCATTTTTAATGAATACAGTGCTAAGCGCGGAGGCACTATTCATTCGTTTAAAGATCGTTGCAATTTTCAACTGGTCTTCGGTGAATTGAATTTCACTATCTTTAACTTTATCTACAAGTTTTTGGTATTCATTTGTATTATCAAGATTTTTTTCCTTAAAGGATAACCGATCCTCGGCTTCTTTTAAATGATCCTTATCCGCAAGCCAATAGTCCTTTTTGTCGCGGGTAGTTAGATTTTCATCAGCCGGTACATCGATTAACTTATCCAACTCAATCGCTAACTTGAGAATATCTGATGCTTCCATTTGATTACCACGGGTAAAGGTGATTGCTGGGTTAGCCTTATTATTAACTAACGCTGTTCCTTTAGCATCATAAATAACCCCACGTGGTGCATTTTCTTTCACAGTGATTGTGGTAGAAGCCTTCATTTCGGCTTTCATTTTATCGCCCTCAACAATTTGGAGATAACCTAGTCGTGTAACCAAAATAACGAATAAGCCGAAAATCACAAAAAATAGAAAATTCAACCTGAATGGAATATGACTCTTATTTTGATTACGGCCTTTTTCATCCGCAAGTTTTAATTTCTCAAAAAAATTCTTAAATGGATTCGTTAGTTTCATTCATCTGTTCCTTCCACTTTGACAGTTACTTGTCTTATTGTAGCCGAAAAAGTGTTTTTTCAAAAGGATTAATCGTGGTTCCTTTAATATAGTTTAAGAACTTCCGCTTACTTTACCTTGAAAACAGTAATGTGTTTCACGAGCATACAATTATTTTTTTAAACAAAAATTAATTTAGCTTAAAATATGGTTTTTCAGCTAATTACAAATCCTTCTTTTGTGAAACATTAAATTCAGCGATTTTCTGTGGAAAACTTTTAAAAATAAAAAAGCGTCTATTACGCATTTTCTTTAAAAAGTTTTCCACAAATGGTTCGTTCTCTCGTTTCCCATAAATTTGAGCTTATTCATTTATGATAAGACTATTTTTCCAATTTGAACCTAAGAAAAAACCGGTGGAGGAACCCACCGGCATTTTCTTAATTACGACTCATATTGTCAATGTCTGCTTTAATAGCATCTACGAACATATTCAAATCCTGTATCTCTTGTTCCTCACTACCATAGCGACGAACGTTAACTGTCGCATCATTGACTTCTTTGTCACCGATTACTAACAGATACGGAATTTTTTTAGTTTGTGCTTGACGAATCTTATAGCCAAGTTTTTCATTACGATCGTCAACTTCAACCCGGACACCCTCACGAACCAAACGATCTTTCACTTCATACGCATAATCGCCATGATGTTCTGGTGATACTGGCAGAATTGCTACTTGCTCTGGTGCTAACCAAGTTGGAAAAGCTCCTTTGTATTGTTCAATCAAGTAAGCAGTGAAGCGTTCCATTGTTGAAACAACACTACGATGAACAACGACTGGACGATGTTCTTTTCCATCTTCACCAATATAAGATAAATCAAAACGTTCTGGTAATAGGAAGTCAAATTGAATTGTCGATAATGTTTCTTCAGTCCCTAAAGCCGTTTGAACTTGCACGTCTAGTTTAGGACCATAGAAAGCTGCTTCGCCATCTGCTTCAAAATAATCAAAACCAGATTCATCCATAACTTCTTTCAATAGACGTTGAGAATTTTCCCACATCGCATCGTCATCAAAATATTTTTCAGTATTTTCAGGATCACGATAGCTTAAGCGGAAACGATAATCTTCAAAGCCAAAGTCTTTATAAACTTCCAAAATTAAGTCCAATGTACGACGGAATTCTTCTTTGATTTGATCCGGACGAACAAAAATATGCGCATCATTCATTGTCATTTCACGAACCCGTTGTAAACCAGACAACGCACCAGATTTTTCATAACGATGATCCATTCCTAGTTCAGCTAAACGAATTGGCAATTCACGGTATGAGTGAATATGATTTTTATAAATCATCATATGGTGTGGGCAGTTCATCGGACGAAGTACTAATGATTCCTCACCATCTCCCATGTCCATAATTGGGAACATGTCTTCTTTGTAATGATCCCAGTGACCAGAAGTTTTGTATAGACCAGTATCGGCTAATACAGGAGTATAAACATGTTCATAGCCCATTGAGATTTCTTTATCAACGATATAACGTTCGATGATTCGACGAATTGTTGCGCCTTTTGGCAACCAGAATGGCAAGCCTGAGCCTACTTCTTGCGAGATCATAAATAAATCTAATTCTTTACCTAGTTTACGGTGATCACGTTCTTTGGCTTCTTCACGCATTTTTAAGAAATGATCAAGATCTGCTTGTTTGAAGAATGCTGTTCCGTAAACCCGTTGCATCATTTTATTATCGGAGTTTCCTCGCCAATACGCACCAGCCACTGATAATAATTTGAAAATCTTGATTTTACCTGTTGAAGGCACATGTGGCCCGCGACATAAATCAGTGAATTCACCTTGAGAATACGCCGTGATAACTTCATCTTCTGGCAAATCTGTGATCAATTCTACTTTATATGGATCATAACTGAAGAAATCTAACGCTTCCTGACGACTCATTACTTTGCGTTCAATCGGCAGATTTTCTTTTATGATCTTCTTCATTTCTTTTTCAATTGCAGGGAAATCCTCTTCGCTGATTTGTTCTCCATCACCGTTGTCAGTATCATAATAAAACCCTGAATCAATCGCCGGACCTACACCAAAGTGCATATTTGGAAATAAACGGCGAATTGCTTGTGCCATTAAATGCGCGCTTGAATGACGAACTAGTGGTAGTGCTTCTTCATCTTGTTCAGTCACGATTTTTAATTCCGCATCTTCTTCGATTGCTCGGTTTAAATCTTCCAACTCACCGTTTACAACAACCGCTAATGCTTTTTTTGCCAATGAACTAGAAATGCTTTTTGCGATTTCTAAGCCAGTAATACCGTTGTCAAACTCTTTTACTGATCCGTCTGGAAATGAAATTTTTACCATCCTATGTTCCCCCTTATTCGTTTTGATTGATAAAAAAAGTCCTAGTACCGAAATCGGTACTAGGACGAATTAACGTGGTTCCACCTAATCTTTGGACAGATTTCCTGTCCCTCGCAAGCGATAACGGCGCTGTCCGCTCCTGCATTTAACAAGAGTCTTCTGAAAGTGGTCATCCCTTGCGCTTGTCTGGAAAAAGTTTCAGCCGAGCTTTTCCTCTCTGTTAAACAGCCTTCAAGTTCAGGTGTCTTTCTTCATCAATCAATTACAAAGTCATTATAAACACTTATTGGATTGAAATGCAAGTATAAATAGGAAATCTTATTTCCATTTACCACCTTGTGCATATTTGCCCTTTTGCATCTCATTAATGATAACATGAATATTTTCTTTTGGCGCTCCTGCTGTTCTTGAAACTGCCTCAGTTACTTCCTCCACCATTTTAGTCAATTGCTCTTCTGTTCTTCCTTCAATTAACTCGATGTGCACGAATGGCATAATAAATCGCTCCTTTAACATTTGTTTTTATCGCCTTATTTTATCATATTTCATCTAAAAACATGGTGCTACAGATTACCTTTTGCTAACTTAAGGAAATAATTGCAGATGATTAACGAATCAGAGCTTATTTTTTATACATAGAAAAATTTTTAAATTAGCAAAAAAGCTTCTAATTTAACCACCCTGAGCAGATTCACGACAACTATTTCAGCCATTCTTCAAAAAAATCAAGCATCTGTCTCTTCAGTAAGTCAAATTACTATTGATAGCCCTTTCTTCGTGTTAAAGTATCAGCATAAGAATGGAGGAAAAATCATGGATATTTACTTGCATTTCAAAGATCAAGCTGCTGAAGTAATCGCCTTTTATGAAAAAGTTTTCGAAACAGAGCCAGCTCAAATTATGACTTTTGGGCAGATGCCCCAAGATGACGAGCATCCGATTGATGATGGTCTCAAAGATTTAGTGATGAACTCCAATTTAAAAATTAATGACACGAATGTTATGATCTCAGACAGTCCTGAAAATTTGGCACCTCCAATAATTGTGGGGAACAACGTGGCCTTAGTATATAATGCGAAAACAACAGAAGAAGCTACAGATATTTTTCAGCAATTAGCAGAGAATGGTACTATATTGCTCCCGCTTGAAAAAACCTTTTGGGCAGAATTATATGGAATGGTTAAAGATCAATATGGTGTAATTTGGCACATCAATCTTTATTAAAAAGAGGAGGAAATTCCATGGAACAGCAATTTGGCTGTTGTCTCTGGTTTAACGGACATCTTAGTGAAGCTGCTGACTTTTATTCGTCCACCTTTGAAGATAGTAGGATTGTGAATCAAACACATTTTATTACAGATGAGCACGGTGAAATTGGTGACTTATTAACGATTACTTTAGAATTAGCCGGCTGCGAATTTCTTTTATTGAATGGAGGGGATGATTTCTCCCCGTCACCTGCAATCTCCTATGTTGTTAATTGTGAAAACGAAGAACAACTTCTTAATGTTTGGAAACAATTAAATCATGACGGTGAAACATTAATGCCACTGACAGATTATCCTGAGCTTGGCAAATTTGGCTGGACAAATGATCGCTATGGTTTTTCCTGGCAGGTCCGTTTGGGAGAAAACTTGCAAACAATCATCCCTTGTATCATGTTTGCCAACAACAATTATGGCTTGGCTCAAGCCGCAATTGATGAATGGATCGCCATCTTTGGTGGAAAACAGACTTTTGTCATCAAAGGAAAAGAAGACCGTCTGCGCGCTTCAGGATTTCAATTACGCGGTCACGATCTGATTATTATGGATAGCCCAGAAAAGCATACTTTTACTTTTACGATGGCAAATTCTTTTTACTTCTATTTTAAGGATCAAACGGATATTGATAAGGTATGGGAGGCTCTTACGTATGATGGCAAGGAATGGCCTTGCGGCTGGATGGAAGATCGATACGGAGTCTTTTGGCAAACACTCAATAAGGATCTGCTAAATTGGACCAATAGTTCGGATTCCGAAAAAGCTCGTCACGCGACGCAAGAAATGTACAAAATGAAAAAAATTAATCTTGCACAAATTAAGCAGGCTTTTGATGGAACTAATTGACTACCTATAAAGAAGTTTAGGTAAAATACCTAGTAAAACGAACACTTATGAGCTTTCATATTGAAGTGACCCCCAAATGTTAGACTTTTTTCGGAGTAGAGAAATCTACTCCGTTTTTTGTTTCTTAAGCTAAGCGATTATGCCGCCTTCTGTGCTGTTTCTCGAAACTGAACAGGGCTTTTCCAGTTCAATTTCTGTTTCATCCGGTGATTGTTGTAGTAATAGATAAAATCATCAATCGCCGTTTTTAGTTCATCAAAACTGTGATAGGTTTCTCCATGAAAAATTTCTTGTTTTAGAAGACTGAAGAAATTCTCCATGATGGAATTATCTAAACAATTTCCTTTTCGAGACATACTTTGAAAAATTTTCTGTTTCTTTAGTTTTCGACGGTAGGCTTTCATCTGATAGGCCCAGCCTTGATCCGAGTGGAAAGTGCGACGATACGGGCAATCATTCGTGATCGCTATGGCTTCTTCTAAGCCTTCCATGATTGCCAAGGCATTTGGCTTTTCCGAGATGCGGTACGAAAGAATCTCGCTATTATACATATCCATAAACGGGTCCAGATATAACTTTCTCTGACGGATCACGCCTTTGGTGTCCACTTCAAGATATTTGAACTCTGTTGTATCTGTCGTAATTTTTTGGTGACAAATAGTCGTATAAAAGTGACGACGAATCCGGTGTTTCGCCACTTTCCCGACTTTTCCTCGGTAAGAACTGTAGCGCCGTGATTTCCGCGTGTATGAACGCACTTCGATTCCTAGTTTTCGAATCAAACGTTGGACTTTCTTTTTATTAACATGGAATCCACGATTCTTTAGTTCGTTCGTCATTCGTAAACAGCCATAATTTTTATGTTCTTTACGAATACGAAGCATTTCGGCTTCAATTTCTTGATCAGGGTTTTCTCTGTCAAATCGTTTTTGCCAGTACATAAACGTTGCTTTAGGAAAGTCCAAGGTCTCAAGAAGCTCAACTAATTTGAAGGATCCTCGGAGGCTGTGGATGATTCGTGCGATTGATTCGTTCGTCTTTGTTGGGCTTCCTGATTTCGCAGCTTCCTCAGTTCTTTTAAAAAGGCATTTTCTATCTGAAGTGAACGGACTTGTTTTTCTAATTCTTTAATACGGTCGCGTTCTTCCGATGTTACTTTAACAAAATCTTTCTTTGGCTTTTCTTTTTTCTTAGGCACGGTAGGTGGACGTCCTTTCGGTTTTGAGAGTCCCTTGATACCATCATCTCGAAAACTCCGCATCCAACTGGCAATCAGAGCATGATTCCTCATACCGAGTCTATTGGCAACTTCACGATAGGACAACTCACTCGTTTGATATAACTCTATCGCATCCATCTTGAATTGAACAGAGTAAGTATTATCATAATGTTTTCGAAAGAGTCCTTCCTCACCAAATTGTTGATAGGAATTAATCCAGCTTCTTACTTGATCCGCGTTCTTAACTCCATACTTTTTCGCTAGATAGCGATAGCCACCTTTTCCATCTAAATAATCTTGAACAACTTTCAGCTTGATTTCAAAGCCATATTCAGTCATAAAAATACCGACCTCCAAAAAGTTAGATTTTTGGTCTAACTTTTGGGGGTCGGTTCATATTTTAAAGCCCTTAGGTGTTCGTTTTTTATTAAAAGTCCTTCGTTTTAGAATTTCTTTGACCAAATAATTGAACAGTTCAATTTTCTTTGTCATTTTGCATTCCTCTAATCATCTAACAGCCTCACATTTGTCTGTTTCTCGACCTCTCTTGTTTATCTATATATTTCTTCCACTTCTCTCTAAAATTCAATGTTTTTCACGTTTAACATCAACTATTCAAATTATAAAGTTACTAATTCCATCTCCTGCTAGTCAAAACGAGCTCTTTGCTTCTCTTTGACCTTATATGCTATACTATTATGCTGTTATAAACAGCTAATGGAAAAACAAAGGGGGATGCTCAATGAACGCAAGAGAGTACGAACAAGAGCACGTCCAACAGACAAGCGCTTTGATCCAACAAGAAATAGTTTTTTTGGACAGCCAAAAGAAAAAAACAAAAGAAAAATTTGATACTGATATGTTAGAAAATGCCGGACAAAGAATCCAAGGTGGTTCTTTTGAAGCTTTGGCTGAAACAATGGCCGATACTCGGCAGCATGAAGCAGAACTACTTGTACGCTACCAATCTTTAGCCTCTCAGGAAAAACGGCAACGAGCTTTAAGATTGATGTTGGAAAATCCTTATTTTGCACGAATCGATTTTAAAGAAGATCAAGAAGCTGAGACGCTTTATTTAGGAATCGCTTCTTTACGGGACCTCCAAGAAGAAACCGTAGTAATTGATTGGCGAGCACCGATTGCTAACCTTTATTATGAGGGGACATTGGGACAAACTCAGTATGAAGCTCATGATGCTATCATCCCGATTGAGTTATTGTTAAAGCGCCAGTTTAAAATCCGTGAAGGTCACATACTATCAATGGTAGATACATCAGAAGCAATCAATGATGATTTTCTATTGGAAATTTTGGACGAAGCCTCTTCTAATCATATGAAGAATATCGTAGCTACGATTCAACGTTCGCAAAATGAAATAATTCGAGATACGAGAAGCAAAGTTTTAGTAGTAGAGGGAATCGCCGGAAGCGGAAAGACCTCCGCATTACTCCAGCGTGTTGCTTACCTGCTGTACCACAATCGTAAGTGGTTAGATAATGAGCAGGTCTTATTATTTTCTCCTAATCATATTTTTTCTGATTACATCTCAACAGTCCTACCTTCACTTGGTGAGAGTGGTATTCCGACTGAAACATTTAAAACCTTTTTAAGCGCCCTACTTCCGTCCTATCAAATTCATACAGAAGAAAGCCATGAGGAAGTTTTTCTTTCTGGACAAGATGACCGAGTATTGCGAACGAAGAGTAGTTTTGCGATTGTTCAGGAATTGTACAAGTATGTCGATCGTATTACTGAGTTTGGTCCACTCTTTCGTGATCTTAAGTTGAATCAGGAAGTATTAATTTCTAAGAAGCAAATTCGCAATTGGTATCAAGAAGCTAATCTAGAGCTTCCAATGTATCAACGGATGCAATTATTGCAAACCAAGCTTTTGAAAAAAATTGGTGGCTTAGAAAAAGACGAAATGAAAAAAGATTGGGTTAAAAAGGCTGCAGATGAGTTGGTTGAAGCTGTATTTGTTAACAACCCTAATATGGAAGATTCAGAAAAGGCTGAACGCCGCCTACGCCGACAAATGGCACAAAAAATTGTACGTAAAAAAATGCGTCCGATCCGTAGAATGATTAATCGATTTGGATTTATTAATTACGCCAAACAATATCTGCATTTCTTACAGAGCATTCCAAACCAGCTCTTAACTCGCTATCAATTGACTGATGAAAATTGGAAAGATATGCTCGAGGCACTTCGAACCGATTTTAAACAAAAAGATATTAGTTTAGAGGATGGTACGTTGATGTTTCTTTTGATGAAATCCATTCATCCATTAGATGTGAAACAAAAAGCCCGCTTCATCTTTATCGATGAAATGCAGGATTTCTCACCTGCACAAGTGGCGTTATTGCGTCACCTATATCCGAAGGCGACGTATACCTTATGCGGCGACTTAAATCAAAAAGTTTTTGGAAATGAAAGTATGGTTCATTCATTAGAGGAGATTTTTCCAGAACAATCACTGACTCATTTTGAATTAACTACAAGTTACCGTTCAACAGAAGAAATCACCAACTTCGCCAATCAGTTTTTAACGCAAGAAAATCGCGTGGAACTAACTGCTCGTATTGGTAACCTGCCACAAGTCTATTATGCTAATGAATCTAGCCAAATGATTGAAGGCTTGATTCATCAAATTGAAGAAACAGCTGAAATGGCGAAATATTGGCGAACGGCTATTATTGCCAAAACAGTAGAAGAATGTCAGGCATTGTATAATCAACTGACTACAGCTCAAAAAGAATACGTGCAACTATTGACTGATGAAGAAGACTTCATGAAGAAAAGTCTGATTATCATTCCTACTTATTTAGCAAAAGGATTAGAATTTGATCGTGTTTATGCGTGGAATATCTCGCCAGAAAATTATCATACTGAACAAGACAAATTAATTCTCTATACTGTCTGCACACGCGCGATGCATGAATTGAATTTATTAGTTATTGGGAAAAGAAGTCCTTTATTGGAAATGATTCCAGAAAATTTATATAAAGAACAATCTCTACTATAAAAAAAGGCCAGAAAGAAAAATGATTCTTTCTGGCCTTTTTTCTATTAATCATCTAATTCGACATTGTGATAAACTTGTTGAACATCTTCTAACTCGTCCAACACATCAATCATTTTCTCAAATTTTTCTAAATCATCACCAGTTAAAGTGACTTCATTCTGAGGAATCATTTGCATTTCAGCAACGGAAAATTCTGTAATACCTTTTTCTTTCAAGGCTTCTTGAATCGCATTGAAATCTTCAGGTTCACCATAGACAATGATCTGACCTTCTTCATCTACTACATCGCGTACATCGATTTCTTTGTCCATTAAGTATTCCAAAATTTCGTCAGCATCTTCTCCAGTAAAACCAAATAGTGCCGTATTGTCGAACATATAAGAAACCGCACCAGAAACACCCATGTTCCCACCGTTTTTACCAAAAGCAGCACGAACATCTGAAGCTGTCCGATTTACATTATTTGTTAATGCATCTACGATTACCATTGAACCGTTCGGGCCGAAGCCTTCGTAACGTAATTCTTGGAACGTTTCATCGCCAGAACCTTTTGCTTTTTCAATCGCTCGATCAATAATATGTTTTGGAACATTATACGTTTTCGCACGTTCGATAACAAAACGCAATTTTTGATTGGCATGCGGATCAGGCTCACCCGATTTAGCAGCTGCATAAATCTCAATTCCAAATTTAGCGTAAATTTTACTGTTGTTTGCATCTTTCGCAGTTTTCTTAGCTACGATATTCGCCCATTTACGTCCCATGTTTTCACTTCTCTTTCGTTAATTTCATACTTTCTCATTATAACGACTCCCTTGCGCTTTGCAAAGTATTTTTTATACTCGAATCGGAAATCGACCAATCGTTTGTTCCATAGGGTGAACTAATTGGTAAACTTGATCCGCACGATAAGTTAAGAAATGTTTTTCTTTTTCCTTTTGACCTATTTTCGCGGCCACTGGTAACGTAAATTTTTTCTTCATATTATTTAAATAAGTCTGTCCCTTTTCAGTAAAGCCCAAAATATGCAGCATTGTATTCTCCTGCTCCATTTGTATCTCAACTTCTTTGACTTGTAGCAAAACATAGGTTAAAAGACGTTGTAATCGAGGCTGTGTGTAACGTTTCGTACTGATTTCTCTTAAATAATTCGAAAAACTACCAAGATCTCGCTCAACTAAGCGATGCTCTAGACCTTCCCTCATCTGATAAATATCTCGCAGTTTGTCCAATGAACTTGCCCGTAATTGATAATTTAAATACGGCCAAAAATCTGACCATGAGATATGACACTGACTCACTTCAGCTTGTGTCTCCTTTGGCACAAATGCTGAGATATCTTCTCCCGTCAGAACAGCTTGTCGAATCCCTGTTGCACTTGCAAATTGATCAATAACTAACTGCTCATCATGGTAGCCTTGATCTTTACGCACTAGCGGAAAAATTTCCATTGGCTGTTCGTACATTGCATTTTCCTTTGCATAGCTTAATCCTAAAATATGGTTAGGAGGAAACGCCTTCGCTTTTGGATACAAACGTGAAACAACTTCAGCCATTTTTTCCGGATAACTCCAGCCAATGGGAAGTTCGTGAAAAAGCTGATCAATCGCTGTCTTCTCTTCAATAAAAAAACGACCGTATTCGGCGTAATCAAAAAGAGAATCACTATCTGTACCAAAACATAGGGCATCACACTTCAAAGCTTGCAGTAGCTTAATACTGCCTCTAGCGAAATAATCTGCAGATTGTACCGCCCATGAAAAGGGCAGTTCCACCACGAGATCAACCCCATTTTGCAAGGCTGTCTTTGTTCGTGCCCATTTGTCTATGATCGCCGGTTCTCCTCGTTGTAAAAAATTCCCACTCATTACAGCCACCACCACATCAGCACCACTTAATTCACGTGCCTTTTCAGCATGATATCGATGTCCATTATGGAAGGGATTGTACTCTACTACGATTCCACAGCTGCGCATATTGATCCTCCTTCTCTCTTTGTTAACGCTAAGCAGCGAAGATAAATTCACAAAAAAACCGAGATTTCTCTCGGCTATTTTTGACAGACAAAAAACCAACGTTTACTTGTCTTACTCGGTGCTTCATCTGTAAAGTCTGCAAAGACTTCAAACTTAAAACCAACCTCAGTTAACATCTTCTGATATGTTTCTAATGGATATGTCCGTTCCTTATGCAATTCATCGATTCGTTCAAACATTTCGTCTTCTCTTTTAACAAAGAATGTCAAAAAATGTTCAACACTATGAGGAAAATCGCCTGAATAGCTATCCCACAGAAAGGCAAAATCATCAGTTTGATCATGAAAACTATAGTCGGGAAAAATTTCATCTATTTGATGTGTCGAATGGACATCAAAAACAAATGTTCCTGAAACTTCTAATAAATCATATACACCCTCAAAAACTTGTTTGACTTGTGTTACGTCCCCCATATAGCAAAGGGAATCTGAAAAACAGGTAACTGCTTGGTAGTTTCCAATATCTGTTAAATCCAACATATCTCCAGCAATCCAATTAATAGAGACATTTTCTTGAATAGCACGATTACTGGCCAGTGTCAGCATTTCCTCAGATAGGTCCAATCCTGTTATCTCAAAACCATTTTTAGCAAATTCTACCGCTAATGCCCCAGTCCCACAAGCTAGTTCCAAAACTTGGTTCGTTGTTTTTGGCAGATGACGCATTGAAAAGTCCAACCATTTCTGGTATAAAGAATCGTCCATTATCTCATCATATACAAAGGCGAATGTTTCATAGGCCATTAATCTAACCAAGCCTCGATATTTTCAAGCGGTGCATCTGACCACAATTTTTCTAAATTATAAAATTCACGTTCTGAAGTACTGAAGACATGAACAATCACATCACCTAAGTCGATCAAGACCCACTTCCCGCCATCTTTTCCTTCAACCCGTTTCACTTCTACTTGTGCTTCTTCTTCTTTGTCAATAATTTCATCGACAATCGCATTGATTTGACGATCCGAATTCGCTGAACAAATCAGAAAATAATCCGCCAATAATGAGACCTGTGAGACATTTAAAGCCACAATATCAACTGCTCGTTTCGAATCAGCTGCCTTCACGGCGATTTCTAACATATTTTTACTATCTATGATAATTCTCCTCCTTATTCCAAATCACTTGCTTATTCAATATTGCTACTATTATCATTATTTTACATCATTCTGGATACCCAACGATTATATGTCTCAATCGTTTTAGGATAAACTGGCGTTTCACTTTCGATTAGATGAGCCAGTGTATGTTTCGTTTCAAATGCTACGGCTTGATCTAAATCACTAAAAGCAATGACACGCGCATCTTCTACTCCTGGAAAATGTCTTCCCGGTTCGATGTAGTCTGCTACATAAATAATCTTATCTAATAACGTCATTTCTGCTGCTCCTGTAGTGTGAAGACGAATCGCATTCAATATCTCTTCATCTGTAATCTCTAACTCACGCGCAACAAAGTCCGCGCCTACAAGCCCATGCCAGATAGCATTGCCGTACTTTAACAGCTCTGTTTTATTCTCATAATTTCCTTTAGCAATTGCCAATTTAAATTCTTCATCAGAACGTTCTTTCGCATAGTCATGCGTCAGTGCTGCAATACTTGCCTTTTTAGGTGAGCCACCAAAGCGTTCTGCCAAAGCCACTGCTGTTTCTTCAACACCTAAAACGTGCTTGAAACGACGTTCACTCATTCGCATCTGAACAGCTTGCATCAGTGCTTCACGATCTAATGCTGTATACTTTTCATCATATTTCATCAAGGTACAATCCTTCTTCTGTGATATATTCCCGCACTCGATCTGGAACAAGGTAGCGAATCGAACAACCTTGATTAACCTGTTTTCTAATATAGGAAGACGATAATTGGATTTCGGGTACATCAACCCAAATGATTGGATATGGGCTTTCCGATGAATATCCTGCGCGCTTCACCCCTACAAAGTTAACGAGGCGAACCAGTTCATCAATTCGATGCCATTTAGGCAGATAAGCAACCTCATCCCCGCCAATAATGAAATAATACTCCGTATCAGGGTTTTCAGCAGTCATTTCCAGCATCGTATCAATCGTATAGCTTTTACCTTTACGAGCAAGCTCTCTTGTATCTATTGATAAAAAAGAATTATCTTCAATCGCCAATTTGGCCATCGCCAATCGATGCTTACTATCGATCGTTTTCTTTTCGTCGATATGCGGCGGTAAATAACTTGGCAGTAGATGTACTTCGTCAAATCCCATTTTCTGTCCGACCTGTTCCGCAATCATTAAGTGCGCATTATGAATCGGATTAAAGTTACCACCCAATAGACCGACCTGCTTTTTAGGCATCATAGTATCCGTCATTGGTTTGACTTTTGGAATCGTTAAGACATCTTGATACAACAGTTACTCCCCCTCATTATTCTAAAAAGTTGTTTAAATCCCTTGCACTTCTTTCGAGATTTTTTGATACTTTTCTTTGCTTGAAGCTTTGTATAAAACCAATACACGTCCAATGATTTGAACAATCTCACAATTAATTTTTTCTTCTAATACGTGAGCCACATCTTCAGCAATCTCATCAGTATTTTGCAATAAATTGATTTTGATCAATTCCCTTTTCTCTAACGCTTCATTGATCTGAACAATTACTGCGTCATTGATCCCATTTTTTCCAATTTGAAAAATCGGTTGTAAATGATGGGCCTGACTGCGTAAGAAACGTTTTTGTTTTCCTCTTAATTCCATTCATACTCCCCTTATTTAGATGATAGATTTTAAATTAATGCTTTGCGGGTCAAGACATCTACACTCTTAGGTGCCCAGCCAGCTACAACGGCGGGCTTCGTCACCGTTACCCAGCCAAGTCCCGCAAAAACAATATCCGACTTTTCTTTGATAGAAAATTCGAAACGAACTAGTTCTGGGAAACTCTCGACTTCATCTGGACGCGGTGGTTGTAGTAATCCTCCAATATGTTTTTCATAGAAGGCATCCGCTTTTTCCAATTTTGTTCGATGCGGATCAATATCATTTGACACATAAGCAACAAATGGAGCGCGATCCCCTTGAATGAAATCAAAACGAGCTAAACCGCCTAAGAATAATGTTTGACCGGCGTTTAACTGATAGACTTTAGGCTTTATTTCTTTGTGCGGAGCAATAATCTTCAAGTCTTTCTTTCCAAGATAATGCGCCATCTGATGCCGATGGATGATTCCCGGCGTATCAAATAAATAGTGGCCATCGTCTAAAGGAATCTCGATCTTATCTAAAGTAGTACCTGGAAACTGAGAGGTTGTAATTAAATCCTGAACACCAGCAGTTTGCTTAATGATTTGATTAATCAATGTTGATTTCCCAACATTTGTCACACCCACTACATAAACATCTCGACCATTTCGATACTCTTCAATTTTTTCTAATAAATCAGCCATTTCATTTGATTTACGCGCACTTGTTAATAAGATGTCAATAGGTCGCAAGCCTTCTTCATGAGCACGTTCTCGCATCCATTGTGTTAAACGCCCTCTCTTCAATGATTTCGGTAATAAATCGACTTTATTTCCGACTAACAGCACTGGATTATCACCGACAAAACGGTGCAGCCCAGGAATCAATGAGCCATTAAAATCAAAAATGTCCACCACATTTACAATCAAGGCGTCTGCTTTTCCTAACTCATTCAATAAACGTAAAAAGTCATCATCAGTCAATGACACATCTTGAATCTCATTATAATGACGCAAACGAAAGCAGCGCTGACAGTAAACTTCGCCACTGGCTAGGCCTTTTTCCAAAGCTGAAAGCGGTGTGTAGCCTAATTCATTTGAATGCTCTGTTTGAATCTTTGCACCACAGCCGATACAAAATAATTCTTCTTCCATTTATAGTTCACTCTTCCATTTCATATCAGGATCTTTGCGCAACAAAATATGCATCACACGACGTTCAAAAAAACGATTGATTCGCGTATTCCAACCATCTGTGTTTAAAATGGGACGAACCAGAATGCTGCGTATACCAGCTGCATTAGCTCCGCGAATATCAGTCATCACTTGATCACCAATCATAACAATCTCATCTTTTGAAACACCCAATTGCTGCTGAGCATTCTTTATTCCCACCGCAAATGGTTTCATTGCCCGAGCAACAAAGTCTAGTTGAAAGCTTTCTAACGCTTTAGCCACGCGGCTAGCCTTATTATTTGAAACAACAACCACAGGAATTCCTGCGTCATCCATCATTTTCAGCCAATCAATCAGCTCTTTTGTACCGTTAGGATTGTTCCAAGCAATCAAGGTATTATCTAAATCCGTCAAAACCGCTCTGAATCCATGCATCTTTAATTGCTCAGGGGTTATTTGATAAATGGCTTCGACCATCCACGTTGGTTTGTATTTATCTAACATGGCAACTCCTATAACTTTATTTATACTTCTACAAAACCTGATTATAACGCAATTTTTTTGAAAACTCTACATTTCGCTACAAAGGTTTAAAAAAAGACTAGGCTTTCTTTGCCTAGTCTCACTATTCTTATAATACTTTTGACAAAAAATCAATCGTTCGAGGGCTTTTCGTGTGGTCAAAAACGTCCTCTGGAGTTCCTTCTTCTACAATCACACCGCCATCCATAAAGATGACACGATCGCCAACTTCCTTAGCAAATCCCATTTCGTGAGTCACGATCATCATGGTCATTCCTTCTTTAGCCAGCTGCTGCATAACTTCTAATACGTCGCCGACCATTTCAGGATCAAGTGCTGAGGTTGGTTCATCAAAGAGCATAACATCTGGTTGCATTGCTAATGCGCGTGCGATAGCAATACGCTGCTGTTGTCCACCAGATAACGATTGCGGGTACGCCCCAGCTTTTTCCGACAAGCCCACTTTTTCAAGCAATTCCTTCGCGATCGTTTCCGCTTCAGCTTTTGCCAATCCTTTAACCTTAATCGGTGATAAAGTGATATTGTCTAAAACCGTCATATTGGGAAATAAATTGAACTGTTGAAAAACCATCCCCATTTTTTCACGTGTTTTAAAAATGTCATTCTTTTTATCGGTAATATCTGTTCCTTCGAATCTAATAGTGCCTGAAGTCGGAACCTCCAATAAATTGACACATCGTAAAAACGTGCTTTTTCCAGAACCAGAGGGCCCGATAATCACGACCACTTCGCCTGGGAGAATCTCCGCAGATATATCCTTCAGGACTTCATTGTCACCAAATTTTTTATTTAGATGTTCAATTTGAATCAATGCTTCTGTCATTATATTCACCTCTGCTCCTTATCGCTGATAGCCTTTTCCAAGTTTTTTCTCCCACAGATTTACTAAACGGGAAGTGATGAAGGTCATCACGAAATAAACGGCCGCAGCGACAATTAATGGTTCTAAAGGAATATAAGAGTTTGAGACAACGATTTGGGCAGAGCCCATTAATTCATTGATCCCAATCGTTGCAAGCAAAGATGAATCCTTAATCAAAGTAATAAATTCATTTCCTAATGGCGGTAGGATGTTTCTCAACGCTTGTGGTAAGATCACATAACGCATTGTTTGCGCTGGACGCAATCCTAATGAATGCGCAGCTTCCGTCTGACCATAATTCACCGCTGTAATACCGCCACGAATGATTTCTGCAACATAGGCTCCAGAATTCAAAGATAGGACAATCATCCCTGGAAATAAGCGACTCAGGCTAACTGTTAACACCCCGACATCTAAATCTTTGGAAGGAAAAAAACCTTGTAAAATTAAAAATCCGATTGTAATTTGTAATAACATCGGAGTGCCGCGAAGCACTTCGATGTAGATATTTGCTAACCAGTTTAAGGGCTTGTGTTTAGATAACTTTAATAGTGCCATTGCAAGACCGATTAAAGTCCCAAGACAAACTGTTACTAGCGAGATAATAACGGTAATTCCCGCTCCTGAAACGAAATAAGATAAGTATTTATCCAAAAAAGAAAAGTTCAAAACCTGTTTCCCCTATTCTTCTGCTGATTTTTCGGCTAATTCATGATTTTGTTGAACATATTCATCAATCTTGCCTTCATCATTCAACTTTTTGATAATCTTATTAATTTCTGCTTGTAGTTTATCACTGCCATCTTTTGGTAAAGCAATTGCGAAGGCTTCATCTTCATTTGCCTTTAAATCAATATTAGCGATCATTAATTCAGGATTTTGTTGGACATAAGATTCTGCGATTGTTTTTTCTACAACCATTGCATCTAACGAACCGCTGTTCACTTCAATCACCATGTTTGGTACTTTTTCGATTGAAACAAGTTTGGCATCTTTAATTTGTGTTTTTACAACATCCTCTTGAATCGAACCTTTTTGCGCACCGACATTTTTATCTTTTAACGTTTCTAAACTTGTAAATTTATTTTCATTCTTTTTATTGATAATCACTACTTGTGGCGGATTGTAGTAGTTATCCGTAAAGTTAAATTGTTCCTGACGTTCTTTTGTAGCAGAAATCGCTGAGATAGCGATATCCGATTTTCCTTCCTTCAATGAAGCTAAAACGGTGTTAAAGCTCATGTCTGAAACTTCCGCCTTGACTCCTAATTGCTTGGCAATCTCATTGACTAAATCGATATCTGCACCGACAATTTTATCTTTACCGTCCACCATGGTATGGAACTCAAACGGCGCATAGTCCGCTGAAGTTGCAACCTTTAATACGCCTGCTTTTTTGATTGCTGCCAATTGATCCTCTGTTTTAGCACTTGATGAGTCCGATGATTTATCGCCGCCTCCACCACATGCTGCTAGGGTAAATAATGCTACTAATGTCATAACTAAGCCGGTAATCTTTTTCATCCTAATTCCTCCTATTTTTGAATGCTTTTTTCAATGAATTTATTATAGCATGTAATTTTCATAAAACAAGCATTTTTATGTATAAATATTAAAATATTTTTGGAAATAAGTTCTATTGTTGCATATATCCCACCCCTAAATGTATAAATATTTTTATCATGATTGATAGAAAACTTCTGACTACTCTCAATTTTCATTATATAAAAACAAAGACGACGGCCTTTGCCGTCGTCGCAGACTGTAGACAAAGTCCATTTTATGGATGATGTCTACAGTCTTTTCTTTTATAATAGATTTATGAAAACGAATGCAAGGAGTGATAGTTATGATGTCTAAAAACAATACGAATGGTAGAAATCAATTTGCGATGCTTACGATTGATGATCTAGTTCCTCAAGATCATCTCGTTCGAAAGATTGATGCCGCGCTTGATTTTGAATTTATTTATCCAATCGTCGAAGCCACTTACTCCGATTTAGGTCGCCCAAGTATCGATCCAGTGATTCTGATCAAATTGGTGTTTATTCAGTATTTATTCGGTATCCGTTCCATGCGACAAACCATTAAGGAAGTCGATACCAATGTCGCTTACCGCTGGTTTTTAGGCTATTCCTTCGAGGAGAAAATCCCCCATTTCTCAACTTTTGGAAAGAATTATGTCCGCCGATTTAGAGAAACGACGGTGTTTGAGGATATTTTTGCCTATATTTTAGAACAAGCAGTTAAAGCAGGTTTTGTAACAGAGGATAATTTGTATCTTGATTCTACCCACATCAAAGCTAACGCCAATAAACATAAGTTTACGAAAGAAATGACCCATGATGAAGCGAAAGCCTATCAGGATGAATTAGAAGATGAGATCAATCGTCAACGAATAGAGGCCGGAAAACGCCCTTTTACTTTGGACTTAGAAAAGGAAGTGAAGCTGAAAGAAAGAAAAATAAGTAAGGCTGATCCGGAAAGCGGCTACTACGTCAAAGGCGAACGAGAAAAACAATTTGCTTATTCTGCCCATACTTCATGCGACGACAACGGATTTATTCTTAGCACAATCATCACTCCTGGAAATATTCATGACAGTCAAGTCGCCTTTCAGCTCGTCAAACAATCGAAGAGACTTTTTCCTGAAATCAACTGTGTTGTCGCTGATGCTGGGTATAAGACACCTAAGTTTGTTCACTTTTTGACTCATTTGAACCTTCGACCTTGTTTGCCTTATTCAAGGCCCAAAGGGAAAAAGGGGTTATTATCAAAAAACGAGTTTCTCTATGACGAGTATTATGATTGTTACATTTGTCCGCAAGATCAAATGCTCGCTTTTTCAACGGTTAATCGAGAAGGGTACCGAGAATACAAATCCAATCCAAAAGAATGTGTGAACTGTCCTCTGCTAAACCAATGTACCAAAAGTAAAAATCATCAACGAGTCATCACGAGACATGTTTGGGGAGATCTGATGGATGAAGTGGAACATCTTCGCCTAACGGATCTGAATAAATCAATTTACAAAAAACGGAAACAAACGATTGAACGAATATTTGCGGATGCAAAAGAAAAGCATGGGATGCGTTGGACCAAGTATCGAGGCTTGGAAAAAGTCGCGACGCATACGATGCTAGTGTTTGCTGCAATGAATTTAAAGAAATTAGCCACCTGGCTATGGAAAGGCAAGGAGCCTTTATTTTTTTGTTCAAAATTTCGAAAGAAATCAGATAAAAAGACGTCTCAAACTCAAATTACGAGTTCGAGACGTCTTTTGTCTACAGTCTGAGACGACGGCCTTTGCCGTCGTCGGATGTTTGGTTAAAATTTACGAAATCGTTGATATCTATTTTCGATCAATTCTTTAGTAGAAATTTTTGATAACTCAGTAATTTTTTCAATCAATAATTTTTTCATCATGCGAATAATCTTATCTTCACTGAGTTTTTTTCCCTTCAACGTTTCAGGAATGACTCGATCAATAACATCTAGCTCTAAAAGCTCAGCTGCGGTAATTTTCATCAGCTCTGCCGCCTCATCCGCGCGCTTTCCATCTTTCCAAAGAATCGATGCAAAGCCTTCGGGTGAAAGAATCGCATAAATGCTGTATTCCATCATCCAGACTTCATCAGCTAAAGCCAAGGCTAAAGCACCCCCACTACCGCCTTCTCCAGTTACAATCGAAATAATTGGTACTTTTAAATCAGACATTTCCATAAGGTTACGAGCAATGGCTTCCCCCTCGCCACGCTCTTCGGCTTCAACACCGCAGAAAGCTCCAGGCGTATTCACGAAGCAAATCACAGGTCGCTTGAATTTTTCTGCCTGCTTCATTAAACGTAACGCTTTGCGATAACCTTCAGGATTGGGCTGACCGAAATTACGCGCCATATTTTCTTTTAGATCGTTTCCTTTTTGAATCCCGATCACAGTGACTGGCTTTCCTGCAAGATTCGCAATTCCGCCAACAATCGCAGGATCATCACCGAATAAACGATCACCATGGAATTCTTGAAAATCGGTAAAAATTTTTTCGAAATAATCCAGACTAGTCAGACGTTCTTGATGTCTCGCTAATTTTACAATTTCTCCAGCAGTCAGACCCATTATTCGCACCAGCCTTTCTGTTGATGGAATGATAATAATTGCGTTAAACGATCGCGCAGCTCTAAACGCGGAACGATCTGATCAATAAACCCATGCTGCAAAAGAAATTCCGCTTTTTGGAAATCATCCGGCAGTTGTTGACGAATCGTCTGTTCGATCACTCGTCGACCAGCAAATCCAACTAAAGTTTGTGGTTCAGCTAAGATAATATCGCCTTCCATCGCGAAACTAGCGGTCACGCCACCAGTTGTCGGATCAGTTAAGACAGTAATATAAAGTAAGCCGGCATTACTATGGCGCTTAACCGCCGCCGAAATTTTAGCCATTTGCATTAAAGAAAAAATTCCTTCTTGCATTCGAGCACCACCAGAAGCCGTAAAAAGCACGACTGGTAATTCTTCAACGATCGCTTTTTCAAAGAGTCGCGTGATTTTTTCACCAACCACAGTTCCCATACTGCCCATAATAAAGTTAGCATCCATTACACCGATTGCAACATTTTGATCATTAATCGTTGCCTTGCCTGTTATAATAGCTTCATCCAACCCAGTTGCTTCTTTTGTTTTATCGATTTTAGCCAAATACCCAGGAAAATCAATCGGATTTTTTTGAACTAAATCATTGTCCCAATCGATAAAACTTTTTTCATCAATCGTCAATGCCAATCGTTCCCAAGCGCTGATTCGAAAGCTGTATCCACAGTGAGGACAAACTTTTTCGGCACCCATCTCTTTTTTATAGAGTGTTCGTTTACAATTTGGACATTTCGCCCACATATCGTCAGGGACAGTTGGCTTCGTTGTCGGTACACTGTCGCGATTAGGATTGATCCGAATGTAGTTTTTTTTCTTATTAAAAAGGCCCACCTAAATTCCTCCTACTCGCTTTGTTGCCATTCAGGTAAAAATGTTTTTTGTAAGAAGCTTGTATCATAATCTCCAAATAAAACACTTGGGTGGCTGATCAGATCCATTTGGAATTCAACGTTCGTAATCACACCATCTGAAACAAATTCACCTAAGGCTCTTTGCATCTTCATTAGAGCATCAAAACGATCTTCTCCGTGAACAATAATCTTCGCAATCATTGAATCATAATATGGTGGGATTGTCACTCCGCTGTACATCGCACTGTCTACGCGTAAGCCTAAACCACCGCTTGGTAATAGCAACGTTTTGATTTTCCCTGGAGAAGGCGCAAAATTGAACGCTGGATTTTCAGCATTGATCCGACACTCGATAGAATGGCCCTGAAATTTTACGTCTGATTGTTTTAAACCTAAAGGCTCGCCAGCAGCAATCTTGATTTGCTTTTTGACAATATCGATTCCCGTGATCATTTCTGTGATGGGATGCTCCACTTGGATACGCGTATTCATCTCCATAAAGTAGAAATTGCCCTCTTCATCACGTAAAAACTCAATTGTTCCAGCGCTTTCGTAATTTACAGCCTTTCCTGCCTTAACAGCAATATCTCCAAGCATCTTACGATTCTCTTCGCCAATCACTACAGAAGGCGCTTCTTCTAAAACCTTTTGATTGTTCCGTTGTAATGAACAATCTCGTTCGCCTAGATGAATGACCTCACCCTGCTGATCCCCAAGAATCTGCACCTCAATATGGCGCGCTGGGTAAATAATTTTTTCCATGTACATCGCATCATCGCCAAAAGCTGCTTTAGCTTCTGATTTCGCAGATAGAAAATGTTTTTCAAGTTCACTTTTCTTAGGAACTTTACGAATGCCTTTCCCGCCTCCGCCAGCAGCAGCTTTCAGCATGACTGGATAACCGATTTTATCTGCTAGTTTTTCAGCTTCCTCTAAAGTATCGATCGCTCCATCACTGCCGGGAATGACTGGAACACCGGCTTCTTGCATCAATTGTCGCGCGTGGATTTTATTTCCCATCGCGTCGATGGTTTTTTCACTTGGTCCGATAAATTTGATATTGCATTCGGCACACATCGTTGCAAACAAACTATTTTCTGACAAGAAACCAAAACCTGGATGGATTGCTTCTGCATTGGTCACAATTGCTGCGCTTAAAATTTCCTGCATGTTTAAATAGGATTCGCTTGAACGAGCCGGACCGATGCAAATCGCTTCGTCCGCCATCTCAGTGTGTAATGCTTCTTTATCCGCCTCAGAATAAACCGCGACTGTCTGAATTCCTAATTCACGACAGGCACGGATGATTCGTACGGCAATTTCGCCACGGTTGGCGATCAAAATTTTTGAAAACATAGACATCTATCCAATCATAAAAGTCAATTCTGCTTCGGCTACTTTTTTGCCATCGACATACGCGATGCCTTTTCCGCAACCAGCTGAAGAACGAACCTTTGTTAATTCTACTTCTAATACTAAAGTATCTCCCGGCACGACTTTCTTACGGAATTTCGCTTTATCGATTCCGCCAAAATAAGCTGTTTTGCCTTTGAACTCCTCCATTGATAATAAAGCGACAGCACCTGCTTGGGCCATTGCTTCAACGATTAATACACCAGGCATTACTGGTTCATGAGGGAAATGTCCTTGGAAGAATGGTTCATTAACAGAAACATTTTTCTTTGCTTTGATACTTTTACCTGCTTCTAATTCTTCTACGCGATCGATCAACAACATTGGATAGCGATGCGGGATAATTTCTTTAATTTCTTCAATTGTTAGCATTTTAAATCCTCCTCGTTCATATTAACGGATTGTTTTTTTATCAGTCTGATTTTCTCTACGTAGCCTAATTCACTAAAGTTAGAAACCCGAAGAATTTGGAAAATAAAATCAATTCAAAAAACAACCTTTTAATTGTCGTTGGCATCCGAGTCCACTAACCATTAAAAACACCCAAGTGTAACTCATAACGAACAGCCTATTTAACCAATTCGGAATAGTGGTTGGCCGTATTCAACAACGTCTTCATTTTCTACTAAGATCTCAGTAACAGTGCCATCAAAATCACTTGTGATTTCATTTAGCAATTTCATTGCTTCAATGATGCAAACAGTTTCTCCCTGTTTCACTGAATCACCAACTGATTTATAGGCCTCTTGATCTGGAGATGGCTGTAAGTAGACAATCCCTACGATTGGTGAAGTGATAACTTGACCTTCTCCTTTTGCCACAGTTGGTGCTGCTTCCGGTTCAACCGTTGTCGAACTAGTCGAAGTTGCTACAGCGACTGGCGCTTCCACGGATTGTTCCGTTTGACTAGGTGCCGCAGTTTGACGACTTGTTTGATTTTTATTCATATATAATTCAAAACTGCCCTCTCGTAAATCAAATTCAGTGAGATTCGAATCGTTGAATTGATTCAGCAGTTCCTTGACTTCATTGATTTCCATTGTTATGCCTCCCAGCGTTTCAAACAGATCACAGCGTTGTGACCGCCAAAACCTAGAGAATTACTTACAGCGTAGTTGACTGTTGTTTCTTTTGCTTCATTAATTACAACATTTGCTACAACCTCTGGATCGATCTCTTTAATATTTGCAGTTGGTGGAATAAATTGATGTTGTAAAGCCATTAGGGATGCTACCGCTTCGACTCCGCCAGCACCGCCCAATAAGTGGCCAGTCAACGATTTTGTACTGCTGACATAAGCATTGTCAGTCAATGCTTTTGCAATCGCTCGACTCTCAGGAACATCATTAGGTGGCGTACTTGTACCGTGAGCATTCACATAATTCACTTCTTCTGGCTGAATCCCAGCCTCTTTAATTGCTTCAGTAATCGCTCTTGCAGCACCATCACCATCAGGTGTAGGCGATGTCATATGGTATGCATCACAGGTTGCACCATAACCAACAACTTCACCTAGAATTTTTGCACCGCGTTTTTGCGCATGGTCTAAAGATTCCAAGACCAAGACACCGGCACCTTCTCCCATCACAAATCCGTTACGATCTTTATCAAACGGAATGGATGCACGAGCAGGATCTTCCGAAGTGCTCAAAGCTGTTAAGGCCGCAAAACCAGCTATTCCAATTTTGTTAATACATGATTCAGCACCACCAGCGACAATTACATCAGAATAGCCATGCTTTATATTTCTAAACGCTTCACCGATTGAATGTGTACCACTAGCACAAGCTGTTACAGTACTAGTACAAATTCCTTTTGCACCAATTCGTAATGCCACATTTCCTGCAGCCATATTAGCAATAGCCAAAGGAACAAACATTGGTGATACTCGAGCGGGGCCCTTTGCATCCATTTTTAGTACCTGATCTTGGATTGTTCCCAAACCGCCAACACCAGAGCCAATCATCACGCCAAAACGTTCCATGTTTTCCTCTTCTGTGTTAATACCGCTCATTTCTAACGCTTCAAGAGCAGAATAGATGGCATATAATGAATAAGTTTCCATCCGTTTCGTATCTTTTTTAACAAAATATTTTTCCAAAGGGAAATCCTTGACTTCTGCTGCTACCGAGATACCAGTTTCGCTGGCATCAAAACGCGTGATCGGTCCAAAACCATGATTTCCTTCTTTTAAATTCTTTAAAAATGTCTCTTCATCGTTACCAATTGGTGATGCGACACCAAAGCCTGTAATTACAACACGATTCATTTACTTCCGTCCTTTCTTTACATGACCATTCCGCCATCCACATTTAGCACTTGGCCAGTGATGTAGCTGTTTTGAGCTAAGAATAACGCAGCATTCGCTACATCCTCTACACTGCCGAAACATTTCAACGGGATTTGACCTTCCATTTGTTCTTTTACTTTATCGTTTAATTCATCTGTCATATCTGTTTTGATAAAACCTGGAGCGATCGCGTTGCAGGTGATGCCTCGCGGAGCAACTTCTCTAGCTACCGCTTTAGTAAATCCAATCACACCAGCTTTACTCGCTGCATAATTGCTTTGTCCAACATTTCCGATCAGACCAACCACACTAGAAAGGTTGATGATCACACCAGCGCGTTTTTTCATCATTTTTTTCAAAACTTGCTGGGTCATGTTGAAGGTTCCCTTCAAATTGATATCCATAACCGCATCGAAATCTTCCGGTTTCATGCGTAAAAGCAACTGATCCTTCGTGATACCAGCATTGTTGATCAAAATATCGATCGAGTCCAACGACTCTTCACATTCCTTAATCATTCTGCCCGCTTCATCGAATGAGCTGATGTCTCCGCAAATACTAATGCATTTTACGCCGAACGCTTCGATTTCAGCAATCTTGTCTGCTGGAATTTCCTTTCGACCGTTCAAAACGACATTTGCACCTGCTTGAGCAAAAGTCTTTGCGATGCCCCAGCCGATTCCACGACTACTGCCGGTAATAAACACTGTTTTATTCGTTAGTTCCATTCGATCCTCCTAATTCATTTTAAGGAATTTATTCTCACTACTCATACTATTCACCTAAAAAACTGACCGTCTCAGCTAATGTCTTTACATCTTCTACACGACTGGTTGCTAACGTGCGATCAATTTTCTTGATAAAGCCCGTCAAGACTTTTCCAGGACCAATCTCAATCAATTGAGACACACCAAGTTCTTTCAGAGTTACAATACTATCACTGAAACGAACTGGCGACATGACTTGTTTTGTCAAAAGCTCCACGACTTGATCCTGTGGCATAATTTCCGCTGTCGTATTTGAAATCACAGGCACTTGCATTTCATTAAAAGTGATTGTCTGCAATACTTCGTTTAGACGCTTGCTGGCTGGTTCCAATAGCGCTGTATGGAATGGTCCACTGACATTCAATGAAATCATCCGTTTTGTTCCAGCAGCTTGCAATAATTCTTCCGCTTTTTCAACTGCGGCCACTTCACCGCCAATCACGATTTGTTGCGGAGTATTATAGTTTGCTGGCGAAACAATACCTAAAGCCGAAGCTTGCTTACAGCAGTCTTCAATGATCTCTGCTGGCGTATTCATCACAGCCACCATTTTCCCACTGCCAGTCGGTGCTGCTTCACTCATAAATTGCCCTCGTTTGTGAACCAACTGAACGGCGTCACTGAATGCTAATGCACCAGAAGCAACTAATGCTGTATACTCTCCTAAACTCAATCCTGCAACTGCATCAGCCTGATAGCCTTTAGTCCTTAACACACGTAAAAAAGCGGTGCTGACTGTTAATATTGCTGGTTGCGTATATTTCGTTTCGTTAAGCTGGTTATTTCCTTCGAAGCATAAATTCTCCATCGAAAAACCTAGCAGATCGCTGGCTTCTTCAAACGTTTCCTTCACAATTGTTTCTTGCTGGTACAACTCTTTACCCATCCCGACATATTGAGCGCCCTGCCCGCTGAACAAGAATGCTGTTTTCATGATCGTCTCCTAATAGCAGGAAAGGCCAGGCCTTACGCCTAGCCTTTTCCCGAAATTTTATTAATTAAGCGTTTTGTTGTTTTTCAACATATTCAACTAAATCTTTAACTGTTGTGATGCCATCTTCTGTTTCGATTTTCACATCAAATTCGTCTTCGATTTCGTTGATGATTTGGAATAAATCTAAGCTATCTGCTTCAAGATCTTCTTGGATATTTGTTTCTAATTTAACTTCCTCTTTTTCTACCCCTAGTTCTTCTACGATAATGTCTTGGATTTTTTCGAATGTCATAAGTTGTTTCCTCCGATAATTTTAAGTTTTAGTTTTTATATTTTTAACAAACTTACAGCTGGATAAGTAGGTTTCCCCACGCTAATCCACCGCCATAGCCTGTCAATACCACTTTTTGATTGCTATTTAATGATAAAATATTTGCTTCAATGAGTTCATCCAATAAAATGGGGATGCTCGCCGCTGAAGTGTTCCCATAATTCATCAGATTCATGGGGAATTTTTCAATTGGCTCATTCATTTTACGAGCAATTTTTTCAATGATTCGTTTATTGGCTTGATGCAGCAGATAATAATCAACTGTTTCTTCACCAATAAATTCCTTCAAACTTTTAGTGACATCATTCAAGGCGAAATTCCAGATGCCGCGACCGTCCATTGCTAAGGTCGCACTCGTTTCTGGTCCTTCATGGAAAATATTACTGTTTTTGCGGAAACCAGATGTCAACGAATTGGCGCGCTCACCATCTGCTCGCAACATTTGCTTTATAATAGAAGCTTTTTCATTTGCTTCTAGCAAAACACCCGCTGCACCATCGCCGAAAAGAACTGCAGAAGAACGATCCTGCCAATCCAACAACTTCGAAGTTTTCTCACCGCCAATCACAATGCCTCGCTGCATTCCCGCACGCATAAAATTTTCAGCTGTGGCCAGTGCATAGACAAACCCCGCACAAGCGGCTGCAATATCGAAGGCCATTGCTTGTTTAGCTCCAAGTTCTCCTTGTACCTGACAAGCGACAGAAGGAGAAGTGTAATCTGGTGACATCGTTGCAACGATAATGAAGTCTAAATCTACTGGATCAATCCCAGATTTATCAATCAATTTTTTTGCAACCAGCGCGCACATATCTGAAGTATTTTCAGTTTCTGCAATGTGACGCTGTTTAATTCCAGTACGTGATTGAATCCATTCATCAGAAGTATCCATCCATTCAGCCAAGTCATCATTACTCACGATTTTCTCAGGTAAATAACGGGCTGTTGCGGTTATTTTTCCGAAACTCATACTCATTTGATCTCCTCTAAGTAACTATATAGATTCACTAGCGCCTTTAAGAAAACCTCTTGTTCATCCTCATCTAAATCCTTGATGGCACTTTTGACCATTTCATGATGAAAATGTTGATGAATACGAAAAACGAGTCTTCCTTTTTTCGTTAGACCTAATTTGACAACGCGGCGATCATCCTCACTGCGAATTCGTTCTACATAGCCCTTTTTCACTAAGCGATTGATCGATGTCGTTAAAGTCCCAACAGTTACTAATAGCTCTCTAGCAACCTCCGTGGTCGTTTTCTTCTTGTACATCCCGATCGCATCAATGGTATGCATCTCCGTGATCGTCAAATCGCTGAATTGTGATTTTTTTAGTTCGTTTTCTTCAATCGACAAAACGTCGTTGAAAATTGAAACTAAATAGGTATTTAATTCTTCCCAGTTTCTTTCCATGTCCTCACCTAATTAGTTTGATTATCAAATCATTTGATGTTCAAACTATATCTTATTTTTTTTCTGAATGCAACAAGATTTTTTCAATTAACCAAAAATTAATGATTAACACTCAATATAGATAAATCTAGTCATTAAAAAATACTTTGGGTGTCAAAGTAATTAAAAAAAGAACCGTATATTAGCGATTCTTAAATATAGCGATTATTTAATGTAATCATGGTTGCGAGTAAAACAGTCAACATACATAAAGACAAAATCATATTAATTTTTTTATTCGACAAACTCAAGATTTTTTCTTTACTGGAAAATAGCGGAACAATGAGTAAACTTCCTGGGATAAAATATCTTCCTTGGACTCCTTCAATAGAGCTTTTGCGATTAACCTTATTCCATATCTGATACAAAGCAAAAAAAGTAAGAAATATATATGCGACAATTCCCAGTATCATCAATACACGTTGGAGGATCAATAAAGAATGATCTCCCTCTTGTTGGACTAGGCAGCCGATGGTCAGACTGATAAAATAAATAATCACCCAATGCCATCCCAGTGGCGTATCTAACCATCCAAAATTTCCGACAAAAGAATAGATGATGCCATCCCCTTTTATTCCAAATAGATAATTCTCGAAAAAATTTACGAAAAATATCTGGGGATTATTGAGAAACGCTTTTACCTGAGCTTCAGGATTTGCAAAATCACGATAAAGAAGCTGTTGATCAATCATTAATTTATTCCAGGAAACATAAAGTAAAATACTAATAAGAAAAATTCCTATACCCCAAATACCCTTTCTTTTTAGATCCAAAGTTTTGTTAGGGATTAAAAAGAACAATATTCCTAATACGATTAACGTTGGTTTCATCAAGACAAGGCTCACCATCATCAGAGCGCTGACTAACATTTGTCGATCTGTTATTTTTGCCTCGCTAATTAATTTCAACATCCAAGAAGTAAAGAAAAAACTTCCAGCAATTATCATACCGTCGCCTGAAACAGAAGAGGTCAGAAATAAGGCCATTGGATTCAGCGCAAGTATTGCTGCTCCCCACTTAGAAAAAGGGAAAATTTTAAGGGCGAAAAAAACAATAAAAATATAAAAAATTAAATTGAACACTCTCGCTGAATAGTATTGCCAGACATAGTTTTTTTGAAATAATTTTCCAATCTGAATGCCTATTAATTGAGGTATATAATTAATAAACGAATAGTTGGTAATACCACCAGTACCAATAAACATTTTTTCTGCAATATTTTTTTCTTTTATCTGGTAGGGAGGTTTAGACTCTTTTCCTTGTGTCTGATTGGCATACTCATTCATTTTGTAAATTTCAGAAGAGACCTTAAATCCATATTCTCCCCAGGTTGAATTTCCTTTTTTACTAGAAGTTGAAGACTTTTCTCGTGGACGAATTTTAAAATCCGAAAAATCTTCTGCTTTTACATAGTGCCCAATCTCATCTGGCGCTTGCAGTGGAGGAATTGTCTTTATCATCAACACACCAAAAAAACTTGAAAAAACTAAAAAGAATTTTAGAACGTAGGGGAGTTCAATGAGCCTTTTGATTTTTTCCTTCATGCTATTTTTTATTTGTTCTACCATAATTCCTCCTTAAAAAAAGAAACACGTAATTTTTATAAAATAATTATATCAGTAATTGAGAATACTGAATATGTATAGTCACAATCTATATTACACTTGTTTTAATTCAAAAAAGAAGCGGGAGTTCCGCTTCTTAAACATTCCGATGCATAGGTATTGAATTATTATTTGGATGAACCAGTAAATATTGAATGACATCGATATTGCTGGCCTGAAATGATGCTGCACAAGCTTGTAAATATAAATCCCACATTCGATAGAAAGCTTCGTCTTTTTGCTCCATAACTTTGTCAGCAACTTGATGGAAATTTCTTGTCCAATGTTCTAAGGTTAATTGATAATCACGTCGCAAGCTTTCAAGATCAATTAATTGTAAATCGTTTTCTGTGATATGTCCGACTAATTCCGTCACACCAGGAATATACCCGCCTGGAAAAATATATTGATTAATCCACGCATTTTTCGCACCACCTTGCTGACGACTGATACCATGGATCAAAGCCGTACCATTTGGCGCTAAATGTCGTTTAATCACTTTGAAATATTCTTGCAAATTTTCGGCACCAACGTGTTCAAACATACCGACACTTGTAATATGATCGAAAGTTCCAACTAAATCACGGTAATCCATAAGTTCTACTGAAACAGTATCTTCTAGTTGTTCTTTGGTGATTATTTCTTGGATATGCTGATATTGCTCCTCGCTTAACGTAATACCTTTAGCCTTGACCTTATATTCTTTCGCGGCTGTCAAAATCAACGTACCCCAACCACAACCGATGTCTAACAATGTTTCACCTGGTTGAGTAAATAGTTTATCTAAGATGTGATGAACTTTATTTATTTGTGCTTGTTCCAAAGTATCGTTTGGCGACTCAAAAAATGCACAAGAATAGGTCAAAGTATGATCTAGCCACATCTCATAAAAATCATTTCCTAAATCATAGTGACTATGAATATCATGAGCGGATTGCTTTTTTGTGTGCTTTTCCTTTGGCATCCATTTCTTAAAATTCGTATTATGAAAAAAACCATCCGCTTGATTATAAACATCATAAATCAATGCCTGCAGGTCGCCCTCGATCTCGATTTTCTTTTCCATATAAGCTTCGCCTAATGCTAATGAAGCATTATTTATGAGTTCTTTAACAGGGATCTTTTCGTTGAAAATAATTTTGAAGATTACTTCACTTTCAGAATCACCATACTCTTTCACAGAACCATCCCAGAAAGTAACTTGCGTTCTCTTTGAAAAAGATGGCTTAAATAGTTGATTGTATACTTCTTTGTCTAACATATCATTACCTCCTCATAATATCTTCTGACTAAATCTTAATAAGTTCAAAAGATTTGACCTGAGTTGGCTTAAAAAATAGGAATTACTCATAAAATTATAATCAAAAATTATCTGAAAACCCTTTAGTCCAAAGAAAAAGGTGACCATCTAAAAATAGGAAGTAATGAAGCTACTAGTCTGAGTAGCACTCTTACTAACTATTAGTTAAACAAGTAAAAATGTGTACAAAAAAAACGGGTTTCCCCGTTTTATTGAATCAAATCATAAATTTCCATCGCAACAATATCGATGTTATCAAATTGATAAGATTGTTTGCTGTCGCTTTCAGTCAGCTCAAATGTTTCTGTCGTATTATCATAAGTTACAGTACATTTTTCTACGCCCTCTTTTTCAAAACGACGTACTTGTACTTCATTATCAGTCGATTCAGTCATTGCTTCTAAGCGTTTAATAATGGCAACTAATTGTGAATGTTTCATCTAGGTGCCCCCCTTCTTCTCAATTCTGTCTTATTGTATCAAATCCGACCGTATCTTGCATTGATTTTCATCAATAAATTTATGTTTTTTTTACTAAATCTAACTTAAGATTTCGACCACCATAATTTAATTAATGCTTGTGTCCCGTCATTGTCGAATCCTTGGTCAGCTAACCGTTCATATAATTCAGTCGCTAATTTTGTTGCAGGAAGGTTTAAGTGCATCTTCTCTGCTTCATCTAAAGCAATTTTTAAGTCTTTGATAAAATGTTTGACGAAAAAGCCAGGGGAGTAATCAGCTTTTAGAATCCGTGGTGCATAATTGCTCATGGACCAATTTTGTGCTGCGCCGCCACCTAATGTCTCCAAAACTTTCTCTACATCTAAGTTCGCCGCCTTAGCGTAGACCAGCATTTCTGTCATCCCCGTCATCGTTCCAGCAATCATGATCTGATTTGCCATTTTTGTGTGCTGACCAGCACCAGCTTTTCCTTGAAGAGAATAGCTTTTGCCCATAATATCGAAAAGAGGTACAACACTATCGTATACTGCTTGATCTCCGCCTATCATTATCGATAATGTTCCATTCTGAGCCCCTAAATCTCCCCCGGATACCGGAGCGTCTAAAGCTGCTGCGCCCTCTTTTTTAGCTGTTTGATAAATCTTTTCAGCCAGTGTTGGAGTTGAAGTTGTTAAATCAACCAAAATCTTATCTTTAACCTCTACTGAGAAGATTCCGTTTGCGCCATAATAAATTTCTTCTACATCGCTAGGATAACCTACCATTGAAAAAATAATTTCGCTAGCATTCGTAACTTCTGCTGGTGTCTCTTGCCAAATCGCACCTTGGGCAACTAATTCATCTGATTTGCTTTTTGTACGATTGTACACCATCACTTCATGACCCTTTGCTAAAAAATGTTTAACGATTGATTTTCCCATTACACCAGTACCGATAAATCCTATTCTCATGCTATTAACCCTCCATAATAAAAAATAATCCACCTCCAGTATACATGAAGAGGTGGATTTCAGCTTTATTTATCTTCGTTGTTTCTAAGGGAATTAATTCGAACCCGCATTTTTTGAACTGTTCGACTAGGCAATCTTACTTCCGTATAGTTTTCAGCATAATAAGCAATCATCTCTTGATAGAACTTGATCATCTCATCACCGAAGCGCTCAGCCGAAATTTCCATTAGTTTTTTTTGTTGGACCCTAGGATCTATAGCGATCTGTTGTTGAACATAACTAACAAAACTTTCACTAAAATCCGCATCCTGTTCAAATGTGATTCCCAAAGACTCATCGTTTAACAATTGATTTAAGTAATCATTTCCTTCAACAATGCATTGTGTCCCCGACGCAATTGCTTCGGCGTAAGTCAAGCCTTGTGTCTCTGAAGTAGAGGCGCTAACAAAATAATCTGCAGCATGATAATAATATGCGACATCCTCATGAGGAACTTCTCCAGTAAATTGTATATAGTCTTCGACACCTAATTGACGACTTAACTCTTCTAAATCTTCACGATAAGGCCCCTTGCCAACAATTACTAGTCGAGCGTTAGGATAACTCATTAAAACCTCCGGAAATTGTTGAACAATGACATGGATATTCTTTTCATAAGAAATCCGGCTCAATGATAAAATCATCAAATCATCTGTGTGTAATCCTAACTTATCCCGTAGCTGATCTGTATCTTTCTTCGTTATATCAGGTCGTGAAAATCTAGATACATCAATGCCTGTAGGAATAATTCGCATTGGAACATCAACTTCATAACGCTTTAGTGTGTCCACCACACGTTTACTAGGGCACACGACGCCAGTTGAATGATTAACAAACATTTTTATGAAATGTTTAACGTGAGATGGTCTTACGACTTTCCCATTCGCAATATAGTGAAGATAGTCTTCATACATCGTATGATAGGTATGAATGACTGGGATACGCAAACGATTTGCTACCATTTTCCCTAAAAATCCGGTCCCAAACTCTGTATGTGTATGAATGATCTCTAATTCTAATTCCTTGGCAATTTGATAAGCAAACCAAAGACCACGGACTACAATCCGCCGATCTGTAAAGGATATAAAAGGAACGCTAGGCATACGTACAATATCCTTTTCAAATTCATCTGCATCGGGATCTGTCGTCGTAAAAATATAAACCTCATGGCCTTGCTTTTCCAGTTCATTTTTTAGTGTTCTAATTGATGTTGCTACCCCGCTGACCTGGGGAAAATAAGTGTCTGTAAAAAAACCGATCCGCACGTCCACTCCTCCAAACTATTTTGTAACTTTTGCATAGACCTGATGATCATACGGCAGCTCCAAAACCGCTTGATAAACAGATTTCAACTCTTCACCAATTTGCGTAATACTTTTTTCCTGAGCTGTTCTAAAACCAGCCATAGAAAGATTAGGTAAACGATGATTGACTAATTGATGAATCAATTGTTCAAATTCTTGATTGTTATCCCCCATATAGCAATTCTTTCGATCCTCCATCCAACCATCGTAGACAGGAATATTTCTTAATAAGACCTGCTGCTGACTAGCTAAGGCTTCTAGTACAACAATCCCTTCAGTTTCTTCATAAGAAGGAAAGAAGAATAAATCAGCTCCCGAATAGGCCCCTTCAATCAAATCTCCATTGATATAGCCAGGGAAAATAACATTTTTTGGGTGTGCTTTTTTTACAACGTGTCTAATATTCGCCGGGATCGAAATCATTGGTACATCACCAAACCAAATAAATGTATATTCAGGCATTTTCTCTGCAATCTTAACAAAATCTAGAATTCCCTTGCGTTCAAAAAAGAGTCCCACACAAATGATGACCTTTTGCGTTTCCGTCAAATTAAAATGTTTCCTAAAGGCTGCTTCTTTATGTTCGTCAGGATAGTATTTTTTTAAATCAATCCCATTTGAAATAGCCGAGATCGGCTGAGTTAAGCCATAACTGCGCAACAATTTTTTTGAATAGGGTGTCGGCGTAATTAAATGATCTGCTTGTTGGTATAAAGAGACAAGCCATTTTTTGAACAAGGGCGCAAGCTGATTCGATCCAACAAATGAATTTCGAAAATCCTCTTCAGTTGAATGTGCATGAAAAACAATTTTTTTACCGAGTCTTTTGGCTTTTTTTACTAAACGTAAGCTTTTCGGTCCATACGTATTAATATGTAAAATATCATAATCAGTCGCTTTAGGGTCCAATGTATAATCAATGCCAATGGAGCTTAGCGCTCTTTTTTGGTGGCTAAGCGCTCGACCAATGCCAGATTTACCAATTACATTCTGACCTTCAAAGTATAATAATATTTTCATAAGCGCCTCCTTCTACATTTCACTATGATGACTCTTTGCATAATTATCTTTATTTTCTCGATTCACTTCTTAAAGCAGTAAGCAAATCGAAAATTGACTTCCTTCTAAAACAAATCAATTATATCATAAGCATTTCAGCTTTTTCTCAACCTATAGTCTGATTTTACAATGAAAACGTTTGCTTCGTTTTTTTAAGAAGATATGTAAAAAACCGTTGCCTTTAAAAGGCAACGGTTCAATAAACCATTTTTATTTTACATATTCTTCTACTAATTCTTGAACTTCTTCCATTGTGTCGCATTCTTTCAATGCTTTTTCAGCTAATTCAGCCATCTTAGTTGTTGTTAGACGTTTCATCAAGCTACGAGTTCTAAGCACAGATGTAGCACTCATAGAGAACTCATCTAAGCCCATACCCATTAACAATGGAACAGCAGTTTGATCGCCGGCCATCTCGCCGCACATACCAGCCCATTTTCCTTCAGCGTGCGCTGCATCAATCACGTTTTTGATTAAGCGTAGAATTGATGGGTTATATGGTTGGTAAAGGTAAGAAACGCGTTCGTTCATACGGTCAGCTGCCATCGTGTATTGAATTAAGTCATTTGTTCCGATACTGAAGAAATCAACTTCTTTGGCAAACTTGTCAGCTAGTACAGCTGCAGCTGGAATTTCGATCATGATTCCGACTTGGATCGTATCAGAAACTTCCACGCCTTCTTTAACCAATTTTTCTTTTTCTTCGTTGAACATTTTCTTCGCTGCACGGAATTCTTTTAATGTCGCAACCATTGGGAACATGATGCGTAAGTTACCATGAACAGAAGCGCGCAACAATGCACGTAATTGTGTACGGAACATGTCATCGCCTAGTTCGGATAGACTAATACGCAATGCACGATAACCCAAGAATGGATTCATTTCGTGAGGTAAAGTCAAGTAAGGTAATTCTTTGTCTCCCCCGATATCCATTGTACGAACTACGACTGGTTTGTCGCCCATGCCTTCTAAAACGGCTTTGTAAGCTTCAAATTGATCGTCTTCTGTTGGAAAATCTGAAGAGTCCATGTATAAGAATTCAGTACGATACAAACCAATTGCTTCAGCGCCATTATTATGAACGCCTTCAAGATCTTTTGGTGTACCGATGTTTGCTGCTAATTCAAAATGCTTGCCATCAGCTGTAACTGTTTCAGCATCCTTTAATTTTTCCCATTCTGCTTTTTGCGTTGCGTAAGCTTCGCCAGCTTTTTTGTATTCAGCCGCTTGTTCTTCAGTTGGGTTAACGATCGTTTCACCGATGATTCCATTAACTGCCAATACATCGCCTTCTTTTACTTTAGAAGTGATTTCTTTCGTACCAACGATTGCTGGGATTTCTAATGAACGAGCCATAATTGCTGAGTGAGACGTCCGTCCGCCAATATCAGTAACAAAGGCTTTAACAAAATTTTTATCTAGTTGAGCAGTATCACTTGGCGTCAAGTCATGCGCTACAACGATAACTTCTTCGTCGATCATTGATGGATCTGGCAAAGATACTCCTAATAAATGCGCCATAACACGTTTCGTTACATCGCGAATATCCGCTGCACGTTCTTGCATATAAGCGTTATCATCCATTGCCTCGAACATGCCAATATACATATCAGTTACTTCTTTAAGTGAGCTTTCAGCATTCACTTTGTTATCTTGAATATGTTGCTTAATTTGACCAATCATTTCTGGATCTGAAAGAACCATTAAATGAGCATCAAAAACTTGTGCTTCTTCTTCACCTAAGCTTTTCGCTGCTTTATCCCGAATTTTTTCTAATTCAGCAGAAGAAGCCGCCAAAGCGTCGTCTAAACGCTTTTCTTCGGCAGCAGTGTCTTCTACATTATTTTGTTTGAAAGATAAATCCGGTTGTACTAGCAGATAAGCTTTCGCAACGGCAACTCCGTCACTTGCGGCAATACCTTTTAGTAATTCAACCATTATTCAGATAATCCTTCTTTCTTCATTGTTTCTACGATTGCTTCCATTGCTTCTTTTTCGTCAGCACCTTCAGCAGAGATAGTCACGTCAGAGCCTTGGCCAACACCTAGAGACATAACTCCCATGATTGATTTAAGGTTAACTGATTTTCCTTTATACTCTAAGTTAATATCAGAGTTAAATTTGCTTGCAGCTTGCACCAATAAAGTTGCGGGACGTGCATGAATCCCTGTTTCTGCTACTACGTGAAAATCTTTTTTTTCCATATTGACCGTTCTCCTTTATAAAAAAAAATGTTTTTTTATGTTAGGGCTTTAATGATAACATCCATCTTTTTGAGCCCTTCATTTTCTTAGATTACCATTTTTTTGCGGTGGATACAACAATTTTAATCGATTTATTCTCTCAATTTGTATGCCCTTTCTTAAAATATCTTGATTAACTGTTTAAACCCTTATTATTCTTGTTTTCATCTTTTTTACATAACAACTATGACTTGCGAAAAAAGTAATTGTCCATTCATTTTAGCACTCTATATCTCTGTCTGCTAAAAAATGAAACAAACTGTTTGCATTTATTGAGATTCTCGCTATAATTATTCTTAAGGTCAGTAAAAGTCAAACAACTGATCAGCGTATCTTTTTACGAGATTCGCTTACTCGATGTACAATGGAAGAAACAATTAACTGTTGAAAGGGTGAAAAAAATGCTTTGCCAAAATTGTCATGAAAATGAAGCAACGATTCATTTATATGCAAATGTCAATGGTCAACGAAAGCAATTAGATTATTGTCAAAATTGCTATCAAAAATTGAAGAATCAAGCTGGAGGTGCGCCGCAAATGGCAGGAAATGATCCTTTTGGTTTTGGAAGTTTAGATGACTTGTTCCGCTCTATGTCCCAACAAATGCAACAGCGTCAAGGAGCTGCGGATCAAACACCACCTACCCAATTCGGTGGCGGAAATGGTATTAACAATCAACCACCCCGGAATAATGGTGGCGGTCTATTAGGTGAATACGGAATTAATATCACAGGATTGGCTCGTGAAGGAAATATCGATCCAGTCGTTGGTCGAGACGATGAAATTCAACGCGTCATCGAAATTTTAAATCGCCGGACAAAAAACAATCCGGTTCTTATCGGAGAACCCGGTGTTGGTAAAACAGCGGTTGTTGAAGGATTGGCTCAAAAAATCGTTGACGGCGATGTACCACAGAAATTAATGGACAAGGATGTTATCCGTTTGGATGTTGCTTCGCTTGTTCAAGGTACTGGAATCCGTGGCCAATTTGAAGAACGGATGCAGAAATTGATCGAAGAAATACGTCAAGCTGAAAATATTATCCTCTTCATCGATGAAGTACATGAAATTGTTGGTGCGGGTGCCGCCGGAGATGGCAACATGGATGCTGGTAATATCTTAAAACCTGCTTTAGCTCGTGGCGAATTGCAGATGGTTGGCGCCACCACGTTAAACGAATACCGAATCATTGAAAAAGATGCGGCGCTAGAACGTCGGATGCAACCTGTTCGAGTGGAAGAACCATCTGTTCAAGAAACGATCGAAATTTTGAAGGGTTTACAACCACGCTATGAAGATTATCATCATGTAAAATATACGGATGATGCTATCAAAGCAGCAGCTGAGCTTTCAAATCGTTACATTCAAGACCGCTTCTTACCGGATAAAGCCATTGATTTGCTAGATGAAACAGGTTCAAAGAAAAACTTAACGATTCAAATCGTCGATCCAAAGACGATTGACAAGAAATTAGCGGAAGCTGAACAACAAAAATCACAAGCTTCTCAAGAAGAAGATTTTGAAAAAGCCGCTTACTACCGTGATCAAATCAATAAATTGCAAAAAATGAAAGATCGTCAATTGACGGATGAAGAAACACCGGTCATCTCTGAAAAGGACATGGAGCAGATCGTTGAAAAACGGACTGGCATTCCAGTGGGCGAACTTAAAGAAAAAGAACAAACACAATTGAAGAATCTTGCCGTCGACTTGAAGCAACACGTTATTGGACAAGATGAAGCAGTCGATAAAGTAGCTAAAGCTATTCGTCGTAATCGTGTCGGTTTGAATAAGAAAAATCGTCCAATTGGTTCTTTCCTGTTTGTTGGACCTACTGGTGTTGGTAAAACTGAGCTGGCTCGTCAACTAGCTGAAGAACTATTTGGCTCTAGTGATTCCATGATTCGCTTTGATATGAGTGAATATATGGAAAAACACAGTGTCTCTAAATTGATCGGTTCTCCTCCAGGTTATGTTGGATACGAAGAAGCTGGACAATTGACCGAGCAAGTTCGTCGTCATCCCTACAGTTTAATCTTACTAGATGAAATAGAAAAGGCGCATCCTGATGTACTTCATATGTTCTTGCAAATTCTTGATGATGGACGTTTAACTGATTCTCAAGGTCGAACAGTCAGCTTTAAGGACACGATTATTATCATGACTAGTAACGCTGGAACTGGCAAGATCGAAGCCAATGTCGGTTTCGGAGCTGCAAGAGAAGGAACTACCCGCTCTGTTTTGGGTCAACTAAAAGACTTCTTTGCTCCTGAGTTCTTAAACCGTTTTGACGGTATCATCGAGTTCAGCTCACTGTCAAAAGAAAACTTGATGAAAATCGTTTCGCTTATGCTAGATGATGTCAACGAAATGTTGGCTTCGCAAAAACTTCATATTGATGTACCAGATAATGTCAAAGAAAAATTAGTAGATCTTGGCTATGATCCTGCAATGGGGGCTCGTCCATTACGTCGGACGATTCAAGAAAATATCGAGGACGGAATCGCTGAATTCTATTTAGATCATCCAACGATTACCGATCTAAAAGCAAAGCTTGATAAAGAAGATCGTATTGTGATCACGTCAAAGCCTGAACGCTTAGCCAAAGAAGATAAAGTTTAAAAGGAAAGGATTCTCTATCGCGAGAATCCTTTCCTTTTTACCAAATTTTTCAAATATTCTAATAAAAGTGAGCAACATCCTTCTTTTTTCTTAATCTTTCTTATATAATTACATTATGGAGTAAGGTTTAGGAAGAAGGTGTTTCAGGATGAAACTTATTAACGTGACCAATAGTCATTCGCAATTGGTTTATAATCAACTGGAAAACACTGATGCAAACATGATTAAAGTCTATACAATCGGCAATACGACTGTGATTTATACAGATGCCTATAAGCATGCCGAAATTGTATTAAAAAACGATAATCGAAACATCCTGCCATCAGAAGTTGATTTTGTACATAAATATTTTAAAAGAAAACTAGACAAGGGAACTTATGATTTCGCAAATATCTCTTACTTGGAGTCCCCTGGTTTAATTGAAATGTCGATCAATAAAAAATAGTTGGAGCTAAAAAAACTTAGCTTCAACTATTTTTTGTTGATTCTCTTAGCAATAATCGGTAATTGTAGAATTCCTACAAAGGCCAAAATTTCAATCCATTGAATCACTGGCACACCTGCCCCTGTATAAATCATCATAAACATATCCTTACGTTCTGGTGCCCAAGAGCAAAACCATGAAACACCAATAATAAAAATTAAATATGACAATGTTAATCCTAGTAAGAGCAATAACAATCCGCGAAAAATTTTTAACTGTGCCTTTGAAAAAAGGCTGCCCACTAAGATTATTAAAACCCCAAATCCAAATAAAACTAACCAAATTGGATTTAAATCACGATAAATTTGAATGATACGATTAGATAACTTGGCAGAATTTGTAATTTTAACCGGCTCAGAACGAGGCTTATTCACATCTTGCCAGTTTTCAGCAAAAGATTGATTTAGTAATTTTTCTGCTTTAGCTACATCCTCTTTTGGCCCAAGGGTTGTGTCTGATCCCTGACCATAGTTTTTGTAAAAAAGATTATACTTCAAACCGCTTTGCATGAAATCCCCTACTGATGGCAGGTCTTTCATTAATTTGCCGTCTCCCGTAGCAGTAAGATAAATCTCTTTTTTCTCTTTAATTTGTCCATTTTTGTATGCTTTGGCTAATTCTGTGTCAACTTTTTCCCAAAATCGTTCTGTTTTTTTTCCATCCTTATAATACCCAGCCTGATCTGCAGCATCTCTTAATGCCCAAAAGATGATATCGCCAGCGATATCTTCGCCACCGCTCCAAGGACTTCCTTGATAAATCCAGTCAATATTTTTTTCGATTGATTTAAGTGTCGGTGAAGCCGCTTCAGCCTTTTTCAATGCTTTTTTTGATACCCAGACCTTGCTGTTCGTTTGATTCAAATTTGTCCCATCATCCATGCGAATTAACTGCTTTGAGACATTGGCAAAAGCTCCACCTGTCCGGTCATTAACCACGGCGATTCCATAATGCTCTTCGTTTATTTTTTCAAGTAACTTTGTTGTAGAAAAAAGCAAAACGAAGGGTAACACACAAAAAATTAACTTAGCCAATTGCCTTTTCGTAAAGTAGAATTTTTTGATAGCTATACGGATATTTTTGATTTTGAAGCTAGAATCATTTTCAAAAATGACAGAGCCGGCAATAATCAATAAACCGACACTCGCTAACGGTAACAACCATAATGAATCTTCTCGTATATACCAATAAAAAGAAAAAATTATTGATAAGCCCAGAGACCACAAAATAAACGGTTTTAGCTTTCCATTTCTTCTAAAATATAATCCAATAAGGCAACCAACTACTAATAAAACAGCCGGAACCACGAGCGTATTCCGATAAATTCTAGTGCTATATTCACTCGTAAAAGTCACTGGTGAATATAAAAAGAATGTATAAACAAACGTTAGAATCCACCGATTTTTTAGTAATGGTCGTAAAGCGATTGCTGCTATCGAACTAGCGAATATATTGAACAGACCCAAAAGAAATCCATACGACAGGTGTAGCTTATTAGCCCAAACCATGAAAAACGAATAAGATACTCCCTTAGATAAGGTTTTTGTTGAATATTCACCTAGCCAATTTCCCTTTAATAATTCTTCACTGTAATGAATAAATAATTGATCATCATAACCAGCAAATAAATTGATAAAATAGGGGGATTTTATGCTCAACATTAGGCGAAACATCGTTAACACGATCAAAATAATTAACCAGAATAAATTACTTGGTCGTATCACTTTTTTTAAAGCAAAAGTCGTATCACTTTTTAGTTTTTGCATCAAAAATCCCTTTCTAATCTTTTTACATCAAGCTCTTCAATTCTACATCTGGATACTTATCTGCAAACCAGCGCATCGCAAATTGATTTTCGAATAAGAATAGTGGTTGATCGAAACGATCTTTCGCCAAAATATTGCGGCTTGAGCTCATTCGTTCGTCTAATTGTTCTGGATCAATCCAACGAGCGATTTTGTTACCCATCGGTGTCATAACTACTTCCGCATTGTATTCATTTAGCATGCGGTGTTGGAACACTTCAAACTGTAACTGTCCCACGGCGCCAATAATATACTCGTCTGTTAAATAGGTTTTATACAGCTGGATCGCACCTTCTTGAACCAATTGATAAATTCCCTTGTGGAAGGATTTTTGTTTCATCACATTTTTAGCAGTAACCTTCATAAATAATTCAGGCGTAAAAGATGGCAGCTCTTCGTAAGCGACTTTCAGTTTTCCCTCATATAAAGTATCTCCGATTTGATAGTTTCCTGTATCATAGACTCCAATAATATCGCCGGCAACAGCTTCCTCGACATTTTCACGAGCATCCGCCATAAATTGGGTAACGTTACTTAATTTCATTTTTTTACCGGTACGACCAAGGGTTACATCCATCCCACGTTCAAAAGTACCCGAGCATACCCGAACAAAAGCAATCCGATCACGATGATTTGGATTCATGTTAGCTTGAATTTTGAAAACAAATCCAGAGAACTCTTCTTCATAAGGAGAGACTGCCTCTCCTTCTTCTGTTTTATGAGCATGCGGTTTCGGTGCAAGATCAACGAATGTTTCCAAAAATGTTTCAACACCAAAATTGGTTAATGCAGAACCAAAGAAGACAGGGGTTTGATCTCCTCGTTGAATTTTCTCAAGATTGAATTGATCTCCAGCTTCTCGAACTAATTCCACTTCACCGATCACATCTTCATAAATTGATTTCTCCTTCAATGGATGTTCCCCAGCGATTTCACCATCCGTCAACTTTACAAATCGTTCCCCTTCATATTGTTCAGGGCGATAAAATTCAATTCGTTCGTTATAGATATCGTAAATTCCTTCTAAGCCCTTTCCCATACCTATCGGCCAATTCATAGGATAAGACTCTATATCTAATAACTCCTCCAGCTCTTCTAATAAATCTAATGGTTCGCGGCCATCGCGGTCCAGCTTATTAATAAAAGTAAAAATCGGAATTCCTCGACGCTTAACAACTTGGAAAAGCTTTTTCGTCTGCGCCTCGATTCCTTTTGCGCTATCAATAACCATTACGGCACTGTCGACTGCCATTAATGTACGGTAGGTATCCTCAGAGAAGTCTTCATGCCCTGGTGTATCTAAAATGTTTACTCGTTTTCCCTCAAAATCAAACTGCATCACAGAACTCGTCACTGAGATTCCCCGTTGCTTTTCAATATCCATCCAGTCAGATTTCGCAAAATTTCCAGTTTTTTTCCCTTTAACTGTTCCCGCCTGGCGAATCGCTCCGCCGAATAATAATAGTTGTTCAGTGATGGTCGTCTTACCAGCATCCGGATGGGAAATAATCGCGAAGGTACGACGGCTGTCCACTTGTTGTTTTAAATTAGGATTATTCATTCTATTGCTCCATTCATCTCTTTCAAATTTCAACCCAATCAGTATAGCATGGATTTTACTCTATTGGAAAGTTGAATCGCTCATTCTTAAATGTTGCCTAACGCATACATTATCAGGCATTTTTAAAAATCTAGGAAAAAGCAGTTTTGAAAAAAACAGGTCTTAATCTCCGAATAAGAGATTAAGACCTGTTTAGTTATCATTTATCTAACGGCGAGGCTCGTCATCCTCAAAATCCTTAGTAAATAGGCGACGTTCTTCTTCTGGTTCAGCATTCTCATGTTCTTCCGGATGGAAAATTGCACGCAAGGTCAAAACACGAGATCCTTCCATTTCTTCTGAGATCAAAGTCAAATCGTCAACATCAAACGAAAGCTTTTCCCCTTGATCAGGAATTGTTCCCAAAGCTGTGATCAGATATCCTGCCATCGTATCGACGTCACTCATATGCAAGTTCAAACCAAACTCTTCGTTGAACTCGTCAATCAGCATCTTCCCATTGATCAAGTATTCGTTGTCCCCGACTTTTTCATAAAGCTTCTCAACTTCATCAGATTCATCATCGATTTCTCCAACGATTTCCTCAAGCAAATCTTCTAATGTGACTAATCCTACCATACCACCATACTCGTCAAGTAGAATCGACATTTGATTTTGGGTTTTCTTCAATTCATATAATAAATCATCAATGAAAATGGTTTCTGGCACAAATAGCGGTTCTTGTAAAATCTTTTGTAAATTGACATTTTCAAAACCGAATTGGCGAGCTGCCTTCAATAAGGTTTTAGTGTGTAAAATCCCTACAACTTTATCCTTATCATCATCATATACTGGAATTCGTGAATAGCTTTCATTCAAAATCTCATCAATGCTTTCCAATACTGGATCATTGATATCTATCATGAAGGAATCTGTTCGAGGAACCATTACTTCGCGAGCGACCTTTGTATCTAATGAAAAGACACCTTGCAGCATCTCGATCTCGTCGTTGTCCAGCACACCTTCATTTTCTAACATATAACGCATTTCGTCACGGGTCATTCTAGTGTCTTCATCATCAAACTTCATCGGCGTAATCTTTGCCAATAAGTTTGTTGAAGCCGTTAACAACCAAACGAAAGGTTTTGTGATTACTCCTAATTTGCGAACCACGCCAGAGGTAAATTGTGCGACTTCCTCGGTCTTGGTCATAGCAATTCGTTTGGGATATAATTCTCCAAATACAATTGATACATAGGTCAATAATATCATGACGATCGCCGCAGAAGCTGTCCGCGCAATCGCACTTCCGCCTAATAAAGGCGTCAAACGAGCAGACAAGCTATCAGCCAAGGAGGCCCCTGACAAGATGTTGACTAAAGTAATCCCAACTTGGATCGTTGATAAGAAATTATTCGGACTTTCAATAACCTCTAATAATCTTTTTGATTTTGGGTTTCCTTCATCCGCCTTTTGTTCTACTCGGTTTTTATTGACCGATACCACCGAAATTTCAGCTGCAGCTAAAAATCCGTTGATTAACGTCAAAATTACTAATAAACCTAGTTGTAAAATTAACGACTGACTATCGGGGTCAGCATTCATAATTGCATTCGCTCCTTATTTTTAAGTGTAAAAAAAGTGGCACAAAGGCCACGATAAAATCGTATCACATCGCTTCTTTTTATGCAATCTTTTCCGAATAAAGAGCGATTTGCTAACTTAAAAATTCTTGCTCTCGTTCTTCTTGTTTGCTTTGTTTAACTATTTTAACCACAAAAACAACTAATGTGCGTAAAATAGCATAAACAGGAACACCTAAAAAGACACCTAATATGCCAGAAAGATTTCCGGCTACTAATAAAATTAAAATAATCGTTAGTGGATGAATATTCAACGATTTTCCAATTACATTCGGGTAGATTACATTCCCATCAATCTGCTGCACAATAATTACAACCACTATACAGAGTAAGGCTCTTGTTGGTGAATCAAAAAATGTGTAGATCAATGCGGGGGCCAATCCTAAATACGGTCCCAAATAAGGAATCAAATTCGTCAGTCCTGCGATTACTCCAAATAAGAACGCATAGTCCACGCCAATCAGCAGATAACCTAGAAACGTAAATGTTCCCACAAACAAACACTCGATTGCTTGTCCGCTAATATAATCAGACAAGGTTTTATTTAACTGCTGCAAGAGTCCTTTGATATTTTCTCTTTGCTTTTCTGGGAAAAGACGTTCAATATTGGGAACTAATTTTTCGCCGTCCTTCAACATATAAAATAAAATGAAGGGAACCGTGACGAGTAATAAGACTATCGTTGTAATCTTGCCTATCACTGAACCTAACCCGTTTGTCACGCCCGTTAACGACTGCTGGATTATGCTTCCTGCAGAGACATCTAAATTGCTAATGTACTTGTCAACGTCTAATTCTTTAAATAGCGGAAAACGTGTCGCATTATTAGCCAATTCTTGCAACCAAGTTTGCATATTACTGATAAATCCTGGAATATTCCTAGCTAAGGAAACTAGCTGCTCAACTAGATTAGGGATGATGCTCATAAAAATCAGCACGATCATTCCAATCAGTAAAATAAAGATTAATGCAATTGCTGCTAAGCGCTTGACACCCATTTTCATTAGTAAGTTCACTAAAGGATTCAATAAGTAATACAAAAAGCCTGCAATTAAAATCGGCGCGAACAACGTAGTAAAAAATGTGCCTATCGGCTGAAAAACAAAATCAATTTTTGAAGAAACCAAAATCAATGTGGCAATAATCAATAGTTCAACCGACCAGAACATTAATTTTGAATTTTTAATTTTCTCAAACATTCATCTACTCCTTTTTTTAGATTTAGTTTATAGTATACATCATGTGAAAGAAAATCCCCTTGAGGAAGGTGTCATTATGAAAATTTTAATCACTAAGGATACAATGAGCGAAATCTATCTCGATGCCGTTCGTATCCGCCAAAAAGTCTTTGTACAAGAACAAGGTGTTCCTGCTAATTTAGAAATCGATGGAAATGAAGCCTATTCTGTTCATTTCGTACTTTACACCGACGATAAGAAGCCTGCAGCAACTGTGCGACTATTACCTCTGAATGACCATACATTCAAATTACAACGGATGGCTGTGTTAAAAGAATACCGTAGAAAAAATCTAGGTTCTGAAATCATTACAGAAGCTGAAGCATTTGCCAAACAACAGCATTATAAAACAATCGAATTAGGCGCACAATTATCAGCGGAAAAATTTTACAAAAAACTAGGATACATTACTTACGGTGAAATATTTGAAGACGCTGGAATTGATCATGTGCATATGAAGAAAGAGCTACAAACATCTTAAAACTAAAAATTTTTTTCTACTTCCATGCATTCATAAAAAGCTGGCAAAAAAGACTGTACCATTTCTGGCACAGCCTTTTCTTTCTACTTTCGCGACAATTGCTTGTAACGATCATACCAAATATCAATATAGCCTTGAGAAAAAGGCCCCTTTTCATTGTTGATCCAGTCCACTAAGATCTTGACATTTTCTTTGAGAATATAATCAATTTCTTTAGAGTAATGCATTTGCTGACTATGGGCTTCATATTCATCCACGTCCAATAGGCGTTTCTCGCCATCAGGAAAAACTTTGACATCTAAATCATAATCAATATATTTTAGTGCCTCGTCATCTAATACATAAGGTGATGCTAGATTACAATAATAAGAAACTCCCTTCTCTCGAATCATTGCTATTATGTTGAACCAGTATTTTTGATGAAAATAAACGATTGCTGGTTCGCGAGTGACCCATCTTCTGCCGTCTGATTCTGTGACCAATGTGTGGTCATTCAAGCCAATCAGTGAACACTCACTTGTTTTTAATACCATGGTATCACGCCACGTTCGATGCAAACTGCCGTCGTGCTTGTAACTTTTAATCGTCACAAACTCTCCTTCTTTTGGAACTCCCATAGCTACCCTTCCCTCAGCGAAAAAATTTCCGCATTTGTTTGGGTGTTATCACACCGACATCAGAATTATTATAGCAATAAAATGAAAGATTGCCTACTAATCTTTGTCATCGGATAAATAATTTTCAAAAACTTCCAACATTTTTTGCTGTGGTTTTGGAAAAACATAGCCAGAAAATTCATTTGGTTTCACCCAATGGCCTTTGAGTGTTAAAGGTGCTGCACTTCGACCGTAGAAAACAAGAATATGCCAGCGTAAATGACTAAAGACATGCTTAACCTCTCCCAGAACCTTTTTTTGCCAAATAATATTTTGAGCTGAAAAGAAATCAGGACTGTCTTCTGCAATCTGTGAACTAGAAAATAAATCCCAGCTTTTAGGATCATATTGCTCCTGCAATTCGCTGAATCGTTCTACTGAAACTTCTTCTAAAGGAAAGAGCCACATATTTGCTAATAACCCTGTTTCTGGACGTTGTTGAAGAAAAATCTCTTGTTCTTTATTTTCAATAATACCAGCTACATAATAAACATCTTTTGGTTTTTGCTTTTTCGATTTCACTGGAAAATCGGTTTGACGCCCTTCTCGATAAGCCTGACAAAACTGCTGAATCGGACAGATTTCACATTGCGGATTCGTCGGTGTACAAATACTGGAGCCTAAATCCATCATCGCTTGATTAAAGTCGCCTGGCTGCTTTTGACTAATGATCTTGCGCATCGCTTCATCAAAAAAGGTTCGACTACTTGCTTTCGCAATATCTGCTTCAATACAAAATAATCTACTAACGACTCGCATCACATTCCCATCGATTGCAGGTTCTGGGATCTCGAAAGCAATACTGCTAATAGCGCCAGCGGTATATGGTCCAATTCCCTTAAGTGAACGAATCTCTTCGACCGTTTTCGGAAACTTTCCGCCGAATTCTTCCATAATCTGTTTTGCCGCAGCCTGCAAATTACGAGCCCTAGAATAATAACCTAACCCTTCCCAAACTTTCAGTAATTTGTCCTCTGGTGCCTCTGCTAACGCTTGAATCGTTGGAAATTGCTCCATAAATCGATAAAAAAAATCAATCACGGTATCGACTCGTGTTTGCTGCAACATGATTTCCGAGATCCAGATGCGATAAGGATCTTGGTTGTAACGCCAGGGAAGATTTCGCTTTTCCTGCTGGTACCATTCTAGAAAAGCTTCTTGAAATTGTTCCACGTCTGAAGCCGACCAATTTTCCCAACCTCTACTCATCTGCTTCCTCTTTTCCACGAATAAAGGCATCGATCTGATCTAACTGAAATCCCTTTTGATACAAACTCTGTTTGACCTTTTGTCGCCGTTTTGCTGGTTCAAATCGCTGATTCTTGCGCCAAAGCTTTTCACCCTGAAGCTCTAATGCATCCGTCTCTTGCTCCTCGATTTCAGAAAAATCAAGTTCGGCTAATACATTTTTGCTGATGTCGCTGCTGAAGCCTTTTGTCATCAGCAATTGCTGAATTTTTCGTTGAACTTCGCGTGGGCTGCTATGATGAAATTTTCGCATCGCCTTTTTTGCTGTATGCGCAGCAACTTGAAATTGTTCGTCTGCTTCATAAAGATATAACGCGTGTTGAATATCCGTATCATTCAGCCCTTTTTGTTTTAACTTTTGCTGCAAAACTCGTGGGCCCTTATCTCCTATGCGCATTTGCGTGCGAACATAGCTTTCTCCATAGACAAGATCATTCAGTAAATCCATTTCTTTCAGACGAACAACAATTTTTTGCCGATCAGCACTTTCAATCTCATTCTCTTTTAGATAGGTTCGAAGTTCTTTTTCCGTCCGTAATTGATAGCTTAAATAATTTAAAGCAAGTTGAAATCCCAGATCTTCTTTACCCTCCTGCTTAATCTCATCTAGCATCTTCTCATCTAGCTCTTGGCCTTTAAGCAAGCGATGACGTACAACTGTATCTTCTGACAATCGCAGCTTTTCACCATTAGAAAATTCTACTTTATAGTAAGGTCCACGACCTTGACTGATTTTTACTACCGTCAGCATCTTATGTCCTCCAATTTACTATTTCTATATATATCATCCGCCTAGTGGAGAATAGTAATAATCTCCTCACAAAAACTAATTCTATCACAGATAATCAACCAATCGATAAAAATATGCTAAAATGAATTGCGTATAAAAAGCTGAAAAAAAATTTGAGAAAGAGGCTAACCATGGCTGTTCAACTTAAACCTAACCAAACATTAACCTTGAAAATAAAACGGCTCGGTATCAATGGCGAGGGCATCGCTTATTACAAACGTCTGATTATTTTTGTCACTGGTGCGTTACCAAATGAAACGGTTATCGCACGAATCACTAAAGCAACTCCTCGTTTTGCAGAAGCCCGCTTAGTAAAAATTACGAAAAAGAGTCCCGATCGTATCACGCCCCCATGTCCTGTTTATAAAGAATGCGGCGGTTGTCAGCTTCAACATCTAGTCTACAGCAAGCAATTAGACTTTAAGAAAGATTTATTGCGTCAAGCTTTAGAAAAATACAAGCCCGAAGGCTATCAGACCTTTGAGCTGCGCAATACGATTGGCATGGATGAGCCTTGGCACTATCGCAATAAAGCGCAATTTCAATTGCGGAAAAATAAACGAACCAATCAAGTCGAAGCTGGTCTTTATCAGGCGGATTCTCATCAATTGGTTCCGATCAAAGATTGCTTGGTCCAAGAACCAACAACGCAAAAAGTCATCAATACGGTAGTAAACTTATTAACAAAATATGATCTGCCGATTTATGATGAACGTTCAAATTCCGGTATTCTGCGTACATTAATGGTTCGAATTGGTGTTGAAACTGGCGAGGTCCAATTAGTCATGATTACAAAAACACCGAAGTTGCCGCAAAAAAATACATTGATTCGAGAAATCACGAATCGTTTGCCAGAAATTGTTTCAATCATGCAAAATATCCAAGAGAAGAAAACCTCTGTCATTATGGGGGATGAAACCATTCATCTTTGGGGCAAAGAAGTTATCAACGAAAAAATCAATGAAGTCAGCTTTGAACTTTCGCCGCGGGCGTTCTTCCAATTGAATCCCCAGCAAACGAAGATCCTTTATCAAGAAGCCATCAATGCTCTGGATTTAACAATGCCTAAAACAGTAGTAGATGCGTATTGCGGTGTTGGTACAATTGGACTGTCATTAGCTAAAAAAGCCAAAGAAGTCCGGGGTATGGATGTAATCCCACAAGCCATTGACGATGCGAAGAAAAATGCGGAAGCAATGAACCTAACCAATACCCGATACGAGGTCGGAACTGCTGAAAGCTTATTACCAAAATGGCTAAAGGAGGGCTTTTCGCCAGATGCAATTGTCGTTGATCCGCCACGAACAGGTCTGGATAATCAATTGCTTAAGGCGATTCAAGAATCACCAAGTCCCCAAATGGTTTATATTTCCTGTAATGTCTCCACTTTGGCTCGCGATCTTGTCAGTCTTGCAAAAATCTATCATATAGACTATTTACAATCTGTTGATATGTTTCCACAAACAGCTCGTTGTGAGGTTGTCGTAAAAATGTCTAGAAAATAGTAACTATCAGAGATTCAGCTTTTGAAAAATCGATAAAAACAAAGCGTTCCTATTTCTATCGTACGTGATAGAAATAGGAACGCTCGTTTTTTAGTAACCAGCAGCGGGCTGGCCGTAAACATCATTTTGCTGTCCTGCGTTAGGATCAGTAGCACCGCCGTAACCTTGATTTGGATCTGTATATCCTTGATCATATTGAGTAGAATAATCATCGGATTGTTGATAGTCGTTAGTTGTATTTGAAGAATCACCATAAACGCCACTGCTGTCATAATTATTCGGATTATCATAGCCTGGCGCAAATTGGCTGGTGTCTTCACTGGCTTTGCCATCAGAGTCATCATAGAACAAACTATCTGCATCTTGTTCTTTCAGGTTTGGTAAAGTGCTTGCTGTAGGCAAATCTAACTGCTTCTTCAATGTGTTCTGAATATCTAATAATTCATTTGTACCTAATATTTGATAGTAAATTTCATCTATCATCTGACTCTTACCAACCAGTTGTTTTTGTTTGATAGTATCAAATGCGGATAAATAGTTCGTTCCGATATCCATCATATCATCCCATGTTAGATCGGTTTTCATATTTTTTTCGACTGCTTTTAAAATTTTTCTATAGTTACTTACACCATTGATTGACATCGCTTTTCGTAAAATTTTGGTTACTACTTCTCGTTGACGTCTTTGCCGTCCAACATCGCCTTCTGGATCTTCATAACGCATCCGCGCATAGGCTAAGCCCTTTTCTCCATCCAACGTTTGTTTTCCTTTAGGTACATGAATACCATCCAAAGTAAAATCAATCTTATTATTGACCTCAATACCGCCAACCGCATCAATCAAGTCTTTTAATCCACGCATATTGATTGATACATAATGGTCCAAAGGGATATCTAAAAGTGTCTCAATTGTATCCATTGACATCTTCACACCACCAAACGCGTAGGCGTGATTCAATTTGTCATTCGTCTCATACCCAACAATTTTAGTCAAAATATCTCTGTCTAAGCTGACAATTGTTGATTTCTTTTGCTTGGGATTGATAGCAACGACCATCATACTATCAGATCTCCCCTGATCCGAGCGGCCAAGGTCTCCTGTATCGACTCCCGCGAGCAAAATTGAAAAAGGCTCCGCATTGTCTATATTGGGTTTGTCACCCTCTCGCTTCAAACTTGTACGTTTAACAGTTTGTCGAATACTATCAACCATTTTACTGGCATCATTTGTCACTTGGACAGCATAGTAGGTAATCCCACCTATAAATAAATTTAGTAGGACTAATAACCCTACGATCACTTTCTTCCAACGACTCATCATACACCTCTATTAACGATTTTTTCGTTTTATTTTCTCATATATCAGCTATCTAATCAACAACAGCTAAAAACAATTAATTTCAAATAACAGAAACTTAAAGAATATTAATAGCTGGTTTGCTCTTTACGTTCGATTTATACCATAAAATTATGAAGATTTTTGGAAGGTCATAAAATCTAGGCTAAGAAAACCTCAGGAGAAAACCGCTCCTGAGGACTTTTTGTTTAGATAAATCATTTTATTGTCGATCACTGATTCTAAATTCGTATCCAAGTACGTTCTTATAGTATTCTGGATACATCTCTCCACCACATTTTTCGCAATCAAATTGCGGAGCGTTCTCAGGATCAAATGCAACATCTCCTGCATCCAAAAATTGAACTACTTCCTTTGGAATTTTTTCCTTTATCCCACATTCAAGACAAATGTAATGAACCACTCCATTGGAATCGAAGTTTTTTAAAAGCTGCTTCTTTTTCTTTTTCATACTTACGTTTCGATGCTTCTTCCCCAATTTTTTTATTCTCCTCTCGCATGAATCGTTCCGATTCTTTATTCTTCGCATATTTCACTACAAGTCGTCCATTTTTAGACACACTAACTCCACTAAATTCATAATATTCGCCACATCTAGTACATTCCAATGGATTTACTCCGAATTCTTCGGCTATTCGTTCACACCATGATTTTGGTTTAAGTGCTTTCTTCACATTCACAAGCATTCGTTGAATCTCTTTCTGGTAATTACTTAATACTTTTTTCATGATTGTCTTGATCCGCCGACTATAAATGCCGTATCTACGAATTGTTTTGAACTGGTTCTCTGGAATATGACGAATCAGTGCACCAATAAATTCCTCTGCCGACATCGTCTTTATCTTATCCGTGTTAGTTCGTTTATCATGATACTGAAACATCACTATTTTCCCATCGTACAAAAGGATACGATTTAAAGCAATGGGACCACGTTTCATATAACGACTGATATATTCTAATATCTTTTTGAGAGAAGTTCGGCTCCTTTTGGGTGCATGCACGTAAAAACCCTCTGCATTTTTCGTGTACGCCGCTTGTAAAAGCGGCTGGACTCGTGCCTTATCCCATTGGGATAAGGTTCTTCGAATGAGCTTTAGGACCGCATTCTGCCAATATTTCCTCAACATTGCGAACGGAAAATAGTCATAGTCCTTCCATTTTCCATCCTTCGTCAGTCCACCCATGGTGACGACTAAATGAACATGCGGATTGTATTCTAGCTGAGAACCGAAGGTGTGGAGTGTTGCCACAACCCCAGCTTGTATATGGTGCTTTCTAAAAAAATCTAATAGTATCCGTGCAGCTTCATCCATTAATCCTTTTAAAAGCTCCTTACGATACTTCTCCTTCAGAAAAATCTCACGTAAACCTTCATCGATCGTGAAGATGACGTGTCGATGCGTCACTGTAAACAGATCATTCGCCGCAACCTCTGCCCACCGTTGACTTTCCCCAGTTGCACAAGTTGGACAAAATTTCCCTTTACAACGAAAAGCCACTTTCTTTACATCATGGCATCCTTCACAGACAAATAGACGATAACCTTTTTTAAGGTCACCACAATCGCGAAACTTCTTCACTTCTCTTTTCACAACGGATCGAATCCTTCTTGTGTACCTTTGATTGAATTTCTCCCAGTTTTGATATTCATCAAAGAAAATGGCGTGTAAAATATTGGGTTTCATATCTCCAGTTTAATAGGAAAAAGACCAGATGAAAAGCGGTCAAAAGATTGATGTATCAATCCTTTGACCGCTTAAAATGTTATACTTCCTTTAATGTTAAAAAAAGAGGAAGATTGACCATGCCAATCTTCCTCTTTAATAGTTGATTATTTAGCGTTCGCTAAGTTTTCATTTGCTTGATCCCAGTTCACAACGTCCCAGAAAGCAGCGATGTAGTCTGGACGTACATTTTTATATTTCAAATAATACGCATGTTCCCATACATCTAAGCCAATGATCGGCGTTTTTCCATCAGTTAATGGGCTGTCTTGGTTTGCAGTAGAAGTAATTTCTAATTTTCCATTGTTCAATACTAACCATGCCCAGCCAGAACCAAAACGACCAGTTGCTGCAGTCTTGAATTCTTCCTTCATTTTTTCAAAGCTGCCAAATGCTTGATCAATTGCGTCCTTAATCGCGCCTGTAGGTTCACCGCCAGCATTTGGAGCCATAATTTTCCAGAAGAAGCTGTGGTTAGCATGTCCGCCGCCGTTATTACGTACAGCCGTACGAATGTCCTCAGGAACTTCATTTAAGTTTTTCATTAGCTCTTCAATTGACTGTTCTCCTAATTCCGGATATTTTTCAATCGCAGCATTTAAATTTGTTACATATGTGTTATGGTGTTTGTCATGATGCAAATGCATCGTTTCAACATCGATATAAGGCTCCAATGCATCGTAGCCATAAGGTAGATCTGGTAAAGTATAAGCCATAGTTCAAGTTCCTCCTTAAATATCTTTATGCTTTAACTGTAACAAACAATGCAATGTTCTTCAAAATATATGCCTACTATGGCGAGGAATTCGTTTTCTCGTCTTCAATAATCTCAACTTTTTTGAAAATGAAGACTTTACTAAAAATATAATTGGCAACGACAACGACAATTTGCGTAATAATCTTTGCAATCAAATTTCCTGTGTGCAACATATCAATAAACAAATACATGCAAGCCATATCCATACCAAATGACAACACACGATAGAAGATAAATTTAGCAAACTCCCACGCCAAAGCTGGAATACTTTCTGTTTTTGATTGAAAAACCCACAATTTATTTGTGACAAACGCAAATAGTACCGAACAAATCCAAGAAATAGCATTTGAAACTGGCCAGCTTAAATGAAAAGCTTGATAAGCCAAAGCAAAGGTCACAATATTTACTACTGTCGCTAATCCACCAAAAAATAAATAAATGAAGACTTCCCAAAGTCTTTTTTCCTCTAAATAGTCCTTAAACATCTGATAAAATTTCATGATTACTCACTTTCTTATTATCCACTTTCATAAATACGATAACGAAGCAAGGTACGATAGTCAATTCTTTCTTGCATTCTTTTTACATTTTTACAGATCGCCTTGTTATTTCAACCTTACTTCGCTACAATGGCTCTTGTATAAATAGATTGGAGCGATCACATGACTTTTCGTCAATTAATCAAAGGATCCCTTATTCGTTTTGAGGATCTAAAATCAGCAAAGGACACGCCCTTTTGGAAATCGATCGTTTATCTACTAGGGTTGAGTTTGCTTTTGGCAATTCCGAGTGTCTATCAGGCCCTTCAGGTAATGGATCAACTGAAAACCGACAGCCTAGAGATTGTTGAAAAAATTCCCGACTTTAGGATTGAAAATGGTGAAATCAAAACTGATAAACCTGAGAAAGGATTTATTTATCAAACAGATTCAATTATTCTGACCTTCGATCCTGAAGGAAAACGTACGCGCCAAGATGTCGAGAAAGACTTGATAGGAAATTACTTCAGCGTTGGACTGTTAAAGGACCAAGCTATAATTGTACTTCCAGATTACGGTGGGGTCAGCTCAGCACTATTCGGCGATAACGTCCTTAAATTCTCCTATAAACAGGAACCTCTAAAAAGTATGACTGGGGATAAATTGAGAACTGGTCTAAAAGATTTGAGAATGCCAATTTGGACGCCTTTAGTGATGCTATTGGCAGGTCTTTATCCTTCCTTCATCAACTTATTCGTTACATTAATTTTTGCCGGTATTGCTGGTATGATCGTAGCAAAATTGAGGTTGCGCCGTGTGACTTTTTTTGAATGTTTCAAAACAATTATTTATTGCGCAACTATCCCAACAATTTTAGCAACCCTTATTTTATTGTTTCAACCAAACTTTGACTCAAGTATTTTAATTACGTTCATCAGCTTGTTTATCTTTTTCCGAGTCATCAATCACTTCCCAAAAATTGAATTGCCAACTAATTAACTGCTTACGATTCTGTAAGCAGTTTTTTTTCGCAAGCTTTGATAAAATAAATGAGACGATTCTATTTGAACATGAAATGAGGCATAAAGATGACAAAACCAATTATTTTCCTACAAAAAAAATTTCGCGAGGATTTCACTGAAAAAATTCAATCCATCGCTCCTGACTATCAAATCAAAAACACTTTGACTGAAGAAGATTTTGCAGCCGTAGAAATATCTGTGGGGTGGGCAGAGAAATTCGAAGATCAGTTATTAACAACCCAAAAATTGAAATGGGTACAATCTATTTCCGCTGGTGTAGACTATTTACCACTAGATAAGTTCTCAGAACAGGATATTTTATTATCTAACGGCAGCGGGATTCATGCCCTTTCTATCAGCGAACATATTATTGGCGTTCTGCTTGGCTATTATCGCGGCTTGAACGAAGCTGTAAAAAAACAAACCCAAAAAGAATGGGCTCAAAAATCCATTCACTATAACCAGCTTGCTGGGAAAAATTTACTAGTCGTTGGTACCGGACATATTGGTCAGCAACTTTCGAAATCAATCCATAGCTTAGGCGTAAATGTTTTTGGTATCAATACAACTGGACATTCAGTAGAGGGATTCGCAGAAACCTATTCCATCAAAAATATGGCTAAAATTGTCCCAGAGATGGACATTGTGGTAGGGATTTTGCCTGGCACACACGAAACCTATCATATTTTTAATAGTGATATTTTCGAAAAAATGAAGAAAACTGCTGTATTTGTAAATGTTGGACGTGGGGATACTGTTCATACGAAAGAGTTGACAACAGCACTTGAAGAAAAACACTTTGCCTTTGCTGCCCTTGATGTTTTTGAAGAAGAACCGCTACCAAAAGAAAGTCCGTTATGGGAATTTGATAATGTTTTGATTACTCCGCATATTTCAGGAATGACTATTGATTTTCAAAATAAATTTATGAAAATCTTTTTGAGTAATTTAAAAAGCTATGTTTCAAGTAAAGAGTTGACTGTGAACCAGGTTGAAGTGAAACGAGGATACTAAAAAAGTTGGAGATTATTTCTCCAACTTTTTTTCAGTCTCCTTAACAATATAAACTGGACGTTTTTTTGTTTCCATAAAAATCTTCCCGATGTATTTTCCAATAATCCCGATGCACAGTAATTGAACACCGCCAATGAAGAGAATGATTGTTACCAATGACGGCCAACCAGATGTCGGATCGCCAAATAATAATGCTCGAACAATAATAAATATCATTGCGATTCCCGAAGCAACACAAGAAAAAGCTCCGACAAAAGAAGCTATATTGAGGGGCACATCAGAAAAATTTATGATTCCATCGATTGAATAGTTAAACAATTCCCAAAATGACCATGAAGATTTTCCAACCACTCGCTCTTGATTCTCAAAAGAAATATATTCTGTTTTAAAGCCAACCCAACTAAATAACCCTTTAGAAAATCGATTATGTTCAGTCAGTTCCAATACCGCGTCAACCATCTGGCGTGTCATTAAACGATAATCTCGAGCGCCATCCACCATCTCTGTCTCACTAATTCGATTAATTAAATGATAAAAAGCTTTGGCAAATAGATTTCGAATAATGGGTTCTCCTTTTCGATTTGAACGTCGCGTTCCTACACAATCAATATCTGATGTCTCGATCATTTCGATCATTCTCGGTAATAATTCAGGCGGATCTTGCAAGTCAACATCCATGACAGTTACTAAGTCACCCTTAGAAGCTTGTAAACCTGCATATAATGCAGCTTCTTTACCAAAATTACGTGAAAAAGAGATATAGCGAACGAAATCGTTTCTTTTAGCTAAATCTCGCAAAACTTTTAGCGTTTCATCCTTTGAACCATCGTTAATAAAAATATATTCAAAGCTATGCGAGACTTCTTTTTTTACTTTCTCCATCTCCGTAAAAAAAAGAGGAATCGCTTCCTCTTCATTAAAGCAAGGAACAATAACTGATATCATTTTGTATCAACTCCTAAACTTGGATAAAGTCGTACTTTGGTTCATCCAAGACTGTGTCATAATCAACAACGAGGTCGTATCCCTTAAAAAACCATTCATCGGCTTCTTCAATATAAAACAATTGATCACCAATAGTTGTTTTTACAAGTGGACTATCGATTGTATCCACCGACATCCCTACTGAAAAGCCATCATGAACCTGAGTTTTTCCATAGACTTTTCCGTAAAATTTAATTCCTTGGCCATCGCTTAATTCAATTTCACGTTTAAACCATTCTTGCGCTTTTGGGGTTATTGTTAACTTCATTTGAAAATCACCTATCCATTCATTTTTTCATCTAAATAATCCACGTCTTCATCGCGACCAATCACCACTAAATGATCGTCCTTTTGTACAACTTCTTCTGCAGGTGGTGTCACGATTGGATCTTGATTATCCCGACGAATTGCTACCACATTTAGTCCAAATCGTTGACGAAAATCTAGTTCATCTAAGGTTTTACCATAAAATTTACGATTGGTCACATTGATTTCCGCCAAAGAAAACTCATCAGATAACTCTAAATAATCCAATATATTCTTCGAAACCAGGTTGTGAGCGATTCGTTGTCCCATATCCCGTTCAGGATGGACAACACGGTCCGCGCCGATTTTTTCTAAGACACGAGCATGGTACTCATTTTGTGCTTTTGCCAGAATATTTGGCACGCCCATTTCTTTGACCATTAAAGTCACTAAGATACTCGCCTGAATATCCTCTCCTATCGCTACAATGACATGGTCGAAATTTCGAATGCCTAAAGAACGGAGAGTCATTTCATCCTGTGCATTCGCCACAACTGCATGAGTAGCAATATTCATGTATTCATTCACACGATCTTCACTGCTGTCTATCGCCAAAACTTCCTGACCGGATTCCACTAATGTGCGGCAAATACTCCCGCCAAATCTTCCTAAACCAATAATGACAAAACTTTGCTTCATGATATCTCCTTAATCTTTCAATATATTATTTATCCAAATAACTTGAATCTCTATACCAGCAAAACTTACATTTCCTAGTATAACAAAGAGCGGGTTAATAAAACAGAGATGGACTCTCTATTTTATTAACCCGTGCTTAAAGGCGTAGATCGCTGCTTGTGTACGATCCTCTACTTCTAGCTTCGCTAAAATATTCGATACATGCGTCTTGACTGTTTTTAAGGTGATAAACAATTCATCAGCGATTTCCTGATTGCTCATTCCTTGAGCAATTAATAGTAAAATTTCTTGTTCACGATTCGTTAATTCTTCATGAAGAATATGACGGTTTCGATTGGATAATTGCTCCATCATCTTCGTCGTCACTTCTGGTTCTAAGACACGCTCACCATTATAGGTCTTACGAATGGCATTGGCGATCTCATGAGCGGTAGATGTTTTCAACAAATAACCTGAAGCACCCGCTTCAATAGCAGGATAAACTTTTTCGTCATCAATAAAACTGGTCACGATTAAGATTCTTGCTTCTGGCCACTCTTTTAGAATTTTCTTGGTTGATTCGATGCCATCCATCACTTCCATCACCAAGTCCATTAAAATTACATCTGGACGAAGAGCCATCGCCTTCTCGTAGCCATCTTCGCCATTTTCAGCTTCCCCCACAACCTCGACATCTGATTGAATCGATAGGTAAGAAGAAACGCCTAATCGAACCATTTCATGATCATCAACTAACAATACTCGTATCATCCTCTGCCTCCTAGTTCTTAATAATCTATTTTATTCTATGCTGTCTAGCATACCGTTAAGCAGGCTCAGTGTCCTCTACAACAGGAACTTTAATTTCAATACTTGTTCCTTGACCTTTAAAACTAATTATTTTAGTTGACCCGCCAACGCCTGCAATTCGTTCACGAATGTTGCGTAATCCATAACTACCAGCGTGCTCATCTTTGGCTTCAAATCCGACACCATCATCAATTACACGCAGCAAAATACTTTGACCAACGATTTTCAAATAAACCTCTAATTCATTCGCCTTTGCATGACGCAATGTATTAGACAATAACTCCTGCACTACTCGAAATAGTTGGTCCTCAATACTTGGTGAAACACAAATATCCTGAACATCCCATTTTAACTGAATTTGAATTTTAGTCTGTAGTTCCTTTAATAATTGCTCAATTCCTTGACGCAAACTTTTGCCTTCTAAACTGATTGGGCGCAAATGAAGCAACAATGCTCGCATTTCTGATTGCGCTGCATTAATAATATCGGCTACCATCGCCAATTGCTTCTTATAAGGCTCCAATTCTTCAGAATGCTGGGATTGTTCATTCAAGGCGGACATCATCATCATTGCCGCAAAAAGCTGCTGAGAAACTGAATCATGCAGTTCCCTTGCTAAACGATGACGCTCTTCTTCTAAGATTTTTTCTCTTGTCGTACCATCAACCATCTGCGGCTGACTGCTTAACTGCTGCAGCTCCCGTGACATGCTCACTAATTTTTCTTTAATTCGTTTGATATCATGATCGACTAACAGCATCTCTTTATTTTGTGAAATCGCTACATCCAAAGAAGGTTGTTCATAGTCACCTGAAGCCAAGTTTTGCAATTTTCCTTCTATTTTCCCCAATTGCCGCTTTTCTAAAAATGTCACGAGAAAATAGACCGCTGCGCATACCGTCAAAGAAATGACAATAATGTGAACAAATAAAGGAATGTAAAAAATTCGTGCAACAAATAATTGAGCAAATAATTGCCTTTTCCCTATCGCATACATATACAGAAAGAGGGTTGTCAAAATCAGTAAAAAAGAAATCAGACCCGAATAAAGGGAAATTTGTAAACGAGAATATTTCCCCATCATACACGAATCACCTCGACATCTCCCACCAATGTATTGGTCACTATTTTCAATCTACGAGGACTCTCATCATAATCCTCGCTATACATTTTGATTGTTTCATTGCGGAGAACTTGCGTATCCTCATCAAAATCAACCTTGCCATAAAGCGTTGCGTGCTCAAAAAGAATTCCAATACCATAAGGAACTAAAATTCGTGTTCGACCAAAGCCTTTACGTACAATTACGATGCTATCTTCTTTAGGCAACAATGTATTCCCTAAGTCAACGATTGTGTCTCCAGCTAAGATTGCTACATTAATATCATCCCACTCAAAAACTTGTGTTCCGATTCGATCATTTCCGATCCAGCTTTGTTTCCTTCGTTCACCATTATGTCCTGTCGGATCTGTTGTTTCAACCATTACGATGCTTTTTTTATTCTTCAAAGAATGGTTTGGCATTGAAATACCCGCAATTTCGAAACCCTTAAGTCCAAGAAATATTACTGCAAAAATCAACATCAACCAAGTCGCAGGACTATTCACTAAACAAATAATCAAAATTACTGAACCTAAGATTAATTGAAATTTTCGACGACGGTGTTTACGCAATGCCCAGTATATATTTAATGTGCCAAAAAGCAGCATGATCAACATCGCAGGATTTGAAGATAGTTGCCATAATAAGAAAATTGCAAGTAAGGCTTCAATTACAATGAAAAAGCGCCATGGACTTTTCATCTTGTCTTTCCTCCCAACTTTTTATTTATACCTTATTCTACTTTTTTTAAAGTCTAAATACTATCGGTCTAAAGTCGCAACCTCTTTAAACCCTAAAAGAAAAGAGGCGACCAGCGCCTCTTTCAACCATTCTTAGTTTTGCTTGACATCTACGATCTTAACTTCCATGTTACCACCGGGAGTTGCGATCGTTACGATATCCCCAACACTTTTACCAATCAATGCCTGCGCGATCGGTGAATCATTAGATATCTTTCCAGTTAACGGATCTGCTTCGGCTTTTCCGACGATCGTATATTCTTCCTCTTCTTCATCAGGCAATTCCACAAAAGTAACTGTCTTACCGATTGAGATTTCATCAGAATCAACATTCTCGTTATCAATAATTTGTGCGAAACGAATCATATTTTCCAAAGTACTGATACGTCCTTCAACAAAGGCTTGTTCATCTTTAGCAGATTCATACTCAGAGTTTTCAGATAAATCACCAAAGCTACGTGCAATTTTAATTCGCTCAATGATTTCTCCACGTTTAACTGTTTTTAGTTCTTCTAATTCCTGCTCTAATTTTTCTTTTCCTTCTAGAGTCATTGGATATGTTTTTTCTACCATTTTTCTTCTCCTTCAATCAACAAAATTACGAAAGGTAATCCTTTATAGATTTAATCCACAAAAGATTACCACGTAATTACTGTATTGTAAATTGTTTATTTCTCTTTATTGACATATTTTTCTACCAATTCCATATGCTCTTCATAAGTCTTAGCATAATACACTTTTCCTGTTGAGATATCCGCAACAAAATAAATGTAATCATTCTCAGTTGGATCGAGGACAGCTAGGATCGCTTCTTGACTTGGATTGTCAAATGGCCCAGGTCCAAAGCCGGTATTCGTATATAAGTTATATGGCGAATCAACCTCAGTATCCTTAATCGTGACAACTTCTTTATGTTCTCCTAAAGCGTAAAGAATAGAAATATCTGATTGCAACGGCATTTGCGCTTCGATCCGATTAAAGAAGACTTGTGCGATTTTCTTGCGGTCAGATTGAGTGACCCCTTCTTTTTCAACCAATGAAGCCAATGTCATAACTTCTTGAACATTTAATCCCTTTTCCTTAATTTGACTATAATAAGGAGTTAATATTTGATTCGTTGTATCTACCATTTGAGTTACTAAATCTTCGAGACTCCTATTTTTATGAACATTATAAGTCGCTGGGAACAGGTAGCCCTCTAAGCGATAACGAACATCCTTTGCGTTACTCGCATCCGTCAATAGATCCGGATACTGTGCTTTCAGCTGATCAAAGAATTTATCATCTTTCATTACTTTGATGAAATCTTCTTTCTTAAAGTCTGTTTTCTTCGCGACTAAACTAGCAATTTTATCAACATCGTAACCTTCAGGAACGGTCAATTTTGAAGCATCATCTAACGGCTCCGCACTTCCGCCTTGCTGCAGCTCCTTACTAATTTGGTCCAATGTCATATTAGGAGAAAATTGATAATAACCCGCTTGGAAGTTTGTTAGGTTTTTAAATTTCGTGTAGAAATTGAAAACCATTCCATCTCGGATCACTTCTCCTTCTTCTAAAATGTCACCGATTTGACGGTTCGATGAGCCGCTCGGCACCTCTACCTGAACCAATTTTTTGTCATTTTTATCCAGCGGTTTCAAACCAGCACTAACATAGTTATAACCCGAAATCGCTAAAATCCCTGCGACGATCAAAATACCAACCGTCAATATATAAACAATTTTGCGGACGACTCGATCCTCTTTGCGACGTTCTGCTCGTTTCAAGTTGCTCTCCTCACTTAAATCACCTTCAAAGTCTTCATCCATATTACGAAGATCATCAAATTTCTCACCAATACGTTGGAAAATTGATGGCTCTTCTTCAACATGCTCATCATGCTTCGACTGTTTTATCCCCTCTGCCTTTTCTTTCTTCTTAGATGGGACAGTCTTAGCCGCTCGTTTTGATTCGTCACGACGAGACTCTGCTTTCTTTTCTTGAATTACTGAAGGTTCTTTGGTTTGCTCTTTTTTTATCGGACTCGTTTTCTCTGCTGTAGACTTCTTTCTCGCTTTTCTTATCTTAGACTTTGCTTCAGAGTTATCAATAGGACCCTTTTCCTCTGATTCTTTTTCTTTCTTCAGAGGTTCCTCTTTTTTTATCTCTTCTTCAATCGGCTTAGACTTTCGCTCAGCAGTAGTTGATTCTTTCTTTTGTCTATTGCCAAATAAACGCTCATAGGACGAAGCCAGATCGTCATCATCACTAGTATCGTTTTTTGTTTTCGAAGGCCCAGCGGATATTGAAATCGCTTTTTTTGTTGGTTCTACTTCGCGGTTCTTTCGGCCTTCTTCTAAAGCCCGCATGATCTGCTCTTTAAAAGATCCTTCTTCCGAGTGTTGGTTTTGATCCTCAGACAAAAACAACTCCTCCTTACTTCATGTCATAACTTAAACCATTATACATGAAATGAAAGAGGAGGGAAATGTAAAATTTATTTAGTTAAGGAAATATATAGAGAATCTTCTTTGACTACAATTAACCATACTTAAAACATTGCTAACAATATACATAAAATCATCGAGACATTATTTTAGTTGATTAATTTCATTTGCATTATCATCCTTTAGTTTTACTATTGGAAAGAGTTGGCTAGAAATATAGGCTAAAAAAGAAAACAATGAAAAAACTGTAATTATTTGTAATCTATAAGTAAACCAATAATGGATTTGCGAATGATTTGACATCGCTAAATACCAAATATAAGGAAAGGGACTTACAAATAATAAGACGATACTCTGCGGATTAACTCTCCCTTTGATAACTTTCTTTTTATAGATTACTAAAAAAATAACCAGTAAAACAGCAAGAACTAATGCTAAAAAATTCAATTTATCTAAAATTAGGCCTGCGTTACTCTTTATCATGTCTATTCTATCTAAAGGATAGGCTTTGTTTCCTTCAGTTCTAAAAACCGCTTGATCTATAGCTACCTTGATAGTGTTCTCTTTTAAAATTACCGAAGCAAGTAACCATTTGTTTATCCAGGTAAATCCATAACCCATCCCCCAAGAAAATATAGTTAATAGGATTTCTTTAAAAAATTGAATAATAGATTTTTCCCTATAATGATATAACTTAATTTTTGAATAAAGAAGAGTTATCAAAGGTACACCCAAAGTTATCATGGGTACAGTCAATAAATCTATAAAATTTGTTATTGACCCTACAATAAAAAAAGCAAGATAGTAATTATTTGTTTTCAAATCAGCATCATTTCTTGTTAAGATGAATAGATTGAAAGCCAGCATAACAATAAATACATTTGAAAATTGCATACTAAGAAAGAATGAATAAAATCTAACAAAATAGAAACTTAAAAAAAATGATAATGCAAAAAAAGAAGGCTCTTCGTCAATGAGTGTTGGTGAAGAAATTCAATAGAATAATCGAGATACTCACACGGCTAGACAGCTATCTTGACTAGCCGTGTTGTTGTTCTGGCTTTAGTCAGTTGGGTAGTATTCTTAGTTTTCTTAAAATATTTTCCTCGATATAAAAAGATTCGTTCTCGGTAGTTTTGAAAGTTTCTAAAGCCATAGGCAATTCGTTTTAGTACTTTGATATGGTTATTCAAACATTCTATAGGGCCGTTGGAATAGGGAACGCGCAACGCTCGTTTGATTTCTGTTTGGTATTTCTTGAAGGTCGTGAACACTGGTTGGTAGTGCTCTGGCAACTCCTTGTAGTCTTCTTTTAGGAGCGCGACGAATTCAGGAACATCTTGTCTTCTGATAACGGAAAGAAAATCCTGGTAGACTTCGTAGCCTCGCTTTAAGGAATCATCATAAGATAATAGCCGATCGACTATCTCTGCTTCTGTCAGATGATCTCGAAATGACGGACGCCAGTAGCGATGCTGACCTTTCAATTCCCACGCATTCTTTTGAAGTAGTCTCCAGTATTTCTTTAAGTGCTTCGACCGACGATCCCCTTTTTTAAAGGTCTTCATTACTTGAATTCGGTGGTTGGTAAAAGCCCGACCAATGTGTTGGCTAATATGAAAGCGATCGGCGACGATTCGGGCATTCGGAAAACACTCTTTCACCAATGTGCGATAAGGTGTATAGAAATCTGAAACCACTAGACGCACTTGTTCACGGACTTTTCTAGGGTAGCGCAAGAAATAGTCGCGTAAAGGATTGAGTTGCCGATTTTCCACAATATCAATCAGTTGATGGGTCTTGCCGTCCATCATGACAAAGCTCATGGCTCCCGAGACGTTTTTCACCGATTTGAATTCATCGAAACACACCACTTCTGGTAACGGCTGGTTCAAAGAAACGGTTTTAGGCCGAAGGCTGCGAAGTATTCGAATGACAGTGGTCGGAGAAATGTGCTTCATACGTGCAATCAAAGACATAGAAATAGGCTCACTTAATAGCTCAAGAATGGCTTGTTTGAATCTGCGGGCGATGGAGCAGCGACGATCACTAACTGAATCTTCTGCTAAAAAAGTCTTTCCACAGTGTTTACATTTGAAGCGCTGTTTGTTAATCCGCAGAATGGTCTTGTAGTTACTGACATCATTCAATAAGATGGATACTTTTTTCCAGCCCCATTTAATGATCGTTTGCTTATTTTGATAGTGACAATGGAAGCATTCCTCTGGTTGATAGGTCAATGTGCCATCAAAAACAAAACATGTTTCGTCATTGATTCGCTCTTTGCGAAAGGCATCTTCATGAAAGATAAGATTTAGGTCTAGAATATCTAGTAACTCTTTGGTAAACTCTGAATAGGACATCTTGAAACACTCCTTTGAATGGTTTTCGTCGACTTTATTCTAAAGGATTTCAAGGTGTCTGTTTGCGTTTATTAGAAAAAAGAAAAAGTATTGGCAACAGAAGGCGTCACCAACACTAGATATTATAGAGCCAAAAAGAATCTCGCTTTTTTACCATTAATACAATATTTAATCCCAACAATAACATAATAACAATCCCATAAAGTTGTCTTATACTACCATAATTAATAAAAATAAGTAGCGGCCTCAAAAATATTTGATATCCATGCCAATACCTTGAATAATTATTTATCGACATTGCAGCCTTCAAAGGATTCTCAACATTTTTTTTCGTTCTATCTATCATTAGTTTATCAGTGAAATTATCTAATTGAGAGCCTTTCAAGTCTGGTTTACTCAGAGATGGATAATCCCCTTCATTCTCCAAGATAGAAAGAGATTCAGCCTGATTTGTCTTTATGTTCTCATTTGAAAAACTATATGCAAAAGATAATAGAGAAACATATACTATTATCATCACTAAAAAGAATCTAAATGATCTCCTTAACATTTCCCACCTCTAAAAAAATTATTTGCTAAAAGTATTTATAAATTAATAAGTTCATTTACAATAGCTCGAATAAGAAATTTATCTAAAAAACAAAAACATAAAGCAAATGACATTATTTTTCATTTGCTTTGTCGTAAATTCCATATAAATTCAACTCATAATTCTTTTTATTATCTGTTACTACCGTATCTAAGATAAATCCTGTAACAAGTAATAACATTGAAAAAGTCATTAAACCCGTTGCTAAAATTGCTGAAGGTATCTTGTCAATGAAACCTGTTCGAACATATTCACTGATTACTGGTATTCCCACTAATAATCCTAAAATAAAAAATAACGCAAACCACATTGTAAAAAAGAAAAGTGGCTTATAGTCTTTACACATTTTAAAAATAGTCATTAATACTTTGGTTCCATCAGAAAAAGTGTCTAACTTTGATTCACTACCTTCTGGACGGTCTCGATAATCGATGGGTATTTCAACCAACTTAAATCTTTTATCTAAAGCATGAATCGTAAACTCAGTCTCAATTTGAAATCCACTACTCATTACAGGAAAACTTTTGACGAACAATCTGTTAAAACCTCTATAACCCGTCATCACATCTTTGATATTAGCTTTGTAAAGCCAATTAATTGAATTCTTAACCAAGTTATTCCCAAAATCATGGAAAGCTCTTTTATTTTCGTTAAAGTATGTTCCATTTGACAACCTATCCCCAATAACCATGTCAGCCCGTTTTTCCTTTAAGGCATGTAATAAATCGTGACAAGCTTCTGCTGGATAAGTATCATCTCCATCCACCATTAAATAATAATCAGCTTCGATATCAAAAAACATTTGACGGATCACATTCCCTTTTCCCTGTCTTGGTTCTTTTCTTACAATTGCACCTTCATCAAGCGCAATTTGATAAGTTTCATCTGTTGAATTGTTATCATAAACGTAAATATCTGCTTTGGGTAATTCTCTTTGAAAATCATTGATTACTTTCTTAATTGTCAAAGCTTCGTTATAACACGGAAGCAGTATCGCTATTTTTTCTTCCATTTTTACTATTCTCCTTAAAATAAACACTAACAATAGAATACAAGAGTTTATGAAATATTTCTATACCTTATAAAAATATTTTGAAATGGTATTTTTTTCAATTAAATCCTTTAAAAAAAAACGTTAACTTGAAATCCAAAGTCTCTTTCCAAGTTAACGTTTTTGACTATATCAATTCTTCTGAAACTAAATATTTTTTCATGCCTTCTCGAACACTAAAACTAGGTGTAAAACCTAAACTCTTTAGTCTAGAGATATCAGCAACTGATTCTTTAATATCGCCATCCCTTTCAGCCTCATGTTCTAGTGGCAGTTTGAATCCTAATGTTCTATCTATAATCTCAATCAATCCATTTAATGTAGTCGCAATTCCTGTCCCAACATTGAATTGTTTACCTAAAGACTCTTCCTTTTTTGCCACAAGTAACAATGCTTGGACTACATCTTCAATGAACACAAAATCTCGAGATTGCGAACCCTCTCCAAACAATATGAACTGCGTATCCTCACCCTTTTGAATTTTCTTATAGCGATCAACTAAGATTGAAATCACTCCACTATAAGGAGATTCTGGATTCTGATTCGGCCCATACACATTAAAGAAGCGCACCGCACTCGTCTTAACACCATAAAGATGATTGTAGTCCAGCACATACTGCTCTGCTGCAAATTTATCGACTGCATATGGAGTCAATGGACGAATAACCGACTCCTCTTTTTTGGGAAGAGTAGGCTCATCTCCATATACCGCAGCTGAAGAGCTAAAGACTAATCGCTTCAAGTCCTTTTGATATTTTCTTATTAGTTCTAACAACATCAAAACACTCTCGAAATTAACTTGATGCGTTTCAACCGGGCGTTCAACAGAATCAGCCACACTCGCTATCGCAGCTAGATGAAAAACGTAATCGAAAGTATTGTTTGATAGAATATCATTCATCAACTCACTATCAGTAACAGAGCCATTAATAAATTGGAGTTTCGAACTTTTGATCAAGTTTTCTTCTTTTCCCATAGATAAATCGTCAATCACAATTACTGAATTTTCTTTGGATAGATAATTTGCCAATGTAGATCCAATGAAACCTGCACCACCAGTGATTAAATATTTATATGACATACCTTCTACTCCTTACTTAACTCTCTTCATGATCCATTCTCTAGTGCTCCGTATAACTTCATTATTCGAATATCTAAAATAGAATAAAGTTATTATTAAATAGAGAACAACACCAATCCCTATTTTTAATAAAAGCCTAACGAATATTGATAACCCAGCCAGCGGTAAAATATCAAGAACAACCATCATTATTATACCAGATATAAAAAACACGATAAATGGACTTAAAAACACCTTGAAAGCTATTTCTTTTCGAGCAGCCAAAATTTGATAAATTGCAAGGACACTTTCAGATAGAAAAGTTGCGATAGTCGCACCAAGCAATCCAAATGGTTTAACTAACAACAAGTTAACAATAATACTAGTCAAAGCTCCAAGCAATACAGATATCACGAATGGTTTATCTTTAGATTGTGGGATCAAATATTGTGTTCTGATAACATTGCCAAGAGCGTAGAAAGGGAGATATAGGGCTAGTCCATTTAACACTAAGATACTTGCATTAAAATCTTTCCCGTAGAATAATGGTACAAAATCTTTTGAAACTCCCAATATACCAAAGGCAAATGCTATGGAAAGAAATAAAGCAAAAATTACAGAGTAATTAAGGTATCTAGTTGCTTCTGCTTTCGCATCCTTCTTCTCATAAATAGCAGACATTTGTGGCAACATTACAGTACCTAATGCAGCTATTATTCCTTTAGGCATTGATAAAACTTGACTTCCAGCATTGTAAAAGCCAACATCTTTTATACTGCTCAAATTTCCTAAAAATACTGAGGTAAAACTAGTATAAATAGTTGCAGAAACAATAGGTATAAATAGAATTGCCGAGGGTTTAAAGTGCTTAGTCACTTCTGATAACTTGATTTTTTTATAAAAAATGTAGTTTTTAACTTGAAACCAAGTGATTAAAAATCCTGCAATCGCACTACCATTCATGATTAGTGTGTACAACCAAAGATCATTTTTATTTTTAACAAGAAGGAAAATAAAAATCAAAGTTGATAACTTAACTAAAATATTTCTAACAATAACGATATTAAATTGCTGTATTCCATAGAAAAACCAATTAATATCTAGCATATAGCTCACAATAAGAAATACCTGCAATAAAGCAATATCTTGATATTGTCGAGCAAAATTAAATACGTAAATCAGATACAAAAGTATGCAAACAATACCACTAAATAATTGTATTCCGAAGATTTCGAAAAAAAGTATACTACGTCTTTCAACATTTTCTCCAACTTTGGCAATAGAACGATTCCCATAATGATCTACCCCTAGTTTAACAACTAATGCAAAGTAAATTGCAATTGAATAAGTATAATTATAGATACCAATCTTTTCCGCACCTAAGATCCTAGCAATATACGGCATCGTTAACAAAGGAAAAATGATTGAAAATACTTGATAAAATGCATTCGAGAAAAAGTTTTTGGCAATATTTTTCATGCTGTTCTTCCTCTCTTAAATCTTAGACCGCTTTATAAGAAATTTACCAACCGTTTCAGGCTCGTAATGAACATCTTTATAGGTCAATTTGTGAATATTGGTCAACTTACATAAATGCAAGAACTCTTCCTCTTTGTACTTTTCATTTAAACGAAATTGTAGGAGGTGAGAATTTCCATTGGTTTGTTGAGGTACATTTTTCCACTCATTTGAAAAGCTTCTAGCAACCATGCTAAAGAAAAGGTGAAAAAGATAATAGTTGACCAAAACATTATGGTCTTTCCAATACTCTAACATCAACCTTCTAGTCTCAGTGATAATAGGATTATTTCTTTTTGAAGATAAGAACCAACTTGAAATTAAAATCGGAGCATCTTTATTATCATTAAAAGTCGTTCTGAATGCAAACAAATCCGCGTCAATGATATATTTTTCTAAAGGGCCAGTCAAGAAAACTGTCGCATCAATCCAGATACCCCCAAAATTAGCTAATAGATCCGCGCGAACAATATCAGAAAACTGCGCATTAGAAATAATTCCTCGCTTCCATTTGGTAATAATATAATCAGGTAATGTGATAAAATCATTAAGATTTTTTTCATTTAAAAAAACAATCTCTCTTCCTTTGCAATTCTCCTTAACAGAACGCAAGCAAGCACGGACTATTTCTGGAGATTGTTCAAATCCCTGTAACCAACAAACCCAAATATAATTGCTAGTGTTCATTTCATCTTTTTTGTATTGTGGCTTGTATTTTTTATTTAAATATTTGTATGCATTAAATGCTCGCCTATCTGCATCCAAAGATTTAGAATATTTAAATCTTGGTCGATACACTGTTGCCCCAAGATACATCTTCTCAATTAGTCTTGCTAATTCCATTAAATTTAAACCTACCTACATAAAAATTTTAATTACCTATTTCACTGATAATTCGATCGCCAAGTTCTTTGCTAGCCTCACCTGACTCAAAGACCCCATAATCCTTATTAAAATTTTCAATTGAAGTATAGTAAACAAATTCGTCAAATTTTTCTATTTGACTTATAAGTTGATTCAGGCTCTTTGAAACTGGAAATGGTAAATCATTTAAATCCAATACTAAACCCCGATTTTTCATATAACTGTCATAATCATAAGCGTATAAAAAGCATTTCTTTTTAGAAATCAACATTTCTCCAAAAATAGATGAATAATCCGTAATTAATATCTCTAATGCACAGAGTAATTCTTGAGTATCAGGGTAATCATTAGCATCTATTATATAATCAACACTTGTTAATTCATGAATTAAGGTTGCATGCCTCAATATATCATTAGGATGTAGTCTCAATAGTATGACTATCTCAAAATTAAATTTAGACTCAAAGCTCTGCTTCAATTTTTTAAGACTTTCTATATTAATCTCAAGACTACCATCTTCTCTAAAAGTCGGAGCATAAAGCAAAATTTTTTTATTCTTTTCTATTCGATAATGCATGTATACTTTTTCAATTGTTGAAGTATCATTCTTTACTATAATATCGTTCTTCGGTATACCATTTCTGTAAAACTCTCCTGAGTACCAAAAAGTATAATGTAAATTTTTAAATAAGTTTGAATGTTCAAATACTAATAGATCACACATTTGAGAATCTTTTTTCGCCACACGCACATATCTTTTGCTAAGGAATTGTTCGATATCATGTTCAATCCGCTTTAGTCCAAACCCTGCATGCCAAGTCTGGAGATAGAATTGATCTTTACGTTTTCTTGGGTGAAAGTTTTTTCGACAATTATCGATCCAAATTTTTGCAGTATGTAATTCCAACAAAGCTCTAAAGGAATTATTTTTTACTAAACGAATTTCATTTGGAAATTCACTATGCTTATTAAGTATAATATCTGGTTTACAAAGCCAAACTATATCTAAATTAGAATAATTTTTTAATAAATAATCAACAATGTATTTGGGATTCTCTCCGTACGCCTTTCCCCAAAAATTTGAGACAACTATTTTATTCTTTTTTACAGGAAAAAAGAAAAGAAGTGGGTAGCATAAATAGAACAAAGAATAATCAATAATTCTAAGAAAAACTACTCTTACTATTTTTAATTTTGATCTCAAAAAAACACTTCTTTCTTAAGCAACACTATGTCTAGATTTTTTTTCAGGAAAATAATGATATACTAACTGACCTAACAATAGCCAAAAAATGAAGGCTCCAATTTTATTAACTAGAATAATCTCTGAAGATAAAACTGCATTAATACTGATTGCTGCAATAATTAGAATATTATAGAAATAAACTGTTTTATATAAATTTTTATCTAGAAAAACAGACTTTATTGCTAAAAGTGCTTTACTTAAATAAAATGAGAAGAAAGTGATAAATCCAATGATTCCAGTTCCAGCAAGTGTATGAACAACAAAACTGTGCAGAGATAATCCTGTTTTTGCAACATAAGTTTCAGGTAAGAAAGCTTTAGCATAACTAACAATACCTTCACGTGACGGACCAACACCAAATAGAAAATTCTGCTTAAACATCAGAAAACCGGCTTTCCAAATGCCAAATCTCCCATTAGATAAATCATTAGAATCTGTTACATCATTTCTTGTCAATTTAACTGGTTTTTGATTTCCTTGGATTTCCATATTATTATTTCCAGCTTTTATTTTTAGACTTTCAACAAAGTCAGGGATAAGAGTTAGTCCATTTTTTAATAAATTCAAGACAAGAAAAACAATTCCAGTTATCATTGCGTTAATAACCACACTCATTAATATGCTAAGAGATACAGATTTTCCTTTTTTAAGTAGATATTGGTTCACTAAAGTAAAGCCAGCAAGAAAAACAATTGCTAAAGTTTCTATTAATCCTGTTCTAGAGCCCGATAGGAGAATGAAGCTTAAACAAAAAAAACAATTAACATAAAGAAAAACACGTAATATTTGATTTTTTATCTGCTTTTGGAATAAAAACATACAAGAAAAAATTATTGAAATCAAACATACAGTTGAAGCAAAGTTTGGATCAGAAAAAACACCAAATAATCTATTTTCAAGAAACCCAAGTCTTAATGGATGAAATCTATTTGGCAATTTAACACTATGCTGCATTTGAAAAACAAACATCACGTTTGAGATAGTTACAAATACAAACCAAATTGTAATCAGAGTCTTAGCAAAGATTTCTATTGTTCGTTCGGAATGATTTCTATTATGACTAAACTCATATATTACAAGTAAATAAATCCCCTCATTTAACAAGAGCTTGATATTAGATCCAAGACCATAATGATAGTTTAATAAACTAGAAATCCCCATAACAATTAAAAATACAAAAAGAGGAATGTTATAAGAAAACTTTTTTAATTTAATCATTTGTAGCAAATCATACAGAATGAAGAGCGCTCCGACTAGACCAGCAGGTACCACCAAAATTGTGTTCAAAATTTTGGGTATAAAGTCATACGGTCCAAATTCTTTAAAAATTAATATCGTTCCAAAATAAAGTACATAAAAAGAACGAAAACGCTCAAGGTATGAATTGATTTTTGTATCTGCAATCATGAAAAAAGCTCCTTTTTCAGTATCTCAATTGTCTTCTCTAAGGATTCCTTAAAATTAAATTTCGGTGTCCAACCAAGACTTTTTATTTTTTTATCATCCAACAATGCCACATTAGCTGTTGAGAAACCTTTTTTTTCGATCTCATCTGGCAATTCAAATATAACCTTTTTACTAGAATAACTAGCAATACTTTCAGCAAACTCACTAAGGGTTACATCGCTATCTAGCCCCTTTATGTTGTATGCTTCGCCTTTTGTGCCCTTCTTTATTAATGTTAATAGCGCAGAAACAACATCCCCTACGTAGCTATAAGAAAACAGTTGATCTCCTTTGCTTTTTAGAATTACATCCTGATTATTGGCTCCATTAAGAATAAACTGTGTAGAAGCTTTAGAATCCCTTAGGTCAACCGTAGGCCCAAATACGCGACTTATCCTAGCAATGACGATATCAAGATTATATTTGGAAATATACGCTTGACATAAGGCTTCGCTAGTCCTTTTAGATTCGCTATATCCTGCTCTTAAAGTATTGCAATCAATGTATCCCATATAACTTTCGTCAAAGTATTTGACATCTTGCCTATTCTCCCCATAAATTTCAACACTAGAAAAGAAAATTGTTCTTTCAACCTTTTTCTCTCGCGCAAATTCTAAAATATTTTGAGTGCCAATAATATTCGTCGTTATTGTACCAATGGGATCGGTGGCATATGCCTTAGGGTGAGTATTACTAGCCGCTTGCAATATGTAATCACATGATAAATCACTAGGCAGTCTCTTATTGATATCAAATTCGATTACATCAAAAAAAGCATCATCAGTATAATCAGGAAAAAGCTTTAATAGCTTATTTCTATTTCTTCCAACACCTATTATAGTGTTTTGTAATCCGTATAGCTTATTTCCGTACATTAATACATCAATAAAAAAGCGCCCGATTAACCCGGTTGCACCCAAAATCAAAAAACGTTTATTTTTAATGTTTAAACTAGCTAAATCTTTTGAAACAGTTAGAATATCATCCATATATATACTATTGGATTGAAGCAAAATTCTTTCATCCCCTAATCATTCATTTTAAGATAAGCTTTAAATAGCTCTAGATCATCAGTTGTAGTCAGTTTAATATTTTTATCTGATCCCGCAGCAAAATACAGAGTTTCACCTAATTCTACCATCATAGTATTTGTGTAAGAAGAATCGGTCATACCAATTTTTTCTTCCACCGCTCTGTTATATGATTCTAGTAATTTATCATATTTATAAGCCTGTGGTGTTGATACTCTTCTAATAGTATTTCTATCGATATATGATGTAGTAGTTTCTTCAGTATCCTTGATAAAGATTTGTTCATTGTAGGGTAAAGAAGTAACCGCATTCCCATTTTCCTGACATTTAACAATTACATCAGATAATACTATTTCATCTACCAAAGGTCGTATACCATCGTGTATAATAATTGTGTCATCATCTTCAGAATAGTCTTTCAAAAACTGAACACCTTTATTAATAGACTCCTGACCAATTTTTCCGCCTTCAATAATCCATTCAATCTTTTTAAGTCCAAATTCCTTTATGTATCCTTTTAGAGTTTCTTCCCAACCAGATTTACAAACAACTAAAATCCTGTCTACTAATGGATGGTGTTCAAATGATTCCAGAGTATATATGATGATTGGTTTATTATTTATCATAATGAATTGTTTAGGGATGGATTGACCCATTCGTTTGCCCACTCCACCAGCAATGATCACTGCAGTTATCATAATCAGTTCAGCTCCTATTATTTTCTTAAAATTTTCTTATATAAAACTGAGTATAAGCCCGAATTAGTAAGATATAAGTATAAGGCGACCCTTTTGGCAAAAGAAACCTCTTTATTACCTTTGACTTTTTTTAGTATTTCTTTAATCTCCACTTTTGATGTGTTGTAATATTTTTTTCTGTCAAGATTATCTCTTTTAGAATTTCCTATTTTAAAACCTGTAGATAAGTACCCATCTACCAATCTAGCTATGGCTAGATTTAAAAATTCTGGAAAATCCTTTTTTACATCATTTAGAAGAATTTTTCTTTGTATGATATTATCATACTGTTTAGGATTAAAATCCTGATAAACAATGCTATCACCGTTTTGAAAATAGAAAATCCCTGCAAAATCTAGAATATCAATAGTATGAGCAGCTTTAAAAGCATGATAAATTGGTACCATATCTTCATACAGTTTACCTTCAGGAAATTCAATATTATTAAAAATTTCCTTTTTAAAAACTTTGTTCCATGCATAAAAATCAATTGCTTTACTTTTAAAAAGTAATTCAACTGCTTCAGAGTTACTACTGCCTATTTTCCTACTGCTGATTAACTCAATTGCATCTTCTTCAGTTTTCCCTTTCTTCAATCCAAAACAAACAATCTCAGGATTATTATTTTTAAAATCATCTATAACTTTATCTATACATCCTGGTAGAAAATAGTCATCGCTATCTAAAAAGGCTATAAGTTCACCACTAATTCTCTTTAACCCATAGTTTCTTGCAGAGGATAAGCCGCCATTATCTTTATGATAACAATAAACTTTATCCAACTTTTTTGACAATTCATCACAAATTAATCCGCTATTGTCAGTTGAGCCATCGTCGATTAACAATACCTCTATATTTTTAAAATCGTTTAAGAATATACTCTCAACAGCTCTCTCTATAGTATCTTCAACGTTGTAAACTGGAATCACTATAGAAAGTTTAATCTTACCTTCGAAGTTTTCTTTCATATATTTGACCTCTGATTTTATTGGGTAAAAGGCTCACTACGATATGTGCAGAACAAGATACTAAAAAATCTGAGATAGATCCCAACCCAACATGATAGATAGCTTTCCGACCTTTTAGTCCATCGATAAAATATTTTTTTCCACCCCGCCGAGCATACATTCCCTCGCCTGTTCTAGCATAAACAAGCGACTCTTGAATATTTTTACCTTTATACCCAGCTTTTAATAATCTTACCCAAAGGTAATAGTCCTCAAATCCCATCATTGGCTGATAATTTCCAACATCCAAAACAGCCTTCTTTTTAAACATAACTGTCATATGATTAAAGGGATTACGTTTTTTTGAAAATTCTCGAATCTCTCTATTAGTTTCTGGAACGATTCTTCTGCCAACAATACTTTTAGGTGAATCATAAAATTCATCTATATTGGAGCCAACTATTGTTAGATTAGGATCCTTAGTAAATTCTGAGTACTGTTTTTCAATTCTTGATGGAAGCATGATATCGTCAGTATCCATTCTAGCAACCAAATCATATTTACAAACCTCTACACCAATCGCTAAAGCCTTACCTAATCCAACATTATTATCTAAAGGAACAACTTTTAAAACTTCTAAATTGTCTTTTTTAAAATCAATGATTACCTCTTGTAACTCAGTAGTAATCGGTCCATCTAAAATCAAAACAATTTCTTTTGCTTTAACGGTTTGTCCAAGAGCACTTTTCAATGACTGCCTAAAATATTCAGGATTTTCCTTTATATATACAGACATCAGTAAACTAACATCAGCGCTTTGCAAAAAGAACACTCCTTTATTCAAAAATTTTATCTTTTGGGAAATTCATTTTATCTAATGATGTACAAATTTCATCTTCTTCTAAACCTTGAGAAGATACTTTATCAAATAGAATCTTGATTGTTTGAAGTAATATTTTCAAATCTAACATGAAAGAATACTTCTTAATATACAACAAATCAAATTTTAACTTACTATTATAGTCGGATGCATATTTCCCATAAACTTGGGCATAACCTGTAATTCCAGCACGAACATTATGTCTCAAGTAATAGTATGGATTTTCATCATTAAACTGCTCAACAAAGAACGGTCGTTCAGGACGAGGCCCAATAATAGACATGTCACCTTTTAATACATTAATTAGTTGAGGTAACTCATCAAAGCGAACAGCACGTATAAACTTACCCACTGGTGTCACACGAGCATCGTTACTTTTTGCTAAAACGGGACCCGATTTAGATTCTGCAGTGGCACTCATTGAACGGAATTTATATATCGGAAATTCTTTCTGATCTTGTGTAATTCGAATCTGCTTATATATGATCGGTCCTGGTGAGGTTACTTTTACTAGTACTGCAGTTATCAACATAAAAGGAGAGGAAATAACTAATAGGATCAAAGAAACAACAATATCAAAAAGACGTTTAAACATCGCATCTTCAGAAGGAATTCTAAAACCTGATGATTCAATTATGCTTTCATCTTCAAAATTCATAATGTTAGGATTGATCGTTACGAGATTCTCAAATGTTGTATTTAGAAATAGCTTCTTCTCTTCCTTTGTAACAAGTTGATAGACCTTAATTTTTTCAGCCTCGTCAATCTCAGAGGCTAAATAAACAATATCTACATCATCAATAATTCCTCTCAAATTTTCATAGAAATGGTCTAACACAACTGATTGAACCTTATGTTTATTATTTTTTTGTGAGCTGAAGTTTTGAATCGCAGGAGCGACATCTTGTTCAAATCCGAGAATAGTGACAATTTTATCTGAGCTCAGTTTCATATATGCTTTATAAATGATTGTACGATAAATAATTAGTAGTATAGTTCCCATCAAGAATGAAATTAAGATAACAGTTCTAGGAAAAGCAAACCAACGTCCAGCGAAGGTAATGATCATAATTCCTAGCGACATCAAAAATTGACCAATAACCGTCACAAAGATAATATCGCTAACGATTCGATTATAAAAAACATAGCTTCCTAGTAGTACATTTAATAAAATAAAGAAAATCGAAATAAATAATGCGGAACTTTCAAACGTTTGAAAGTTTCTTTCTGGAATGGTTCCATTAAATTTCAGCCAAAAACTAAAATAGATGGAAAAATTGTAAACAACTACATCCATCATGATAATAAAAAATCGACGGGCAGCGCTCCATTCACCATTTTTATTCATACAAACACTCCTAATCCACAAAATAATCCATTACACATCTTACCATACACGTTCAAAAAAAAGTAGCGTTCATATGAAAAGTAATAAAAAAGCAAAGAACAAAAAGCGGTCAAATTCACCAATTTGATCGCCTGACCTAAAGTGATAAAATTATTCACTTCTCCTTTTATAAAACAAGAATTTGTATGACAATTCAACAATTGTTAGGGTTTGTTGACGAAGTATTCTTTAAAGTTTAATATGTTATAAGACTACATTCAGAAAATCTGTAATGATTATAGATTGTTAGTCTTTGTACGGGGCTCTAAATAAATGATTTTCTTTTTTTTCAATTGTATTTCTTATAGAGGAAGCGATGAAATACATTAAATACGCCAACAAAGCTGTAGCCATAATAACTGAACATACGTATAGTAACCGATTTCCTATAAAAAATATTTTGCTACGAAGCAATGGAATAAATAGCCCTTGATATAAATACAACTCAAAAGAGAAGGGTTTTAGCAATGAAAGATCGGGCTTTTGAAGGTTACTTTATAGCTACAAATTATAATTAATACAACAAAGAAAAGAACAGAAAGCGACCGTATAATTGGATGATAAAAAACTTCATCAATATAAAAAAATAAACTAAATAGTACTGCTACAGCCCCGATTGTTACTCGATAACGTTTAAATAGAAAGTTGGTCATTTCTCCTTCTTTTGCTCCCCACACAACCCCTAATGGGAAACAAAAAACTGCATTAGTCCACCATTCTCCATAACTTAGTAGATTCGAAATCAAGGTTATTACTATAACACAAGTAATAAGTATCAAAAATAGAAGTAAATCGTTCTCTTTACTTAAAGATGCACTAACAAAAAAAAACAACATACAAATATATAATCATCATAGTAAACCAACCATTTCCAACGAATGGGTTCCCATTCACTAATGAGTACATTGCCGCAGAAAAGTTTAGTTCACCAATCAGATTGCGATATACAAAATAAACAATCATCGCTAGTAAAAAAGGTAAGAGGATACTCATGCCTTTTTTCTTAAAAAAAGTGTCTAAATAAGATTTACCTTTCTGTTTAAATTGTTTGATTAGTCCATACCCTGAGACAAAGAAAAATAGTCCTACTGCTAGTCTGCCAGCAATTATCAATCTAGATGATAAAAAAGAATCAGGATAGTCTCGAAGAATCTGCGATAAATGATGTAAAATCACAAATAATACAGCAATTATCTGTAGATTGGTCGTTGTTTCAACAGATAAACTTTGATTAGAATAATCTGAATTAGTATCAATACTTGAAATAATAAAAAAAACTATTATTAAAAAAATAAAATCCAACTGTCATCCACCTCAAATCATAATATCTATATTGTATCAAAAAGTATACAGGAAAAGGTAACGAATTTTGTAAACAAGCCATATAGGTTAATCGAAGACACCCAGGTATGACTTTTCAACGCTTTGACGTATCCGGTGGTGAGGTCGAGTCCAACCATGGTCAAAAAAACGCCCATGATCGGCAGACTTCCGCCGAATAGATAATTGATTAAGGGAATTTGTATCATATAGATTCCTCGCTTTCTAAATTAATTGATAGCCCCTGCGAATTTCTTTTTGCAGGGGCTAATAGCTGTTGATCCCTACGCAGTATGTGGTTGTCAATGAACGGATTTAATTGGGAAAAGGCCTATTTCCGTGGTGTCTCAGGCGGCCCTTTCTTGTTTTTCTTCCTGATCCTATGAAGCCATTGAAGCAGTCTGTTTTGTTCTTTTGTGTCTTTATTTGATGAATCTTCAATCAAAGGCATAACAGTGGGTTGCTGATCGTTAGTTTCGCTATATCTGGATTGCAGAAGCGACTCCTTTTCTACTTTAATCGCTGCTTTTTCCGAAGGTTCAATCGTAGTTAATTGTTTAAAGTAGCGACCATGTGGTGTTGCTGGGAGCACGGAGGATTTCGGAGTCGGCAAAGCGATCTTTTCTTCCGCGACCTCAAAGCAACGAACTTCTTCACAGGTCGCTTCCTCAACGGGTTCGCCATCATAACGAACACCTCTCGTCTCATGTTCTGGATCAAATATCAGGGTTTCTTTATGGGTCAAGACCTTGGCGGTGACCACAGAATCAAATAGTTTTACGCCGTTTTGTGTACAAATGTCTAAGTTCGTCAATAATTCGCAAGCTTCTTTGATCTGTGGCGCCGTTAAGTTGGGATCAAGATCTCTGTATTTCCAATTGTGGGTTCCGCCATCGCTTTTTCCAAAGGTGGCAATTAAATCCTTGGTCATTGTTCATTTCCTTTCTTTTAAAGTTTAATCTGCGTAGGTAATTTTCAGTAATAATGGTTTTATCAAGGTTCGCCGGTTTCTTCTGGTCGGACAAATGAAATAAGGGAGCGGACAACAGAGACGACTTTTTCACCGAATTTTTTTACTGGAAAGACTCTCAATTTCAAAGTCTTCCATTCGGGTGCCATAAAGTAGTCTTCGAAATAATAAAAGAGACGCTTCATGGTGCGGGTAGCTTTGGTGTGCATGAACACCTCGCGGACAAGATCCTTTAGAAAGTGATCAAACTCCGCCGCTCCTAATTGGCAGCGTACTTTTAAGGCTAAAATGTATTTGATGGTGACACTGCTGTTTTGTGTTTCATGGTAGAAATTGGTGATTCTTTGTTCAAGTGTTTTGGCTTTTAAGTTGAATAACTGCCGAAATGACAGTGTTTGTATGACATTCATTGATTCTCATCCCTTCATTAGATAGTAGAGGAGGGCGGCAAGACTGCCGCTACCCCTCAAAGTATTTGGTTAAAAAATAATTGTTTCAATCGTTTCGACGTACTTCGCACTTTCGACAGTGTTGAAGAGGTCTGCGCCATCTTTATGGCAAAGCTTGACGTCGGTCATGCGTTGCAACAATCCTTTGATTTCTGTGTCGGTCTTTTGAGTATCGGGGTCATTAAAGCTCCAGGTGTGGTTCTTCCCTAAGCTGTTTTTAAAGGTTGCGACGAGTTTTAGCATTTTATTCTTCCTTTCTATAATTTATTTGGTGTAGCGTGATTGACTGGTTAGGATCACGCCGTCTAATTCACTGCCTTCGACTGATAGCGATTTCATAACTTCTCCCAGTTCAAGGACCTTCTCTTCGCTAGGCTCATCCATCACATTTGTAAAGGTGATCTTCTTAGTTTTTTCTCCGCCTGCATCGATTTCTACTTGTAGTTTATTGCCGATTTTTTGAATCATGGTTGTTTCCTCCTAATTTTTTTGTTTCCGGCCGGTGACTAAAAGATAAACGATTTCTAAAAAAAGTGCGAATTGCAAATTGACCAAAAAGGGGGCAATTTGACCTGTTTTTGGGTAAAAAGTGCTGTTTTTGATGAAAAAGCGGTCAAATTGGGGGTGAAATGGTCAATTTGCGATTTTACAAGCAGGAGCGACATATAGTATAATAAAATTTTTATAAATGACGTTTACATAAATGTGAAAAATTTAAGATGACTGAATTTCCCTGTAGAATAAATTATTTTTAACTGAATCATTTCCCATAGGAAGAACCGTCCTATTTAAAAACATGATAGTTAAAATAAGCCATATTAGAGATAACCATACTTCCATTTTACAAACATTAAGTAGTTTCACTTAGAATAAAATTTCCTAATTTGTGATGATAAATAAATAGATACACATCAACAAAATGTCAGCTGTGGGAATAGTCAAAATCTTTAAATATTACTCTCTCTCTTATTAGTTTTACTAAACAAGAAAAATTATTACTGCTAATTTTCCAGTAATATGCACGAATGGAGATAAGAAGGAGCCGGATAATCCCTAAAACTTTTGGTAAATGATCTGCTACTACAAACACAACCATAAGTACTAGTAATTTTTATAGATAGCTACTGATTAATATAATCTTGTTTTTAATAGTACTAATTAAAGAGCGATACAAATCGGCCAAAAGATTGTTATATCAGTCTTTTGGCCGATTTGTATCGCTCTATTTAATTTTAGAATCATCTAATTTTGCTTAATCGTTTGAAACTATTTCACTTTCCTATTCGCACCGAAAAATCTCCACCACTTCTCGTCAAATTTGGATTATAATACGGATCATTTTCAATATAGCTTGTCCAAGTGTCTTCCATATACTTGGTTTCCTTTTCAAACCGAGCTTGCTTTTCGGGTGTGTTTTCGTATCCTCGGGATTGAGATTCGAAGTGGTATAATTCGACTCCATGTAGCCACACATTGTTGTGACCTTTCTCATATTCTCGCAAACACAGATCAACATCGTTAAAAGCAACAGTTAACTCTTCGTCAAAGCCCTTCAACTCAGCAAAATCTTTAGCTCGAATCATCAAGCATGCTGCAGTAACTGCTAAATAATCAACGTTGATCTCTAATTTTCCAAAATAACCAAAATCTCCTCGTGGGAAAGTATGATGACCATGCCCAGCGGCACCACCCATTCCTAGTATTACACCAGCATGCTGAATCGTATTGTTTGGATAGTATAATTTTGCACCAACACAACCAATACGCTCGAACTGTGCAAAAGAAACCATTTTAGTCATCCATTCTGGCGTGATTACTTCTGTGTCATTATTTAGGAATAGCAGATACTTTCCTTTAGCAACTTTTGCAGCTAAATTATTGATGCGAGAATAATTGAATGGAATATCGATCGACTCTACAATGAAACGGTCATCCAATTGCTTTTTGTACCCAGCATAAAGCTCCTGCATCTCTGGCTGATCACTACCGTTATCAGCCAGAATGATCTCATAATTTGAATAAGTCGTTTTTTCAATAATCGAATCTACGCAACGCTTCACGTCATCATATCCATTACGTGTAGGTATGATCACACTGACTAAGTCCTCAGATAATACTTTATAATCTACATCATATAATCCATTTCCAGCCGCATGCTGAACTGTCGCCTCGATCCCGCGTCGATTGATTGCATCCTGAACAGCTTTTAAGCCCGCATCAAAAGCATAGCTTTTCGTTGATTGATCGGCTGCTGTTGAGCTTGGTAGGATACGCCAGTAATAGAGTATCTGTGGAATGTGTGCAATTCGCTCAGCAGTTGTTTGTTCTGTAAAACGCAGAACTAGGTCATAATCTTGCGATCCTTCATAGCCAACACGAAATCCTCCGATTTTTTCCATGATTGAACGACGATAAACACCTAAATGAGAAATATAATTCGTACCTAGTAATAAATCAGGCGACCAATCTGGCTTAAAGGCTGGGTCAAAACGTTTGCCTGTCATATCAATCTTATCTTCATCACTATATATCAAATCTAAATTCGCATTTTCGTTTAAGCGCTTGGCAACTTCGTACAAAGCAATTGGTGCAAGTTCATCGTCATTATCTAGTAAAGCAACAAACTCACCAGTCGCAATCTCTAACGCAGAATTTGTTGCTTTAGAAATATGACCGTTTTCAGAACGGAAAACATTTTTGATCCGAGAATCCTGAGCCGCATATTTTTCTAATAACGGTCTTACGGATTCATCCGTGGAATGATCATCTGCCATACACAATTCCCAGTTAGGATAAAACTGATTCTGAACGGACTCAATACATTTCTCCAGCCATTTTTCTTCAACGTTATAAACCGGCATCAAAATTGAAATAACTGGCTGATAATCAAATGCGGCGATTTCAGCTTTGATTGCCTCAGCATCCCAATTTTCATTTTCCACGATCCACTGCTGATAACTTTCATCGGATTGCTTATTTTGTTCCAACTTGATTCGACGCAAAGTATTCTTTAAGCCGTTGCGTTTCAAATAGCCCAAACCTTTACGTGCTTTGCCATAAAAATTCTGAATTTGTGATGGTTGTTTTGATACTTTTACAATGTTTTCTCTCGGAATAAAAGATTCATTTTGTGTATGATCACTAAAATGAAAATCAAGCGATATTTTTTCATCTGGATTTTCTACCTTAATAATTACCTCAAAACCCATTTGCAGATTAGCACTTGTTTTATGTGCGGCTGCCACATCTGAACGTGGGTACCACTCGATTTTATCGCTAGTGACATTTTCCGAATGAACAGTGATTGTAGGCACATCTTTAGTAACTAGATCAAGGGCCCATCCTCTGATCTCTAATTGATTCGTCTCTGGTTGGAACTTGCATTGATCAATGCAAACTTGTTCATTTTTTGCCATCGGACTAGCCTCCTATGCTGAATTGATTTGGATTGACCAATGGATCATTCAATTCTTGAGAATATTTATTACTTAAAATATCATAAGCTTCTTTTTTCACACTAAAATGATTTTCACCAGGATAGCGTACTTCAAAATAGGGATCAAAAATCAGTTTCTTTTTTTCTCTTGCCAATCGAATCGAAATGTCAATACCTTTAATAGCTGCTGGCAATGATTGATCGAATCCGTCTAATGCTACAAATATATCTTTTTGAATAATCAATGCATCTTCTGTAGCTGTGTAGATTTCCCGTGGCAGAGCCGGACGAAAATACGTCCCAATCGTCTTGTTTGATAGTCCCTGCTGTTCGTACACTATTCCTTCATGGGTAGAATCAATCGTCACACCGCAGTAAAGGATTGCCTCGTCTTTACTAATAATCTTCCCAGTGACTGCTCCCACATTAGGCAAGCGTAAAAAATTTGTTGCTTCTTTTAACCAAGTAGATTTTGTCGGGACCAATTTTTCAGACAAGAACACTAAAAAATCACCCTCGGCTGCTTCGGCAAGTTCATTTTCATTTTTGCCAGTAAATATCCGAACACGTTCATCGGCTACATCAGAATGATTAGTCAAAATTTCAAAATCAGACCACTCGGTGATTAAAAGTTGTTCTAATTGTTCTTCACTCGTTTTCCCACTCAAAATAATCGAAACTTTTGGTTCTGTATGATAATTAAAGTCGATCTTATAAGCACCATAATTTTTTGTCATGGTTACAACACCGTTTAGATTGCGACGGTCAAGCGCTGCTTGTAACGCATTCTGACCTGCTACATAAGCGTATTCTTTGCTTTGAGGATCCATCGCCACTGATGTTTCTATCGTTCGCCAATGGTAAAGAATATTCGGTATATGATAAATTTCTTTTGCTGCTTCTGTTGCACGTAGCACAAAGTCATAATCCTGACTGCCATTAAATTCCGTTCGTAAACCACCGATTGCTTCTATGATTGAACGCTTCACAACTACAAAATGTGTAATATAATTGTGTCCAAGTAATAACGTTTCATTCCAGTTCGGTTTAAAAAATGGATCAAAACGTTTGCCACTCATTGAGAGCTTATCTTCATCCGTGTAAATAAATTCACGGTTTTGATCTTCATTTAAGGCACTAACAACTGCTAGAAGTGCTGTATCTGCTAGAATATCGTCATTATCTAAAAAGCCAATATACTCTCCAGTTGCCACCTCAATCGCTGAGTTGGTAGCTTCGGAAATATGTCCATTCTTTTCACGAAGAACAACTTTTATGCGTTCGTCTTCTGCTGCTAATTCCTGTAACAAAGGCTTGATGTGAGCCTTTGGTGAAGCATCATCTGCTAAACAAAGTTCCCAATTGGAATAAAGTTGATTCTTCAAAGAATCCACACAAGCTCGCAGCCATTTTTCATCAACGTTATACACTGGTACAACCAAAGAAATTTTAGGCTGAAAAGCTAATCCTCTTGATGCTTCGATTAGTTGTGAACGATACGGTTCTTCAACCTTTGTCATCCATTCTTCATAATTCGCACTTTGTTGTTTAGAGCGTTGATAATTCTTTATCGCTCCAGCAAAGCCATTTCGTTTGATTGATCCAAGCAAACGGCGAATTTTTCTTGCCGTAGTTGTATTCGCAGTCTCTATCCTTCGTGCTACAACTGGATAAATTTGATCTTGATCGTCTATTAGAAGCAGCTTCACACCGTCCGTTATTTGCAAATCTTTAATCGTTAGAATAAAGCCAAACTTATCTGCGGATGCTATTCCAAATACTTCATTGACATCTGGGCGATAGATACGATTAACATTCATTTGTTTCACCGATTCTGCCATTAAAAAATCTAATGGCGCCTTCGTAGCTTCTGAAAATCCCCACCCTTTTATAATGGCTTCATTTTCAGATTCATTATTTTCAATCGTCTCAATCGTTAATTTGATTCCTTCTATTTCAATTCCTGGTTCTAGCTCTAAAAAAGGAATATTCTTCAACTGATAGCCATACTTATCTAGATAGTTCAGTTTCAAAGAAAGTAAACGATTTAATCCCTTTTCGTATCTGAGGTCATCCATCATTTTTTCTTCTGCTGGGAAGAATTCTTCTTCATTTAAAACATTTACATTTACTGAATATTCTTTTCCGGCTATTGCTGCTCCATCAACAACCACATAAGGCTCTTCTGCAATCTCAGGGAACATAAAAAGATCTTCTTGGTACCAAGAAGCATTTGTTTCTTCAATTTTCAGGAGCCTATTTTCCACAATAACAGATAGTTGAATTGAAGCAGGAACTTTACCAATAACAATTCTTAATTTCTTAGTATCCTCAGGTGCATGATGAACGGTACTTTTATTTTCGCCGGTTTGATTATTAAATATATACGGCTCTACTTCAAATTTACCATTAATAAGATAAGCTAATTGTATTTGCTTATTGTAATTTGAATTAATTGGTTCGACACGCTCTGGATTCGTCACAGGTTCTTTGCGCAATGCATAAAAATATTGATAAACTTCGCCAAAGGGACGATTTTTGAAATCATAACGAACCATCTCAGGCAAGTCTTCGTAACTCGCAGACAGTTCATTTTGTCCAACCTGTGCGTAAGTAAAGTCTTCTCGACGTATTGACAAACCAATTCGATCAAATAACTCTTCGAATCCTTTTTGCGTATAAAAACTGTTATGTGTGCGATCCAGTAAACCGTATTGTTTCCAGTCCAATTTATTATTAAACAAATCAATCAGTACTGAATTATGCGCCAAATTCGGGAATGTTAATAGTATCTCTCCATTTTGAGCCAAAAATTTACTGGCCTTCTCCAGCGCTTTTTCCGAATCAGTCAAATGCTCTAAAACATCTGCAAAGATAATAAAATCGAAGCTTTTACCAGCAAAATGATCGCACCATTTATATTCTTCAATGTTTCCTAAAAAGCCGTCTTGGGCAAAGCCCATGACGTGCTCAAATAAGATCGGATCAAACTCAACAATTGATACTTCACATTTTTTTTCATTGATTAGATACTTAGTCATTCGACCATTACCTGGACCAAATTCTAAAACAGATGAACTTTCAGGGATCTGGCTAATAATCTTCCCAACACTTGTATGTTCTTCAAGCGACAAATCAAAATCATACTTCATTTTAAATCGTATCCTTCCACTTATGATCCAAGACAACGATGCCTTCACCAACATATTTACCAGAAATAAACATGGTTAAATACCTTGTTTTATAAACCAATGGCACGGTCGCATTTTCTTCAAAAAGGGCTACATCAAAATAATATTCGCCGCCTAAAAGTGCCATCTTTTCGTATTCTAAATAGAAGACATTCTCTCCCTTTTTCCAAGGAATTGATTCTTCATCCAATAATGTATTTAACCCGCACACGTAATTATTATCTACAGTTCGGATAGCCACACCTAAAACAGGTTTCTTTATAGAATCGTCCTTCACATTATATACTACCTTTATAACTACCTTACTATCTTGTTCAACGATTTCTAAAGGTTGCAGATTTCCATCTAATAATTCAGCTGATTTCACTTCCACGATATCATAAGCAGAAAAATCTTCAGATGACGAGTTTTCACGATCAACTGTTTTTAAAGATTTCTTTTTCAAAAAGTTTTCATATGTTTCAGTGATTTCCATCGTCTCGCCTTCAGCTTCTACGACACCGTTTTTCAGCCAATACACTCGATCACAAAAACGGCGAACTGCGTTTACATCATGCGAAACAAAAAGAATTGTTTTTCCAGCATTTCGTAGCTCAGTGAATTTTTCCATACATTTTAATTGAAATTCTAAGTCACCGACGGCTAAGGCTTCATCCACGATCAAAATATCTGGATCGACATTGATTGCCACTGCAAAAGCAAGGCGGACGAACATTCCACTCGAATATGTTTTAACAGGTTGATACAAGTGATCCCCAATATCAGCGAAATTGATGATGTCATCCACCTTTTCAGCCATCTCTTCACGAGAATAACCTAATACCATCCCATTAAGAAAAATGTTTTCATAACCGCTGTATTCTGGATTAAAGCCTGAACCCAGCTCCAAAAGCGCTGCAATATTTCCCTCAATCTTTACTTCACCTTCAGAAGGTGTTAGTACACCCGTAATGATTTTTAAAATCGTTGATTTTCCCGAACCATTTTCACCAATAAAACCAATCATCTCGCCTTTTTCTACTTTAACATTCACATCATTTAAAGCATAAAAAACTTCATGGTATGTTTTTCTTGTTGGACTCAAGGCTTCCTTCAGGCGATCAGATGGCTTTTTGTACATATCATATTTTTTAGTTAAATGGTTTATCTCAATTACAGTTTCAGTCATTTAGATTTATCTCCTTATAAAACATCAGAAAAATGTGGTTTTAAGCGTTTGAAGACGATACTGCCTATTACTAGTAAAATCAAGGTAACAGCCCAGAAATAGATTGATAACATCGGCTTTTCCCAGAACCACTGCTCACCAAAAAATGCGTCCCGATAGCCTTGGACAACATAAAACATGGGATTGAATTTCAAAATAAACTGAATCGTTGGGTGCGCCGCAAATTGATTGATGCTCCACAATACTGGCGTTCCCCACATTAGCGCTTGCATAATAACACCAATAAATTGGTTAATATCTGGGAAGAAAGGCTGGATTGATGACGTAATCCAAGTCAATCCTGTTAAAAACATCATCATCGCAAAAAGATAGTAGAACATCTGCAAAATATGCAAATCTGGTATCACCTGATTAAAGAGTCCTACAACAAGTGCAATAATAATGAAAAATACATGCATATACATAGCAGAAAATAATTTAACAGACGGTAAAATTCGAATGTTAAAAACAACTTTTTTCACTAAATAGCTGTATTCACGAAAAACATTTGTAGCTGAACCTAATACCTCTGAAAAATACATCCATGGTACTAAACCAGTCAATAGAAAAACAATAAATGGATATTTACCATCTGTCATGGCTGCTTTGAATCCAACACCGAACACAAACCAGTAGGTCACTACCATCACTAATGGATTCGCAAAAGCCCAAAAAATTCCTAAAGCTGACCCGGCATAGCGGGCCTTGAAATCATTTATAGAGAATTGCTTTAGTAATGTACGATTCTGGATAATCTCTTTAAAAAAACCAAGTAAGTCTTTGAACATTTTCTTTCCTCTCATCTAACGCTTTATTTATTACTTCTATAGTTGATTAACGTTATTATTCTACAGAAAGATATATGTAAAAGCAAGGTTATTAAGAAAAGCTTCGCTATTTCAGTCAAGCTTTCAATCTCTTAATTTTGCCTTGTTCATATTAACATATAGTCAAATTTCGCGTAGACCTAAACTACGAATTATCAGATAAAAAAAACTAATGCTGTTAAACTTAAAGAGCTAAAATTCTATTAAATTTTATAAAACATTTATACTTACCCTACGTTGAACTAAATTTTGATTTATTAATGAATATAGCTATTTTACTTAGAAAAACCTTTTTTATTAAATAGAAGATGAAATCTTCAAAACGTACTGTAAATTTGGCACTGAAACAAAAAAAGTTTAGATGTCTGACACAACATCTAAACTTTATTCATTATAATCTCCTGCGATTTTTCCGCGAGGGCTCTATTTCAAGCTCTTCATCTCTCTGATCGAACACATTTGTTGAATAGTCATAGATTTCTTCAATCTCAGGGTTTTCTTGCCAAGCAAGACCTAACAAACAGAAAGTGATTGGAATCCAATAAGGTGCCATTAGAGTATCTTCCATCGTTGATTGCAACAAAATAGCAAAAAAAGCGATAATGAAACTAAATTGAATAGCTTGAGTTTCCTCCCTAATAATAAGCGACCAAATATTATATAGTATGAATAGACTGATGAGGACAAGTCCAATTAATCCAAATCCGCCTAATATCGCATTATAGCTGTTATGGTTTCCTAAGACTTGCTCCCCACGCTTAAAGGTGAACGGCGGCATCCCCACCAAGAATTGTTTTCGAACTTTAAACAGCGTATCATAAAATTGTTTCCAAATATCTTCACGCCCAGTAAACAAATCAATATTACTCGAATTTGCCAAATAAAGTGATAATGGAAAAATACCTATAAGAAAAACACTGTACACGACGCCATAAGCCCATCTAACTTTTTCCTTCAAAAAATTAGGCCATGCGTCAAAAAGAACGAAGCAGACAACAGCAAAAAATGCTGCTTGGGATTGAACGACCCACGTACATGCTAATGCGATAAAATAAACTACAAACTTAAGTATTTTTGCCCATGTCCAATCCAGTGATTGCAACAAAGTGGCGATCAGAAAGCTTGAACACATCACACTGCTACCAATCGTGTTTGTATTAATCCAAATCTCCTGAAGCTTATTGCTCTTATCCCAAATACTATTACCAGATGTCGGTGTTGGAATCTCTGAAAAAATTCGGTATGCCGTGATTAAAAGAATTATCAACATCAATCCAGCAAATATCAACCGTAGTTCCTTCGTAAATTCAACTAATTTAAAATCCAAAACAACGAAAATAATCAAAGCAATCGTTATGTCCAAGAAAAAATCAGCCTGTCTCATGGTATCAAATTGATGAAAGAAAAGAATTGAAAGCAGTGCAACTCCAACCCAAATCATATCAGCCCATTTCATCCGATAACAATTCAGCACTAAAACAATCGTAGCACCAATCGGCATGTAACGACTCATATGTGCATAAATGTTAAACATTTCAGGCGTGCCGATTCCTCTAGTCCAAAGGAAAAAGCATAATAGTGTCATTCCGATTAGAATAGATGCACTAACTAAGTTCAAAATAGCTGCTGTGCCTTCTTTTACTCGTCCCATTTTTCTCTCCGACTTTCTCTTAATTAATATACTCACCATAGCTTGGCGCCGGCTGTGGAATTTCCTGATAGTTCTCCGTTCCGCCAACTGGATCAATCTCATCTTCAGGTTGTACCTGTTCTTCATCTGAAGTAAAGCTCAACTTATAAATTGACCACTTGTCTTTATCCGGACCATAAATGCGTTCAAATTGTGCATAGTTTAATGAGTTATAGTCCTCCATCGGACGTTTACTAATTACATATTTAAATCCTAGTTTTTTACAATCTGTAAAATTGAGATAAACCGTAAAATTATCAGGTCGATCCAAGTGGAATCTTGTTGCTTCCGATACAGCAAACGCACGTGTATGCGCATAACGGTTGTAGATTTTCTCATTCTTACCTTTTGGATCAATCTCATGCCATAACTTCATATCTGGATAAAAACGTACAGAATTAATCGTCTTCACACCTAATGCTGGAGTAAAATTATACAAATCCCCCTCTGAAAGCCATAATGCATCGGGGTCTTTCTTTTTAATTTTAACGATTTCTTCGGCCAATGTCTTCTTATCAATCGCTCCAGTTCCACGTATGACTGGATTAACAAAAATTCCTGAGACTAAAACAATCACAGTCATCCCTAAGATAAACACTTTTTTCAATTTGAATAGCACGCAGAAAAGAAGTAAAGCGAACACCACAAGTGTCATAAAAATTTCAAAATTATTAAAATACAACCCCATTACTGAGGAAATGACAGAATGAGAAGCCTGTATCATAACAAGACCAAGTATTATTAATTTTATCCACCAAGAAACTTTTACATATTCCCATAAGAAATTTATCATCCATAAACTTAATAATACCGAGCCAAAACCTAAAGTTACTAAACCACGTGTACTTGTCACATAAGTCAACATCAAAGTTTTTGCGATGCCATGACTATAGCCGAAATAGGTCCAACCAAAAACGAAACAACAAAACAACCCTAAAATTACTCCCAAATATTTTTCTTCCTTGCCGCGTTTAGAAAAGAAAACAAATGGTGATAGCAATACTGTCAGAGGAAATAAATTAAAATATGATGCGACTTCCCCGTTGTTTGTCCCATAAAAATCGAAGTCTTCAAATGGGATTTTCCAATTTGTCAAAAACAGAAAATAATCTGATAATGGACGGCCCCCGCCTTCAGCTTCACGATGGCCTGGATAAATAGTGTTCATCGTCGCATCGATAGCATCCTTTGATGTATTATAAAAATGTAAAAGAATAAATACGATTAGTCCAAGACCACCAATAATAATCGGTAAATCCCAAATATCTAGTACTATTTTTTTTCGGAAATGAATCAATGTGCCGAACAACCAAAATAGAATTAGATAAGCCAATGGCACTTGGTGGGCAGGATACAATACTAAGACAAAACCAATGCCATTAATCACAATTAAGCACATCATAAGTAGACGCAAGATTTTGTTATCGTGCTTAGCAATAAAATAATAACTTGCTACCATAATTGCCAACGTAAAAAATATTAAATCTCCTACATGCTGCATAAACCACCATTGAATTGAGGGAGAAAAAGTGATCCAGAATGCCCCCAACAATGACAAGTACTTATTACGTTTGGTTAGGATCATGACCAATTCGAAACTCAATAGAAGCATCCCGATAATTTTAAATCCCCAATAAAAGGAGAGTCCTCGTTCTTTCCCTAAAAAAAGAAATCCCCAATTGAATGGTTTTCCTATCACAGTTATATCCTTAACAGGCGAGTTGTAAGCAAGAATCATGTTTTGGCCTTCTTTGCCATACTGCTTGTTTACGACTGGATAATCACTTTCAGCTTGTGAGAAATAAAAAGGCGTTTGAACCATCCATTCATCCGAACGAACAGCTCTATTTTCACCAAAAATGACATCAGACTTCTTGTCGTCACTACGTTCAGAAACAATTTTATCCCAAGAACCTATCGAACTCCCATTTAAGTTTAGTACGACGATTAAAATAAGAAAAAGTATGCCTATTATGTATCTAAAGCGAATGATTTGATCAATAATCCATTCAAAAGGATTCGTCTTCTCATATGGCACTTCCCTAGTCCGCTTTTCTGCCCGTGTTTCCATTTTTTCCTCCTGAAATTAAAAATTCGAATGTCAATTTTCCATAGTTAAATCTTCCAGTTAAAATCTGTTTACATCCTCGAAGTAATAACTGCCTTCGATATTGAGGAAGCAATTGTTTGTTATATAAATAATAATAGCATTTTTCAGCTTGAATGATTGCTAGATAACGAGAAAGATTCATATGATTTTTATAGTCTAACACTGATAATTGATGTTCTAGTTCATTTGAAAGAATATAGATTTGTTGATGTTCGCTAAAGATACGCCAGCAAAGCCAATGATCCAAGTAGTCTAATGGAAAATGAATATTGTACCCGCCCAGTTTTCGTAAAAAAATCGTTCTTATTGCCGTTCCTGAATTAATCACCATAATATCCTTAGAATATACACGATCTTTTTCAGGTAATTCTGTATGTAATGGACGCAAAGTATCGCTACGTACAGGAGAAATTTGTCGTTCATTGTCTGTTACTATCGGAGCCACGGCTGCGACAGTTTCTGACAATTCTGAAGATGTACTAATTAGTTCACTTAAGTATTCTTTCGTTAGCTTTGTATCTTGATCTAAGGTCATCAGCCATTCTGTGTCATCATTGCTTTGGTCCAAAGCGTAATTATAAGCCTGAGCCAATCCAACATTTTTTTTACTGTGATAATAAATGAAACGCCCTTCCAATTCTACTGGTTCTGTCCCCTGCTCACTGTTATCAAAAATCAAAATTTTTCGAATTTCTGGAAAAGCTCCAGAGGCAAGAAGTTGGTTTAAGCTCATGATCGTCGGCGACTCAGAAAACGTCATATTATAAAGAACCACCACTACTTCAAACAAATCTCTCACCTCTAGCTTCTTTCTTATTGTTTTGCTTCTAATTCAAGGAAACTATTCAATGCTTCTTGCCACGTAGGTATTTCAAAACCTAATCCTTTGGCTTTACTTAAGTCCATGATTGAATATTGCGGACGAGTGGCTTTTTGCGGATACTCCTCAGAAGTCACTGGTGCTACTTCTACATCTGTATCTTTCAAAATTTCTTTTGCGAACTCATACCATGAACAGCTGTTTTCATTCGATAAATGATAAATGCCGAATGGTGCTTTCTTTTCAATGACGAATACCATAAATTCTGCTAATGTCCGTGTCCAAGTTGGTCGGCCGAATTGATCATTTACAACCGTCAAACGATCATGCGTTTTAGCTAATTTCTGCATGGTATAAATAAAGTTATGACCATAGATGCCAAATACCCATGAAGTACGGATGATATAATAGTCATCCATCGTTTCTTGTACAGCTTTTTCGCCCAATAGTTTCGTTCGGCCATATTCGCTTAATGGGTTTGTCGTATCGTCTACTTGATACATACCTTCTTTTTTCTTACCATCAAAGACGTAATCCGTACTAATATAAATTAATGTTGCTCCGGCAGCTTTTGCTGCTTCAGCAACGTTACGTGTGCCTTCCACGTTGATTTTTTCATCTAACTCTTTTCCTTCGTCCTCCGCCTTATCAACAGCAGTGTAAGCAGCACAATGATAGATAATTTCTGGTTTCATATCTGTAATGAACTTGTACGTACCCTCTTTATCGGTAATATCAAGCTGATCAGTATCCGTTGAAAGATACTCAAGCTTTTTTTCATCTAATAAATGACGTAACTCTGTTCCTAATTGTCCGTGTCCACCTGTAATTAAGATCATTTCTATCGACTCCTTTTCTCAAAAAAAGGCAGGTTACCCCTGCCAGATTCAATTAGTATTATTGGCCGTTTTTGGCGTAATTACTTTCGACCGCTTCTTTTTCAGCACGCCACCACTCTTCATGCTCAGTATACCATTTAATAGTATCTTTCATTCCTGAACGGAAATCCGTGAACTCTGGTGTCCACCCTAATTCTTCTCGTAATTTCGTTGAATCGATTGCATAACGTAAATCATGCCCAGCACGATCCTTTACATGATCGTATGCGTCTTTTGGTTGACCCATTTCTTCTAAGATGATCTCCATTACGGTTTTATTATCTTCTTCTCCATCCGCACCAATCAGATAGGTTTCACCAATCTTACCCTTGGTTAAGATTGCCCAAACAGCAGAAGAATGATCATTAGTGTGTATCCAATCTCGCACATTCTTACCGTCACCGTACAATTTTGGACGAATTCCGCTCAAAATGTTTGTAATTTGACGGGGAATGAATTTTTCAATATGTTGATACGGACCATAGTTATTTGAACAATTTGAAATTGTTGCCCGTAATCCAAACGACCGTACCCAAGCTTTTACTAATAAATCTGATCCTGCTTTGGTTGACGAATATGGACTTGAAGGATTGTAAGGTGTTTCTGCTGTGAATTTTTCTCCTTCACCTTCACCATGGCCGGGCAAATCTTCTCTTAATGGAAGATCGCCATATACTTCATCGGTGGATACATGATGATACCGCACATTATTTTTTCGACATGCTTCAATCAATGTATAGGTTCCAATGATGTTCGTTTGAACAAAAGGAAATGGATCTTTTAGAGAATTGTCATTGTGAGATTCGGCCGCATAATGAACAACCGCATCTGTTTTTTTGACTAAACGATCAACTAACTCTGCATCAGCAATATCGCCAACTACTAATTCTACTCGATCTTCAGGTAATCCAGCTAAATTTTCCTTGTTTCCTGCGTAAGTTAATTTATCTAAAACAGTAATGTGGACATCTGGATGATTATTTGCAACATAATGAACAAAGTTAGAGCCGATGAAACCTGCTCCACCAGTTACGATAATATTTTTCATCAATTATCTACCCCTTAAATTTCACCATAAACGAAAGGATTTTCAGCTTCAAATTCTTTCAAGGTTGGTTGTTTTGCATCTTTTTCTGATGTGATGGCTTTTTCGATATCAATCGGCCAATCAATCGCTAAATCTGGATCTGCAAATGAAATACCACCATCTGCCTCTGCATCGTAATAATTATCACACTTGTACATGAAATTGACATTTGGGGTCAATGTAACAAATCCGTGAGCATATCCTCGAGGAACTAACAATTGACGATGATTATGCTCAGAAAGAATATAACCTTCCCATTTCCCATAAGTTGGACTTCCTTTACGGATATCCACGATGACATCGAGAACTGCTCCCGTCACAACGCGAATCAATTTCGTTTGGGCTGATTTTCCCTTTTGAAAGTGCAAGCCTCGCAGCACACCTGGTTGTGTTGAAAGTGAATGATTGTCTTGAATAAAATCAAAATCTATTCCAGCTGCTTTGAAGTCTTCTACTGAAAAACTCTCAGTGAAAAAGCCGCGGTGATCGCCAAAAACTGCTGGTTCAATAATTTTTACATCTGTTAAATTTGTTTCTGTTACCTTAATTTTCCCCATGCTTATTCCTCTTCTGCTAAACGTAATAGGTATTGCCCATACTGATTTTTCTTTAATGGTTGGGCGAGTTCGATCAATTGCTCTTTTGTGATATAGCCCATTCGATAGGAAATCTCCTCTAAACAAGCCACCTTCAAATTTTGACGCTTCTCAATCGTTGAAATAAATGTTGACGCTTCTAATAATGATTCGTGAGTACCAGTATCTAACCACGCAAATCCGCGACTCATTACTTCTACAGATAATTTATTGCGTACTAAATATTCTTTGTTTACATCAGTGATTTCTAACTCTCCACGCTCAGAAGGCTGGATGTTCTTTGCAATTTCTACTACATCATTGTCATAGAAATACAAACCAGTTACTGCATAGTGAGATTTTGGTTTTTCAGGTTTTTCTTCGATTGACACGGCTTGCATCTCATTGTCAAACTCCACCACGCCAAAGCGTTCCGGATCATTTACATGATAACCAAAAACTGTTGCACCTTCAGTTTTCTTAGCTGCTCGTTGCAGCATGCGGGACAATCCATCACCATAATAAATATTGTCTCCCAGAACTAAACAGACACTATCATCGCCAATAAATTCTTCACCAATAATAAAAGCCTGTGCCAAGCCATCCGGACTTTCCTGAACAGCGTACTCAATGTGGATGCCTAATTCATTTCCATCTCCAAAAAGATTTTCAAACCTTGGTGTATCTTGTGGTGTTGAGATAATTAAAATCTCATTGATCCCAGCCAGCATCAATGTTGACATTGGGTAGTAAATCATTGGTTTATCATAAACCGGCATTAATTGTTTCGAGGTTGCTTTAGTTAGAGGGTATAAACGAGTTCCGCTACCCCCTGCTAAGATAATTCCTTTCATAATTACGCTCCTTTTTAATACATACGAACATATTATACCTGATGTTAGTTATTAGAAGAATCGTTTTGCTATTTTTTTTTGATTTCTTTTATTCTTTTTCTTACCAATCGCAACGCATTCCAGCGCCACTTAAATTGTTGGATGCGCGAAGCAGTGGTCTTGATTTCCGAAGCGTTCAAACCATGACGACGATAATAGACCAATTGATCAGGAATAAAGACAACTCCTCGATAATAATCAGCTAATAAGCCAATCCACATATCGTGCATCGGAACTTCTTGCGGAATCGGTAAGATAATCTCTTTTAATCCCGATCGAAATGCCATACCGGCACCAATATAACTGCTTTTCACGAGATTATGCCAAAAACCAGAATGCGTATGGCGCATCGCTTGATAAGAAGGAACCAAAACTTCAAAATTATTGTCCACAATAACCAAATCAGAAATGACAGCCTGTGTTTGAGGATTATCAAAATAAGGCATTGTTTTTTTTACCTTATCCGGAAGCCAAACATCATCCTGATCACTCAAAAAAATAATTGAATGCGCACTTTTTTCAATTGCATTTGCAAAATTAGCAATCAAACCTTGTCCATTATTTCGAAAAAGCTTGATCCGTGAATCTTTTGCTTCCAACTCTAATAAAAATTCCCACGTTCCATCTGTTGAATGGTCGTCGGAAATAATCAACTCATCATGCTCCGAGAGCTGTGGGAATATGCTATTCAATTGTTCTTCAATAAAGTGACGGCCGTTGTACGTTGCCATACAAACAGATATCCGCTTCTCGGATTGCTTTAGCATCCCCTACCTCCAAATTTAAAAGAATTGCCAGCCCCATTTTTGAAAGTATTTTCTCATGGACTGTAAAAAAATGAAAAATAAGTGTTGATTTTTAACTGCTCCACGCTCATATAAATGAATAACTGAAAATTGAGGACTGTATAACGCCTTGTAGCCAGCTTGCTCCATTTTACGACAAAGATCATTGTCCTCAAAATACATAAAGTAGCGATCGTCAAATCCATTGATTTCATTGAACTTGACTAGATCCACCACCATAAAGCTGCCAGAAATCATTCGTACAAAACTATCTTGATCATCCGGTAAATCACGACATTCAAATTTTGCTAACCGTTTTGCAAACAGCCTTTTAACAAACTTAAACGGAATAAACCGAAGCATATAATCAAAGACATCTAAATGATTACGTATTAGGTATTGTGTTGTTCCATCCTCATTCAAGATTTTGGGAGCCAAAAGTCCACATTTGGGATGATCAGCTAAATGCTTAACCATTTCATTTAAATGATTTTCTGACAATATAATATCGGGGTTAAAAATAATTCCATAACCAGAAACACCTAAGAGATTCGCGTTATGTCCGAAGCCAAACCCTTTATTTTCTTCAAAGAACTCAATCGATACAAATGAATACTCAAGGTATTTTGCTAAACGTTCTTGGTATTTCACTTCAGACGCATTATCAAAAATCTTAATTTGAATTGATTGATCTTTACCTAGCGATCTGATTAATGAATCTAGACTTAAAAAAATCTTATCGCTGTTATGAGTCACAATGCTAACAGTCACATTCATATCATTTACTTTCATAAGGGACGTCAACACTCATTTCTTGAAATATTTGCGCAATACCTGCGAACGGTACTCTTTGTTCCCAAAGAAACGAAAACTTTTTGTAATAATTCCATATTTTTCCGGAATCAACCCAATCAACTCTAACAGGAAAGTCAAAGCAAAAACCATTGCAATAATCAAAACAATCGTTCCCACTCTGCTCGTATAGTTTAATAATAATGCAGTAAAAGAAAATAATACGGCAATGGCGTAAATCGTTAATACAGCTCCACGATGAGTAAATCCCAAATTCAATAAGCGATGATGTAAATGCTGCTTGTCGGCCATTGAGATTGGCATGTTGCTTGTTTTACGACGTATCATGGCAAAAAAGGTATCTGTCACTGGAACACCCAGAATAATTAAGGGAGTAATCAAAGAGATAAAGGTAACATTTTTTAAGCCTTGTAAAGTTAATACAGAAATCATAAAACCTAAAAACAGAGCTCCAGTATCGCCTAGATAAATCTTGGCCGGATGAAAATTATATGGGAAAAAACCTAATATACTTGCAACTAAACAAAAAATAGCTAAAGATATAAACACCTGTGATGAATGCAAAAAGAAATACCCTATTATACCGATTGTCATCAAACTAATGATTGATACACCTGAAGCAAGTCCGTCCAATCCATCGATCAAATTCAATGCATTCGTAATACCAAAAATCCAAAACAATGTAGCTGGCAAACTCAGCCACTCTAAGTTAATTCGACCGAATAATGGAGCGGTAAAGAAGTCAAAGCGAATACCAGCGTAATAATAGATCACTAGACCAGCCAGTAAAATACCTATACTTTTTTGTTTTGGAGAAAGTTCGAACTTATCATCTAGCAAGCCTGTGATTACGATAATTAAAGCACCTAACAAAATTTTACTAATATAATCAAAAGGAATCGCATCACGAAATAAAAATAGTGAAGAAATAGCAAAAGTAATAAAAATCGGCAAGCCACCAGCACTTGGCATTGGCACTTGATTCATTCGGCGCGCATTAGGATTGTCGACCAAACCAGTTTGTACCGAAATTATTTTAAAAATCGGAGTCAAAATTAATGCGATCAAAAATGTTAAAAAGTACTTAATGATCAATCCGAATGATACTAACATGTTGACACCTGCCTTTTTACTAAAAATTATTATAAAGGATTCAACCACCTTTACAAGGTTCTCATGAAATCTTACAAAAAATCTTGAAATTATTTTTTCTTTTTAATGAAGCGATCCTTCAATTTATTCAACCATTTATTCAAACGATTAGATCCTTCCTTAACCTCTTGTCCTGTACGATATTCCTCGATAGTCACATTTAATACTCCGCCTAAAATAATAATGGTAGCGGCAAAATTCAACCAAAACATTAAAACAATAAAACTTCCAATGATTTGATATCCTGACACACGTTGAGCGAAAGTACGTGCGTAAATACTGAAGCCTTGAGCTAGAACTATCCAGCCCACCGTAGCAAAAACGGTTCCTGGCAATGCATATTTTATCCGTACATGTGCATTGGGAATGACAATATACAGACCTCCAAGGATAACCAATAAGCCAATCAATGTTACAGGCCAACGTAACGCTAAGAAAGTATTGATAATATCCGGTGAGAAACGCAACAATTGCTGCAAAGCATCCAAGATCACTTGTCCTGCACTGAAAAAAAGTGCGACAGCAATGATTGCCATCATTAGTACACCAACAATTCCAACCGACACAATACGGCTAATAACGAAATTTCCACGATCTTCAACACCGTACGCACGATTAAGTGCGGTTTGCAAAGCATTAATCCCACGACTTGATGACCATAATGCCGCTAAAACGGAAATGGAAAGCATTCCACCTGAACTGCTTTCTAACAAGCTTGTAATGGCTGGCTTCAAAAAACTGAAGACATTTGGAGGAATGGCCTCGCTCAAATAAGGCAAAACTGTTTCAGGAGTAATGTTAAAGTACGGCAGCAAATTACCAACAATAATCAAGATAGGGAAAAAGGATAGCAACAAATAATAGGCAACTACCACTGAGCGGTCGCCTATTTCTGTCTCTGCTAAATGTTTTTGGATTGATTGGATGAAATCCATTAATTTCTTGTTATTTTTAATTTTATCTATTGGCCCCATAGCATCCTCGTCGTTCTAATAAGTTCCTTCTTCACCTTGTGAAGTCAAGATTTTTGGTCCTTCTTTCGTAATTGCTAGCGTGTGCTCATATTGCGCACACCAACCACCATCTTGAGTATAAGCTGTCCAGCCGTTAGGATCCATCTTCATTTGCCAAACACCAGTATTAATCATTGGTTCAATAGTAATAACCATGCCTTCTTTTAATCGTAAGCCCTTGCCAGCCACACCATAATGTGGAATTGCAGGTTCTTCATGGATTGTTGGTCCAATTCCATGTCCAACAAAATCACGTACAACTGAAAATCCCTCGCCCTCAGCATAGGTTTGAATAGCATGACCAATGTCACCAATACGATTGCCCACCTGTGCTTGTTCGATACCTAAGTACATAGCTTTTTTTGTTACTTCCATTAACCGTTTAATTTCTGGTGTCACTTCTCCTACCGCATAAGACCAGCAAGAATCAGACATTGCACCTTTATACTCTACACACATATCAACCTTGATTAAATCTCCATTTTTTAAAGGTTTTTTTCTTGGAAAACCATGACAAATCTCGTCGTTAATACTGCAGCAGGTTGCATATTCGTATCCTTCAAAGCCGATTTGAGCAGCCACACCACCATGACTTTCAATAAAGTTTCTAACAAAGTTCTCTATATCCATACTGGTAATTCCCGGCTTTATGAAATCCCGTAAATGACGATGCACATCAGCCAGTAATTCACCTGACTCATTCATCATTTCAATTTCTCGGGGTGATTTCAAAGTAATCATTTTCTCGTCTCCTTATTTTTGTTAATTATATTCTGGTGAAAATATTCTTGTCGGTCATCCAGCTAAGCGAAATTCTCTTGATTGGAATTAATGCCGCTTTAAAAGTCTGTGAATCTCTGGACGAACATCCTTTTTCATCTTGTCCATTTTAACATAACCCTATTAAGCGAACAAATGGTTAGAGAACAGTGATTTCCTTTTGATTTCTATTTTGATATAATGACCATAAATTTAGCTTAAAGCTACGGATGTCCGTTCAACTTTAATTAGTTCTTCTTGCTTTAATGAGAAGACCGATTCGACATTCGAAATTGAATGAAATTTTCCTTGTAAAATTAATTCATTCAAATTAATAAGGAGGAATTCTTTTGACATTAGCAAAAATTGTTTACGCCAGTATGACTGGTAACACCGAAGAAATCGCAGATATTGTGGCTGAAGCCTTCGAAAATTTAGATGTAGATGTAGAAATCGATGAATGTACACAGGTTGACGCTGAAGATTTTGAAGATGCGGATATTTGTGTGGTTGCGACATATACTTATGGCGAAGGCGACCTTCCTGATGAAATCGTAGACTTTTACGAAGAACTACAGGAATTAGATCTAAACGGAAAAATTTTTGGTGTTTGCGGATCTGGCGATACATTTTATGATCAATATTGTAAGTCTGTTGATGATTTTGACGCCGCCTTTGCAAAGACTGGAGCCACTCGAGGAGCAGAAAGTGTAAAAGTGGAAATGGCTGCCGAAGAAGAAGATATTGAAAACTTAGAAGCTTTCGCGAAAAAGCTTGTTGCAGCTATAGCATAAGTGAAACCTAGATGTACCAAAACAATTGGTGCATCTTTTTTTGTTTTATGAAGGTTTTCAGAATTATTATATACATTAATGAATCTCATTTTCTTTTTAGAATATCGAAGAAATGCTAAGATAGGACTATCGAATTGGAGGGATAGAAATGGTTTTAGCTAATTTTGACACACTCTTAGAAAAATATGCCCATTTAATTGCAAAGGTTGGTGTAAATGTACAGAAAAATGACACTGTTGTCGTATACGCCAGTGTTGATCAAGCTGTATTAGCTCGGCTTGTTACAAAAGAAGCTTATCAATTAGGCGCAGCAGAAGTTATTGTCCAATGGAATGATGATGAAATTCAACGGGAGTTTTTGAGTCATGCAGCAGAGGAACGAATCAATGAAGTTCCCACTTATAAAGTAGATGAAGCAAACACATTTGCTGAAAAACGGGTCACCCGAATCAGTATTGTTTCACAAAATCCAGATGCTTTATTAGGTGTCGATACAAATCGTGTAGCAAGCTATCAAGCAGCCCGTGGCAAAGCATTACAAGCTGTGATGGAAGCCACGCAATCAAACAAATTACGATGGACAGTAGTAGCTGCATCTAGTCCTGCATGGGCAAAAAAAGTCTTCCCTAATCTCGAGTCAAGTGAAAAACAAGTTGACAAACTTTGGGATGAAATATTTAAAACAACTCGAATTTATTCAGATGATCCTGTTAAAGCATGGGAAGAGCATGATGCAGCAATGCGTGAGCAAGCAGAACGTTTAAACAAGGAACAATTTTCTGCTTTACACTATACCGCTCCAGGTACAGATATTATGATTGGCTTGCCGAAAAATCATGTTTGGGAGGGTGCTGGCAGTTTTGCTGCAGATGGTAATGAATTTATGGCTAATATGCCGACGGAAGAGGTATTTACAGCACCTGATCGCAATCGTGTTGATGGGTATATCACCAGTACAAAACCATTAAGCTATGCCGGCACAACTTTGAATGAAATGAAATTCACCTTCAAGGATGGAAAAGTCGTTGAGTTTTCTGCTAAAGAGGGAGCTGATGTCTTAGCCTCATTATTGGATATTGATGAAGGAGCGAAACACCTTGGTGAGGTTGCCTTAGTTCCAGATCCTTCCCCAATTTCTCAATCTGGAATAACTTTCTTCAATACTTTATTTGATGAAAATGCATCAAATCACTTAGCGTTGGGCGCAGCTTATCCCTTCAGTGTGCAGGGTGGAACGGAAATGACCAAGTCCGAATTGGCTGAGGCTGGTTTGAATAGCAGCCAGACTCATGTCGACTTCATGGTGGGTTCTGCTCAAATGAATATTGATGGCATTCGTAAAGATGGTTCAAAAGTTCCAATCTTTAGAAATGGTGATTGGGCTTAAATAAAACAAAAACAGCACGCAGAATTTTTTCATTCTACGTGCTGTTTTTACGTTCTCGACTGGAATCGAACCAGCGACCTATCGCTTAGGAGGCGATCGCTCTATCCTACTGAGCTACGAGAACATGCCTCTATTATTGTAGCGATTTTAACTTATTTTAGCAAGATGACTAACTTAAATTTAATGAAGACATTCTAAAAAAATGAAAAATTACGATGGTCCTCTATTACTAATTCATGAATTTTTCTCAAATAAGAATCCGAAGAACTTTGTTGCATTCGCTATTTTAAAAAGAACAAAGGGAAGAGACTTATTTCCGTCTCTTCCCTTTGCTCTTTTTACTTTTTTTCTTTTTTGGTTCGCTTTGTTTTATTGGTTCTTCTGTTAAAAGCTCTCCGCCAAATAAATAGATCGGTGAAATTGCTAAGTTCAGTTTTTTAGCAATTTTGATTAAGTCTGATTTTTCTTGTGGCGTAACAAAGGAAATCACAACCCCAGCGTTACCCATTCGGCCGACTCTTCCTGCACGATGTAAGTAACTTTCTTCGCTTAATGGGACATCAACATTGATCACAAATGACAGGGCCTCAATATCTAATCCTCGACTAGCTAAATCAGTTGTGAGCAATCCTAGGATCTGATGCTTTTTGAACTGCTCAATCGCCCCTTTACGGGATATTTTCGATTGGTCCGAAGCCAAACTGGCAACTGGCAACTGGTGATAGAGTAATTTCTCCTCAGCACTGCCCATATCACTTAACTGATTAAAGAAAATCATCCCCAAAAATTCGGGTAGATTTAACAAACGACGCAACTGATCAACTTTTTTACGCTCACTCGTCTCTAAATAAAAGTGTTGTACCTCACCTTGACTGTCATCTTCTTCGCTTACATCTACCACAATCAGCTCAGATTCAATCTTATTCAATTCATCTAATACGACATCAGCAGTTGCGGAAAAATACAGATGTTGCGCATTGTTATCCGTAGCTTTTAGAATGTTTCGAATCAACTGCAAGCTTTGACCTTGAACCAGCTGGTCTACTTCATCAAATACGAGTGTTTTGATGTTGGGAGCTTTGATTTTTTTTGCCATAATCAATTCCAGCACACGGCCAGGTGTTCCGACCAATAATTCTGGTTTTTTCTTCAGTGCTTCTTGTTGACGTTTGACATTGGCACCGCCGATCAAAGGTTGAACTTTCATTCCTGAACCGCTGATCCAGCTTCGAGCGACTTCTACAACTTGCATCGCCAACTCCTGTGAAGAAGTTAAGACCAACACTTGACTGGGAATGCCAGCTTCAAGTCTATTGATTAATGGCAACAAATAAGCTAAGGTCTTACCACTGCCAGTCGGAGCAATACCCACTAAATTTTTTCCTTCACTAATTAAGTCATAAACTTTTGATTGGATCAATGCTGGTTTTTGAAACCCCGCTTCTTCCCAATTTTTTTGTAAAAATGGTACAAAATTCTGATTATTCATGGATTCCTCTATTTCTCGTCCGCATCAAAAATGATGCCCGCACTTTTTCGCATATCATACATTACTTGATTCACATTTCGGGATAATTCGACCCATTCTTCATAGTCCGTGCCCAACTTGCGATCTGTTGGATTCAAAATCACTCGGGCAAACTCGTCTGCCTCTTCAACCATCGGATTCTCTAATTGATGCACAGCCAGCTTTTCTCTACGTTGGTGATTTCGATCATGAAAAATGGCTTCGCTAATAGAATTGACAGCATCCATCACTAAGGTTCCGTTCACTAAATAAATCTCAGATTGTTGAAAACTATCATTGATTTTACCTGTCCGAATCGTTACGTCAAAATTATCGTATCGTAAAACACCTACTCCAAAGCCGTCAACACCAGTTGCGATTTTTTGACCAAAATAGACACTTTCTTTTGGCATACCAAACCAAGCTAACGCCGCATAAATCGGGTATACGCCCAGATCAACCAACGCGCCGCCTGAAAAATGCGGAGAAAAAATATTGGGTTCTCCTCCATCCAAAACTTGATCGTAACGCGAAGAGTACTTCATAAAGCTAAAATCCGCGCCGATAATTTGATCTTTCGATGGTAAAAAATCAGCAATCGTTTTGAAAGATTTCTCATGAATATTACGAGCCGCTTCAAAGAAAAATACTCTTTTCTGATTCGCCAACTCAATAATTTCATCCATTTCTGTCGGCGTTGAAAAAGCGGGCTTTTCGACAATCACATTTTTGCCAGCTAAGATTCCTTGCTTTGCCTGCTCGAAATGAAGGCTGTTTGGTGAAGCGATATAAACGGTATTTACATGTTCAAGACCGAAAAACGTATCAAGATCAGTCGCATACTCGACATCGCCATACTTTTCACCAAATTTTTGTGCCGTATCTAATCGCCGAGAATAAACTGCCGCCAGGCGATATTTCCCCGTCTCATGAGCTGCTTGGACAAATTGATCAGTAATCCAATTTGTTCCAATAATACCTAAGTTAATCATAATTTTCTCCACCTTTCACTCATTGATTTGGATCAATAAATTCTTGTTTCAGATCAAAGGAGACAGACTCTTTAATCGAAATGGTTTCCTGATCTACTTCACAATTATACGCTAAAATTTGCACACCGTCTGCCATAGCCATTTCTGCTGCTTGATAAAGTGCCGGCTGCATCAGACGGTGAAGCGTCGCCGCTTGGATTGCAGAAAATTGTACGATAAATAAAACATAACAATGATAGTCCAAGGCTTGAGCGACTCGTAATTCCTGCACATGCTTTAATCCTCTGATTGTCGGTGCATCAGGAAAAGCGCCGATCCCCTGATTTTCTAATGTCATCCCTTTTACTTCAACAAATCCCTTTTCTTGTTGATCTGTCTCAAAATAAATATCAAATTTCGAGCGTTCAAAGACATATTCCCGTTTTAAATAAATGATAGAACCTTTTAATCCAGGTAAACAGATCTTCTCTGCCAAAATTCCTTCAGCTGCTAAAGCATTAGGAATCTGTGAATCAATATTAATCCACATATTTCCTTTTTTGACTGCAACAAGATCATAGGCTGTTTTCCGTTTGTCAGACGGTTGATGATTTACCGCTACTACTGCGTTGGAAAGTAATAATTCTTTGCACCGCCTTGTATTTTTTACATGAGTGATAATCTCTTCTCCAGATTCTAATAACCGACAACGGGCAATAAATCGATTGCTTCTTTCAGTAAAAGCTGCTAAGTGAATCTCCGAATACTTCATTAATTATCAAAATCCTTCTAAAAATAGTTAAATAGTCCTTAAGTCGGATGGAAAGATGACAGACTTTATTATATAGTATAACAAAGCCTATGAGAATGTCCGTAAATTTTATATCTTACATTCTCAGTCAATGAAATAGGCTAAGAAATCCATCAAATTTATTAAATTTTATCTATACAGTTGTGAAAGGAGTTTTTGGATGAGATTCAAATGGCCCGTGTTCCTCAGTGCGACATCACTTGGTGTGGCAGCAGTAGGTTCAAAAATTATTCGTAAACGTGACGCAAAGGACTTAAATAGCCTTTATGTTGGTTCTTGGGAATTCACTCATCCAAAAGAGCACAAACATCACACCATTACAATCTATCCTGATCTTTCAATTGTTTTAGATGGCACCGCTATTATCTATCAGCTTATTGAATTGAGTGAGCAAAAATTGGCAATTCAGGATCAATATGGCTATCATTTATTGATCAAAACAAAGAATGGTATTCCGGTTAGCCTTTATGATGAATTAGATGATGTCTCTTTTCCAATTACCCCTGTAAATAATTAGACAAAAACGGATGCCAATTTGGCATCCGTTTATTTTATTGATGAATCAACGAACGTAGAATCTGATCCACGTTTTCTGCGGCTTTACGGCCTTCACGAATTCCCCAAATGACAAGACTTGGACCGCGTCTAGCATCACCTGCCACATAAACTTTTTCATTATTTGTCGTATAATCTTCATAGATTTCCTGAACCCCAAAAGTGTCAAGTAAATTCTTCTCGGCTCCTGTAAAGCCCATCGCTAACAAAACAAGGTCAGCTTTTAAAGTTTTTTCTGTTCCGGCAATCGGTTGGAACTGGCTATCGACTTGCGTTGTCTCGATCGCAATTACTTGTCCTCGTTCAGCACCAATAAAAGCAGTTGTAGAGGTATTATAAGAAGTTAGCTCTGAGTTCTTCAATGCGCCCTCTTCTTGTCCATACCCTACGCGATTAATCATTGAATACTCCGGCCAAGGATTATTTGCTGTACGCTGAGCAGGTAATTGCGGGGTGATTTCTAGCTGTTTAACAGAAGCTGCTCCTTGACGAATCGCTGAACCAATACAGTCATTTCCTGTATCTCCACCGCCGATAACAACAACGTGCTTACCAGCGAGCTTTCGATCAGTGACTTTTTTTCCGTGCTTCATTACGTCTTTTGTACATTCAGTCAGATAATCTACCGCAAATTGGATGCCATGAAGCTCACGTCCTTTGATTTTTAGATCCCGCGGAACGCTAGCGCCACTAGCAATAATAATACGATCGTATTTTGCTTGCAGCTCATCTGCCGTAACGTCAACGCCAACTTCTGTACTCAATACAAATGTAATGCCAACTTCCTCCATTACATTGATTCGTCGTTGAACAATTTCCTTATCCAATTTCATATTCGGAATACCGTACATCAATAATCCACCAGCACGGTCACTTCGTTCATAGACCGTTACTTGATGACCTAGCTGATTCAACCGCCAAGCTGCCGACAGTCCTGCTGGACCAGAACCAATGATTGCAACCTTGAAGTCGGTCCGTTCAGTCGGCATGCCATCAGCTTTGACCCAATCCTGCTCAAAGGCATTGTCAATAATGAATCGTTCATTATCATGGATGGCTACACCTGAGCCATTCAAACCTTCTGTACAAGATTTTTCACAAGGCGCTGGACATACTCGACCAGTCATTTCAGGCAAAGGATTCGTTTTAGCTAAACGATCAAATGCATTTTTGAAATCACCGCGGTAGACATAATCATTCCATTCCGGAATCAAATTATCATTTGGACATCCTGAGACAGCTCTTTTTCCGCCATAGAAAATTCCGGTATGGCAAAAAGGAATTCCGCAGTTCATACAACGCGCTGCTTGTTTTTTTCGCTCCTCTACACCGAGTGGGTTTTGTAATTCTTCCCAATCTTGAATTCGTTCTTCAACCGGTCGATAAGGATTGTCTTTCCGAGGATATTTTAAAAAGCCAAATGGATCTGCCATCCTAGCCACGCTCCTTTCCAGCCGGTACGGTTTGTTCGCCGATCACTTCTATAAACGCTTTTTCGATCAGCTCATCACCTGCTAAACCGGTTTTGGCTAATTCTTCAGTCACACGAACCATTTCGTGATATTCTCTTGGATATACTTTAACAAAATGCTTTTGAGCATTTTCCCAATCATTCAACAACTCAGCGGCCTTTAATGAATCTGTGTAAGTCAAATGCTTCTCAATCATTTCTTTCAAGACAGCATCATCTCCGGTTTCGCCGAGTTTATAAAGATCCACCATCTCTAAATTACATTTGTCAGCAAACGTTCCGCTCGGATCATAGACATAGGCGACTCCACCAGACATACCAGCCGCGAAGTTTCGACCAGTTGGGCCTAAAATGACAGCAACACCGCCAGTCATATATTCACAGCCATGATCACCGACTCCTTCAACCACCACGTTGGCACCACTATTTCGAACACAGAAACGTTCGCCAGCCTTCCCGCGGAAATAGCCTTCCCCACGATTTGCACCAAAGCAAACTACATTTCCAACAATTGGAGAATTTTCCACGTCATAAGCAGCATCTTTAGGCGGTACAATAATCACTCGCCCTCCACTTAGTCCTTTGGCCACGTAGTCATTTCCTTCACCAATTAGTTTCAGCTCCATCCCTTGTGTGATAAATGAACCAAAACTTTGACCAGCAATTCCGGTATATGTGTATTGGATTTGACCAGGAGTCAGCTGATAATTACCAAATCGTTCAGCAATCCATCCGCCCATTCGCGCGCCGACTGTTCGATTGACATTATTAATTGGAGCGCTCATTTTCACTTGCTCCCCGTTTTTAATCGCGCCTTCTGCAAATTGATCCAATTCAGGCCATTCGCGTTTTTCTTTAAACGGATCTTCTGTTTTACGTTCGATGCCAATACTTGTTGATAACATTCGAGAAAAATCTAATGATTTTGCCTTGCCTTTTGCAATAAAGCGCGGCTCCAATACTTCTGTGTGGCCGATCATTTCATCAATACTTCTAAAACCTAGTTCAGCCATAATCTCACGCAAATCTTCGGCGATAAAATACATCATATTGATCAGATGCTCAGGTTTCCCAACAAAGAATTTACGCAATGCTGGATTTTGTGTCGCCACACCGACCGGACAAGTATTTAAACTACACACGCGCATCATTACGCATCCAATCGCTACCAAAGCAAGTGAGGCAAAACTATATTCTTCGGCGCCAAGTAAAATCGCCATGGCGACGTCACGACCAGTCATCAATTTCCCATCAGTTTCCAAGGTCATTCGTTGACGTAGATTATTCATCGCTAGGGTTTGGTGCGCCTCAGCGACACCCATTTCCCATGGCAAACCTGCATCACGAATCGAGTTTCGCGGTGAGGCGCCAGTTCCACCATCGTAACCAGAAATCACGACAACATCTGCGCCAGCTTTAACAACACCTGTTGCGATCGTTCCTACACCGGTACTTGAAACCAATTTAACATTGATCTTCGCATACGGATTAATAGCTTTTAAATCATAAATCAGTTGCGCTAAATCTTCGATCGAATAAATATCATGATGCGGCGGCGGTGATATCAAACGCACTCCTGGCGTCGATCCTCGAATTTCTGCCACCCAAGGAAATACCTTGTTACCAGGCAGCTGTCCGCCTTCACCTGGTTTTGCCCCTTGTGCCATTTTGATTTGTAACTCTTCGGCACTCATCAAGTATTCAGCGTTTACACCAAAACGACCTGAAGCAACCTGTTTGATTTTACTATTATAATTCTTGCCATCTGCTTGCGGTTTGAAACGTTTACGATTCTCGCCGCCTTCTCCGCTATTGGATTTCGCGCCGATACTGTTCATCGCCTCAGCAATACATTGATGGGCTTCTTCACTCAATGAACCATAGGACATCGCACCAACTTTAAACCGTTTCACGATTTTAGTTGCGGGCTCGACTTCAGAAAGCTTCACTGCCGGACGCTCTTTTTTAAATTCCCATAACGCCCGTAAGTTAGTAGGCTCTTCTAACGCTTCCTGATTCATCTGATCAACATAGTGTTTAAATAGTTGATAATCTCCCGAACGAACCGCCTGTTGGAAATTGTAGATCGTCTTAGGATTGAACAAATGATGTTCACCATCCGCTTTGTATTGGAAACTACCGCCAGATGCTAGTAAATCATTTTGCTGTGGCCCATAAGCTAATTGATGACGTTGTAAGTATTCTTCTTCAATTTGGTTTAACGATAACCCGCCAATACGGCTCGCCGTTCCAGTGAAGTATTTTTCTGTCACTGGTTGACTGATACCTACGACTTCGAATAATTGAGCGCCGTGATATCCCGCAATCGTCGAAATACCCATCCGTGACATTACTTTTACAATTCCCTTTTCAGCTGCTTTCCGATAATTTTCCAGACCATTTTCAATGTCAAAGTCATTCAAAGTTGCATATGCGCCATAAGGATGAATGCCGCTAGCACCATAACCAATAAGGGTGGCAAAATGATGTACTTCGCAAACTTCTGCTGAATCAACGACTAGGCTCGCTAACGAAGCTTTTCCTTTTCTCACCAAATAATTATGCACACCTGAGACAGCCAGTAAAATCGGCATTGCCATTTTGGTTTTTTCTGCGCCACGATCACTTAGAATCAAGATTGTCCCACCATTATCAATAGCGGATTCAGCTTCTTTAAACATTTGTTCCAAGCCATCTTCTAAAGCATTCTGTCCACCAACTGAATATAAGGTTGAGATAGTCACTGCTTTTTGTTCTTTTGTGTTCAATTGAACGATTTTGCCAAAATCAGCACTGCTGAGTACAGGACTTTTAATTTTTAATTTCTGACAATTATGCGCATCATCAACTCGGATATCTCCATCACGGCCTAAAAACATTTCTGTTCCAATCACTAACTGCTCGCGAATCGCATCAATCGGCGGATTGGTGACTTGAGCAAATTGCTGTTTAAAATACGTGAACAAAGATTGTGGCTTGTCACTCAAAACTGCCAATGGTGAATCATATCCCATTGAAAGAACTGGTTCCTCACCTTTTTCCGCCATAGGTAATAATTCATCACGGATAATTTCATCCGTGTAGCCATTCAACTTCCACATCTTTTGCAGTTCTTGTTCGGTCAACATTGCTGCGTCTTCTTCCGCTTCTGCAAGTTGTGACAGTTCAATTCGATTCTCGGCCAGCCAATCTTTATAGGTATGGGATTTGGCATACTTTTCCTTAATTTCTTGATTACGGTAAAATTTTCCGTTGATAGTATCAACTAAAATCATATTTGCTGGTCCTAGAACACCTTTTTCAATCACATTTGATGGTTCAAAGTCGACCACGCCTGATTCAGATGCCACTTGAACAAAACCATCCTTTGTAATCGAATAACGAGAAGGTCGCAAGCCATTTCGATCCAGCGTTGCGCCCACCATTTCACCATCTGTAAAGCATAATGCCGCCGGTCCATCCCAAGGGGCCATAAAACTCGCATTATACTCCTGAAATGCTGTCATTTCTTCCCCTAGGTTGGCCTTTTCCGACCAAGCTTCTGGCACCATCATCATCAATGCATGAGGAATATCACGACCGTTGCGATATAAATATTCCATACAATTTTCTAACTTCGCTGAGTCAGAATCTTCTTCGTTATACACTTCAATGCCATGACTCTTCATCCAATTTTCTGAACCACGCAACGTGTTGATTTCGCCATTATGAGCAAGAAATCGGAACGGCTGAGCGCGATCCCAGCTAGGAAAAGTATTGGTAGAAAAACGGGAATGAACAACTGCAATACTAGCTGCAAAATCTTCATCCTGCAGATCATCATAAAAAATCCCGACTTGATAAGCATGCAGCATGCCCTTATAAACGATTGTTTTGCTAGATAAGCTACAGATAGCCATTTCGCCTGCATGGTACGTTCTCTCTAATTTGCGGCGCAATCGATACAGTCGATCTTCAAAATCGCGATCAGTCTGAACTTCTAATGGACGCTTTATGAATAATTGCACAAAGCTAGGCATCACTTTTTGTGCTCCTGGACCACAATTCTCATATTGGAACGGAACATCACGTTGCCAAAGGACCAAGTACCCGGCTGCTTCAATTTCTTTTACAAGAGCTTGCTGTAAACCGTTCTTGTGTTTTTCTTCCGCTGGTAAAAAGAACATCCCCACAGCATATTGACCACGATCAGGTAAATTTACCCCAGCAGTTTTCGCTTCACGTTGAAAGAATTTATCTGGAATCGTCGCTAAAATCCCGGCTCCATCCCCTGTTTCAGGTTCCGCTCCCGTTCCTCCACGATGATTCATACGTTCTAACATCGTTAACGCATGCTTCACTAATTGATGTGAAGCCTTCCCTTCCATCTGAGCAATAAAGCCCATACCACATGCATCCTTCTCGAATGAGGGATCATACATGGTCGGGGCCTCTGTTACTTGTTGCTTTGTCATTGACATCAATCCTTTAAATAGTTTGACAATTCTCATTTATTTTTAATATACTACCTTTTTTTTTTTAGATAGGCAAGGATTCTTAGAATATTTTTTTTATTACTCATGTTATTTGTGTAGCAATTCTTCAAAACACCGGTCCAATCAAATGGAAAAAATGTGATATGTTTGGTAAACTTAATCTGATATGCCTCGTTACGAAAGGATGAACATCAATGACACCGAATCGCGAAGACTACTTAAAATTAATATTGGAATTAGGTGGCGACAAAGAAAAAGTTAGTAATAAAAAAATTGTTGCTGGTTTGTCCATTTCTGGCGCTTCTGTTAGTGAGATGATCAATAAGCTAGTGAAAGAAGGCTTGGTTGAACACTCTCCTTACCAAGGTGTTCAATTAACCCCGATCGGTTTAGAAAAAGCAAGTACACTAGTCCGTAAGCATCGATTATGGGAGGTCTTTTTAGTTGATCATCTTGGTTACTCATGGAATGAAGTCCATGATGAAGCAGAAGTATTAGAGCACGTGACCTCTTCACAACTAGAACAAAAATTGGATCATTATTTAAATCATCCAACATTTTGTCCTCATGGGGGAATGATTCCACAGCAGGATCAAACAGTTCACGAAAAAGATCGTCAAACCTTAGCAAGTTATCCTGAAGGCACCAATGTTCGAATAGCCCGTGTTTTGGATGAAAAGGATCTGCTCGATTATTTGATGGATCTGGGCGTCAAAATCCATGAAGAATACAAGATCACAAATATTGCTGCTTATGAAGGACCAATTACTTTACAAAATGAACAAAAAGAGGTTTCAATTAGTTACAAAGCAGCGTCAACAATTTTTGTTGATTCACTGTAGCTGGTCATTAACTTGTTATTATTAAAACGAACTAGGATGTTAATCCAACTTTTTACAGCACACATCAATCAAGTGAGGATTTCGATTTTACTTCTCACATGAGATACATTGCTTAGTTGGATGGTATTCGTGGAGAGAAAAATAAATTCATTAAAAGAAACTAGGAGTGGAATATATGGAACAGGCAGCATTATTTACCATATTTGGTGGAACTGGCGATTTAGCGAAAAGAAAACTATATCCTTCGCTATTTCGCCTATATAGAAAAGGCAACTTAGCAGAGCATTTTGCTGTAATCGGTACAGCGAGACGACCATGGAGTGATGACCACTACCGCGAGATCGTTCGCGAGACGATCAAGGACATTACACCAACTGAGGAAGAAGCAGAAGAATTTTCAAATCATTTTTACTATCTGTCCCACAACGTCAACGATACTGAACATTACGATCAATTGAAAGAATTGTCTGATCAATTAGATGACAAATATAGTTTAAAAGGAAATCGCATATATTACTTAGCCATGGCACCTCAGTTTTTTGGAACAATCGTCAATCATTTAAAATCACAAGAAATTTTGACGTCCACCGGTTACAATCGTTTAGTAATCGAAAAACCGTTTGGCTTTGATTATGATTCTGCCAATGAGCTGAACAACCAAATCCGAAAAGTTTTTCCAGAACAAGATATTTTCCGAATTGACCACTACCTAGGAAAAGAAATGATCCAAAATATTTCGGTGATCCGCTTTGCCAATAATATCTTTGAATCCCTTTGGAATAATCGCTATATTGAAAACGTACAGATTACATTTTCCGAAGCGCTTGGAGTAGAAGATCGTGGCGGTTACTATGAACACAGCGGTGCGCTAAAAGATATGGTTCAAAATCATATCCTGCAAGTCGTAGCTTTACTAGCAATGGAAGTTCCAACTTCTTTCTCCAATAAATCCATTCGTGAGGAAAAAGTAAAAGTTTTACAAGCAATTCGTCGCTATGATTCAGAAGAAGTATTACAAAATTTTGTTCGCGGACAATATGACGCAGGAATGTTAGATGACAAAAAATTTGTTGCTTACCACGATGAACCAAATGTTTCTGAAGATTCTTTGATGGAAACCTTTGTAGCCGGAAAATTTTTAATTGATAATTTCCGCTGGTCAGGCGTTCCTTTCTATGTTCGAACCGGAAAACGCATGACTGAAAAAGGCACAAGAATAAATATCGTCTTTAAACAAGTCCCCGTCAACGTCTTTAATTTCGAGCAAGAAGAAGCCGGTGGTGGAGAATTACCACAAAATATTTTAACCATTTACATCCAACCAACAGAGGGCTTCTCGTTAACCCTTAATGGAAAGAAAATTGGTCAAGGCTTCAATACTGAACCAGTAAAATTAGACTTCCGCCAAAGTGCTGAAGTCACAGAAAACAGTCCTGAAGCGTATGAAAAACTATTGTTAGATGCCTTAAATGGTGACAGTACCAACTTCTCACATTGGGATGAAGTTGCAAACTCATGGGAGATTGTGGATCGCATACGTAATACGTGGGATCAAACTACACCAGGCTTTCCTAACTATGCAGCCGGTACAATGGGGCCACAGTGTGCCTTCGATCTTTTAGCGAAGAACGGACATGAATGGGCTTGGCAACCCGATCAATGGTACCGTGAACGCGGACAATTAGAATAAATAATTAAAGCTGGGAAATTTTTCTCAGCTTTTTTTGTATAGCTACCTCAAAGACATATGAATAAAAAATCATAAAGATTTGACCTGACTCGAATAATCATCGCAACATTTAATAATCAAAACATTTTGAGAAAAGCTAAAGAACCCGCATCGAACTACTCCGATGCGGGTTCCTTCTATTATAGTCTTTTATTCTAATCCTTCTGCTACTGCTTCTGGATAGTTTTCTTCTACAATTTGGGCACATGAGGCACATAAATGCGGAAGCTTTTCATCTTCTCCAACTGTCGTGCGAACTTGACGGCAACGATCACAAACTTCGCCATCTGCTTTTTCAACTAAAATCGCTACATCATCAAATACCATAGCATTTTCTGGTGCAGTATTCATCGCGATACTGAATGAATCCGGTGATACGATCAACAATTGTGCTAGATCAGCATCTAAAGCTGTCAACATCGTAGCCACTTGTTCATTTGGATAAATGGTTACTTTTGCTTCTAGTGATTTGCCAATCACTTTTTCATTACGAGCTTCTTCTAAAGCTTTCAAGACCTTATCACGGAAATCCATAAAGGCTTTCCATGTATCTAGCAATTCCTCTTGGTTAGGGAACGTTTCATAGCTTGGCAATTCCGCTAACTGTACGTATTCTTCTTCTTCCTTCAAGTACGTCCAGATTTCTTCGGTCGTATGAGGAATAATTGGCGTCAATAACTTCGTCAATGCTACCGCTGCTTGATAGAAGACCGTTTGCATGCAGCGACGTTCATAGCTGTCTTCTGCTTGAATATAAACAACATCTTTTGCAAAATCTAAATAGAATGATGATAGATCAACTGTCAAGAAGTTCACGACTGTCTTGTAGATTTGTGTGAAATCATATTTCTCATAACCTTCTTCACGAATCGTTTTGATTACTTCATTCAAACGAACTAACATGTATTTGTCAACCGAACGTAATTCATCATAAGCAACCGTGTGTGTCGAAGGTTCAAAATCACTGGTATTCGCTAATAAGAAACGCATGGTATTACGAATTTTCCGATAAACTTCTGAAACTTGATTCAAAATATCCATCGATACACGAACGTCTGCTTCATAGTCTACACTGCTAACCCACAGACGTAAGATATCGGCGCCCATTTGGTTAATCACTTTTCCAGGAACAATTGTGTTACCTAATGATTTACTCATCTTACGGCCTTCGCCATCTAGAGTGAAGCCTTGAGAAAGGACTGATTTGTATGGCGCAACGCCATTAATCGCCACACTTGTTGTAATACTTGAATTGAACCAACCGCGATATTGGTCAGAACCTTCCAAATACATGTCAGCCGGGAAGGTCAAATCCTCACGTTGACGTAACACTGCTTCGTGAGAAGACCCTGAGTCAAACCAAACATCCATGATATCTGTCTCTTTAGTAAATTTACCATTCGGTGAGCTTGGATGCGTAAATCCTTCAGGTAATAAATCTTTTGCTTCACGTTCAAACCAAATATTAGAACCATGTTCAGCGAATAATTGCGCCACATGCTCTGTAGTTTCCGGTGTGATAATTGGTTCCCCATCTTCACCATAGAAAATCGGTAGCGGCACACCCCATGCGCGCTGACGAGAGATCACCCAATCACCGCGATCACGAATCATATTATACAGACGAGTTTTCCCCCATGGAATGATCCAATCAACTTTTTCGATTTCGTCTAAGATATCTTGACGGAACTTATCAATTGAGGCAAACCATTGTGGTGTTGCGCGATAAATGATTGGTTTTTTCGTACGCCAATCATGCGGATAGCTATGAGTGAAGAATTCTAACTTCAATAGTGCTCCATTTTTTTCTAACAATTCAGTAACCATTGGATTAACCTTGTCATAATAAACACCTTCAAAACCTGGCGCTTCAGCTGTCATTACTCCACGATCATCGACTGGAGAAATAATGTCATTTCGGTAGTTTTTCCATGCAAAGTAGTCATCTTCCCCGTGACCCGGAGAGGTATGAACCAGTCCAGTACCCGCGTCTAATGTTACATGATCTCCTAGAATAACTAAGGATTCGCGATCATAAAATGGATGCTGTGCTGTCATGTATTCAAGATCTTTTCCAGAAACCTCTTCGAGAACTTTAGGATTTTCCCACTCTAATTCCTCTGCAACTTTCTCTAACAAATCTTTCGCAACAACATATTTACCTCCTGCCGCTTCTACCACAGCGTAAGTGTAGGCAGGGTTAACCGAGATTCCTTGGTTTGCTGGCAAAGTCCACGGTGTTGTTGTCCAAATAATGAATGAGGTATCCGTATCTAATATCCCTTTTCCATCCTTTACTTTAAAAGCAACAAAGATTGAAGGAGATTTGACATCTTTATATTCAATTTCCGCTTCAGCTAATGAAGATTCACTTGAAGGTGACCAATAAATTGGTTTCAACCCTTTATAGATATACCCTTTTTCAGCCATTTTACCAAATACACGAATTTCAGCTGCTTCATAATCAGGTGTCAATGTAATATATGGATGTTCCCAATCTCCAGCAATTCCTAGACGTTTGAAATCTTCGCGCTGCTTATCCACCTGTGACAAAGCGTATTCTTCACATTTTTTGCGGTATTCGGCCATCGACATTTCTTTACGCTTAATCCCTTTGTTTGTTAAAACCTGTTCAATTGGCAAACCATGCGTATCCCAGCCAGGTACATAAGGCGCACGAAAACCTGACATTGATTTGGAACGTACAATGATATCTTTACTAATTTTATTTAACGCATGTCCAATATGAATGTTCCCATTTGCATATGGGGGTCCATCATGTAAAACGAAGGTTGGTTTGCCTTCATTTAGTTTTTGTCGCTTTTCATAAATGTTGTTTTCTTCCCATTCTTTTTCCCACTGTCCTTCACGGTTAGGTAAGTTGCCGCGCATTGGGAATCCGGTTTTTCCTAGTTGAAGAGTTTCTTTTGTCTTCACTATTGATCGTCTCCTTTAAATTATAAAATTGAACATTAGCGATACAGTAACTTAGTTTGTCGCTTTTTTTTACACACGTACCAAAAAAAACTGGTAACCTTTGTTGGAATTCTCTTAATGGATAAATCAACAAAAAAACAAGCTTATCCGCAAAGGGACGAGCTTGTCGTGGTACCACCCAAATTTGAAACCTAAAGTTTCCTCTAATCATCGTTAACGCAATGACACGTCGATTATTACTTTTAATTCGTAACCGAATAATCCAGAGGATCTTTCTAATTAGAGTGTCTGCCGATCTTCCACTATCATCGGCTCGCTAATAAGAATCTAACTAGCTTTTCTGTTCTAGATTTCTATTCTTCGTCTGATTTAATCAATTCAGGAATATCAATTGTCAAGCCCATATCTTCTTGAGGCTCCTCAAGAACAATGGATTCACCTGAGTCTACTGCATTCTCAGTATCGTTGTCAAGTTCATTTGCTAAAACTTCCTTCAATACCTCATGACCATCACCAACATATGAAGACATTGGTTTCAAAACTTCTTCCCAGTCGCCGCTGCGTGCTTGATCGATTTGAGTTTCTAACAATAATAGTAATTGTTGATGGAAGACACGTGTCTTCTTCTTTAAATCATTTGTTTCAGCAGCCAATTGACGAGCTTTGGAAGTAGCATCTGTTAAAATTTCTTTAGCCTTATCTTCTGCAGTCGTTGTTAATAAGTTTGCCTTTTGCATCGCATTAGAAATTAATTCATCCGCACGATTTTGCGCAGAAGTCACAATAACTTCAGATTCTTTACTTGCTGAAGATTTCACTTTATCGGCAGTATCTTGTGCCACGACGATTGATTGGTTCAACGCTTCTTTCAATTCATTGAAATACTCTAGTTTTTCTTCTGAATGTTTCAATGCTTTTTCTAATTCACGATTCTTAGCGATGCTGTCCTCATAGTCGCGAACAATCATATCTAAAAAATCATCGACTTCGTCTTGGTTATATCCACGCATCTTAGTGGAGAAATTTTTGTTTTGAATATCTAATGGAGTTAATGCCATTTTTTTGCTCACCTCATAAAATTTATTTTCGTAAAACGCCTAAGCGCAAACGGAATTTTTCTTTCTTTGTTTTTCCTTCTAAACCTTGGATCTGAATTCGCCCAAACCCACGAACTGAAACGACATCTAATAAATCAAGTAAATAATCTGGACGCTCATTGACCGACCAGTTCACTTTTACTTTACTGGCTTCAACTAATTGCTTTGAACGCTGTCGTGAAATATTATAAACAGTTGAAATAATCGCATCTAATCGCATGGATGTGGCGGTCGTTGTTTCCTCAACCCAACTATCTTTCGGAATAATGATATCCGTATACGGACGTTCCTCTAGATGGACGGTTACACGACCAATTTTAGTTACCTGACCTACGATATAATTAGCCGATTCTTTCGCTAAAAAAATTTGCCAGCGATCACCATCAGAAATAATATCCCCAAAATAATCACGCTTAATTCCAGCATTCATTAATGTTCCTAATATTTTCCCATGTGAAAGTTCAGTAAATTTTTTCGGATAATTAATTTCAATCATCACAAGCTCAAAGTCGTCGGTTTGCGGTTCATAATACTCGGGATAAATCATGCAACGACACCGTTCAGCATGTTCATAGCCGCCATAAAATGAAAATTTCAATTCACTATTTTCGCGAATTAACGTCTCCAAGATATAGGCTTGCCGAGGATCTAAAAAATTCGTCAGATAAGGAGCGTATTGGCTTTCAACTTGTTCTAGCCAATCGCCAACACTGTCAACAAATGGATGCTCTTCAGGTCTAAAATGTTGATAGACATTTGCATTCATATTGCCACCTCCTTAGTAGATAATACTATACAAAATTCTTTGTAGAACCTCCATCGCAATATTTAATGCTAAAATCGCTGCCATTACAGAAAAATCGATTCCGCCAAATTGCAAAGGCAAACGTCGAAATAAATCAAGAAACGGTTCACAAATTCGACCTAATAGTTGACCAAATTTAGACTGGTAAGCACCAGGAAACCATGACATTAATGCATAAACGACTAAAAGAATCGTATAAAGATAAACTAGTCGATTTAAATAATAAAAAAGTGTAATAAGTAGATTCAACTATGCGGCTCCTTTACATTTCTAATCCGTAAATATCTTCATCAACCATGGAGCTCAACGTAGAGTTGGTAATTTCAACATTTGTTGGCGTACATAAAAACATTTCATTTCCAACACGTTTAATATCACCATCAATCATAAAGACTGCACCAGTTAGAAAATCGACCACACGACGCGCTCTCATTTCATCCAAAGATTGAAAATTAATTAAGACTACCTCACCTTGACCTACTCGTTTAGCTATTGTCATTGCTTCATTATAGGCCCTTGGTTCTACTACTGAAATACGGTCCTTTCTTTTTTCTTCTGTTCTTGGTGTAAGTCGTTGCGCTCGATTATTATTGTTAGGCATAGACACGACTTTTTCGCTTTTCTTCGCCATGCTTTCTGCCCTTTTTGCCACAGTTTCAGCTCTGCGATTTGTCTGAGGTTCTGCGACTGGTTGGCTGACCCGTTCCTGCTGTATTCTTTCTTTTTGACGTTCCGGAGAACGTTCCTGCTTTTGATACGTAGGACGTGTTGCCACGCGTTCTTTCTTCAAAGGTGCGCTTACTGGGCGGCTAACCTGCTTCTTTGGAGCAGGTGTCGCTGCTTCTTCATACATATCGTCATCTGCTAAACCAAAAAAATCAGTGATCTTTGCTAGACTAATTCCCATTAACTTTACCTAACCTTTCTTAAATAGTGCCGTTCCGATTCGAACAAAAGTAGCACCTTCTTCAATTGCCGTTTTGAAGTCTTGGCTCATTCCCATGCTCAATTCTGTGCATGGCGCATATTGCAAGTCTTGTTCCTTCACACTTTCTTGAAGCTGTTTCAAAGTAGAAAAAACATTCCGAATCTCTAACTCAGTTGCCTCATATGGCGCCATAGTCATTAATCCGATCACCTGAATTTTCTCTAATCCCTCTAATTCTTTAATAAAGGATTGAAGGTCACTCGGCCTAATACCATGCTTTGATTCTTCTCCGGAAACATTTACTTCAATAAAACATTTTATTTGATGTTCAGCACGCTTTTGTATTTCTTGTGCCAACCGTAAACTGTCTAACGCATGAAAGTAATCAATTTCATTTATAATCAATTTTACCTTGCGACGCTGTAAATTACCAATGAGATGCCATTTGATCTGCTGATAGTTTGAAAGACTTCGCTTTTTATCCAGCAATTTATCTACTCGATTTTCTGCTAAATCCGTCACACCTAGTTCAACGAGTTCGTTTGCGGTCATGGAGTCGACACTCTTTGTCACCGCAACCATAGTAATTTCCTCTGGGTTACGTGAAGCAAGAGCACACGACTCCTGAATCTCTTGCTCGATTCTATGCAAGTTTTCAGCGATCATGTGCTCTCCCCCTTTTATTTTCTACGGCGAAAGAATGGTGGTGTATCTAGTTCTTCGTCTTTTTCAGGTTTTACTTCTTCACGATTGAATGTTTCGAATTCTTTCTTTTCGATGTTATCAAATTGTGTATCTTCAACTTTAGGACGGATATTTTCTTCCTTGCGGATATCCCATTCACCAAAAGCAGACTGACCATCGTTGCTTCTTGCAGGTTCAATATCTAAATTTTGTTTTTGTGGAACTGATTGGATTTGACTAGCACGTTGTGTATTACGTGTAGCCTTACGCTCCTTTTTTGTTGGATCGATTCCTGTCGCAATTACTGTAACGCGGATTTCATCGCCTAATTCTTCGCTAATTGATGTACCTAAGATAATATTAACATCCCCTGTTGCTGCGCTTGCAACAATGTCAGAAGCATCTTGTGCTTCAAATAAAGTCATATCTAATCCACCAGTGATGTTTAATAGAACTTGTTCTGCACCATCAATAGATGTTTCTAGCAATGGAGAGGAAATCGCTTTTTTCGTTGCTTCAACGACACGATCTTCGCCACTTGCAACGCCGATTCCCATTAAAGCAGTCCCTTGATTTGCCATTACAGTTTTCACATCAGCAAAGTCCAAGTTCACGTAACCAGGTGCTGTGATTAAATCTGAGATACCTTGAACACCTTGACGCAAAACGTTATCTGCTTCACGGAATGCTTCAAGCATTGGCGTTTTCTTGTCAACTACTTCTAGCAGGCGATTGTTTGAGATGATCAATAAAGTATCAACATTTTCCTTTAATGCTGAAATCCCTTCTGCTGCGAAACGTCCGCGTTTTGGTCCTTCAAAGCTGAATGGACGTGTAACGACACCGACAGTTAAAGCACCGAGATCTTTTGCAATCTTCGCCACAATCGGAGCAGCCCCAGTACCAGTACCTCCGCCCATTCCAGCTGTGATGAAAACCATATCTGCACCTTCTAATGCGTCACGAATAGCTTGTTCGCTTTCTTCAGCTGATTTTTGACCAACTTCTGGTTGCGAACCTGCACCCAAACCACGAGTATATTTAGGGCCTAATTGAATAACTGTTTCTGCTTTTGAGTTTTTGAGTGCTTGAACATCAGTGTTTGATGCGATGAATTCAACGCCTTTAACGTTTTCCTCGATCATACGGTTGATAGCATTGCCACCGCCACCGCCAACACCGATAACTTTAATAACAGCACCTTCGTTAATATTGTTATCTATTGAGAATTCCATGTTTTCTATTCCTCCTACAAATTAATCAAAAATATTAGAGAAGAAGTCTTTAATCTTCCCGGTTACTTTTTCTTCATTTTTTGGCTTTGTTTCTTCTTCATAATCATTTGATGCTTCGTAATCGTCATACACAGGTGCTGTTGAAACAGCGTTGGTTTGTGGTGAAGCAGATAGTGAAACTTTTTCACCTGTAACCGCTGATTTTGCCAAATGATAGACATCACTCAATTCAGCTGAATAATTGACGATACTGATGACATTTGTAAAGACTGGATTTCTCAAGCCCATTTGATTCGGTACATGCAATTTAACTGTGGTTCCAAAAATGTCTTCCGCTAAATCAACCACACCTGGTAAACTTGCTGCGCCACCGGTCAGGACAACACCACCTGGTAAATCAAGTGCTTCGATTTCATCTAAAGCATCTTTGGCTTTACGGAATATTTGTTCCAACCGTGCTTCGATAATTTCAGCCAGATATCGTTCATCAACTTTAACTGGATCTGTTTTTCCAATGACATCAACTGGAAAATCTTCGTCAGCAGATGTCCGGCTTGGATAAGCGTCTCCATAATTGATCTTCAACGCCTCAGCATTATTAAAAGAAGTATTTAAAACGATGGAGATATCCTTTGTAACAAATTCCCCACCTTCTTGATCCACATGTGTGAATTTCAACTGTTTATCATGCATAACTGCCGTCGTTGTTTGTCCACCACCCATATCAATCACAATCGTGCCAAAATCCTTTTCACCATCAGATAAAATAGATTCTGTTAAAGCTAAGGATGTAATTACTGTTTCAGCAACCGATAATCCTGCTTTTTCAACACATTTTGTAATATTATGGATGATCGTTTTTGGACCAGTAAATACTAATCCAAACATTTCAAGACGAACACCGATCATGCCTCGCGGATCTTTGATACCTTCAAATCCGTCGACGGTAAATTCTTGAGGCAGCAGCGCAACGATTTGTCTTTCAGGAGGAACTGAACGAACCATTGCTGCTGAAGCGACATTACGAACATCTTCATCCATAATCTCTTTTGACTCATTATTAACAGCAATCATACCTTGACAAGGTTCGACTTCTAACAAGTTAGCAGGTAGTCCAACGCTGACACTTTTAATCTGAATCCCAGCTTTTTCCTCGGCCTGTTTTACTGCTCGCTGAATCGCCTGTACTGTCTTATCGATATCTACGATAATCCCACGGTTGATTCCTTCTGATTTTGCGTTTCCAACACCAATGATATTCATTTGGCTATCGATGTACTCGGCAACAACAACTTTGATCGATGTTGTCCCGATATCAAGGCCTACATACATTCCTGCTTTTGCCATGAATGGGATTCCCTCCTATTTTCAAATAAATGCTTTATTCAGATGTAATATTTTAACTTACTGTTAAGCATGAAATATAATTTTTCGCAAGTAATTCACTGCCTTCAATTTTAACACATTTTGCCTAGAATGAAAAAGAAGATTCAACATTTTCTTGTAATAAATTTAATCATTTACAACAGCGGTTCCAGATTGATCTGTTGAGTTTTGTGTTGCATCCTCAGTAGTTGAATTTTCAGTATACGGATAGCTGTAAATTCCTGCTTCCATATCTACGATCCCCTTAATTCCTTTGTCACTCATTTCTTTCGCAATTTGAGGATAATACTTCATTTTACTGGCTAAATCGTTAATGCTGACTAAGACCTTGTTCCCATCATTCATGAAAATTTCCAATAATTCCTTGTTTTCATTTGTTGGGGAATATTTAATCTGGGATATGCCTTGTTTAACCTCTTCAGATAATTTTTTATAGCCTTCAAGTACTTTTAGAATTCTTTTTGATCCGGTGAAGCTTTCTAGAATTGGCAGGTCACCATCGCTTTTTTCTACTTCAATCGGAATAATTTTACCATTTGAAATGACAGGAGAATACTTTCCATCATTTTCTAAGTATGCGACTTCAGGATATTCTTTCACATCTACCACAAAATGATTGATCCCATCTAGGTGAACTTCTGCATTTTCAATTTGCAATTCTTGCTTTTTCAGATTTTTCACGTTATCTTTACGATCAAAATATTGACTCCAAAGATTGTCACCCACGCTAAAATTCAGTTCTTTTTCGATTATCTCTGTTGAAATCTTCTCATTACCTTTTATACTTACACCGCCTAACTTAGCTAGTGGTGATATGTAATACAATAATAATAAGGCTGGAATTGAAAATAACCCGATTAAAATCAAGGATCTCTTTACGAGCCGTCGATTGCGCTCATGTTTGATATTAGGTAATCGTTCTAAAAATGATCCATTTTTAGGCCCGCTTGGTGCATCCTCCATCTCAGGCTCTTCAATTTCAGATTCTAAAGGTATTGTATCTTTTTGTTCAGGCTCTTCTAATTTTTCTTCGGCAAGTCCATCAGTGTTAGAAAGTTCGTTTGTCTCTTCAGCAGTTGCTGCCTGATCAACAGTTTCACCCTTTTCCAGCGCTTTTTGTTTCAAATATTCCATATTCGCTAACTGCCATGGGGTCAAATTCTCTTGCTTTGTTTTTTCTACTTGCTGATTTTCTTTGCCTTCCTCCGGAAACTCTTCACGACTAATGGTCCTCACCTCCAAAAAACTATTTTACAATCTCGTTAACTAATGACCACAATCGCTCTGCTGCATCTGGGATACCTTCTTGACGTGAAGCTTTCGCCATCATTGCCTTTTTTTCTGGATCACCCATGATTTCATCCACTGCTTCTACTAATTTTTCCCCAGTTAAATCAGCATCCGTAATCATTTTGACAGCCCCAGCATTGACCAAACTCTGTGCATTTTTCGTTTGATGGTCATTTGTGACGTATGGGCTTGGAATGAGAATAGCTGGCAAACCTAAAGCTGTAAGCTCTGCGATTGAAGTTGCGCCTGCACGTCCAATTAATAAATCAACATTTGCCATAACATCTGTCATATTTTTGATGTACGGCTGAAGCGATAGGTTATGATTGATTTTTTCGATATCAAATTTTTCTGCTATCTCATTATAATAACGATCACCAGAAGCGTACAGCACTTGATATTCTTTCTGTGAAAATTTAGGTAGTGCTTGAATGACCGCCTGATTTATTTTGAGTGCCCCTTGGCTTCCGCCAAAAATTAGGACAGTTGGAATGTCTGGCAACAGACCATATTGTTCTAATACTTCTGACTTTCCACTGGTCACCACTTCTTGGGCTCGCGGATTTCCAACTAAGACAGTTTTATTCTCTGGAAAATATTGTGCAGCATCTGGAAAACTAATCCCAACTCGATCAGCGAAGCGGCTAAGAAATTTATTTGTAATCCCTGGAACGCTATTTTGTTCGTGAACGATTGTAGGAATTTTCATACGTGCTGCTGCATAAACGACTGAACCAGAAACATAGCCACCTGTACCAATCACTACATCTGGTTTAAACTCTCGTAAGATCTCCTTCGAGCGTTTGATACTTTCAACAAATAATTGGACTGTTTTGATATTATCAAGCGAAAGTTTCCGCTTAAAGCCTTGAATTTTGATTGTTTTAAAAGAAATGCCTGTCTCAGGCACGATCTTATTTTCCAACCCTCGATGCGTTCCTACATATAGAAATTCTGAATCAGGTTGAATTTTTTGTACGTAACGGATAAATGCTAAGGCTGGATAGATATGTCCGCCCGTGCCGCCGCCTGTAACAAGTATTCTCATTTCATTTCCCTACTTTTCTAATTGCTTAACAGCTTGCATAAATTTGTCTCCGCGAATTTCAAAACTAGGATATTGATCCCAGCTTGCATTTGCAGGAGATAACAAGATACTATCTCCAACTTCACTTTGTTCATAGGCTAAAGGAACAGCCGTTTCAACATTTGAAGTCATAATAATCGTCCTAATTCCTGCTCGTTCAGCCGTCTCAGCCAATTTATCTTTCGTTTCACCAAATAGAATAATCGCTTTGACTCCCTCCAGAGATGGAATCAGTTCATCAAATCCATTTCCACGATCTAATCCACCAGCCAGCAGAATCAACTGTTCATTATTAAATCCGCTTAACGCCATTTCTGTCGCTAAGCTGTTAGTCGCTTTAGAGTCATTGTAAAATTTACGACCATTGATTGTGGCAACGTATTGTGTACGATGAGGTACTCCATGGAAATTACTCAATGCAGTACGAATCCCATTATTGGAGACTCCTTTTAACTTCGCCACCGCAATCGCCGCCAAGGCATTCTCAATATTATGCGCACCAGGTACTCCTAGTTCAGAAGCATCCATGATTTTCTCTTCCTTGTAATATAGACCGCCATGAAGAAAATAAGCACCATTTTCAATTTTTTCTTTCGTTGAAAAAGGAACAACTTGAGCCTTCGTTTGCTTGCTCATTTTTTGTAACTCTTCTGAATTCCAGTTTAAAACTAAATAATCATCTGCTGTCATGTTTTCTTGAATTGACCACTTCGCGGCTACATAATTTTCACGTGTTTTGTGATAATCTAGATGGGCTTCATAAATATTGGTAATGACCGCAATCTGTGGCTTAAATGCTTCAATTCCCATCAATTGAAAACTAGACAATTCCATAACTATATCATCTTCAGCTGTTGCTTTAGCAGCCACTTCACTGCCGGGGAAACCAATATTACCAGCAAGATGGGCCTTTCCAGCAGTACGTTCTTGATTCAACAATAGACCGATCATGGTGGTGGTGGTCGTCTTGCCATTCGTACCAGTGATACCAACGATTGGACATTCAGCGACTTGATAAGCCAACTCCACTTCGGTCAAGATTGGAATATGCAGTTTCTCCGCTTTGGCCACTAACGGATTATCATATGGGATACCAGGATTTTTCACCATTAAAGAAAAATCTTCATCTAGCAATTCTATCGGATGATGCCCAGTAATCACCCGTACACCTTGTTCCAGTAAGCCCTGAGCCTCTGGATTTTCTTCAAAGGGTTTTCCGTCGTTGACCGTAACAAGTGCGCCCAAGTCATTCAACAACTTGGCCGCACTAAATCCACTCTTCGCTAATCCTAAGACTAATACTTTTTCGTTTTGATATTGTTTGATTTGTTTCATTTCTAGTCATCTCCTACAGTACGATCAATAACACAATGATGGATGCAATGAGCCCGATAGCCCAGAACACCGTGTCTACTTTCCACTCTGACCAGCCAGACATCTCAAAATGGTGATGTAATGGCGACATTTTAAAAACACGCTTACCTGTCATTTTAAAGGAAGTAACCTGAATAATCACGCTTGCTGTTTCAAAAATATATACCAAACCAATTAGTAACAATGTCCACTCTTGATGTAAGATAATCGACACGGCCGCCAACAGCCCACCTAAAGCTAGCGATCCAACATCACCCATGAAAATTTTTGCTGGTTTTTTATTGTAAGGAAAGAAGCCTACAAGTCCGCCCATCACAGTAAGACAAACAATTAAAACTTCATACTGTTGTTGTTTCCAAGCAATAATCCCATATGTAGCAAATGAAATTGTTCCTAAACCAGATACCAACCCATCAATTCCATCTGTTAGATTTACCGCATTTGAAAAACCTACCAACCAAAAAATCACAAACAAGCCATAAATAATACTTAGCGGCAACTCAATGCCGAAGAAATTCAAAGTATTGGGATAGCCTTCCATTCGATAGATTACATAAAAAACAATCGCGACAACCACTTGAGCAATGAATTTTTGCCTTGATGTCAACCCTTCATTTTGCTTTTTCGCCAGCTTAATGAAATCATCTAAAAATCCGATAATTCCATATAGTAATAAAACAAATACTAAAATTAATAGCGAAGTCGTCATTTTATCTGTCCATAGACTATACCAAATTGATGTGATTACAGCAGCAGCTAAAAAGCCAAGACCACCCATCGTTGGGGTACCAGCTTTTGAATTATGCCACTTCGGGCCTTCATCACGAATTTCCTGTCCTTGTTTCTTCATTCTAAAGTAGCCAATTATAAAAGGCATGCCTGCCACAGTAATCGCAAAACTACTGGCAAAAGCAATAAATAGTTGTGCCGGTTGCATGTTATTCTCTCCAGTCCTAACCTAACGTAATTTTCAGTTTCTTTTTCGAGACCTCTGCATAAGGAGCAATACTTTGCTTCGTACAGTACCCATCTCCTTTTTTGAAGCTGACATCAATATCTAACAGATTTGTTAGTTTTAAGATATCTGCTTTGGACCATCCACGGACATCCGGCATCTCTTTTTTACCATTAGTTAGTAAAATAAGATGCTCGTTCGCCATAACTTTCTCTCCTGGCTTCGCAGACTGTTCGATGACTTTATCTCCATCACCAATCACAACAGCTGTTAATCCACGTTTATTTGCATCTGCTGCTGCTTTGGATGTTGAAAGATTGCGGTAATCTTCTACCGTAACCTTCGTATTGCTTTCTTCCTCAGAAGAATCTGTTTCGGTATTTTGAAATTCCATTACACGACTTAATAGTGGATTCGCAATTTCACCCAAAATGCCTTCTTGTTTTTCTTGTGGTTGTTTCATGGTTAAATACAAAATATATTCAGGATCTTCTGAAGGAATCATCAACGCAATAGAATAGATATAATTTGTATCTCCCGTTAAGTATCTTCCATTCTCTGCAATTTGAGCTGTACCTGTTTTAGCAGAAATATGGTATCCAGGCACTTTATATTGATCGTATGCCGAACCGTAGTTTTCACTTTCAACAGTATCACGCATATATTCACGAACCTTTTGAGCAGTTTCTGCTGTGATTGGCTCTCCTACAACTTCAGGTTTCGTAATAATCTCTTTCCCTGTATCAGGATTGGAGACTTTTTCAATATAGTGAGGTTGCAGCATTTTTCCATCATTTGCTACAGCAGTAAAGCCGCGCATCATTTGGAAATTGGTTACGCCAATGGCTTGTCCGTATGAACTCATTGCTTGGTCAACGATATTGCTCGTTGGCAATGTTCCTTTAGTTTCGCCTGGCAACCCAGAATAAGTACTTTGACCAAAACCAAAGCGTTTCACATATTCAGGCCAACGGTCTCCTAGCCGCTCTTCCAATTTGACCATTCCGACATTACTTGACCAAGAAAGTGCCTGACGCATCGTTAATATTCCTTTTTTACCTAAGTCCCAGTCATTAATAGTTGCGTCAGCCACTTGGATCTTTCCTGAAACGTAACTTTCATTTTCATTAAAGATACCTTCATTGACTGCAGCTGAAGTAGTGAAAACCTTCATAGTTGACCCTGGTTCATAGCTATCTTCCACTAGGAAATTTCGCCATGCATCTTCTTCTCCCAAACCTTCTTTGGTCTCAGGATTAAAGGTTGGACGCTGAGACATCGCTAGGATATCTCCTGTTTTTGCCTGCATCAACATGGCAGTCATCTCAGTAGGTTTCGCTTCTGAGCTTACCTTATCCATTAATGTCTCTAAATAACTTTGCAACCCCGCATCTAATGTAGTATAAATGTCTTCTCCATTGACTGCCTTTTTTTCTTCCGCAATACTTCCTGGAATTGGTCGTTGATTTTCATCTTTTTGATAAACTACTTTTCCATCTTTTCCTTTTAAGACATCATCATAAGCCGCTTCAACACCCATCATGCCAACTAGTGATTCTTTTTTATCAGGTTGCGCATATCCAATAAAATGAGAAGCAAAATTTCCGTTTGGATACATCCGATCAGTATGTTCTGTAAAATAAAGTCCTTTGACCTTATCCTTTTTCATCGCATCCTCGATGTTTTGTTTCGTTTCTTCGGAAATATTTTTACCTTTATTACCAAATTCGACTTGATAATACTTACTAGTGCCATCACTGTTAAGTCCACTTTTCAGCGTCTTTAAGGCTGATTTTTCCTTGATTCCTAAATACTTGTTTAATATAGAAGCTAAATCATCAAAGTTCTTTTCTTGGGCATAAAGTTTCTCATTTCCGTTTACATAGCTCTCTGAAAGAATCGCGTAAATCGAGTAAGATGTCGCATCTTCGGCAATTACCTCACCATTGCGATCAAAGATTGTGCCACGTTTGGCTTTTACTACCTCACCACCATGATATAATTCTTCAGTTTTAACCTTTAAAGAGGTTCCAGCTACGTGACCACCTGCTACTACATAGATCATGCGAACGGCAAATAAAAAGAACAATCCAATACTCGTAGCAAACAAAATAACGCCTACTTTTTTGCGATTGTTCATCGGAGTCAAATTCTTTTTTCGGATTTTTCTTTTTAGCCTTTTAAAGCTCATTTACTTCACTTTCCTTAAATTGTCGTCATTGATTGAAAGTCCAGCTTTTTCAGCAATTTCTTTCAGACGATCAGAACGAGACAATTCGCTCTTTTCTTGCTGCAATTGTGTCGCTGTTTTTTCTTTTGCATCAATGTCAGTTTGAATACTTGTAATTTCATTTTGTGTTTTGCTGATTTCATTACGATAATTGACCATCACAACCGATAAGCCAATCAACATCACTAAGAAGGCTAACACGGCGAATTTTTCTACCCGCGTAATTTTTTTTAAACGATCACCAGGAGAAACGAAGACTTTAAAAGAATCTGGCGTTTGATGAATTTCTTCTTGCTGAGAATCAAATTGAAACGGTTGGTTATTTTTTAATTCTGCCATAATTCCTATCCTTTCTTCATTTTCTCAGCGATTCGCAATTTTGCACTTCTCGCGCGATTATTATCCTGCAATTCCTCTTCAGAAGGAATAATGGGTTTTCTATTTACTAATTTCAAAATCGGTTGAAAATCCTCTGGTACCATAGGTAAACCAGGAGGCATATCCTTTGGCGCACTGAATTCTTTAAATATTGTTTTTACGATCCGATCTTCTAACGAGTGAAATGTGATGACACTCACTCTTCCACCAATTGCTAGCATGTCGATCGCCTGCTCTAAGGAACTTTCAATCGCTCCTAATTCATCATTCACAGCAATGCGAATGGCTTGGAAGACACGCTTAGCAGGATGCCCGCCCTTTCGACGTGCTGGAGCTGGAATAGCCTCCTTAATCAAATCTACTAATTCACCAGTAGTTTCAATTGGCTTAACCTCGCGCCTACGCTCAATCAAACGAGCAATCTGTTTGGAGAATTTCTCCTCGCCATAGCGGAAGAAAATTTTTACTAATTCATGGTAAGAATATTCATTTACAACTTGATAAGCACTTAATGGTGCATCTTGATCCATTCGCATATCTAATGGTGCATCTTGGTGGTAACTAAATCCACGTTCCGCCTCATCCAATTGAGGTGAAGAAACTCCTAGATCGTATAAAATCCCATCAACTTCTGTCACACCAAAGCGCTTCAGTTCAGCTGTAAGTTCTCTAAAGTTAGCTTTGACAAAGGTCACTTGTTTTTTTGCGACATATTCAGCTAAACGAATTTTCGCGTTTTCAATTGCCTTTTGATCTTGATCAAAAGCATAAAGATGTCCATCATTGTTTAACTGCCTCAGTAAATACTCACTGTGCCCAGCCCCACCTAATGTACAATCAACATAAACACCGTCTGGTTTGATTGCTAAACCATCAACTGTCTCATGAAGTAAAACGGTTGTATGTTGAAAGTCTGTCATTGATAATCCTCTTCTCTAAAATCCAAAATCGACCATTGTTTCTGCAATGTCATCAAAACTATCTTCAGTTTCTTTTGTAAATTCATTCCAGCGTGCTTGATCCCATATTTCGATCCGATTGGCAACGCCAATGATCACGCATTCTTTCTCAAGTGAGGCATGATTACGTAAAGACACGGGGATATTGATCCGTCCTTGCTTGTCAATCTCACACTCAGTTGCTGCGGAGTAAAAGAAACGTACAAATGCACGCGCATCTTTCTTAGAAAGTGGCATCTCATTCAATTTAGTCTCTAATTGGTTCCATTCGGGTAATGTGTATCCAAACAAGCAGCCATCCATACCACGGGTGACTACAAATTTCTCGCCTAATTGTTCACGTAATTTTGATGGCACGATCAAACGACCTTTCGCATCAATATTATGTTGAAATTCGCCCATGAACATCTAGACTCCACCCCTTTTTACCACCGCATGAGATTAGTCTACCACAATCCCCCACAATCTACCACACTTTGTAAAAAACAAAAATAACACTTTTTTGACCTTTACTAACCATTGCGTTTTTTCAAGGGTTTTACGGATAATCAGGAGTTTTTTAAAAGTTTTTTTAGTTTATAATGCATTAATAACACTGACAATAATCAAAATAAAATAGACTAAAAATGATAATAAAAAGGTTAAGCGCCAAAACATTTTAAAGAAGCGACCATACATGATTTCGCGATAGCGATAGGCTTGGAAGACGACTACGCTAATACCCAATAATAGAATAGTTAATAAAAAATATGGTAAAATCGAAAACGTGCTAATACTTTTTGATATTTCGTGCATTCCGACAATCAAAAATGGTATCGTAATGTCTGGTGTTTTTAAATTGAAGCGTTGTTTTAATTTGAAAGTTGTCACGATATAATCAGACGCTAAAAAGACGATTATCGGGAAAATGTACCATAACAATAAAATTGGTGAAAATGATGCCAACAAATACAGTCCTTCCTCTTCAAACTACTACCCTCACTATACTGCATTATCGTTACATTCGTGTTTCAATTCATTTAAAATATAAAGGATTTAGCAAGTTTTAACAATTGAATTCGCAATATCGACGCGAAAAGATTTCTTAGTATTTTTTAAAAGTTTTTTTGGTTGATTGCGGAGTTTTGAAAAATGAAGTATGATGATTTTGAAGTTTTTTTGAGGGATGGTGACATCATGAATAACAAAAAATCCACGAGCACATTTTCTAAAGTTACTAAAGTTGTTATTTGGACTATGTTAATTTTAACAATTGGATCATTAGTTTTGAGTAGTCTGTTAAGTATTATGTAAGCAAATAGCCGGAGCATTTGCTCCGGCTATTTTTTTGCTAACTGTAATAGTTCCTTTGCATGTTTAACAGTTAAATCCGTAATTTCAGTTCCTGCTAACATACGGGCGATTTCTTCTGTACGGTCTTGCTCAGTTAGCTCCTCCACTTTAGTCAATGTTCGTCCATCTACTACTTCTTTGCGAATAAACAGCTGATGATCAGCTTTAGCAGCTACTTGAGGCAAATGGGTGATACAAAGCGCTTGAGAATTTTGTCCGATTTGATAAATCTTGTCTGCGATCGCCTGAGCCACTCTACCACTGACCCCCGTGTCTACTTCATCAAACACAATACTGGTCAACCCTTGTGTTTTTGAGAAAATCGTCTTCAACGCCAACATGACTCGTGAGATTTCTCCACCTGATGCCACTTTAACTAACGGCTTCAATGGTTCACCAGGATTCGTCGTAATAAAGAATTCTACTTCATCAATGCCTTCAGGACTAAATCCTGCTTCTTTAAAACGTACTTCAAAACGGGCATTCTCCATATAAAGATCCTTCAACTCAGTTTGAATAGCCGCTTCCAGTTTCTTCGCCATTTCCTGTCGAGCTGTTCGCAGCTTTTCCGCTAATTTTAGCAATTTACTTTCTTTAACTGCTAATTCCTTTTCTAGTTTTTCCAATTTATCTCCAGAAAAATCTGAATCTAGAAGCTCTTGGCTTATTCGCTCGTAATAGCTCAAAATGCTTTCTATCGAATCACCATATTTGCGTTTCAATTGATGAATCAATTCCAGTCGCTCATTAACCAAATCTAAACGTTCTTCATCAAGCTCTAACAGATCCAGCTGGCGACCAATTTCGCTAACAGCATCTTGCAAAAGATAGTATGCGCTATGCACATTATCAGAAATGTTTTCATAATCTTTATCTAGAGAGGCAATTGTTTGCAATTCTTGACTAGCTGACCCAATAGCGTCAAGGGAACTTGTCTCCTCATTCGTCATTGCTTGATAGCTATAGGAAAGACTGTCAACGATTTTTTGATAATTGGTGAGTTTGTCACGTTCTTCCATTAGCTTTTCTTCCTCGCCCAGAGTTAGTTCAGCGTTACCGATTTCTTCTTGCTGGAAGGTCAACATATCGATCCGTTGAACAAAGGACTGCTCGTTTTGCTTAAATTTCTTAACCTGTTTGGCTAAGGTAACATACTCTCGGTAAGCGATTTGGTAGGTCGTTTTAATTTCTTGAAATGCTGAATCACCAAAACTATCTAAAAGACGTAAATGGGATTCTGGATGCATCAGTTCTTGATGGTCATTTTGTCCTTGAATATCTACTAGAAATTGTCCGATTCTACGTAGATTTGCGAGAGTTACGATTCTGCCATTGACACGTGACACACTTTTTCCTGAACTATTCAAATCTCGCTGAACAATCAATCCAGCCTCATCAACCTCAATTCCAAGCTCTTCCATCAATTCTTGAAAGTCCGATTGTTTTGGTAAATCAAAAAGTCCTTCGACTAGACATTTATCACTGCCTTGGCGAATATATTCAATCGACGAGCGAGCTCCTGCCAGTAAGCTCACTGCATCAATTATGATCGATTTTCCGGCTCCAGTTTCACCTGTTAACGCAGTCATTCCATCAGTGAAGCTCAAATGTAACGAAGAAATGATCGCAAAATTTTTAATTGTCAATTCCTGTAACATTCTGCCTATTCCCCTTTTAATGAGTCATACTAATTATTTTGACTTTTTTCAGCGATGTCTTGCTTAATACGTCTAGCGTCCTCTTCTGTCCGTGCAATCATCAAAACGCCGTCATCATCATTCAAAGTCGTAAATAAAACTTTTGTGAATTGTTTTTCTAATAAATTTGCACACGCCGAAGCATTTCCAGGTAATGTTTTCACATTAACAAATTTCTCCATTTGATCGACGGATATCACCGCTTCTTTTAATAAATCAGCAAGTTTTTCGTTCACATCTTCTTGTTCTTTACGCGGCATGCTGTAGCGATAACCACCATTTTGTGCTGGTACTTTGATCAGTTTCATTTCCTTAATATCACGTGAGATTGTGGCCTGTGTTACCGTCACTCCTTGTTGTGCAAGGATCGCCACAAAATCTTCTTGTTTCTTTACATCATATTCACTTAGTAACTGTGTGATGATACGATGCCGTTCTTGTTTTCGCATTCCCTCTCCTCCAGACTACTTATCTAATTGCTGATGGGCCTCTGAGACAATATTTGTTAGATCAATTTTTGGATTTAAGCTACCTCTTTCGGGCACTTTTTTCAAATGGGCAAGGAATTCGATATTGCCCTCACCTCCAGTAATTGGAGAGAACGTTAATTCTTGCACATTAAAGCCGTGAGTCATTGCGAAATCGGTAATATCTTCTAATACCATCAAATGTGTTTTTGGATCTTTAATGATCCCTTTTTTTCCGACATATTCTTTTCCTGCCTCAAATTGAGGTTTAATTAGCGCCACGACATCGCCATCATCAGTCAAAATGTCATGAAGCGGAGGTAAAATTAATTTTAAGGAGATAAAGGAAACATCAATTGTCGCAAAATTGGGCTGTCCTTCTTCAAAGTCTGCTAATTTTGAATAACGGAAGTTTGTCCGTTCCATCACCACTACGCGTTCATCTTGTCGCAATTTCCAAGCCAACTGATTGTAGCCGACATCTAGTGCATAACTCAATGCGGCACCATTTTGTAATGCTACATCGGTGAAGCCGCCCGTTGAGGAACCAATGTCCAGCAGAATTTTCTGATTCATATCAACGTCAAAAGTCTTTAGTGCTTTTTCTAATTTTAGTCCGCCACGAGAAACATACGCTAAACTTTGACCTTTTATTTGTAGAATGGTTTCAATTGAAATTTTTTCGCCTGGTTTGTCCAAACGTTCATTTTTCTGGTCATAAACTAACCCAGCCATAACGCCACGTTTGGCCTTTTCTCTAGTTTCAAAAAGACCTTGATTAAAAGCCAACACATCGACACGTTCTTTTTTCATAGTTATTTCCTACTTCATTATATTTTTATTTTGTAAGTGCAAATAGCCCAAGTAACTCTTGGAAAATTCGTGGTTGAAAATCAGCGGCCTTTGCTAATTGCTGTACAACTATTTCTGCTTGCTTCAATTCATCTGTCAGTGCCTTTTTTGCACCTTCCAATCCAAGTAAAGCCGGATAAGTACTTTTATCTAATTTCTCATCTTGACCTACTTTTTTTCCTAGCTCCTTGGTAGTTCCGACAACATCTAACAGATCATCGCGAATTTGGAAGGCCAAACCGATGTGATTCCCAAGCTTTTCAAGCAGTTCAATCACATATTCGGTTTGATTGGCTAAAATGCCACCTGCAACGAAAGCATAAGTTAAAAGTGCTCCAGTCTTTCCACGATGGATCGCCTTTAACTCGTTTAGCGCTACGTGTTGTTTCTCGGCTGCCATGTCGCCTGCTTGACCAGCTACCATCCCGCCGCTTCCTGCAGCTTTTGCCAAAAGCTGGATCAACAAAACATTCTCTGTTGGACTCAAGGTAGTTTCACTAACCAGTTGAAAGGCACCGGTCAAAAGTCCATCACCAGCCAAAATCGCTAAGGCTTCACCAAAGACTTTATGATTGGTGGGTTTTCCACGTCTCAAATCATCATTATCCATCGCTGGCAAATCATCATGAATCAGTGAGTAAGTATGAATCATCTCTAATGCTCCGGCGGTTTGATAAACCGGGACTGTTAACTCTTTCTGAAATGCCTGAACAGTCGCTAACACAATCAGCGGCCGAATCCGTTTCCCGCCTGCTTTAACGGAATAAAGCATGCTCTTTTTCAACTCTTCATGTGCAGTGCTAGTAGTAATGAAGTCAACGATCTCTTTTTCAACCTTTGGTAGCTCTTCAGCAGAAAGCTGCTGCAACATTAGGCTTCCTCCTCACCTGTAAAAGGCACTTCTTCATCTTCACTCATCATTTTAGTCAGTGTTTTTTCTGCTTTTGTTAACGTATCTTGACATTGCTTACTCAAAACCATTCCTTTTTGAAACGCTTCTAGTGCTTCTTCTAAAGGTACATCGCCACGCTCTAACTGCGTAACAATGGTTTCTAATTGCGTAATTGATTCTTCAAAGGTTGTATTTTCCATTACTCTTCTCCTTTTTCAATTTTTAAAATCGCGGCTTTAACCGTACCATCAACAAAATGAACGGTCATCTCTTTTTCCTGCAAATCATTTACTGAACGAACGACTTGCTCATCTTGGGTCGTATAGGTGAATCCCCGACCCATTGTTTTCAATGGACTTAGTAAATCCAATGAAGTGATAGCCTGCTGCACTCGCCGTTGTTGTTTTTCCAAATAGCCTTGCATTTGCTGCTGCAAACGTTCCTGTAGATAGGTCATTTGCTGTTGAGCCTGTCTGACACGATTGATGGGATTAGCTTGGGCCAAACGATTACTATATTGCATTAGTTCTCGTTCTCGCTGATTCACCAAAACAGTCATGTTTTGTTGTAATTGTTGCGTTAAGCGATCCAGTTGTATACTTTGCGCTTCATATAAACGGTTAGGCTGTCTAAAAATATATGATTGCTGCAAACGTTCAAATCGTTCTTTTTTTCGTTGCAATTGATGCAAGAAGGCCTGTTCTAAACGTGCCTGCTTTTCTTTAATTCGCAGAATTTCCTCTGATAAAACGGGAACTGCTAATTCCGCCGCTGCCGTTGGCGTTGCTGCACGCACATCAGCAACTAAATCCGCAATCGTTGTGTCCGTCTCATGCCCTACAGAGGAAATAATTGGTATTGGCGAAGCTGCAATCGCCCGCGCCACACTTTCTTCATTGAAAGGCCACAAATCTTCAATAGAACCACCGCCACGACCGATGATCATCGTATCAAAATCCATTGCTTCGGCTTTTTTGATATTTTTAACAATATCAGCCGCCGCTTTGTCCCCTTGTACTAGAGTTGGGAAAAGAACCAACTGAGTAATTGGGTATCGGCGTTTGACAGTCGTAATGATATCGCGAATGACTGCACCACTTGGACTAGTGATCACCGCGATTCGTTTCGGATAACGCGGCAAAGTTTTCTTTGGCTGTGAGAACAATCCTTCTTTGTTTAATTTTTCTCGTAGTTCTGCTAAAGCTTGGTATAGTGCGCCAACACCATCAGGCTCCATGTGGTCAATATATATTTGATAATTACCGCTGGCTTCATACAATGCCACACGACCGACTACCAGCACTTTCATGCCTTCCTTTGGTGTGAATTTCAGTTTTTGAAAAGCTCCTTTGAACATGATTGCACTGATTTTGGAACGCTCATCTTTTAAACTGAAATATTGATGACTATTTGCCCGCATGCGAAAGTTGGAAATTTCTCCGGTCAAATAGACCCGCTCTAAATAGGGGTCTACGTCGAATTTTCGTTTGATGTATTTGTTTAATGCACTGACAGTTAAATACTCTTGTGCCATTTGAACACCTCTTTGCTATTCGTGATCTAATACTTGGCGTTCGCAGCATTCCACGGTTTGCTGCATCAGCATCGTAATGGTCATAGGACCGACACCGCCAGGGACAGGTGTAATGTAGCTAGCAATTGGCTCGACTTCATCAAATTTCACATCGCCAATCAGCTTTCCATCCTCATTTCGATTCATACCGACATCGATAACGACAGCTCCTGGTTTGATGAATTCTTTCGTTACAAAATGGCCTCTGCCAATTGCTACAACCAGAATATCTGCTTTACTAGCAACTTTGGCTAAGTCTTCTGTTTTAGAATGTGTCAGAGTCACTGTTGAATCTGCACCTAAAAGTAAGATTGCCATTGGTTTGCCCACGATGTTGCTGCGACCGATCACCACTGCTTGTTTACCGGCTAATGGGATATTGTATTCTTCAAACATTTTCATGATACCATACGGGGTGCAAGGAATTGTGTGAGGCATTCCAGCAAATAGACGTCCCATGTTCATTGGATGGAATCCGTCAACATCCTTTAACGGATTGATTGCCATCAAAACTTTCTCTTCATCAATGTGTTCTGGTAAGGGCAATTGAACCAAAATGCCATGGAATTCAGTTGATTGGTTAAAGTAGTTGATTTCTTTGATCAGCTCTGCTTCGGTGATGGTTTCTGGATATTTTTTGACTTCAGAATGTATACCGATTTTCTTTGCTGCACGTTCTTTGTTTCTAACATAGATTTGACTAGCGGGGTTTTCGCCGACTAATAACACGACTAACCCTGGATGGATACCCTTTGCTGCTAATGTTTCAACTTGCTGTGCTGTCTCCTGTTGAAGCTTTTCTGCCAATTCTTTACCATTAATAAGTTGTGCCACGTTCATTCCCCGCTTCTTTCTTTTCTATAGTTTAAATGAAGCTGGGAAAAATAGCTCTATTAGCTATTTGCCCCAGCTTCATCGATCTCTTTCATTACATTAGATAAGATTCCATTAACGAACTTTCTTGATTGATCATCGCTGAAAGTTTTGGCTAACTCGATGGCTTCATTTAGAACCACTCGGTTAGGTACTTGCGTGTTGTATAACATCTCATAAATACCTAGTCGCAAGATAATCAAATCCATTTTAGCAATTCGTTGAATCGACCAGTTAGAACGTAAATGCTTTTGAATAATTTTATCTAGTTCTGCTTGATGTTCAACGACTCCGCCAACTAATTCATCAAGATAGACTGGAACAAATGCGTCTTCATCTTCACTGACAATCTCTTGTTGGTCAATACTTAATGCATGGTTGATGGCGTCTTTTTTTGTTAATTCTTGATTAAAATCCAACGGAAACAGTGCCTGCAAGGCCTTTTCTCGAATCTCGTGACGTGATAATTCTTTACTCATTATTTTCCTCTTCATCATTGAATAGTTCTTCTAAAGTTGGTTGCTCTAGTTTTTCAGCTACAACGCCGACTACGTGGATATTTACTTCACTTAAGGCAACATCTGTCATAAATAAAACTTGCTGTTTCACGCGCTCTTGCATGGCCATAGCCACTTTAGGTACCGAAGTGCCATAGTCAAAATAAGAATAAATATCGACTTTCAATCCGTCTTCGTCATTTTTGAGATAAACACCTTTACCGTGAGCTGCTTTACCAAGTAATTCTGTCACATTGCTAGCTAATGAGCCGCGCATGCCGTAAACTCCGTCAACTTTAGAAGCCGCAATCCCGATAATTACTTCGATTACTTCTGGTGCAATGATAATTTCCCCAAGTTCCGGGCTCTCGCCTAAAACTAAATTCTTTTCATCTGCCATCTTACTCTCTCCTTACTCCTGCTAAATGTAATTATTTTTCTTACCAGAAAAATAAGTCTGATGTTCGTACCGTATATCATTCTGTTAAACTGTTCCATTTTGGCTTTATTTTTGAATGGCAAGTATGTTTTCCTGTTTTTTGATACTGCGAAAAACAGAACTGACACCCTTACTCCTGCTAAATGTAATTATTTTTCTTACCAGTATAACAGAATGATATTCGTGCCGTATATCATTCTGTTATACTGGTTTATTCTTTGCTCTATTTTTGAATGGCAAGTATGTTTTCCTGTTTTTTGGTTCTGCGAAAAACAGAACTGACACCCTTACTCTTTATTATGCATTATGCTCTGGAAGCGTAGCTGCCATCTTGTGTATTAATGATCAGTTTGTCTCCTTGATTTACGAAGAATGGTACATTGACGGTCAGGCCAGTTTCCATCACAGCAGGCTTTGAACCGCCTGATGAGGTATCCCCTTTGATATTTGGTTCTGTTTCTGCAACTTCCAATACTACGGTATTTGGCAGATCAACACCTAAAACTTCATTACCATACATAATGACGGTCAATTCCGTATTTTCTAATACATAAAGCATTTCTTCTGCTACTTGTTGTTTTGGCATTTCAATTTGTTCATAGCTTTGCATATCCATGAAGACATAGTTATCTCCGTCATCATAAAGATACTGCATTTTTTTATTATCAATTTGAGCTTTTGCTACTTTTTCACCAGCGCGGAAGGTTTTTTCTTGAACTGCTCCCGTACGTAGATTTTTAAGTTTCGAACGAACGAAGGCCGCACCTTTACCTGGCTTTACATGTTGAAAATCGACTACGCGCCAAATGCCGCCGTCCACCTCGATCGTTAAGCCAGTTTTAAAATCGTTTACTGAAATCATGATACTTCCTCCTAATTCAATCTCTGCAGATTTGGTTCTAGTTTATCATTTCTTGTTTACTTACGCTACCACTACTCAATAAGACTTATAAAATGATGAGCTCTTTTGGCGACCGCGTCAAAATTCGATTTCCTTCAGCTAAAATCACCAAGTCATCCTCAATTCGAACACCGCCTAACCCAGCTAAATAGATTCCTGGCTCATCAGTAATAATATTCCCCACATTCAACGGTGTATCATTTGAACGACTGATATTCGGACCCTCATGAATCTCCATACCGATCCCATGACCTGTAGAATGTCCAAAGGCTTCTCCATAACCAGCTTCAGTAATGAAATCACGAGCAACCCCATCTAACTGTGCTCCGGTCACACCAGCTTGTGCTACCTCAATGACTTTTAATTGTGCTTCCAAAACGATTTGATAAATCTCCTTCAATTGTTGACCAGGATCGCCAATCGCAAATGTCCGTGTAATATCTGAAACATAGCCTTGATAGACGCATCCAAAATCAAGCGTGATTAAATCTCCTTGTTCGATCATTTTTTCGCTGGCAATGCCATGTGGCAAAGCAGAACGAACACCGCTAGCCACAATCGTATCAAACGATGTGCCCGTTGCCCCAAGTGAACGCATGAAGAAATCCAACTGATTAGCAACTTCAATTTCAGTCATGCCCGGACGGATCATTTTCAAGACATGCTCGAAGCCTTCATCAGCAATAGCGCAGGCCTTTTCAATAATGGCAATCTCTCCATCATCTTTTTGTTCTCGCAGTTTCTCAATCATACCACTAGCTGGAGCCAGCTCCGCGTCAATCACTTCTTCAAAAATAGAATACTCTGCGTAAGTCATGGATGCATCCTCAAAGCCAAGCACATTGATGCCTTCACTTTCCATCAATTTGATAATCTCATCAACAATATTACCTTGCTGTTGGATAATCGTCATTCCTTGCACCTGTTCACTTGCTTGTTCAGTGTAACGAAAATCAGTAATAAAGAACGCTTTTTCTAATGTAATCAAAGCTAACCCAGCAGTTCCGGTAAAATTAGTCAGATAACGAAGATTCGCTGGACTTGTTACTAAGTACGCGTCAATGATCTCTTTTTTCATCAGTGCTCGTAATTTCTCAATCCGTTTTATCATTATTATCACCCATCATTCATTATAGCAAAGAGTTTCGAAAAGCTGAACGAACACGACTAGAAAAAGAAAAAGCAATGAATACACAAAAAAACAGAAGTCACACTCTCAACTTCTGTTTCTTTAATCATCGCCGTCCGGTAAAAAATGAAACAACCGCCACAACAACTACTGCACCTAAAATCGATGGTACTAATGCCATCCCAGCTAAATGTGGTCCCCAGTGTCCAAATATTGCTTGTCCAATATAAGAGCCCGCCAAACCTGCAATAATATTGAAAATGCATCCCATTTGTTTACCGCGTCCAGAAAGACTACCACCGATTGCGCCAATGATAGCACCAACAATTAATGTCCAAATCATCATTATCTCTCCTCATCTGTTCTATTCGAAATTATATAATCACTTAATAGTAGCTGATCCTTACTGTATATCTTACTAGCAAACTAACAAAAATTTTTCTCTAAGTATATCGGTCGATAGTTTTATTCATTTGATAAAGGGCTAATATAAATATCTGTTTCAGTGATTCAGATACTTATCTCAATTGTCAAGAGTTAAATAGCGCTTTTTCCAGAAAGTTTCTCAATTGTGAAACGCAAATAAAGGTTGGTATAAAAGCATTTTACTCTTTGTAAGCGGCTAAAACAGACTTTGAAAATGCTTTTCTTGACAATCCTGTGAATAACTTTTTATTGAATCAGATCTGACCGCAGCTTCACACTATTTTGCTCCCAATTTACTGCACCTAAGCGATAAGGAAAAGCACCTAGCAAGGAAAAGCTTCCAACTTCTGGTACGTTGATCTTATTCATACGAGCGCTCCCTTTAGCTAAATAGCCTGTTCCCATTTTCAGCATATCTTTTAAATTGAGATTGCTGCCGGAGTATTCTTTGACTGTCCCATAATTATTTGTAATGGAAGATAGCCGTGGGCGAACTGTTTTGCGTTTCATCAAGCGAATGATATCCTCTTGGCGTTCAAACACATCAATTCGACCATCCTGATCAATCTGATAACTAATGTACGCATCAATCTCATCGAGCGTCAGCCGATGATCTCCCTTCGTAAATTTCTGTCCATTTTTCAAAGCGATGAAATCTTTATAAATTGTTACTGCCATCTTACCATCTTCTTCAAGCCCGGCTTCCTTCACTCCTAATAAACTATCGGTCTTTTTTAAGATTAAATATTTTTTTACTTCTATAGAAAAGGCTACGGAAAAATAGCCTAGAAATTTTTCGATCGGTACTTGGGTATACAATTCTCCCAACGTCAGTTTTTGAATCTTTATTTCAGGTGAGACTCGTAAAAGGCTGTTCACACCGCTCGTTAAATCGTAAACAAAAAAACTGGAATATTCCCTATCCTCAAACACAAACAAAACTTTCATGACGATCTTCCTTTCTAAAACAAGTGTATAAAAGATCTAAAAGAAAATCATCCGTCGAAAGACTGAGGTTTAAATAGAAAAAACTTTCGATAAGTCGCTATCGAAAGTTTTTTCTATTAATCTAAATATTGTGTATCATTGATTTTCGCTACTGAATAGTTATTATCTTTATATTTCAAAGTCGTAACACTGCAATTATCGATAGCCTCACCTTGATATTCACCAGGAACCAACATTTCTAGTAGTGTTGGAATCATGCTGCCAGATGATACGATCAAGACATTCTTCGCCTTCTTCTTTTTCGCATCGGCAACTACTTTGTCCATAGCAGCTTGCCCTCTTTTAGTGATATCTTTATAACTTTCTGCGACTTTCAACGGATCGCTCTCAGCAATAGCATCTGCTACCCCTTCATCACCTAGTTTATTAACCAGCTTGTCATAATCTGTCCAATCCTCATCGAACTTCAAATCGTTCGCTTCAAAAATTGGTGTCCACATCTCAGCGTTCGTTTTTCCTTCAAAACCGCCGTAATTCCATTCTTTGAATCCATCGTGTTCTGAAAGCTTAGGCGTCTTCTTCTCGTTCTCAGCCAGGATTAATTTGGCAGTATTTCTTTGGCGTCCCAAATCACTGGAATAGGCTAAGTCAAACTTCGTATCTTTCAATCCCTTACCCACTTGTTTTGCTTGTGTAATTCCTTTATCTGTTAAAGGTGAATCGGCGAATCCTTGAACTTGTCCCGTTGTATTGAAAAAAGTTTTCCCATGACGAACCAGATAAATGGTCACTTCCGCTTTTTTCTCGGAATTTTTTTCTTTTGCTTGTACTGAAACACCACCCGTTAAACTAAGCCCTAATAAGAAAACAAACAATAATCCCCAAATTTTTTTCATTTTATAGATCCTCCCCGTTACTTTTAATGACTTTTTTATACCAATCAAAAGAATCTTTTTTCAGCCGTTGCAAACTCCCCTGACCTTCGTTGTCTAAATCAACATAAATAAAACCGTATCGTTTACTCATTTCACCAGTTGTCGCACTGACTAAATCAATTGGTCCCCAAGTCAAGTAACCCATGCATTCTACGAAGTCTTCTTCTACTGCCTGCTTCACTGCTTTAATGTGTTTTTCTAAATATTCGATACGATAGTCATCATGAACGGTTCCGTCTGCTAGTTGATCGATCGCCCCCAGCCCGTTTTCAGTAATCAGGATTGGCAACTCGTACTTTCGGTATAAATAGTTCATGACATAGCGAATACCTGTTGGATCAATTCCCCAGCCCCATTTAGATTGTTCTAGATATGGATTTTGAAGACCTCCGAATAAAGCTGACTCGCCCTCTACCGGACGGTTTGGTTCAGACAGACTAGACATGTAATAATTTAAGCCAATAAAATCAATCGTTCCTTTAGCAAAATCTTCAACATCTTCTGGTTGATTTCCTAAATCGAGTGCTAATGCTTGATATTGTTTCATTTTGTATTTAGGAAACTTACCATTACACATGGCATCGACTTGATAATAATCCCGATCATTGTCTAAAAAGGCCTTCAATACATTATCTGGGTGGCAGTCATAGGAATAGATTGGATTCAAGCCGAAGACACAGCCGATTTTATTTTCAGGATTGAGTTCTCGTCCAAGTCTAACTGCCTTCACTGCAGCTAATGTCATGTTATAGCCAATTTTGGCTAACTCTTCTACTGAGTTTTCCATTTCGCTGTATTTTAAACCCGCAATCAAATAAGTGAAAATATCCGATTGTTCGGACTGTGGGTCAATATGATTCATCTCATTGAAAGTCACCCAATATTTCACTTTGCCATCATATGCTCGCATGACCGTTTCACAATAATGTAGATAAAAATCAATTACCTGTCGATTTTTCCATGAGCCATACTCTCGAACTAAATGGATGGGTAATTCGAAATGATAAAGGGTCACGATTGGCTCGATCCCATTAGCGAGCAACTCATCAATTACCTTGTCATAAAAATCCAATCCCGCTTGATTTGGCTCCTGCTCATCTCCTTTAGGAAAAATTCGCGACCAATCAATCGAGATCCGTAGTACTGTGAACCCCATTTCTTTAAACAGTTTAATATCCTCTTGGTAATGATGATAAAAATCAATTCCTAGATGTGAAGGATAGTCCAACGTTGGATCGATTGTCTCCGTGATCACTCGTGGTTCTTTGTTTGATCCTTTCGTAACAAAGTCCATGATTGCTGGACCTTTTCCATCTTCTTGCCAAGCCCCTTCACATTGATGAGCGGCAATACTGCCGCCCCATAAAAAGTCATTTGTAAATGTCATTTGCTTCTCCTTTTTTACAAAATTACTGTTAGTAATTCATCATCTTGTTCATTACTGGTTGAAATCACATCAAGATAATCATTTGAATTTGTTACCACCACAATGATTACTGGATCAAAACCGGCTTCTTTTACTTTTTCAGCTTGATATTTCGCTAAAATGTCACCTTTTTTGACTTCCTGTCCTTTTTCTACGAAGCTTTCGAAATATTTACCTTTTAGATTTACTGTGTCAACACCAATATGGATCAATAACTCAACACCATTTTTCGTTTTAATGCCATACGCATGTTTGGTTGGAAATGCAACTGTCACAGTTCCTTCGACTGGTGAAATAATCGACTCCTCTGCTTGAGCTGGTATGATTCCAACACCCTTTCCTAACGCTCCAGAGGCAAATGCTTTATCACTAATTTCGCTTAATGGAACTACATCTCCTTCAGCAATTTTTCCAATACAAACTTGTTTCAATCCTTGGTTACTCTCTAATGCTTCAACAAATTCTTTTTCTTCAAGTTCTTCTTCGGATTCTTCTTTAGGAATGCCGATACCATACGCCACAGCTGTAGCACCAACAAAGCCAACCACGACACTAATAATCATCCAAATAAAGTTACTTGTTCCGCCTGCTAGATAAGTCGGTAATGAGGCTAATCCCCAAACAAATCCCATTGTTTTCACACCGGCTAACCCTGCAATCAATCCGCCTAATCCACCACCAATAATAACCGCTAAAAATGGTCGACGATATTTAACAAAAACCCCAAATACAGCTGGTTCAGTAATACCCATTAAAGCACTAAAACTGACCGTACCGAACATTTGGCGCTGATGACCTTTTTTTGCACGTAAGAAGTAGCCAAACATTGCACCACAAACTGCCACATCAGAAATTGTTGCCGCATGCATGATTATTGGATCGTAGCCAATTGTTCCCAAAAAGTTCAATACAATTGGATAAGTAAAATTGGCAGCTCCTAAAACAATCAAGAATGGTTGGAAGGCCGCATACAAGACAACTACAATCCAGTTGCCAATCGTATTCATTAACACATCAAAGAAGGCACTTACGCCATCACCGATCAATGTTCCAATCGGGCCAAAGACGACTAAAATAACTGGAAAGGTTAATACCAGTGATAATGCCGGAACTAAGAAATACTGCAACCCGCTTGGAATGATTTTCTTCAAGTATTTTGTCACGACACTCAAGAACCAAACACCCAACAAGATTGGAATAAAGGTATTCGCGTAACCGATCGTTGGTAGATGATAACCGAACAATTCCAAACCTTTTGCCCCATCAATATTGGTGGAAAGTAGTCCGACTGCTAATGCCATTGCTACATATTCATTCAATTTCATTCGTTTAGCTGCTGATGCTGCAATAAAGACTGGTAAGAAGTGGAAAACCCCGCCACGCAGCGTATCAAAAATCATGTATGTTGGACTGTCTTTAGAAACTAATCCTGTTAATGAAATGATTGCCATGATCCCTGCGATCATTCCGGCTGCAAGTAAAACTTCAATAATAGAAGTCATGGTTTCAGATATCATGACTAAGATTGATGAGGCGATTCCTCGAACTCCTTTGGCCTTTGGCTTTTCAATTTCCTCCCCGTCAGGCTTCAATCCCAGCATTAGCATGAACTCATTGTACACATCCGTAACATGTGTTCCGACGATAATTTGATAGGCAACCTCATTGGAGACGACATCAATCACACCATCCAAATTTTTGATTTCTTCAGTTTTTGCTAAACTGCGATCCTTTAATGTTAAACGCAGGCGGGTCACACAGTGAGCGACTGCTTTGATATTATCTTTACCGCCGACTAATTCGATCAGCTGTTTATTTAATTTTTCATAACTCATTTTTTGTCCTCCATTCTTTCTGTTACACGATTTATGTGAAGCATTAAATAGGTTTCTTCATTGATTGAAATCTCTAGATTAAATTGTGACTGTACATAGATTTTCATTTTCTGGACAGTTTTAAACGATTCTGGATACAATTGGCAAACTTGTTTATAAAGCTCCAAGGTTTCTGATCCATCATTGAATATTTCTCCGTTAACGATTCGCTGCACAAAGTATTGTAAATGAGTAGTGAAGCGCATATAATTCGTTGATTCGTCATCTAACGTCACATTAAAATGATGTTCCACAATCGATACTAGGTCACTTAACGCTCGCATCTCTAAAACATGGTCTTTTCGGCTATCGCGACTTTCTTCCATATTTACAAAGTGCAAACATAAAGACACGGCTTCATCTTCAGGAAGCTGCAAGCCCTTCTGTTCTTCAATCATTTTTAACGCCTTAAGTCCGACCTTAAAATGTTCTGGGTAAAAACGCTTTGTATCCCATATTAGCGGACTTTTGATAAACTGCTGTTTCTCTACACGTTTCAATAGGAACTCCAAGTGGTCAAGAAGAGCCAAACTCAAATAATCACTTGCCTTAATGTTTAATTGTTCCTCTCCATAGGAAATAATATTGCTGATCAAAAGAATATCGTTTGGATCTGAATGAGCCAATAAATAGCTGAAATGATCCAGCATATCAAAGGAATCAAGAATATACATTTTCTCAACTTCCTCTTCTGCGATCTGCTGTCCCTTTTTCTTTTTGAAACCAATTCCTTTTGCAACGACGAAGACCTCGTTTCCTCCTCGTTTCACTAATGCAACGTTATTATTTAAGATTTGGCTGATCTTCATACTTCCTCCTTTCCAGAAAAAAAACCCAAGAAAGTATACAGCGGGACCTTGGTCTCCAGCTATGCTTTCTTGAGTTCTGCCTGATCATCTTCAGTAACATACTCACAATCATGACTCCGGCGCCATGATCGGTCTTTTCTCTTAATTTTTTATAACTTCATTCTAAGTGATAAAAATATGAATGTCAACGCTTTCTCGAAATATTCATTTTTATATGTTTTCACCTTCGTTTTCCACTATCCTAAATCCCCTTGTTATTTAACTGTTTATGACACCCTATAATAAATAGGACTATTAGCAAAAATAGGAATCAATGGTACAATGAACACGGAGAAAACCAATGAATAAAAAATAACTAACCAAAAAATCCTTAACAGAAAGGATCACATTATGAATACTATCAGCTATGTTGTTTTGGCGATGCTTGTTCGTGCGCCATTGACTGGTTATGAATTGAAACGTTTTTTGAATCTTTTTTGGGAGGCTCATCATAGTCAAATTTATCCTACCTTAAAAGAATTGCGCAAACAGGAATTAATCGAAATTGTCGATATTCCCGATGGCAAACGTAAAATCTATGATATTACTCCGGCAGGAAAAGAAGTGGTAAAAAACTGGGTCTTCACTAAAAGCCACGCTCCCTCTCAAAAAGATGAATTCTTAGCAAAAGTATTCACCATTTCTGCATTAGACCGTGATACATCAAAATTCTTGATTATGGAACGAAAGCAATACTTCAATGAACAATTAAAAGAGTATTCGACAGTTTTAAACAGCTTGAGCGAGCTAACTAAAGAGGAACGCCGTAAAAATTTCGGTCGTGAATTGATTATTGAACGGAAGATTCGTCTATGCAAAGAGGAACTGTCTTGGTGTGAGTGGGCAGAAGAAAAAATCGACGCCTATTTTTCTGAATAAGTTTAAAGCAGATCTCTTGAGGTCTGTTTTTTTGGCAAAAATAATTGTAAATATATTTATGTAAATATTGACATAAAATCCTTTTGTGATTAAACTGTTGAATGGAAAGTGGTGACTTAATGGAAAATTTAAACGAAAACAATGACAGTATAGTTACGGAGAAAGAAAATGGTAAAGCAGCGTATGTCGTTGCCTTTGCCTGCATGATCGCCTTCATGGGGATCGGATTGGTTGATCCAATTTTGAATTCGATCGCCAAATCATTACAAGCAACGCCTGCGCAAACAACCTTATTATTTACCAGTTACATGATGGTGACCGGCATTGTGATGCTGTTTACTGGTTTTGTTTCCAGTCGGATTGGTACTAAGAAAACCTTGATGTTGGGTTTAGCTATTATTATTATATTTGCTTTGTTCGCCGGTTTGTCCAATACGATCGATGCATTGATTTATTTTCGTGCAGGCTGGGGTTTGGGAAACGCCTTATTCATTTCAACTGCCTTGTCTGCAATCGTCAGTGTGCTAATTAGGCAAACGGAAAAATCAATCATGCTGTATGAAGCGGCAATGGGACTTGGTATGTCGATTGGGCCTTTAGTTGGTGGTTCGCTAGGCTCGATTTCTTGGCGCTTGCCGTTTGCGGGTGTATCGGTTTTAATGCTGATTTCATTCTTATCAATCTTGATTATGTTTAAGGAATCCAAGGGAAAAAAAGAAAAAGTTGACTTTTTTGCTGGTGTCAACGCCTTAAAAAATCATAAGCTACGCTCTGTAGGCTTGATTGCCCTATTGTATAATTTCGGCTTTTTTACTTTGCTTGCCTATGCGCCCTTTTTAATGCCGAATTTTTCTGAAATGGAAATTGGTATGACCTTCTTTGGCTGGGGAATTTTATTGGCTATTTCTTCGATTTTTTTAGCCACTCGATTTGAACAAAAAATCGGAACATTCTATACCTTGATGATCGGGTTTATCGGTTTTGTTGTCTGCCTGCTGCTGATGGGAATCAATGCCGACCAACCCTCACTAGTGGCTGCTGCGTTGATTGTCGCTGGTTTTTTCCAAGGAATAATCAACACCTTGATGACAACGATTGCGATGGAAATTCCTGGGATCAAACGAAACATCGCTTCATCAACTTACAGCTTCGTCCGCTTTTTTGGCGGCTCACTCGCCCCTTTTGTCGCCGGTTTAATTGGTGCAAAATTCGGCAGTAATTATACCTTCTACTTTGCAAGTGCGATGGTTTTCATCGGTATCATCTTAGTGGTTGTTCATTCACGCTATTTTGAAACTAAAGAAGAAGAGAACCTGTAACTGAAATAAGCCCGTACCTTGTAAAATTACAACGTACGGGCTTTTCATCTACCATCAGACTAGCAAAAAAAAACGTCCAATAATTGATTTTATAACGATGCAACCAGCAATTACAAATAGCGCATTTTTTGGATCTTGGATAAATGGTATCTGCCAGTTAAATAACTGAACCACCGTAGTAAAAAGTGCCATGACACCAAAAATATACCCCATAATTGTTAAAGGATGTGCGGGCGCATTACTGATAAACTTGCCAATCGTCGGCATGACCATGCACATGGTAAATCCGATTAAACCTAACATAATCACCGCTGACCTTGGTCCGTCAATAAAAAACAGTTTCCTTCCACATAATCCTGCATAAACGATCATTCCTGTAACAACCCATTCCGCTACCAGTATCCCAATTCCCTTCATCATTGATCACTCCTCAGATAGATTTTATTAAATTGGGTGATGTGCTTTTCTAAAAAGGTCAATGCTTCTTCATACTTTTCGGGCTGATTATCGTATTTGGTTAACAGTAAATACAAAGGCGAATAAAATTGTAACGCCATGACTTCAGGATCAGCATCCAAATAGACTTTTTCTGCTATTAATTGAGAAAACACCTGTGTAATATACTTTAATCCATTGTTAATTACGAGTTCGCGAAAAAAACTGCTTATTTCAGAACTACGATACTGTTCGATTGTCAGCATTCTACGCAATTGTGAGCCATACTCTGTTTCTAAATAAAATTGAAACATTGTAAAACTCATCTGAATCAATTCTTCACGGACACCCTTTGCATTTAAGAGACCATCCAGTCTTTTTGAAGCGCCAATCTCGGCAGTTTCCTCTTGATAGCGCTGCTCAATGTCTAAAATGATTGCGTCAAAAATTGCTTGCTTTCCGCTGTAATGTCTATAGATTGCACTTTCTCGTATCCCAATTTCCTTTGCAATATCTCGAATCCCAACACCATCAAACCCTTTTTCAGAAAACTGTTTTAAGGCCACCTGTAAAATAAGCTTTTTAGTATCTCGCGCTGCTTTTCTTGGCATAGTCATCCCTCCGCAAATAAGTTAACAACTGTTCACTAAAATTATAGTGAACAGTTGTTAACTTGTCAAATGCACTTAAAAAAGATGTTGGGAAATTTGATTTGCTGGTTATTAACAGTGAAATTCTCATGGTTATCTTGAGAATGCATTCTAATATTACAGTGATTGCTGATGAAGCTGCGGCAAAGCTGATTAATTAAGTAATTCCACAGAAAAAGAGAGACGATCATGCCTCTCTTTTTTCTATCTTTATTAGTCTAATAAACTTGCTGCTTCACGATCTAAAATCACCGTTAGATTCGGATGCAAGCGCAAAACTGACGCGGGAACATCTTCTGTAATTGGTCCTTCCAACGCCTGTTTGATAATTGCGGCCTTCTTCTCGCCATTAGCGATCAGAACCAATTCTTTTGCTGCTAAAACCGTTTGAGCGCCAAATGTCACCATTTCTTCTCCTGGTTCATGGGGACTTGATTCATCAATCAGCTTATATAGCTCATCATCCTGCTCGATTGGTACCCGATAAACACCGAAATCAAAGGAGGTGAAATCTGGCAGATTGCCACAGAAGTGACCGTCTCCACCGATGCCCATCAAAACCAAATCCAAGCCGCCATCTTCAGCGATTTGTCGATCGTAGTCCTGATAATTTTGGACATCTAACACTTCAATATTTTCTTCTTCAATTCCTAACGGCTCGAATAATTCCTTCGTTAAGGCCTGCATCGTCATTCCGTATTCTTGACCCTTTAAGGTAATTTCATCAAAATTGTAAAAATGCGCCAAGCTTTGATCAAAAGACACCTGCTTCAATCGTTCAGCTAAGATTTCATACGCACGCTTAGGTGAAGAGCCCGCAGTCAGCGCCAGATTCACGCGGCGACTTTCCGCCCACTTCATCAAAACGATGTCCGCCGTGATTTGACTTAATGTTTCATAATCCTCTGTTACTAATAATTTCATTTCAACACCTGCCCTTTTCTTTTAATGATAGCATATCTTTTTGAAAGGGGTTCCGTTTTTTATTAACTAGGAATCTTTTCCTTGGCCGGCATCTGTAAAATACAATTTTGCGGACAGATTTCGACACATTCACCGCAGTCAATGCACATATCTGGATCAATTACCGCAACATTATTTTCCATCTTAATGGCTTTTTGCGGACATGTCTTCACACACCGATTACAGGTGATACAGCCCACATCACAGTTTTTTCGCACACCACCGCCTTTATCCTGATTGGAGCAAGCGACCAATGCGGTATTTTCTGCGGGTAGCATCTTGATCAGATTTTTCGGACAGGCCGTGATACATTTTAAACAACCGACACACTTATCCGGATCAACCTTTGCTACTCCATCGACGATGTGCAGCGCATCATAGTCGCAAACAGCAGCACAATCGCCAAAGCCCATACAGCCAAAACGGCAATCTTGCGGACCGCCAAAAATTTGGTTGGCGCCGTAGCAGGTCTCCGTTCCGGCATAAGCCATTTTTTTATTTGTAAACTCACAGGTGCCATTACAGCGAACAAAGGCAGCAACCTTCTGAACATCCCCAACTTCAAGGCCTAATATCTCTGCCAAGGCTTGTTGAGTAGATGGGCCACCTGGTGTACAGTTGGTGGCTCCTGCTTCTCCTTTAGCCATCGCTTTAGCATAACCATCGCAGCCGGAAAAGCCACAAGCCCCACAGTTGATTCCCGGAAGCGCTTCTCGCAAGGCTTCTTCCTTTTCATCCACCGGTTTATGGAAGATGATGGTTGCCAGGGAAAGAATGACTCCTGCGATTAATCCCATCCCGCTAACAATGCCGATGGGTATCATGATTTCTGTCATTATTTCCACCTCCTACTGGAATAATCCTTCTGCCAAACCGGCAAATCCAAGAAACGACAACGATACGATAGCGGCGGCAATCAATGTGATTGGCAGACCTTTAAGCGACTCGGGAATATCATTTCCTTCCAAGCGGCCGCGTACCCCGGCAAAAATTACCATTGCGACTAAAAAACCGATTCCTGCGGCAAATGAATTCACCATTGATTGCACGAAGGAATAATTTTTCGAAAAATTCAGGATTGTTACACCAAGCACTGCACAGTTCGTAGTGATTAAGGGTAAATAAATCCCTAACGCGTTATAAAGCGGAGTCATATACCGTTTCATCACCACTTCTACTAGCTGCACAAGTGCGGCGATCGTTAAGATAAAGACAATCGTCTGTAGGTAATCCAGCCCCATCGGTACTAATACCGAAGCGTACAGCGGATAGGTTACTAAGGTCGCTAATACCATAACAAAGGTAACCGCGAGAGACATGCCGACAGCCGTGTCCAATTTCTTCGATACTCCCAAAAATGGACAAATTCCTAGAAACTGTGACAAGACAAAATTATCCGTTAAAATACCGGCAACTAAAATCGTTACAAAAATCTGCATCACTGATCACCCGCCTTTTCATCACAAACCGTGGTACAGGCTTCAGCGACCGGACAAGCACTACAATCGATTTCTTTCGTCTTGCGATCACTCAGTTTATTCGCCAACATCACCAGCATACCGAAGACGAAGAACCCGCCTGGCGGCAGCAGCATGATCGTCATTGGTGGAATCACACCTGCCGTAATCGAAAACCCTAATAAGGTTCCGCTGCCAAGCAGCTCGCGAATACCGCCCATACATATCAACGCCATTGTAAAGCCGACACCCATTCCTAATCCATCTAAAGCGGAATGAAGCACTGTATTATTTTTGGCATAAGCCTCTGCACGCCCTAGAATAATACAGTTCACTACGATTAAGGGTAGATAAATCCCTAAAGTAGCATCTAAGGCAGGGGCCAACGCCTTCACCACTAATTGAACAACTGTTACAAAGCCCGCGATGATGGTGATAAAGGCTGGAATTCTGACACGATCAGGAATCACCTTTCGCAATAGGGAAATTACGACATTCGAGCCTAAAAGAACGACCGTTGCCGCTATTCCCATTCCTAAACCATTCATTGCAGAGGTCGTCACCGCTAACGTCGGACAGGTCCCTAACATCAGACGCAGGACAGGATTTTCTTTGATCAACCCTCTGCTGAAAATAGTGGCTGCTTTTTCTTTTTCCATTGCTTCTCCTCCCTATTTCTCTGACGTAGCGACTTGTTCAAACAGAGCAAGTGCCTCTTTGACTGATGTAGCAACGGCATTGGAGGATTTGGTTGCTCCTGTTACCGCTTCTACTTGATTCTTATTCGCAGGATCATTCTTCACTACCTCCAGCGTGTCATCGGTACCGTCGAACTGATCGATAAACTCTTTTCTCGTGACATTTTGACCAAGTCCCGGAGTTTCGTTAGAGGCATCCAGCACATCGACACCGATGACTTTGCCATCCATCACTGCACTCATGACACTCACGTCACTGCCGTAGCCATAGGCCTTTGTCACGAAAAGATAACCGACAGTCTTGCCACCACTATCCAGCGCTTTGTAGCCTTGATTGTCCCCTGCTACTTTGACTTCTTGAAAGTCATCAGCCTTAATCAGCTGGCTCATGACACTTTGAGTTTGCTCCCATTCTTGCTTGGCAATTCGGTCTTTAAAAACAGAACGTGTTCCAGCTACTGCAAAGGTGATCACTAGACAGATGATGAATAGACATAACGCATCGGTAAAAATGACTTTGGAACTGGATCGCTTCATTTTACCTTCGCCTCCTCACCAAAGACTTTTGGAATCGTCAAATTCTCAATATGAGGGACTAAAATATTCATTAATAAAATGGCATAAGAAACCCCTTCTGGCAGTGCCGCGAAGAAACGAATTAAGACGGTAATAATCCCGCAGCCGATACCAAAAATAATCTTGCCATTTCTGGTAATCGGTGAAGTTGTATAATCCGTCGCCATAAAAATTGCTCCCAGCAATAATCCGCCTGACATCATTTGATATAACGGATCTCCGCCTAATAAGGTAGAAAAAATGACCACTGTTCCGATAAAACAAAGCGGAATAATCGGTGAAATCACCTTTCTTACTACCAAGTAGGCGCCGCCGAGCAGCAAGGCTAAAGCACAGGTCTCACCTAGACTTCCCGCGCGTATACCAAAAAACATATCCAATAACGAGGGAATCTTCTGACCTGTCTGAGAGGCTGAAAAATAAGTCGCCGATGAAATGACGTCTGGTCGGAACATATAATAGTTCAGCGGCGGCTGCCAGGTACTCATTTGGGAAGCAAAGGACATCATTAAAATAATCCGCGCAGTGATCGCGGGATTCACGAAGTTTTGACCAACTCCGCCGAAAAATTCTTTTACGATCACGATTGCAATCACACCACCTAAAATAGCCATCCAAAATGGCAAGGTCACCGGCAGATTCAAGGCTAATAAGATTCCTGTGACAACTGCTGTCAAATTGTGAATCGAATCTGGCCGCTTTAAGATTTTCCGAGTGACATACTCACTGATGACACACGCCGCAACCGTTACAATAATCAAGATAAGCGCACGAAAGCCAAAGATAATCGTGGAGGCAATCACAGCCGGGATCAAGGCGATGATCACGTCCTGCATGATTCCTCGGCTGCTCCGTCCAGAGTGCAGATGGGGTGAAATGGAAACAGGTAATTTGTTCATTTGGCAGCCTCCCTTTCTAACTGTTTCGCTCGTTTCATTGACTGAACGAGTCTTCGGCCAGCCGGACAAACGAAGGCACAGCAGCCACATTCCATACAGGCGGAGACATTCAATTTTTTCAAGCCTGCAAGGTCATTATTATGAGTACAACGTTCGATTTGTACAGGCAACAGCGACATCGGACAAGCCTCCACACAGCGTCCGCAGCGGATACATGGTGATTCCTCCGGCAGTTGTTGTGCAGCTCCTAAAATTGTGATGGCATTGGTTTGCTTCGTGATTGGCAAATCGACAGAAAATTGGGCAATTCCCATCATTGGTCCACCTAAAATAATCTTGCTAGGTTCATCGATCAATCCGCCACAATAGTCAATTACTTCGCCGATTGATGTCCCCACTGGAACCACCACATTTTTGGGCTGCGCCACATTGCCATCCACAGTAATCCGCTTATGGGTCAGCGGCATGCCGATCTCGATATAGCGTTGCAACAGTGAGATGGTCGAAATATTCATGATTAAGCATCCAACCTCAGACGGCAATTTCCCTGGTGGAATTTTTCGTCCAGTGGTGGCGTAAACTAGCATTTTTTCCGCTCCTTGCGGGTATAATGATGGAATCTCCATCACATCAATCGATGGATCACGATCAGCTAACTCATTCAAGTGATCTCGCAGCCTTCTTAACCCTTTTGGCTTATTACTCTCAATGCCGATAACACCATGAGCGATATTCAGGTACTTCATCACCAGCTGCATTCCTGCAATAATCCGTTCCGGATACTCCAAACTTTCGCGGTAATCCGATGTAATGAAGGGTTCACATTCTGCCCCGTTAATCACCAGCGTATCAATCGGTGTGCTCTCATTAACATTCAGCTTTACGTGCATAGGAAATCCGGCGCCGCCAATACCAACAATGCCGCTATCTCGTGCTGCCTTCAAAAGATCCTCCTTTGACTGGATCTCCACCGGCTTGGGTTCCGGAAATTCCACAGGCAACCCATCACTTGCGATATGAATCGCGTCACACATCTGACCATTCGCCATCAAAACCGGTTTGATTCCCTTTACCTTTCCAGAAACAGAGGCATGGATCGGAGCTGAGACAAAGGCTTCCGAATCCGCGATTACCTGTCCGACTGTGACAACGTCCCCTTTTTTAACCGTCGGCGTACAAACACCTCCAATGTGCTGCTGCATTGGAATGGTCACAATTTTCGGCGGGGCCATAAAAACGCTTTCAAATTCTGCCGTATTTTTATTATGGGGGACTTTGACACCTCCTTTAAACTTTGCGATTGCTTTCGTTAATGTTCCCATAGACAAACCTCCCCTGTGGTCCAACAAAATCATTGGGCTTACTCCTCATTTTGCAACATTTCATACACCAGCAGGCTTATTCTTACCCCAAATAAATAATAGAAGAAAAATGCCGAAACAGTGAAGCTGAACCTGTAGCTGGCTTGGTTTTAAACGTTCATTTGTTTAATCCGAAAATTTTTTTCACAAAATGATTCACAAACTTCAGTATCGATTTTATCAGTATACTTATACGTTTATGATAGCACAGTGAAAAACAAATGTAATTAGTTTTCACAAACTCACAAAAAAAAAGCGCCTAATTTCTTAGGCACTTTTAATCGCTTATCACTTATGGTGTATTGGAAATGGTCCACTGCAGAGTGGTTTGATAAGTTCCCGTTTGTTTTGGGGTATTTTTAGGAACAAAAAGCTGAAACTGATTCAGCGGCATCTCAAAATAGCCGGAATCCGTAGTGGCGCTCAAAGAAAATAAGGTCACTTGATTGCTGGGGAGCATATGGACTGTCTGATTTGAAATGTAAAAATAATTTTGAAAGTTGCTATTTACTCCACCTAAGACGATATCTAGCCGAGCATTAGCTAAATTCTTCTGCCCGCTTACCCAAGAATTTGTTTGCGCAAGTTTCAGCTGCCAGGCTTTTGCTGTAGTACGAGTATCATCAATTCGGATCGTTCCTGTTTGCAGCGGATTAGCGCTACTCCCACCGATATAGGCATTCCATGTTTCATCAACTTTCGTTTGAACCGGATGACTGCCGAAGTTCAAACTGCTTGGCAGTAATTCATTCTTCATCGTCAGGCTTCCAGCGGCGAAATAAAGATTTGTATTACCGCCATAGTTGCTTAACAGCTGGACATCAAAATTATCTGTTTGAAAAATTCCGCCCCGTACAACAGCCGTAAAATCTTGTGTCAATCCTGTGGGGCTAGAGACCAATGTCGGAAACGAAACGCTCGTTGACCCTAAAATGGAAGCCGCTACTAAATTTTTGCTAACTGTCGAATTCGCATTGCCAAGGGTACTAATCGTATTCGTCAAAGCAGTTAAGAGGTTATTTAAGACTACATTGATTAAAGGTAGAGGAGTGATTCCCTGAACGATCGCTTGTATGGCCTGTAAACGTATGATCAACGCGTTCGTTATAATTGGCAGCAGTCCTTGGCTAATACCCGCTCTTAATAGAGTCGACGAATACTGCTCTACCGGAGATAGGAATACCTGACGTCCGAAGTCTTCCTTATTCAATGCCGTAACCGTACTGTTAAGATTTGTCACCAGCGTACCCAATCCCAAGGTTGTCAGTAATCCGGTCAATGATGTTACCAAATCCAAAACCGTTCCTGTTACAGCCTTGATATCAGAAGCCAGTACCGTGACTGTGGTATCTACAGTGGCATTTCCATCTTTTTGAACCTTACCAGCTAATTGCGCCGGTACATTGACAAATACATACTTCGCACCTGTCCTTCCCGCCGTCGCGCCTATTGCTGTTGTTCCATTTATCGTAAAAGTCACGGGCTTATTCGCAACATTTAAATAGGGTGCTGCTGAAGTAGTCCCGCTGTTGTTGCTCACTTGTGTATTTGAAAATAGATCCAATGACACCGCACTCACAATGATATTTGAACTGGTTAAAAATAGAAAAATAGCTAGTCCTGTAAGCCAACATTTATGAATCAAACGAAGCCGCTTTTTCGTCATTTTATCTCCCCCTTTATTCTCACTTGGATTGCTCCCTTCAAAAATTTCCTTCGCGAGAAAATAATCGATGACAGGTAAAAATTGATCATTTATTTGTTTTTAATTGCCATGCTTTCTTAGATAATCCAATAAAAAAGCCCTTTATTTCTATACCTTCTCCCTTAATTAAAGCTGGTATATCAAAAAGTGAAAAATATTTTGCTTAACTGTGAAAATTCTGTGAGCAATCTTATAGCGTTATTTTCTAATAAGCTTATATAATTCCGACATAAGAAATATTTTCTTTTCTGCGCAGAAAAGAGCCACTACATTTTTCCAAAGAAAGGGGGAGACAATTGAAGACACAGATTGGAATCCTCTTGGTTTTTCTGTCACTCTTCGTTGTCCCTTCTCCAACGAGCGAAGCGGCCGTTACCAACGGAAAGGTTCAGTACTATTACGAAAGCAGTACGGCTGCTAGTGACAGTTCCACCGCAAGCTCTCAGAACAGTACTAGCGTAACAAGCAACAGCACGACTGATGTTGATAATCATAAAGAAACACCTGCTTCATCCAGTAATCGAAGTAGCATGCAGCACTCAGGCATTACCCGATTTATGCAAACAAATGATCAACGGAATATCTTTTTAGTCATTATTGGATTACTGATCCTCGCAATCGCTTTTTTAGGGTGGCGAATCGTCAAAAATAGGAGGAAAAACGAATGAAAAAACAAGCAGCCTTATTCATTGCCGCGCTTTTTGCCGGTAGACTATTTACCTTTGCAACAGGCGCTCACGCTGCCGACACCACCGGTACCGTTGACTATACATCTGGCGGCATCACTTTTGATCCGCAAATACCCGGTGACCCAAGTGCGGCTCTGCCTACAAACTTGAACTTTGGTTCGCACCCAATCCAAACAACACAAGCAGAAACTTGGACAGCTACCTCTGATGGCGAACAAGCTTCTCCAGTAACAACTGGACAAGTTGCTGTCAGCGATAATCGCGGGGCAGCTGGTAGCGGCTGGTCTGTAAAGGTCGCTCAGCCAACACAATTCACGGCTGGGCAAAGCGAACTTTCTGGAGCGATCCTATCCTTTACTGTCGGAGCTCTTACCAACAACGTGAACTCGCTACCGACAGGTGATGGAATCGCCAATAACAGCACGGTTGACTTAGTTCTTGGTCAAACAAACTCCGTCATCACTGCACAAGCCAATCAAGGGGCCGGCGAAACTGCTTTGCCGATCAATAAATTTACCTTGAATGTACCAGCCAATACGGCAAAGACAGCGGCCCAATACCAAACAACAGTCGTATGGACCTTCTCATCAACACCAAGCTAAAAACTCGGGCAGAATCCCGACTGCAGCCACGCCTACTGTGAAGGCGATCCCAGGCTGTAGACCATGATTCTGCCCTTTGATTGATAAATAAAGGGGAAAGAAACGATTGAGAGAGACTCTTCCATTACGCGGAAAATACAATTGAAGGAGACAAAAAATGTTAAAGCAGCCCATTTCATTGATTCGAGGACTGTTCCTCGTACTAGCCTTTTCATTTTTACCAGTTGTCGCTCATGGAGAGTCATTGGATAGCTTTGATGCGGTGATTCACCCATCAGAGCATCAAATCGGAAAAGAACAGCTTTACTACGATTTACAGTACCAACCAAATGAAACCGAGCGACTAACAGTTACCTTAACTAATCGGACAGAGCAGCCGATCAAGTTGAAGGCCGCCTTTAATCGTGCGGTCACTAATAGTCTGGGTGTCGTTGAATACTCCGGGATGAATGAAGATGAGAGTGATTTCGGTCCCAATATCAACGACTACGTCAAGCTCAGTGATCGAGCTATTGATTTAGCACCAAAGGAATCAAAGGATATTCATTTGGATGTAAAGATGCCAGACAAAGAATTTGAGGGAGTCTTAGCTGGCGGCCTTTACATCGAACAAATTTCAACCGAAAAAGTCGAAGGCAATATCAAAAATGTGTTTTCACGAGAGATCGCCGTCCTACTGCAAAATAAGACGGACGAAGTAAAACCAGATTTGAAAATCGCCCAAGCAAATGCCCTTCAGGTCAATCACCGCAATGCAGTGACCGTGACTGTTGACAATGAAAAATCAACCTACGTCAAAAATACAGCCATTGATTATCAAGTCGAAAAAGATGGCAAAACTCTCACCAAAGACAAGAAAGAAAAGTTAACCTTAGCACCAAGTTCACGCATGCCCTTCTTGATTCAAATGGACAATACGGAGTTTTCTCCAGGAACCTATACCGTCAAAATGACTGTACGCTCCGGAGAACAAAAATGGACCGGCAGTCCAACCTTCACCATAAATCAAGAAAAAGCCAAGGCTTACAATGTTCAAGATGTTTCACTTGAAAAGGACACGACAACACCTTGGATCTGGGCAGGGATCGCCGTGATCATCCTATTACTAGCCGTCGTAATCTTCATGTATAACCGAAACAGGAACTTGAAGAAGAAAATAGATGGAAAATAAAAGAAAGCGGCGCCTCTTCATTTCAAAAGAGGCGCCGCTTTTTTTTAATAAGGTTGAGTAGCTAGACGGATTGTTACTAAAATAAACAACGTTACAGCAATACAAGAAGCACGATACACAGCAAATTAGCAGCTGCTAAAATAAATGAGCCAAAAACAATAATTCCTATTTTCTCCCGTAATGACTGCCGAAGGTCCCATCCTCTTTGACGGGCCAATACTTTTGTACGCATATCCTTTTCCTCCTTACCCATTCCAAAATAATAATTGTCCAAAAAAGTCGTTTGATTCAAATGCCGTCAATCATTCAGCGAATGCTTTTGCCTTTAAGAATAAATCAGTACAAATCTATCCTTCTGTACACCTAGATTATATACTGAAAAGGATTTGGGTTACCCCCAGGAACTTGTTAATCTGTTAAAAAATTGATTATTCGTAACAATGAGAAAACTCTGCGGTCACCTTCCCCCTCTTGTCTAAATAATCCAACTTGTCGTTTTGATAGATAGTCTCGTCTACTGTCAACGAGATTTGACATGACAACAAAAACAAACTACTATAAATGATAGTAGTCGTTCTACTATCACTCGTAGATAGATTAAATAGAAAACTGGATAGAAAGAAGGGTTTAGCGATGCGAACGATTGATTTGATTGTTCTGGGAATTCTAAAAAAAGAATCTCTCAGTGCCTATGATATCCAAAAACTTATTGAATACCGCAACATTTCTCAATGGGTAAAAGTCAGTACGCCAACAATCTATAAAAAGATGCTGCAGCTGGAAAAACAAGGCTACGTCAAAAGCACCCTGAAGAAAAATGGAAAGATGCCTGAAAAAGCCGTCTACTCATTAACCAAAAAAGGCAAGACTGAATTCGAGAAATTAATGCTGGGGATCGCTGCTCGCCCTATCAATATTTTTCTAGATTTCAATGCCGTGATTCTCAACCTCGACAGTCTCTCCCCCGCAGATCAAAAGGCCTGCATCAGTATCATTGAGGCTAATGTACAAAAAATGAAAGCAACCTTGGAAGAAAGCCTTCTAACCAACAAGGCTGAATCAGATATTCCTGCCACTGGAAAAGCTGTGATGCATCAGCAGTTACTTTTAATTAAGGCCATTGAGGAATGGATTGTTACTGTGAAGAAAGGATTTTGAGGATAATAATCGGAGGACCTATCTATGCTAAATAAAGAAAATATCTATAAGAGTTCATTTTCAACAATCAATGGCAATATGATTATCCTTTCTCCCCATCCATTACTGCGACCCTATATTGCCAATTATACTTTTACTGATCCTAGCAAAATGCATCCGCAGCAAACAATTCTGCCCACCATCAGTTCAACCCTTGTGTGTACCTTTCAAAACGGTCAATTTACCGCAGGTCTTCGAGGTGTAAACACAAAACCAACGATGATTGCTGACTATGCGCGGCAATTTGATTTTATGTTTTTAGTAGAGTTTCATGCGTCTGGACTTTATCCTTTTCTGAACATTGATCAGCATCACCTGGCTGACAAGGGATTTCTCTTTGCAGATTTAAATCAGGCATTGTTTGAACAAATAGCCGAAGCATATTACACTGCCAAAACGATTCATGAATTGGCGAGTAAATTGGATCAAATTTTCTTTGAAAAAATAAATCAAATAGAATTGAATCCTGCGTTTTGCATCGCTTTTGAAATACTCCTTAAAAGCAATGGATCAGTTCGTGTAAAGGATCTGGCAAAGGAAACGTATTACAGTGAAAAGCAATTGAATCGCTTATTTATGAAATATGCTGGAGCGAAGGTTAAAACCTGTTCTCGAATCATCCGCATGAAGCGAGCTGTTGATCTATTACATAGCAAACCCGAAATGTCCTTGCTATTTGAGGAGACCGGCCATCATGACTATGCTCATTTTATCCATGACTTCACCGCAATCTATGGGATCACTCCTAAGAAATACATGGAAACGATGTCCCTTTTTTACAATGACCCCTATAAATTGTAAAGGTATACTTTCAAGTAAAGAAGAAAGGTAGTTGAAGTTTATGTTTTCACCCTATATCCGTTTTAATGGGGCATGCGAAGAAGCATTTTTATGGTATGCCCAACTCTTCAATGGCAACATTCAACACATGTCTAAATACGATGAGATGCCTGAAAATCCTAATTATCCAATTCCCACAGAACTAAAAAACAAAGTCATGCATGCGCGACTTGCTATCAGCGAATTTGATGGCATCACTGGTGCAGATTATCCAGAACCGATAGTAAAAAATGGAAATGTCGCTATCCAAGCCCATTTACCTGAAGAGGCTATGGCTAGAGAGGTCTTTTCGGAGCTATCCAATGAAGGAACCGTTGTCGCAGCAATCGCCAGCAATCCCCCACCCGATGACAGCAGTATCAGCGGCTGTGTGAAGGATAAATACGACGTGACTTGGATCATTTCAGCGATGAAATAGCTTAATAATTCTCTATGAACCAATAACGATTTCGGTTATTGGTTTTTTCAAATTGACCTAGTAGGTAAATCCTGCTACACTCTAATTAACCTACTAGGTAAGGAAGTGAGCGCTTTGACTGAAATCAATACGACTGATCCAAAGATTCAACGAATTCTGAATGCAGGATTGCGGGAATTTTCCCAACGTGGCTATGAGGAAGCGTCGACGAATCGAATCGCAAAAGCGGCTGGAATGTCGAAGGCCTTGATGTTTCACTATGTAAAAAGTAAAGAGGAGTTGTTTTCGCTCTTATTGGATTATTGCCAAAAGACAATCGCTGAGGATTATTGGACGAAATTGAACTGGCAGGAAAAAGATGTTTTTAATCGATTACTGCACTCTTACATGTTACAAATTGACTTGATGAAACGGAACCCTTGGATTCTTGATTTTACGAATGTAAAGATTGAAACAAACTCTGAGATGATCAATCAAAAAGTAGCTGACCTAGCTAAACGACAGCATTCTTCTTGTGAAAAGGATTTATTTGAAGGGATTGATGAAACGAAATTCCGAACAGGACTTAATGTGGATCGCTGTAAGCAATTGATTCTTTGGGGAAACATCGGCTTTACTAATGAGATTTTGGATGGATTGAAAAATACAAATCCTGAACAGATTGATTACCAAGCCATCACCGATAAGCTAACACAGTATTTAGAAGACCTTAAAAGCGTTTTTTATCAAGAGTAATTAGAAATGAAAAAAGTGCTGATTCTTGCTGGTTGTCTCTTGTTTTTTTGGTCTTTCTCACAATTAGGCACAAAAAATAACCCCCTGCAGAAAGAAGGTTTTGTGATGCCAAACGAAGCAACTACGATTGCCTTTCCCCTCCGTGGTGAATGGTACACTGAAACAAGCCCAGCTGATCGGGTTCCAAGTCATGGAACGAATCGTTTTGGACTGCGCTATGCCTTTGATTTCATTCAAAAGGATAAGAATGACCGTTCACATACTGCTAATTCAGCCGACTATCTGTTAGGAGGGATTCCTTTAAAAAACTACTATTGCTTTGGTCAGCCTGTCTATGCGCCCTTTACTGGTGAGGTCATCACAGTGAAAAACAATACCTCTGATGGCGAAAAAGCCTCATGGCTTCATGATCAAACAACCGCTATTCGCCACTCCCTCTTTTTCGATCCAGAACGAGACGGCTTCGAGGCAATCGCTGGAAATTATATCGTCATCAAACGAGCTGCCAGTATCTACGCTGCTTTCTGTCATCTGCAAAAGGGTTCAATTGCTATTTCAGAAGGAGAACACATTGCAGAAGGAACCTATCTTGGCAACGTCGGACATTCTGGAAATTCCACTGAGCCGCATTTACATTTTCAACTGATGGATTCTGCTATAATCGAATCAGCAAATGGTCTCCCTTTGGTTTTTGATACCTATGAAAAATACAATGGGAACACGTGGGAAATCATCCAAAATCAGTTTCCCGCTGCTGGCGAACGTATTCGTTCGTTAAAGTCAGACAGAAAATAGGTGAAGCGTTTGGAAATGAATAATCTATATAAACCTCAGAACCATCAAGACCTGAGAGATTGGTTAGAAGAAAATGCTGCAAGTGCAAAAGATTGCTGGGTTGTGATTGATCGCAATCAAACCTGACCTATTTAGACTTCGTGGAGGAAGCTCTTTGCTTTGGCTGGATCGACGGTACCAAAAAGAAGCTTTCCGAAACGGAAATTGGGCAACGGCTCTCACCTAGGACGAAAAAGAGCCAATGGACCGAGCTGAATAAAGAACGAGCTCGCCGTTTAATCTATTTAGATTTGATGACTGATCTAGTTCGAGCAACCTTACCGGATTTGTCTCCAGAAAGTTTTGTGATCGATCCGCGAATTATGCAGGCACTCGAAGCAGATCCTGAAATCCAACAAAACTTTTCAGCCTTTCCAGAGCTTTATCAGCGAATCAAAATTGATAATATTCAACGCTATGGTGCAGATGTCGAACTATTCGAACGACGCTTGGAAAAATTGCTGACAAACACCAAAGCCAATCAGCTTTTCGGTGCTTGGGATGACAACGGTCGATTAAGCAGCTACAAAAAGAACTCTTAATAAACATACGGAAGTGAATCACTTGGTTTACTTCCTCGTATATTAATATTGTCAGATACATTCTGACTGGTTATTCCTTTAAACCTTCTTTTTGGTTTAAACTTGTAGTAAGCAGATAGAGGTCGTAGTTTTCCTCCTTGAAGCCTTGTCTTCCTCAAAAAGACTGACGCCTCTTCTCTTGCGACAGTATATGAATGAGCTAGATAGAACCTGGTTTCTGAATATCTAACGAGGCTATATCGTCCAAGAGCAGAGAGGATAACCGCTATCTGACAAATCCTTGAAAGGATCTGATTGAATGTTTTTTCTCGGTATTGATATTGGTAAGCAACACCATGAAGTTGGAGTGATTGATCAACACGGAAAATCGATCGGAAAAACCATCCGTATCTCCAATACCAAATTTGGCAGTGAACAACTGCTTGCTTTCTTCAATAAACACGCGTTACTTCCAGAAAACACCATGGTCGGAATGGAAGCCACTGGTCATTACTGGCTGTCCATCTACACTTTCGTGCATAAGCTAGGCTTTCATACCACTGTTTTCAATCCAATACAGTCCGATGTATTACGCGATTTTTACATTCGGAAAACAAAAACTGATACGATTGATGCTTTATTGATCGCCCAAGTCATTCGATTGGACTTGCCTGATAAAACCGAACTTCCCGCAGAAGATATTTTCCGATTGAAACAGCTGGAACGATTCCGCTATGGTTTAGTGGATCGGTGTTCTGACTTAAAAAGAAAAATTCTTGCTTGTTTAGATCAGGTCTTTCCTGAATACGATCAGATTTTTTCGGATGTGTTTGGTTGTTCTTCCACGCAAGTCTTACTAAATTCTCCTATTCCAGAAGATCTTCTTGAGATTGATGCCGAACGTCTCATTGAAACCATCAATACCGCAAGTGAGAAACGGTTAGGAATCGCTCGCTCAGAAGAAAAAGTGATGAAATTGAAAGAAGCTGCGGCACATTCTTTTGGCATTTCAATTGCTTCTGATGTCTTCAAGTTAGAGATTCAAATCATGTTGGAACAGATTCAGTTGCTTGATTCTCAAATCAAGATCATTGAAGCAGAAATTCAAGAAATCGTTTCAAAACAAGAAAACTATTTGACGACCATTACAGGGATTGGTGACATTACTGCCGCTGTCCTCATGGCAGAAGTCGGGGATATCAAACGTTTTGAACGCCCCAATCAGCTCCTTGCTTTTGCTGGACTGGATGCCTCTGTTCATCAGTCTGGAGATTTTACAGGAACCAAAAACAGACTTTCTAAGCGTGGTTCTCCTTATCTTAGAAGAGCCATTTGGCAAGCTGCTTTTGTCGCCGCATTTAAAGATCCTGCCCTTTCCTTGTATTATCAAAAATTGAGAAAACGAGGAAAGTCACATGGAACCGCCATTGGTGCAGTTGCCAGAAAACTCGTGAATATCATTTTTGCCGTTTGGACACAAAACAAACCTTACGAAGTTCATTTTCCCGAAGATATCTCCGAAAAATAAATTTTTCATTCGATTTTTGGAGGTCTATTTGGTGTGTTTTCTTAAAGATAAAAGAAATTCCTTTTTCACTTGACTAATTCATAGCTAGCTTTTTGTTATTCCCTTCGTTTTCGCAGCCGTTCTATCAGCCTTCCGCGTTTTTTCTTTCCTCTCGTTGGCACAGCAGTTGCCGATAAGGAATCTGGCTCTTCCTCGAGTTTAACTAGCAGTCGGAACCTAACTGGATGTGTCTCCTCAATGACGCTAAAATCTTCCACCGTTCCGCCCTTTGGCACCATTGCCATAATCAAGGACGCTGCTTCGCTTTCAGAGATAGCTTGCGGTTCGATTCCTTTGGGCAGCTCAAATAACAGCTCAAGCATTCCAGGCTTGATTAGTTCTTGCTGAACAATCAGGTCTTTCGGATCCTGAATAGTATCTATGGGGCTTTGCTCGTTTACTGGTTTCGTTTTGGGACTTTCTAATTGAGTGTCAGTTTTTTTATCGAAAATCGGTGTCTCAATTGTTTCGATAAATTTTGCAGTAATAACCTTCTCAAAAAAATTAACGCCATCCTTTTCAAAGATATCTAACGTCGTCAATTTTTCTAGCGATGTTTTAATTTCCTTCGCTGTCTTATTTGGATTGGCATGTTTCATCCGCCATGAATGTTTTCTGCCATTACTTTTTTCAAATGTTGCCGATAAACTTAACATGATTTCACCTCTTCTTTTAGTCTTAATAGGTCACTCTTTCCAAACGTCATGAACCTGCCAACCTTGTCAGTGGTTCTTTCATGAATTGAGTATAGAATTTTTCGATTTTCTCTGTGATATAGGTTTTGATTGAAAACAGTCTGATGGATACGACCTTCCACTCATCAGAAGAAAAATAATGCTTGAAATAGAAATAATAGCGGCGCAATATCCGAGAAGTCTTAGTCTCTAAAAACAGCTTACGAACAAGCCGTTTCATGAAAAATGAAAAATCCTCTTCGCCTAGTTCGTCTCGCACCTGAAGCGCTATCAAAATTTGAATAGTTGATCCCGCATCACGGGTTTCTTGGTAATGTTTATCTATTCGTTTCTCTAATGTTTTAGGTCGTAGCGAAAAAACTTGTCTTGGTGTAAATAATGCTTCTGTCAAAATAATGCTCCTCTCTGATTGGTTTGTGATCACGCCTCGACTATAATCCTATGAAAACACTCCTGTCAATCGACAAAATTTTTTTAATGTCCGTTTTGGAGCCATTCGACAACGACAAACCCGCTTCGTTATGCGAACTAATCAAAAAAAAAACTTAGAATTTTATTTTCTATTAAAAAAAGAAACCGTGAGATTCGACTATTTTGCGTATCTTATTTCTTGTTTCTTACGGCTAATAGCGTAAAATGAGCATAGAAAGACAGTGAAAGGGTGTTTGCGATGGAAAATTATGTCATCCGAATCGATATTCCCGAGGTTGAAGAATACTTGGCACTGCGACAGATTTGCGGATTGTCTGCGCGAGACAAAGAAGCCAGTAAAACGGGATTAGCTAATAGCATTTATTCGGTTATTATCCGAAATAAGACCGATGAAAAATTGATCGGAATGGGGCGAATCATCGGAGATGGCGGTACCGCTTATCAGATTGTGGACATCGCTGTCCATCCAAAGGAACAGGGAAAAGGTCTTGCGAAAGCGATCATGGCGCTGCTGATGAAGTACATTCACGATGAGATCAATCCACAGGCTTATGTCAATCTGATCGCTGACAGACCAGCAGATAAGCTTTATGAACAGTTTGGCTTTGTAGAAACCGCACCTGAAAGCCTAGGGATGTATTTGAAAAGATAAAATAATGACAAAAACAGGATTCCTCGAATGAAAAGGAATCCTATTTGTCAGTTTATTTAGTGAATACTACAAAACCGGGTAATTCTGGATGATCAATTACTAGCCCCTCGTGAATCGAACGCGCACTCCAAAAGATCATTAAATCACCTGCTGCCATAAAAATATTAAAGGCAGAAAGTAAGATCAGCTCAGTATTTGGAAACAGCAACGACAGGAAAAAATAGCCGCCCCCTAGTACCACAACTGGTGCTAATACACCGATTTTATAGGCCTTTGCCTCCAGCGCTTCTTTACAATGACAATACGGCATCAGCTCCTTGACATTAAAGCCAAAGGTGATGCTTTTCATTTTCTTTTTTGCATAATTCGCCCACGTCAGGCCATGAATCAGCTCATGAATTGGAATGGATACAATAAACAGAATCAGAAATAGGAGAAAATTAATCTCCCATAATGGCGATGCATCCGCTCCCCAGCGCCAAAAATAGCCAATCACGACCAATACGATAAATGGAATTGGCAGCAGCATTCCCTGTGTCCCAGCTTCTTTTGCCGAAAAGGTCTTATCCTGCATACGATAGTCCTTTTCTTCCATTTCCTGGCAAAGTGCATCGAATAACTCATATTTTTTGTTTATTTTGCCTTTCTGATGCTTTTTCTTCATACCGTAACCCCCTTTTTCCTATGCCCTCACATATTTTTTTAACTCCTTTTAACCCTTTCTATTGCCATCATATACGTTTTTACCTATCCGCGTCAAAATTTGAAGTCAGGTTATCCTTCATTAGAAAAAACCAGAAACTTTCCTAAAAAAGTCTCCGGTAGATTGATCATAAGTTTGCTTTTGTAGCACACCACATTTCAAGAACGAAAAGTGACTTTGACCTACTCTTCTTTTTTTAAATAACCTACACAAAAAGGCAGTATCAAAACGATAATGGCAATTATTAAGCAAACCATAGTCAAATAAATAAGCACTTCATCAGTTGGGCAAATCACACTAAAAATCACAAGAAAATAGAAAATCATCTGAAGTATCCGACTTGCTTTATTACTCCTTCGATAAATTTTTTCGTTTCTACTTGAATCCATGAGCGTCATTCCTCCTAAATGAAAACCAGACTATCTATCACTGGGCCACTCAACAACAGGAATAAACCATTTGAGACTGCTTACACGCTATATATAAACCAATCTCCCCTCACTACTATTATAAAGGATTGTTTATCGTTTCACTTGTTCGTTTTTTTGTTATTTTAGTAAATTATTGGTATTTTTGGATTCTTAATTTCGGTCTAAACCATACTTTTTTGTATATAAATTAAAAATTCCAATCTACTATTCATTGAACAATCGGCAAAAAAAATCAGCGAAGATTTTTCGCTGACCCTAAAAAAAATATTCTATCTCAATTTCTGATTGATTTGTTTAATCTCGCGCTTATATTTCAAATAATGGAATATCCAAATAGCAAAAAAGATTAGAAAAAAGGAGAAGGAGGCCGACAAAACCACCTGCCACTTAAAGGGAAACCATTGATTCACCCAAGCCACAATCAAAAAAGCAATAAATCCTCCGCCCATCTGGATCAACGTTTGAACAAGAAGCGACAACTTTTTCAATTCATAGATCAGACTCAATAATCCGATCACTACCGATAATAGAATAAAGCTAAGGACGATTTTTCTGACTTGATTATCGGCATAAATAAAGGCAAACAGCATGCAGATGCTACTGCCAAAGCCGACAGATTGTCCTAATAGTTTAAGTACGCGTTTCATTTTGACCCCTCCTTTTGATTCCTAAATGCTGTTTCAACTGATCGACAAACCGACGAGAAACGGTGATTCTTTGACCGTTACTCAAATAGGCAAATAAACTGCCAGAAAAGGCAATCTCTAATTTTTGAATAGCCTTTGTATTGACCAAGGCTGATTTTGAAACTTGCAAGAACTGATCACTTGGCAGTTCTTCTTTTAGTGCCGTGAGAGACTTGCGAAAAGAATACGTTTCCTTTGCGGTATAAAGTGTTACGATTTTATTGAAGATTTCTAAATAAATAATTTCGGTTTTATTTAATAAGACAAACTCATCCTTTACTTTGATCACTAATTGCTCCTCTTGAAACGCCTCTAAACAGCTGACAAGCTGGTTGCCTGTTTTCTCTTCTGCCGCGCGAATCCGTACCTCGGGCGCTATCCAATTCTTTCCGATTTCCACTTGAATCTTCAACCCCTTCAACATGGATCATCGCCACCTCCTTCTCTATCTTTATAGTAAGCCATTTTTGAAGAGTAAAATAGTCTTTTTTCCTTTCCGGTAAACAGCGCGCCTCATCCGGTAAAAACAAAAAATGAACCCTTCTTATGAAAGAGTTCTTTTGATCTCATTCTTCTGTTTTCTCATTCCCAAGATCTCTAAGTTATGCGCGCCAAGTAGTCTAATCCATCCTTCCAGTACTGTTAAGACTTCGCATGTAAAGAGGAGAGAGGAGGTATTAGCCTCTATTTTCTAGATGAAATTGACTACCTGGCACACAACAGCAGGATTCTTTTATGCCTCCTAGCCCAATAGTAATAGCTGTTCTAAAGAAGATCAATCAAGCATTGTCCAGTGTGTCTTACACTCGAATCATTGATTCTAAGCTTTTCATCCGTTAAAAGATATGGTCTACTTTTTTTGATGCCTTGAAATTTATCAAACTGAATCATAACCATCAGTAATCAACTAAAAGATTGAAAAACCATTTTTTTCGCAAATCATTGAGTATTTAGAGGATTTGTCCAGAAATGCCCTTTTTGAAAACAAAAAACCGAGTAAAATTCTTCACTCGGCTTTCAATCAGTTTATTAAGCTGTATCAATTAATCTTGGACCATTTCGACACCGACCGGCTCTGCCGCGTAGTCAGTCTCGCTGTCCGTTTCCATCGGACGCTCTTTCAATTCAATTTCAAGCTGATGCTGCTGCAAAATTCCGATCTTTTGTGTGATCAATACCAACAGTTGTCTCAAGCTTTCTTCTGAATTGATTTTGTTCTCAACAATTGCCTGACAAAGGTATTCGATTTGATGACTTAGCTCAAATAGTTCTAAATAGCTTTCACTATTACGATCAACCTCACGAATCAACTGCCAATCTGTATCATGATAATAGGTATCATACATGATAAAATCTAATCGATAAACGCCCAGTACGAACAAATCCCGTACTTTCTGACTTTCTTTCAACAGCTTCGCCAGCTCCGTCGAACCATTCGCGATTTCTCCACCCAATTCTACTAGCGCCGAATAATTATTTTGATATTCCTTTTTCAGCTTCGTAAACAATCGCGTTGTCTTATGCACTTCCTTCTGCTTTTCCCGATATTTCAAGTATTGAAACATCAATAGCGCTGCTAAAAATGAAAAGAAGCAACCAAAGAAAGCTGTTGACGCATTGACAAATGTTCGAATGACATTGATGTGTTCTCCGAAAAATGCTCGGTTAAAATAAATCAATCCGATGCTGATCACCGCAATGACTTCACCGACCAATAAAACGGCTAAAGCAACAATCGCTAATTTTTGTTTTTCTGAAATCATTTTTCACCACACATTCAGATGAATGCTTCTCCTTATATTTTTTCTCCCAAACCCCTAAAATTAAGTTACTTTCCCTCCTTGCTTTATTCGCTAAATACTCCAGAAATTATTTCCAGCATATTTAATCAATAAAATGACTTTTTTATAACGAAACAGATATTTTAGCGTTTAATAACGTTTTTTATTATATCATTTATCATCCGTATAATAAAGACCTTCTGAACTTTTTGGATAATTGTTTTATTTGTTATATTTGAAATAAACAAATAATTCACCAAAAAAACACCATTGTCTACAAGCTGTAAACAATGGTGTTCGCGCCTATTTCATGTTGTTGTAAACATAATCAGAGACTTTCAGTATTTCTCCATAACGGAACGGTCGCTACTCTTTCTTAATCAACCCTTCAACCTGCGGCAATCCAATCCCTGCCGTATAAACTTCAATCAAGCCTGACGGCAATTCCAAATCCTCCGTATGTCCTTTGACATTCATGTGGATCGTCTCTTCTTTATCTGCTAAGATTTTTTCTTTGAAGTCTGGATCAGATAATGCTGCCACACCCATCGACGCCACATCGCCGTAGTTCAGTGCATCCAAGGCATCATCGGCTGAACGAATCGTCCCTGAGATAACTACCGGCACTCTGCCTGCCACAAACTTCTTGATCACTAAGCTAACTGGCTCAGTAAAATCGCCTCTTTGCGGCATCGCCTTATAAGCATCTTTACCAAAGTTTCCGCCTGCTGCTGAAGATAAATCAAGAAAATCGAGGTCTTGTTCCAACAGCTTATCGATCAATTTCAATGAATCATCCAAGTCATACCCGACCATCTCCCCATGAATCTCTTCCGGTGAAATCCGATAGCCGACAATTGCCTCAGGATTCTCTGCTCGCGCGACTTTCAAGACTTCTTTCGTCACTTCAATGGCAAAGTTCATCCGCTTTTCAAACGAGCCGCCCCAATAATCCGTCCGTTGATTTGAATAGCTAGAGAAAAACTGCTGGATCAAATAGTGATTTGCCCCGTGAATCTCCACACCGTCAAAGCCGGCTTTTAACAAGCGCTGGGCCGCTAAGCCAAAATCCTTCACCACTTGCCAGACTTCATCTTCTGTTAATTCGGTTACCTTGTATTGCAAAAATGGAAATTCGATCGCACTTGGTGCGTAGGCCTTTCCAGTGACATAGCAGCCATACGCGCCTTCACGGCCGGGATGCTGAATCTGACCAATCGCTTTGCTGCCATTGCTCTTCATAGCCGCAGCTAATTTGCTGTAAGCATCAATTGCTTCATCATTAAAGATAGATAATTGTTTCGGATGTCCTTGGATATTTTCCTGAACCGTGATCGCACCAGTAATCAACAAATCCGCAAACTTACTGCGCCGCTCAAAGTACTTGATATCCTCCTCCGTTGGTTGCCCCGTTGCTGGATCAGCTGCGAAAACCACCATCGGACACATCGCGAAACGATTCTCCAAACGCCCGCCGTGCTTCAATCCAATCGGTTCAAATAATGCTGCATATTTTTCTTTCATTTATGATTCCTCACTTTCTTTTATACTCGTGCATGTGTTGTATACCAGCCGCCGTCGATCGTGATGGTCGCACCAGTGATGAAGCTAGCTTTAGCCGATGCTAAGAAAGCAAATAATTTCGCTGGCTCCCAATCCTCACCGATCCGCCGACTCGGGATCGCCTTCAATGCTGCTTCGGTTCCCAACATTTCCCACGCTTGATCCGGCATCAAATTCGTACGGATCAATCCCGGACAAACCGCGTTTACCCGAATGAAGGTATTGTCGCCTTCATCGATTTCCGTTACTGCTTTAGGTCGCCCAAACATATCCGCTGGATTATTATTTAACAACGCCGCCGCACTTTGCCGCGTGTAATTCAATAATGCGGCCTTCAAGACATTATAAGGAACCGAATCCCCAATCATGAAGGAAGCCACCGAGGCGGTGTGGGTGATACTCGGATTTTCCGACTTGCGCAAAAGCGGCACACAATATTTAGTAAACAATGCGGCATGCAGCACGTACAATTGAAAGGCCCGTTCAAACTCACCCGAATCCACCTCCTCAACCGTACCCACGATCGCAGAACCCGCATTGCAAATCAAGCTGTCTAATCTACCGAATTTTTCCTTCGCAAAAGCCACCGTTGCTTTGATCTGCTCCTCATCCGTCACGTCACATTTAAACGGCAAAAAGTTCTCGCCTAACTCCTTCGTTCGACTGAAATTTCGCCCAATCCCGATTACCGTTGCCCCCTGATCCAGAAATTCCTTCGTTGTCGCCAAGCCGATGCCAGAAGTCGCGCCAGTAATCATTACGATAGAATCTTTTAACATTTTATTTTCCCCCCTAGTTACTGACCGTCATCAAGCCGCCGTCGATCAAGACATCGGCGCCATTGATGTACTGTGCATCTTTCGAGGCTAGAAACGCGATCAAATCCGCTACCTCTTCTGGTTTCCCTGTTCGTCCGCAAGTAATATGCGCCATTTGATCATACATCGCCAAGACATCAGCTTCCGCCATATTGACACCATCTCGTTGGAAGATTGGTGTTTGGATAAAGCCCGGCGACACACTATTACAGCGCACGCCAATAAAGCCCTGGGCTTGCTGCTTGGTATACAGCACCACGGTGTTTTTCGCTAGATTATACAAAGGATTTTCAGAGCTGACAGTTCGGCTGGCGGCAGAAGCGGTATTGATAATACTTGCGTTGTTTTTCGGAGCATTTAATAAAAGAGGATACAATTCTTTGGCAAACAGCATCGGTGCCCGCAGCAAAAGACTGAAGCAGCGATCAAATTGATCGACCGTCACATCACGAATCGTGGTATTCTCACCAAAACCCGCATTGTTCACAAATACATCCAACTCATTGTCAAACGTTTCTTTGATAAAATCACACGTCTTTACGATCTCATCGGCATCCCGCACATCACAGGTCCGAGGAATAAACCGATCACCTAAATCCTTCGTCTTGCTAAAATTCCGACCGATCCCAATCACTGTCGCGCCCTCCTTGATAAACAGCCGAGCCGTAGCCAGGCCAATACCAGAAGTCGCACCAGTAATCACAACTTTGTAATCTTGGAACATCGTTCTACCTCCCTTTTCAAAAAGCAAAAAAACTTCAAATGAAAATAGGACAGTTACATTTGTTCAATTAGAAACTCTTGTTGGATTTTAGTTGCAGACAGATGTCTTGATGAATCGAATAAAGTTTGGGGGATACTACGTTACTACTACAATGATAGCATTAATCAGGTGCTTAGAAAACGTCTTCATGAAAAAGGCACAATATTTTTACTTATTGACGTTCGTTCTTGTAAAAAGCTGATTGAATAAAAACTTCTGAAGTAATAGCCGTTTTCTTAACCTGTCTATTTGTGATTAAATCCTATCTTGACATTCAATTTGGACTACGATACGGTTAATTAAAGAGATTTTTAGCTAAGATAGGAGAAATGATATTTTGGACGACGAGGACTCGTTGTGTATAGAAAAAAATAATCATCTATTTATTAATAATCATTTTAACGTGCGCTGTTGGCATACAGGGTGCTTTTTTACATTGGTTGAAAAATATAAGGAGGAAACTTTTTGGATAATCTAAGTGTCATGATGGTTGTATTGGTAATATTGCTGGCTTTGTCAGCGTTCTTTTCTTCGAGTGAAACGGCCTATTCTTCATTAAATCGCATTCGGATCACTAAATTGGCAGAGGAAGGAAATGACAAAGCAAGGAACGTTTTAGAATTGTTTCATAATTTCGATCGCCTTCTATCCGCGATCCTGATCGGGAACAACATCGTGAATATCGCAAGCTCTTCGATTGCGACCGTCCTATTTGTACGCTATTTTGGCAACATCGGCGTTACGCTATCGACAGTTGTGATGACGATTTTGGTTTTAACCTTTGGCGAGATATTTCCAAAAACATTGGCAAAAGAAGCACCTGAGACTTTCGCACTTGCCGTTGCCCGCCCATTGAAAATCTTACTGACCATTTTTTATCCACTGACGCTCTTTTTCTCTGTCTTGAAAACTGGTCTGATGAAGCTGTTACCAAACAAAGAAGTCACCCCTTCCATCACCGAAGATGAATTGCTGATTCTTGTGGAGGAAGCAGCTCAAGAAGGTTCGATCGATGCAGATGACGAGCTGCTAATCAAAAGTGTGGTCGCATTCAACGATTTGGAGGTACAAAAAATCTTTGTGCCCCGTACCGATATTATTTCCATTAACAGTAAAAAGAGCACCGAAGAAATAGCTGAAATTTTTGAATCCTCCGGCTTATCTCGCCTGCCCTATTGCCAAGATAGCATCGATGATGTGACCGGCGTGGTGAATCAAAAAGATTTTTATTACCATGTGCTAAAAGGTGAAAAAAGAATCGAAGACATCGTCAAACCAATCAGCTTCATCCCAAAAAGCATGAAAATTTCCGAGCTAATGAAAAAATTCCAAGCCGATCAAATCCATATAGCCATCATTATCGATGAATACGGTGGGACCGCCGGACTCGTCACACTAGAAGATATCATCGAAGAATTGGTCGGGGAAATCTGGGATGAATACGATAATAAGAAACTGGATTATTACAAGCTGGCAGATGGCAGCTTCCTGGTAAATGGACGCTCAGACTTCGATTGCCTGGAAGAGCTCTTCAATATTACAAATACCACGAACTCAATATCCGTCGCAGGCTATATTTTAGCATCAATCGAACGAATTCCTGTAGAAGGAGAAACGATTCAGTTAGATGGGTTGAAGATCACTATTTCGAAGATGCGGAATCGCAGGATTGAAGAAGTGGTGATTGAACCGATTGTTGATGTAGAGTAGATGGATGATGTTAGGCTGCAAAAGATTATTGAGAAGACTAAGTTGCTCTTGTCTCGTCATTTTATTCTATGACGAGACTTGTTTTATATCCCGTAGAGAGATTTTTTTAATAGACTCACTTCCCTGTTTTTACTTTTTCCCATTCTCTTTTATAATAGTCTCGCAAAAATTCTGTAAATTTTTCAGCGTTCATAGAATTTTCTTGAAATACTTTTTCAGTCTCTCTCAAACTTTGAATTAATTCTTTTTCACTAGTCATTTGATCCCATCCTGAAGTTAGAGAATGCCTCCTCAGCCCTTCATATATTTTAAAAGCTAAATCAACTATTGTATTATTCTCATCATTGTTGCTGAAATTTAACTTAATTAACATGAAATTATTGGATAACCTTTTTAATAATTCATTGATTTCATCAGCTCTTTCTTCCATATCTTTATTAAAAATTTTTGATCCTTCATCTATCCAATGTTGGGAAACTTCTTTTGCTTTATTTCTCTCTGCTTGCGGTAGTTTTTTATTCATGCTTTTCTCATGGAGTTCGCTCATTTCAATCCTTATTCCATTAAGCTGAATTATCTTTTGTGTAAACATTTTCATATTTGCACCCAATGATAATGAATCTGTTATAAAGGTAGATGTTACCATCTTAGTATTATCAATCCAGTGCATTCTTGATTTTGAAATTATATCCGCATCGATTTTTTTCTGATCCATCTCTTTTTGAATTAGTATTGATTTTTTTGTATTATGATAGCTTAAAAAAGAAAACAATAACGATGCTAAAGCGCCAAAAACCGCAACGATCGCAGCTATACTTGCCCATTGAAAATCACCTTTAAAATCAAAAAATAGTCTTTCCATTTTTCACCTCTACAATTAATTATCAAAACGATTTTTCAAAAATACCTCATTATGCCTTTCTCAACAATTAATTTCTAAACGAGTAATTGTTCTTAATATTTAATCATAATAATATTTCGAATTCCACTTATATTCACAGACCATCAATACCTACATTTCTATTCAATATCGATTTTGTTTTCTTTTTCATTACTAGTTAAATTCTCTTCTTTTTGCAACTCATATCTGACATCTTAAACAAAAGTAATAATCTCCTTTTTAACCAAATTAAAAGCGACATTCACAGATATGTAGTAAAAACAAGTAAGAACAGCGCAAAAAAACATATCTTTCCAAAACTCTAAAAGATAATTTCACCTTAAAGAACAAATTAGCATTCCTTTTCATGTTCCTCTGAAAAATTTCATAAGATGTATTATTCCCTATTGACTCTCTTTTAATTTCGCTGATAATCCAACCAATTCACGTTATTTTTAATTTAACCATTTTGCACCGGTAGATCCAAAGCAAAGTAAAGCTTAGGGTTAAAACTATTGTCTAATACAAATGAATACCAATCTATAATCTTAAGTTTCAACATTATTGACTTAAAACTGTTCAAGTCAAAATTTTGATTTTTAACTCCTTCATAAACGTATTTTTTACTATCATCAATTAACCACAAAACCGAAGTATTCTTGCAACTTACTATTTTTTTCAATTTTGCATTGGAAATTTTTGGATACCTATCTTCTTTATATTTCCTACCGTCATTATATTTAGCTAATGTTGATTCGACTGACAGCTCATTTTTATGTGCTAATAACTGAATTGAAAGAAGTGATTGTTCAAAACTATACATAGCTAGTGAAGTTTTGGTCCCTCTTTTTACTGCTACTAACTCCTTCTTACTTATATCATAAAAATCAGCGATTTCCGCTTGAACTCCAGAAACCATCACATTTCGTTTGTGTAACTTTATTAAATTGTTTTTTTGGGTTACTACATGGATATAGCCTCCTTCTCCTGAAAGCTCACCCTCCTCTTGAGTCTCATAAGCAATGTTATAAGCCTCCGGATAGTCCACAATACCATTAATTATGTTTAGTTTAATTTTAAGAAGCTCGTAAAATTTTTCATTGAAGTATCCCCAATAACCGTTATCTAATATATAAACCTTTTCCTGATACTCCAGTTCGGCATACATCAGATGTGAAAACCTTATATTATCTTTTATGGGTAATCCACTATCATCACATATGGAGAAGCCTATATCATCTAATGAGTTAATTTTCCCGGCATATTTTTTAATGTAACTGCAAATTTTCATTTCATCAAAATCTATTGTTTGAAAAGTTTCTTCCTTCTTCTTCTTTCCACCCATAAGATAAATACCTATATTCTGATTTGATTCAAGAAAATTAATTGCATTATCAAAAACTTGAATTCTATTCATATTGAAAGACAGCTGAGAATTACCATCGTTCTCCTTGATACTCCTAAGTAATTTATTTGATAAATCTTGACTTAGCTCATTCTTTTTTTGTATCTTAATCCATCTTGGAATACTCGATTTCTTTTCCTTCAAATTTAGCGTAATATCTATTTCATTAAACAATGAAACAAATTTATCTATGCTAAAATCTTTCTTTAAATTAAAGTTTTTGCAGATTGTTAAACCTGTTCCACAGTCTACACTTTTGCCATATATCTCTTCATTCTGTGGTTTTCCACTGATAAAGAAATAACTTTCGCTTGCTTGAGGAAACTCATTTTGACCTTTTTTGTAATTTAAAACACCTCTCATTTTATTTCTCTGAACATAACTAACACTCTTTAAAGAAATGTCATCATCTCTTATCGCTTTTTCCGCAAAATTTAAACCGAAATCAGATTCGCTCAAGTCATCAGTTACCCAAAATGCGTAACCACGTGGTAGTAAGTACACCGATTTAGTTGTTTTAACAACTATGATAGCATTATATTGTATTGGCTTTTCATCATCAAAAAAGTTTTCCTTATCAAAAAAAAGTAGTAATTCATTTATCCATTCCGGATGTGATTTTTCATGCGACTCGAAATAAAGACTCATTCTTACACTCTGATCCGAATATTTCTTTTCCTCTCCAACTTGAGAATAGCTTGATCTCTCCAGCCTTTTTATAGTTTCTGCGTATGAATATTTTGATTTATAAACTTTCGGTTTCATATATATCTCTCACTTTCACTAAATCTTATAGCCTTTAAAAAAATATTTACTCATAGAAAAACAAATAGCAATTAATTTCTATTTTATTTGTGAATAGCAAAATACAAGAATAGATTTTTTTAAAGACAAACTCTTAATTCCTTATTCCTCCGCCACCAAACTATCAAGATATGCCCTAAGCTTCTTTTCTTCTTCACTTCCATTAGTAGAAAAGCGCGCAAGCTTTATCCCTAATTTAGATAAAATACTATCTTTCCGCTTATCTCTCACCACCTGTTCCGGTCTCGAATGAAACTTATGACCATCCACTTCAATTGCAGCAACCGGTTCTTTTCCTGTTTTAAAGTAGAAAACAAAATCTAATCTTGCACCATTCTTAACATATTGTTGCTCATCTGTTGTCAACACTGAAAAATCTCTAGCTAATTTCTTTATCGTATATTCTGTCGTACACGTAATTGATTTGTACTTTTCATCAGCTAGAATAGTTAAGATCATATCCATCATTAAATTTTCCGAATCAAAATTAGAATGTTTGATTTTATAATTATTTCTTCTTCTAAACAGCTCATCTTGAAAGTCCCTTGTTAACAAATCAAAAATTGAGTTCACTGGACTTTTATGCTCCAATGAATAATCACTGTTATACTTAATATGTCTAATTAAACTTGCGATACTGCCATTTCTCTTACTAAACTCTTTCACAGAACTATTAAGAACAAAAAGGCGCTTAGCTCGTGAAACTGCAACATTGATTAACTTTTCATCCTCTACAAAACTATAATTTCTTTTACTTCCTTTATTATCTAAAACAGTAGAAAAAATTATTGCTTCACATTCTCTTCCTTGAAACTTATGAACAGTATCTGCAACATACTTCTTTTGCTGTTTTTCAATAGCAGCAAGACTTTTATCCGCTTGCCTTCTAAAAGGTGTTACTAGTCCTGTAGTTTTCATATCATGAATAATCGGGCAAGCTTTACTAAATTCTTCAGATAAAACGCTATCAATCTCACGTTGATTAAATATTTTCTTGTCATAGTCAAACTTCATATGATTACCATCAGATGTTTCAACAAGAACTAAAGCTTTTTCGTCTTCATTAAAATCACTTAAAACAATTAACTCTCCATCGTAGAATTCCTGATTACAAAAATTGATAATCATCGGATGGCAACGATAGTGTTCTTTTAGCAAGACGGATGGAAGTTCTTCACCAAATACTGCTTCTATTGATGACAAGATACTATGTTCAAAATAATCGTATGTTCTATCTTGAGGAGGTCCTATATTTTTCTGCTTCTCTTCCTTATCCGTTATGATATTAGGTAATTGTTTATTATCACCAACGATAACAATATTTTTTGCAACACTAAGTGGAAAAATACTAGGAACTAACCCACCCATAGATGCTTCATCAATTACAACAATATCAAATTTATTACCTTTTTGAATATTCATTGTAATCGCATCACAAGTACTAAGTGTTACGGGAAAGTCTTTTGTAAATTCTTTATAATCTTTCCTCATTTGATCTTTGGTCGCCCTACTATTTCCAACAGTGTATTTACTACTCAAAAAAGATTTAAATATTCTTATTGATAGACCTTTAACGCTCTCATCGAGTTTCTTATAGTTGCTTCCTTTCAAAAATGACGAAGTTTCTGCTATTTCCTTTTTTATTGATGCTATTTTATTTTGATAATACTCTCGTTCTACATAATCAATAAGTTCTTGAATAGATTCACTAGAGCGAAAAGGATCAAAATTATATATTCCATATTGAAAAAAATATTTAATTTTCTTTCCAAAATTAAGTTGCTGATCATCATTTAAATTCAAATCTACCAAAAGTCTCATTTTCTTTTGGGCATCGAATCTGATTAAAGATGTTCGTTTCAGTTTTGTTTTTAAAGTACTATTAGAGTCAGTTCTACTCTTTATATAAGATTCAAAATATTTTTTTTCTTGCTGCCAATCTCTCAATTCTTGTTCCAATGTAGCTAGTCGATTTCGCTCATCTAAAATTTGACTTAAACTTATAAGGTCTTTCGTTAGTTTCTCCTTGTTACTGTCTAATTCATCTTCAGGTATTCTCCATTCATTTATTATTTTTGGAATAGACAACATATTTTTAAAAAAAGCCTCCGCTTTTTTAGTTTTCCCTAAATTGGCAGCGATAAGTGAAAGCCCCTCTTTTTCAAGTTTTTCAAATACATTATCTGTAGCTGCATTGTTAGGAGATACTACCGCTACAGTCTTATTATTCATTATGGCGTTAGCTATAATCGTTAAAATAGTTTGTGTTTTGCCTGTACCAGGAGGTCCTTGAATTACTGAAATTTGGTTTTGAAATGTTTGCTCAACAGCCTTTAACTGACTACTATTTATCCCAAATGGAAATATCAGATCCCCTACATATTCTCTATATTCATTTTGCTTCATCAAATATCCGTATAAAGCGCTTGAAGGATCGAAAAAATCAATCTGCTCACAAACGCATTGATGAAATCCTTTTTCATATTTTTTAGAGTTCTTATCTCCTAGCTGTTTGGCTATACTTATAAAATACCTTTGAAACTCCTCTATTTTTTTCTTTGATTTAGTATCGATATTATTCAGCTCCAATTTTTGTACTATCATTTCATGACATATTTATACATAGTTTTCTTCCCCATAGTTCACACAAAAATACTGACTAATAACATATTTAATATGCTTGTATTCTTAAATAATAACACATTTAATTAATTATAAACATGTCTTTTGCTACTACTATTTCTTAATATAAAAAAAGCCCCGAAACGTTATCTTATCAACGTTTCGGGAACTTATAAAATTTCTATCCGACGCTGCCTTCCATCTCATACTGAATCAGACGGTTCAACTCCACAGCGTATTCCATTGGTAATTCCTTCGTAAATGGTTCCACAAATCCCATAACGATCATCTCCGTCGCTTCTTGTTCAGAGATCCCGCGACTCATCAGATAATACAATTGTTCTTCAGAGATTTTTGAAACCTTCGCTTCATGCTCCAGAGACACATTTCCATTCAAGATCTCGTTGTACGGGATCGTATCGGAACTTGATTGATCATCCATGATGATCGTATCGCACTCGATATGGCTGAATGAACCTGCACTGTTTCGTCCGAAGCGGACCGTTCCACGGTAGTCTACGGCGCCGCCATCTTTAGCGATGGATTTTGAAACAATCGAGCTGGAGGTGTTTGGTGCATTATGGATCATGCGGGCACCGTTGTCTAGCACGATATTCTTGCCGGCTACAGCGATCGATAGCATCGTACCGCGGGCGCCTTTGCCTTCCATATAGACACTTGGGTATTTCATGGTTACTTTTGAGCCTAAGTTTCCATCGACCCATTCCATTGTCGCGTTTTCTTGGGCTTGTCCACGTTTTGTTTCCAAACTGTAGACGTTGTTTGACCAGTTTTGGATCGTGGTGTAACGGCAGTAGCCGTCTTTTTTAACGAAAACTTCTACGACTGCGGCATGCAGGCTGTCAGAAGAGTACGTTGGTGCGGTACAGCCTTCAACATAATTGATACTTGCGCCTTCGTCCACGATAATCAATGTCCGTTCGAATTGTCCAGTGTTTGCCGAATTGATTCGGAAGTAAGACTGAATCGGAATATCGGTCTTCACACCTTTTGGTACATAGATGAAGGTTCCACCTGACCAAGCTGCTGAGTTTAGTGCAGCTAATTTGTTATCGGATGGTGGTACTAATGTTCCGAAATATTCTTTGAATAATTCAGGGTATTCCTTCAAAGCTGAATCTGTATCCGTGAAGACGATCCCTAATTTGGTGAACTCGTCCTTCATGTTGTGATACACCACTTCTGATTCGTATTGGGCAGAGGCACCAGCTAAATAAGCGCGTTCTGCTTCTGGAATCCCTAGACGTTCAAAGGTCGTTTTGATTTCTTCTGGTACATCATCCCAATCACGTGCAGGTTTGTCGCTGGAACGGATGAAGTAGTTGATTTTATCGTAATCCAGTTCGGATAAATCTGGTCCGTAACCGGGAATCTCTAATTTTCTGAATGTTTCTAAGGATTTCAAGCGGAAATCCAACATCCATTCTGGTTCTCCTTTTGCGCGGGAGATCTCGCGAATGACTTCTTCCGATAGACCTTCACCAGTCGTGAAGACGGGTTCGATATCATCGTGGAAGCCAAATTGATATTCCTCTTGCATTTCAGGTACACTCATGTAGTCCCGCTCCTTATTCGTATTAATGTATTTATTTTCCCTTCAGAAAAATAAGTTTGATTCTCATGCCGTATACCATTCTACTAAATCTGCTAAAGCAGAAAGTAGAACTGGCATCCTCATTCATATTAAAGTATTTATCTTGCTAATCTTTATGATATTGCCCTTCCCGAGCTTTACCTTGTTCATCGGTTAATGCTTTGCCTAAGGCTTTCCATGCTAACGTTGAGCATTTGATGCGGGCTGGGAATTTTGCGACCCCGCTAAGCATCGCTGCGTCTCCCAATGCTTCTTCATCCTTTTCAGGAATCGGATTGCCTTGAACCATTTGGGCAAAAATAACTGCTAAATGTTCTGCTTCTGAGACTGGTTTGCCGATTACTGCGTCCGTCATCATAGAAGCACTAGCGGTTGAAATCGAACAGCCGCTGCCGGAAAATGCGATATCTGTGATCACGTCGTCTTTGACAATTAGTTCTAGCTCGATCACGTCGCCGCAAGTAGGATTGTTCATCTCGATCGTTTTCGTAGAGTCACTTAGCTTTCCACGATGATGAGGATGAGCGGAATGATCCAAGATCACTTGTCGATATAAATTGTCTAATTTATTTAGCGCCATCTTTGAAAAACTCCTTCGTCGCCTGAATTGCTTCGATCAAACGGTCCGCATCTTCTTTCGTATTGTAGAAATAGAAGCTGGCCCGCGCCGTCGCTGGCAGATTCAAATAATTCATTAACGGTTGCGCACAGTGATGACCGGCACGCACCGCGATCCCTTCCATATCTAAAGCAGTCGCTACGTCATGAGGATGGATGCCATCCAGATTAAAAGCGATCACACCGGTATGATGTTTTGGATCTTGAGGTCCATAAGTCGTGATTCCGTCGATCTCATGCAGCTTAGGTAAGACGTAGTCAACCAATTCTTGTTCGTAGCGATGGATATTCTCCATCCCGATCTCGTTCAAGTAATCAACCGCTGCGCCTAAAGCGATGGCACCTGCGATGTTCGGTGTGCCTGCTTCGAATTTCCATGGCAGTTCTTTCCAGGTACTATCAAACAGATTGACGAAATCAATCATCTCGCCGCCAAATTCTACCGGTTCCATCTGTTCTAACCATTGACGTTTGCCATATAATACACCGATTCCCGTTGGTCCGCACATCTTATGCCCGCTAAAAGCAAAGAAATCGGCATCAAGTGCTTGAACATCAACAGCCATATGTGGAGTAGCTTGCGCACCGTCCACGATCATTACCGCGTTATTGGCATGAGCCATTTCCGCTAATTCTTTGATCGGATTAATCACACCCAGCACGTTTGAAACGTAGGCCAATGAAACGATCGCTGTTTTTTCGTTGATGATGTCTTTTGCGGCTGTCATATCAATAAAGCCTTGATCCGTTAATGGCAAATAACGCAGAACTGCACCTGTGCGTTCGACTAATTGCTGCCACGGAATAATATTAGAATGATGCTCCATATAAGAAATGACGATTTCATCGCCTTCTTTAATAAAGGCATCGCCATAACTGCGAGCCAACCAATTCAAGCCGGTGGTCGTTCCACGCGTGAACAAGACTTCTGCTGTTTCCTTCGCATTGATAAAAGCTCGGACTTTTTCGCGACTATTTTCATAATCGGCTGTCGCCCGTTCAGCTAACGTATGCACCCCACGATGAACGTTGGCATTGTCATGTTCATAATAATGGCGCAAAACATCCAAGACTTGCGTCGGCTTTTGTGTAGTTGCCGCATTGTCTAAATAAACAAGTGGTTCGTCATTTACTTCTTGGAAAAGAATCGGAAAATCTTTTCTAATAGTAGAAAAATCCCTCATTATTTACTCAACTTCCCTTCGATCGTATCGATCAGTTGCTCTTGAGTGGCTTTAACTGGAATAGCAGTAATAACAGGTCCTAAGAATCCGCGAATAACCAAACGCTCCGCTGCCGCGCGCTCTAGTCCGCGACTCATTAAATAGAAGAGTTCATCTGGGTCAACCCGACCAACACTGGCCGCGTGTCCGGCCGTGACTTCATTTTCATCAATCAAAAGAATCGGATTGGCGTCGCCGCGAGATTTCTCAGACAGCATCAATACACGACTTTCTTGTTGTGCATCGGCGCCCTTCGCTCCCTTTAAGATATGCCCGATCCCGTTGAAGGTCAAGGTAGATTTATCAAGAATAACGCCGTGTTGTAAAATATGTCCGATCGTATGCGGGGCCTTATTGGTTACACGAGTATCGATCCCTTGAATTTGTTTGCCATCACTGATCGCTACGATCTTCACTTCTGAATGTGAGCCTTCACCCACTAAATCAGAATCAAAGTCCGCGATCACATTGCCGTCATTCATGATACCGATTGCCCAATCGATCATAGAATCGCGCATTAAGTAGCCGCGACGGTTCATATAAGTCGCGATATTCGCTCCCATTGAATCTACCGCTGAGAATTTCACGCGAGCACCTGGTTTCGTGATCACTTCGACCACTACGTTCCCAGAAAGTTTCTTCGCTGTCTCGCCTTGTGATTCAAAACGTTCTAAGTAAGAGAACTCACTATTGTCTTCGGCCACGATCAAGACGTGCTTGAAGAAATGCGCATCGTCATCGCCGTTATGCAGGAAGAGACTTTCGATTGGTTCTTCGATCACCACGTTTTTCGGTACATATAGGAAGATCCCATTGTTCATGAAAGCGGCATGTAACGCCGTCAATGAATTTTCTTCAACGGGTACTGCTTTTTGCATGTAGTATTCTTTGACTAATTCAGGATGCTCTTGCATCGCTGTCACTAAATCCGTGAAGATCACGCCTTGATCCGCAAGCTTTGGTGAGATTTGTTCGAAAACAGTCGTCTCCCCACTTTGCACGATCATTGGATTGTCTTTCATTTGATCAAAGCTTGGAATGGTCCCCGCTGCTTCTTGATGCTCAGGTTTTACATTATAAAGGTTCCAACGAGCGAATTTTACCTTTTCAATCACTGGTAAAGGCAGCTCATCGATTTTTGTTAACGCATTGACCCGTAAATCGGTCATCCATTGAGGTTCGGCCCATTCGGCTGAGAAAGCTTTGACGGCCTCAAGATATTCTATCCATTTTTTCATCTATCTTGCCCTCCTAAACTTCTTCTTTGTAATCGATACCTAATTCAGCAGAGATGCCTGCGTAGCCTTCAGCTTCTAAACGTTTTGCTAATTCTGCATCGCCAGTCAAGACTACTCGGCCATCCATCATAATATGCACCACATCAGGTACGATGTAGTTCAATAGACGTTGGTAGTGGGTAATGATCAACGCGCCAAACTCTTCACCGCGCATTTCATTGATCCCTTTCGCTACGACCTTCAAGGCATCGATATCAAGTCCTGAGTCAATTTCATCTAAAATTGCAAAAGTAGGTTCGATCATCAATAACTGTAAAATCTCGTTACGTTTCTTTTCCCCACCAGAGAAGCCTTCGTTCAAATAGCGTTCCGCCATTTCTTCTGGCATATTCAACAATTCCATTTTTTTATCTAATTTTTTCAAAAATTGCATCACGGAGATTTTTTCATCTTCTTCACGACGAGCGTTGATCGCTGCTCGCATGAACTCAGCATTACTGATTCCCGGGATTTCGCTTGGATATTGCATCGCTAAGAATAACCCTAGACGTGCGCGTTCGTCGACTTCCAAGTCTAAGATATTTTTTCCATCGAAAAGGATTTCGCCTTTCGTCACTTCATAGTTTGGGTTGCCCATGATTGCTGCGGATAAAGTTGACTTACCAGTCCCATTTGGTCCCATGATGGCGTGGATTTCTCCTGTCTTCATCTCAAGGTTTACACCTTTTAAAATTTCTTTATCGTCAATGGCAACGTGCAAGTCTTTGATTTCTAAAACTGACATGAAAGTACCTCCAAAATTTTTTTCTCGTTCTCACATATTTTAGACTAAATGAGAATGGAATACAAACTGATTCACCAATTTTCTTCTAAAAAACTATCCTTTATTTAGAATAATTATAAAAATACTTTTTCTCGACTGAACTAATCAGAATCTGTAAAGAGTTTTTGTAAGAACGCTTCCTCGGTTAATTTTTCTGTGGACTCCTTAAAATGAAAGAACGCCGACTTCTGATCATAAAAAATTTCCGTCGTCAGCTTCGCTTGATCGATTTCAGCAAACAAGCCCGCTGGAAAATAATATTCGTCATCTGCCAAGCTATGATAGAACAGACCGCTGCCGCATTTCTTACAAAATCCCCGTTCTGCCCATTCCGAAGACAGATAGCGCTGAATCTGTTCTTCTCCACTGATCTCAACATCCTTTGGCAACACACTCGCTAATGACAAAAATGGTCCACCGAAGAATTTTTGACACATATGACAATGACAGACGGTGATCGCTGGTTCAACTTCTTCTATAGTAACCGTCACCGAGTTGCACAAACAACTTCCATTTAATTTCATATAGTCCATCCTTTCGAGCTGATTTAAAATTTATATTTCCAGTGTAACAGCTAGTAGTTAAGTAAAGTATGATTTTTTTATACCTTTGTCAGTATAAAATAGGCTGAAAAAAAGCGCTGAAAGATTTTACTCCTTCAGCGCTTAATTAAATTATTTATCAACTGGTTTTACAGACCCGTCCCATTTTTCTAAGATCCAATCTTGAACATCTTTTTCATGTAGGACTTTGTTCAGTTTTTCAATCCGAGGATCGTCTTTATCTTCTGTACGAACAGCTAAAATGTTGGCATATGGAGAAGTATCTTTTTCAAGCAAGACAGCATCCTTCACTGGATTTAAACCAGCACCATAAGCGAAGTTGGCATTGATCGCTACTAGATCGCCTTCATCATTGCTGTAAGTTGTAGCCAACAAAGCAGGGTCAATTGAGTGATCGAATTTTAAATTCTTAGGATTTTCAGCAATATCCTCAAATGTTGCTGTTTCTAAATCTACACCGTCTTTAACCTTGACTAAATCCGCATCTTGCAAGATTGTGATGATGCGTCCCCAGTCTGATTCAGAACTTGAAGTGATAACTGTTGCGCCTTCTTTTAAATCTTTGATGTCTTTGATTTTTTTAGAGTACAAGCCCATTGGTTCGATATGAACAGCACCTGCATCCGTGAATTTGTAGTCATTCTCTTTCACTGCCTTTTCAAAGAAAGGTTTGTGCTGGAAATAGTTTGCATCGATATCTTTGTCTGCCAGCGCTTTGTTTGGTAACACATAGTCATCAAATTTTTTGATTTCCAAAGTCACGCCTTCTTTTTCAAGCAATGGCTTTACGTGCTCCAAGATTTCCGCATGCGGAGTTGGTGATGCACCGACGACTAATGTGTCGCTCTTTTCTTTACTGCTGCTGTCTGATGAGCCTGAACTGCTATTTCCGCATGCTGCCAAGCCAACTGTTAATAATGCTGCTGCTGCAAAACCTAAAATTTTCTTTTTCATTGATGGTTCCCCCTATTTTTTTGGATTTATTTTTAAGAATAATTGCTATTCTGTGTTAACGTTTGTCTGTTCGTTTTGTCAAGAAATCGCCAAGTCCTTGAACGATAAATACGATAATCAAAATGATTACTGTCGCTACCAGTGTGACTGTGTAATTCCCACGTTGATAGCCTTCTTGCCAGGCCAATGCTCCAAGTCCACCTGCACCAATTGCACCCGCCATCGCGGTAAAACCGATCATCGAAACCGAAGTAACTGTTAATCCTGAAATCAATGCTGGCAAGCTTTCTGGAATCAAAACCTTATAGATTGTTTGGAAGTAACTAGCCCCCATCGAATCTGCCGCCTCTAGCACACCGGAGTCAACTTCACGAAAAGCAATTTCAACCAGTCGTGCATAAAATGGAGCCGCTGATAAAACCAATGCCGGAATCGCTGCTTTCGCGCCTAGCATTGTTCCTACCAATGCTTTAGTAAATGGAATAATCAAGACCATTAAAATCATAAAGGGCGTTGATCGGAATATATTGCTGAGAATTGAAACTAGTCCATATAAGATACTGCGAGCAGCGGAATGTTTCCGCCCCAATGAATAAAGCAGCAGTCCTAGCAATAGTCCTAAGACAAACACGATCAACATAGAAACGATCGTCATAAACAAGGTATCATTGATGGCTTCCTTTAGCGTATCCCACGATACCTGTTGAAAGTTTAAATATGTCTCTGAAAAACTCTTATCCACGGTGCAGCACCTCCACTTCCACTTGTTGATTTTCAATAAAGGCGATCGCTTCTTCAACCTTATCCGCATCGCCAGTTAATTGAACCGTCAATGTGCCGAAGGAATTCCCCGTTGCCCGTTCGATATTGCCATAAACGATGCTGATATTCACTGGAAAATTACGAATTACTTGTGATACGACTGGTTCATTGGCATTGTCCTCTAAAAAGTGCAATGTCGCTAATGTTCCGTTGGGATTTTCTTTGATAAATTCCTTCAGTAATTCAGATGGATCAGCTTTAGGTTCAAGATCCTGCTGTACAAAAATCTTAGTCACTTCCTGTTGTGGATGGCGGAACACTTCGCGAACAGAACCTTCTTCTACGATTTTTCCTAACTCCATCACAGCGACCTTGTTACAAATTTTGCGAATTACGTTCATCTCATGAGTGATCAACACAATCGTCAACCCTAATTTCTTATTAATATTGGCTAGTAATTCTAAAACTTCTTCCGTTGTCTGCGGGTCTAGCGCACTGGTCGCTTCATCACAAAGCAGGATATCTGGATCATTGGCTAACGCTCTTGCGATCCCGACCCGTTGTTTTTGTCCGCCTGATAGTTGAGAAGGATAAGCGTCTCCTCTGCCATCAAGTCCGACTAGACTTAGCAGTTCTTCTGCTTTTTTGTGACGTTGATCTTTTGCCACGCCTGCCAATTCTAAGGGTAATTGAATATTCTCAATGACTGTTCGTGACCATAATAGATTGAAATGCTGGAAGATCATCCCAACTTTTTTTCGAAATGTTCTTAATGCTGCTCCTTGCAGCTTGGCAACATCTTCACCATTGACTAATACTTGTCCATCAGTAGGTGTTTCTAATCCATTTAATAAACGAACCAATGTGCTCTTGCCAGCTCCTGAATAACCAACGATGCCATAAACATCCTTTTCATCAATTGCTAAATTAATTCCATTGACTGCGTGGATTGGTCCAGTCTTGCCGGCAAAACTTTTCCCCACTTGATTTAACTCAATCAATGCCATATTTCTTACACCCTTTCCAATAACTGATTAGCTTTTAGCTAGTTCAGATATATAACTATTTTTCATTTCGCTTGTCATTGCACTAATCTGCAAAAATTTGATGAGGAAGTTTGACTGCTACCTCGTTGAAATGAATTTATTTTTCCAAAAACGGGAGAAATAATTCTATTCTCATTACGCATATCATCCAACTAAAGTACGAGTATCCTTATAAAGCTTCAAAATTTCATTTTGTCAGTCCAACTATGAGCTGCTGCGAGAAGTTGGACTGATAAAAAAAGCTTCCGCCCTCAAATGTACGAATGTACACTTAGGACGAAAGCTTTGACTTCCGTGTTACCACCTAAAATTCGTTCTGACCTTACGATCACAACCTCTGCCAGTACTTGCTTCACGCGTATACTGAGGCGCTGTAACGGGCACTCCCGTGATAGACTTAGCACCCGCTTCGTCCATCCTGCTCAAAGACCATTTTCCATCTCATTGCCATAACTCCTTTTCAGCATATCAGAGCTCTCTTTGTACTTTAATCAGATGTACTTTTCTTTTCATCGCTTTCTCATGTGTATGAAAGGATTATATCAGGCTGATTTTCTCCTGTCAAACATCAAATGAAAATTTCTTTATAGGTTTTCAAACTCATCAACATCGACTTCCCGTAAAGACAAGATCCATGCATCCAATTCTTCTTTCACATTCAACGCAGCAGGATCAGCAACCACCTTTTCGCTAACAGATGAAACCACACCCGTCAACGGGCTTTTGAATTCTTGGACCGCTTTTTCTGCTTCGATTTCCAGTAATGGTTCACCAGCCTTAACTGATTGACCAACTTTTGGCAATGAGATGAAGGTCACTTCACCAAGTGTATCCGCCATTTCAGCAGTTAAACCCATGCAATAGTCTTTATCATTGTGTAAGATCCACAGACCTTCATTTTTTTTCAAGTAACTCATTTAATTAGAACTTCCTTTCGTATGTTGTTTCCTTAAATCCATTCGTTAAAAATTGATCATCTTTGATCAGTAATGGGCGCTTCACTAACATCCCGTCACTTGCTAATAATTCGCTGGCTTCTTCTACCGATAAATCTGCCATTTTGTCCTTCAAACCTAATTCACGATATTTCATGCCGCTAGTATTAAAAAATCTGCGAACTGGCAACCCACTAGCTGTTATCCACTTTTCAAAAGTATCAGCTGAAGGCGTGTCTTGAACCAAATCGATTGTTTCAAACTGTACATCCGCCTGTTCTAACCATGCTTTGGCTTTACGACAAGTTGAACATTTGGGATACCAATAAAATTTAAGCACTGCGTGTCCTCCTAATAGGTTGTTTGTCTGCGCTTTGATAACGCATTGATAGAATCAAACCGATTCCGATCATATTTCCCAGAATCGATGATCCACCTTGACTAATAAACGGCAACGGAATTCCCGTTAATGGTAACAAACCGATATTTGCGCCGATATTTTCAAAAACATGGAACAGCATCATCATAACGATTCCTGATGCAATATAAGCATAGAACTCATTATTCATGTCAAAGCATAACCGAATCATACGATAAATCAAAATAAAATAAATCAAAATTACAAAAGCACCGCCGATGAAGCCAAAGTTCTCACCAATGACTGTAAAAATCATATCCGATTCCCGAACTGGCACGTAGACATTACTAACATTGTAGCCAGTCCCAAACATCCCACCAGAACCGATTGCCATCAATGCATGAGCAAGCTGAAAGCTAATTCCTTTTGGATCATGGAAAGGCTCAAGCCAAGAATCAATCCGAGCAAACTGATAATTCTTGAACCCGATGTGTGATAAAATTTCTCGACCCGTATCTGTCGTGACAAAAAATATCAAAGTGCCACCCACAATAATTGCTAAGATAATCGTGGGAACTAAGATTAACCATGAAATTCCCGACATCAAAAACATTCCTGCAAATATGGCCAAAAAGACAAGCATTGTACCAAAGTCCTTTTGCGCCAAAACTAAAACTAAAACCGGAATAGTTACTAAAAACATTTTACCAATCAACGTAGTATCAGTCTTAAGACTTCGAAGCTTATTCGCCACATTATGTTTAGTGATAATCATCGCCATCATTAAAATATAAGCAATCTTCATTAGTTCCGAAGGCTGGAAAGTCAGCGTCCCAAACTTGAACCAGTTTTTCGAACCTGTAGAGGCAAATAAAGCCGTATCGTAATATTTCAACAATGCCAACATGACTGCTAAACCAATCACATACAGAAAAGGAGTTAAACGCCATAGAAGTTTTGCATCAAAATGAATGATAATTACTACAGCTAATGCACCAACCACGTACCAAACAGCTTGCATGGCTAAACCACGAAAAACATTCGGATTTCTCGGATCCTGAGTCAGTGCCACATATAAAGCAAGGAGCCCAATCAAACACAATATAAAAACAGGTAAAATAACGCCATAATCAATTCGGCTGTCATTATTATTCTTTCTTAATCTATCCATTGTTCATCTCTTTTCCCACAGTATACTTGCCTTATTATAGACGCTTATTTGTCTAATGAAAAGTCAGCATCGCTGACTTTGCAAAATCTTTATTCTTCTTGAAAAACATGTGGTAAAAAATAGATCAATCCCCAAATCCCTAATTGCAAAATACTAAACATCAGGACAAACTGAAATTTTCCAACACTCCAATTACCAATAAGTAATTTCAATACAGTCATAGGATGAATGAACAGCTCGACCGAATGAACGCGGTCAAAGCGACCAATATAAACCGCTATACTAGAAAGAACTGACAATAATACAATGCCACTGATTTTCTGTATCATCTGTAATTTAACAGCCGAGATTATTTTAAATACTTGCACCATACCCACAAACACCATCAAAAGAATTGGCAGCAACAATAAAAGATAGGACCACCAAGCATTGCTGTCATCTAGAAAATGTCCCCCAGGCTGATAAATCCTCAAACTAGCCAAATGAAACAAATCAGTCATTAGATACGGAATATTTGGAAAAAATAATAACCATAACGAAATGAAAAACCAGCGCCATTTACTTTCTAATTTCAAAAATAATTCCGCAAAAACGATTGGCAACCATGCCAGAAAGACATTCAAAGCCATAAAGGAAAAGGTTCCTTGCGTAAAGTACATAAATAAAATATACACCCATACACTCAAATGGAATCCGTAAACTTTTTTCATAATTCTCCCTCAAAAGATTTCTCCAAAACAATTATTTTTTTGAACACATCAAAATAGCTAGTACATAAAATCAGCTATGACCATCACCAATAAAAACTGTCGATAAAGAAAACACCACCGAATTCTTAGCCGAAGCTTTGAGACGATGGTGTTTTTTAATGATGCCAGCTGCAGGATTCGAACCTGTGACCTACGCGTTACGAGTGCGTTGCTCTACCAACTGAGCTAAGCTGGCGATTCGTACAAAAGAAATTATAAGAAACTTCAGCGAAAAAGTAAAGTAAGATTCTTCTCAAAAAGCGATTACATGAAAAAAACTTGAAAATGTGCTAAAATAAGGTATGTGAAAAAAGGGGGCGTTCAAAAAGTATGGCTACATTTGGCAAAATAGAGACGCACGTTGATCCTTCTGAAGTCGGGAAAAAATTTCCCGTCAAGACACACGTCATGTTCACCATTCGCGGCAAATCCCAGACTGGGGTCATCGCTAAACAATTGAAAAACGCAGCCGTCGTTGAAATCGATGAGAAGCAAGACAACGAAGAATTAATCAGTCATTCCAATGGCGTTGTCGTTATCAATTATAAACAAATGGAAAAGATTTAAAGGATTCATAAAGCTACACATCTAAAGCAAAGAAGGTACGCCGAGTATTGTGGCGTACTTTCTTTTTTTTAAAAAAACGTGATCGAAATGAAATCGACCACGTTTGTTCTTTTATTTTGTTCCGAATAAACGGTCGCCAGCATCTCCTAAACCAGGAACGATATAACCTTGTTCGTTCAATTGGTCATCTAAAGCAGCTGTATAGATATCAACGTCTGGATGAGCATCTTGTAATGCCTTTACACCTTCTGGCGCTGCAACTAGACAAACAAATTTCATGTTTGATGCGCCACGTTTTTTTAATGAATCAATGGCCATAATCGCTGAACCACCAGTTGCTAACATCGGATCAACGATGAACAATTGACGGCTGTCGATATCTTCAGGCATTTTGAAGAAATATTCATGCGGCTCCAATGTTTCTTCATCACGGAACATACCGATATGTCCAACTTTGGCTGCCGGAATCAATTCTAAAATACCATCCACCATACCAATACCCGCACGTAAGATTGGTACGATCGCAACTTTCTTACCTGATAACGTTTTTTGTGTAGATAATGTGATCGGTGTTTCGATCTCGATATCTTCCAATGGCATATCTCGTGAAACTTCATACGCCATCAACATTGCGATTTCATTAACTACTTCACGAAAAACTTTCGTTCCACAGTTTTTATCACGAATAATCGTTAATTTGTGTTGGATCAGTGGATGATCAATTACTTGAAACTTACCCATAATAAATTGCTCCTTACTCATTTTGAAGTGTTCATTTTTCATAGAGAAAAACGAGAGAAATTTTCATCGGGGTCCCTTCTCTAAAGATAATATAGAAAAAAGACATCCTTTATTCTGCATTTCTCCTAATTATAAGACAACTAGTGTCAGAAAACTAGTCTAATGTGATTGAATTGGATGAGATTCTGTTAATTCTAATACTGCCTGGCGAATCTCTAATAATTTCTCTTCATCTCCATTAGAACGTAAGGTTTCAATTATTAATTCTGCTACTTGTTTTGCGTCCTCTTCTAGAAAACCGCGGCTAGTAATGGCTGGAGTTCCGATTCGGACACCACTAGTCTCTTTAAAGCTTTTTGATTCAAAAGGAATGGAGTTTTTATTAACGGTAATATGCACACTATCCAACAATTCTTCTGCTTCACGTCCAGTTAGCTCAAAACCTGTCACTTCAATCAGAAGCAAATGATTATCCGTAGCGCCAGATACCACACGAGTTTCAGGTGCTTGATTAAATACCTTAACCATTGCCTGTGCATTTTTTAGAACTTGTTCACTATACTCTTTAAAATCAGGAGCCAATGCTTCCTTAAAGGCCACAGCCTTAGCTGCGATTACGTGTTCTAAAGGCCCACCCTGCAATCCAGGGAAAACAGCACTGTTAATCTTCTTAGCTATATCCGCATCATTTGTCAGAATTAAACCGCCACGTGGTCCACGCAAGGTTTTGTGTGTTGTTGAAGTTACAACATCTGCATATGGGACAGGGTTAGGATGTAAACCAGTTGCTACTAATCCTGCGATATGAGCCATATCCACCATCAATTTTGCGTCTACCTCATCTGCAATTTCACGGAAACGGGCAAAATCAATCGTCCGGCTATAAGCGCTCGCTCCTGCGACAATCAGTTTAGGCTGATGTTTCCGTGCCAAAATACGAACGACTTCATAGTCGATCGTCTCTGTATGAGGGTCCACGCCATAGCTAACAAAGTTATACAGCTTTCCGCTGACATTCACCGGTGAGCCATGAGTTAAGTGACCTCCTGCTGACAAATCCATTCCTAAAACAGTATCGCCAGGCTGGATCAAAGAAAAATACGCCGCTTGATTGGCTTGTGAACCAGAATGTGCTTGCACATTCGCATATTTTGCATCAAATAATTCTTTCGCACGTTCAATTGCTAAATTTTCTACGACATCAACAAACTCACAACCACCATAATAACGTCGGCCAGGATACCCTTCTGCATACTTGTTTGTCAAGACGCTACCTTGTGCCATTCTTACAGCTTCTGAAACGATGTTTTCTGAAGCGATCAGTTCGATATTCTGCTCTTGACGCTCCGCCTCATTTTCAATTGCTCCCCATAGTTCGGGATCTAGTGTTTTATAATCCATCCCAACGCCACCTTTCAATTTTCTGATTTAAGTATACGAAAGATTCAGCAGATAATCGAATCTTTTGTTTACTTTTCTCCAAAATATTTTTGTGCTGCTGCTTTCTTCAACCGATTCATATAGGCTAGGCCTAAATGATCCTCTGGAAAGACTTCGGCAAAGATTATATCCGCTTGATTGGCTTCATCCAATGCCCTCAATCCGCTGAATAATCCGCGAGTGGCCGCCTCAATTGAGTCGTCTTCAAAAACAAAGCGATCTGCTGAAGGATAGCTATCAGCAATTTTAGGCGTCGCTAGTAAACCGACTTTTTTCCCGTTTGTATCAGCCCAAGCGATGGCTTTTCCCCAATCGCCCGGTTTAATCATTAAAACCGACACATCAGGCGAATAATGCTTATATTTCATTCCGGGCGCTTTCGGTGTTTCACTCTCTTTGACTAGATGTTTGTCTAAAGGAACTTCAATACCCAAAACTTCTTCCAGTTTTTCTTTTGTCACTGCACCTGGACGCAAAATTGTCGGCACTTCTCCACTTAAATCCAACACCGTCGATTCTACCCCGATTTGTGTTGCCCCATCATCTAAAATCCCAGCAATTTTCCCTTTTAAATCATGAAAAACATGCATTGCTGTTGTTGGACTTGGCTTACCTGACGTATTCGCACTTGGACCTACTAAAGGTGCACCAGTTTTTTCAATTAAAGATAATGTTTTTTTATTATCGGGCATTCGAAAAGCCGCTGTGGATAAACCACCGGTCACGACCGTACTCAAACTCCCAGCTTTAATCGAAAAAATCAATGTTAGAGGACCGGGCCAAAAATTTTTAACAATTTTTTCAGTCAATGGATGATAACTTTCCACAAATTCTTTAGTCATCGAAAAATCTGAAACATGAACGATCAGCGGGTTGTCGCTGGGACGTCCTTTGACCGTAAATACTCGCTTCACTGATTCCGGCAAAAGTGCATTAGCACCTAGTCCGTAGACTGTTTCAGTAGGAAAAGCCACCAACTCTCCTTGACGCAATAGTGCTGCCGCTTGATTTATTTGATCTGTTCGATAAATTTTTGTTTCCACAGCTTCTCCACAGCTCCTTTATTCTAACTTTCCTCATTTATAAACTTTCTTTTCTGACTTATCCCCGTATTGTGGATAACGCGGTTGTCAAGTGTGTATAACCATGTTGATAACTTTTTTTCTTTTTTAGCATTGTCGCATCAATGTTCTTTTATTATTTTCTACACTAAAAATAATTTTTAGCTAATGACAACCATCCGATCATTTCCTGATAAATCTTGATGGACCCGTACATTTTTTTCAGGAAAGGCTTTTTGAAAAATTTCTTGAACCGCTCGCCCCTGTTGGAAGCCAATCTCTAAGAAAATCATACCAGCTGGCTGCAAAAGATCTCGGCTTTCTGCAGCGATTTTTTGGTAGATAGCTAACCCGTCGTTTTCCGCAAAAAGTGCTAACTTAGGTTCATAGGTTCGAACACTCTCGTCCATCAGAGCCCATTCACTTTGGCTGATATACGGAGGATTACTGATGATAATATCTTGTTTTTCATTCATTGAAGATAGTACATCACTTCGTTTGAAATTAATTTTTGCATGTAGGTTTTCTGCGTTTTCCTCTGCGACATGTAACGCCTCTTGTGAAATATCAAGAGCAGTTACCTGCCAATCTGGTCGCGCTAATTTCAAACTGATCGCAATGGCGCCCGTTCCTGTACCAATATCTACAACTTTTTTCCTCTTACTTTCAGTCATAGATAAGCATAAAGCAACTAATTCTTCTGTTTCTGGTCGCGGAATCAAGGTATCTTCGGTCACCTTCAAACGGTGTTCAAAAAAATATTCATAGCCTAACAAATATTGCGGAGGAATATTTTTCATTAAGCTCTCAATATCTTTCTCAATCATTGCTTCATCATCTGGTAAAATATCGTTTCTCATATTCATGAGCCATTGCGTCTTATCCCAATTTTTGCGAGCCAGAAAAAGATACTCGATTGCATAACCTTCTTTTCCGTTAGCTTCTAAAAAAGAAGAAGCCCCAGATAGGACTTCTACGTAAGTTTTAGCCATTTTGCATCTCTTCCAGCTTCTGCGTTTGATCATACATAATTAGAGCATCAATAATTTCATCAAGCTTGCCTGCTAGAATCTGATCTAATTTTTGTATCGTTAACCCAATTCGATGATCCGTTACACGATTTTGTGGGAAGTTATACGTACGGATACGTTCTGAACGATCGCCTGTTCCGACAGCCGATTTACGGCTTGCGTCATATTCACTTTGCGCTTCTTGCTGAATTTTATCATACACACGTGCGCGCAAGATTTTCATTGCTTTTTCGCGGTTTTTGATTTGAGAACGTTCGTCTTGCATCGCAACGACGATACCAGTAGGGATATGCGTCAAACGAACCGCAGATGCCGTTTTGTTGACGTGCTGTCCACCGGCACCAGATGCATGATAAATATCTGTCCGAATATCTTTGTCTGCAATATCAATCTCAACCTCTTCAGCCTCTGGCATAACCACGACAGTCGCAGTCGATGTATGAATACGACCTTGAGACTCCGTTGACGGTACACGTTGAACACGGTGCGCGCCACTTTCATATTTCAGCTTCGAATAGACGTTGTCCCCTGTAATCATCATGATCACTTCTTTGTATCCGCCGATACCAGTAACATTGGCCTCCATGACTTCCGTCTTCCAGCCTTGGTTTTCTGCGTATTTTTGGTACATATTGAAAAGGTCACCAGCAAATAGTGCCGCTTCATCTCCACCAGCAGCTCCGCGAATTTCCATAATAATGTTTTTATCGTCATTTGGGTCTTTTGGTAACAGAAGAATCTTGATCTCTTCTTCTAAAACTTCTTTTTCCTTCTTCAAATCTGACAGTTCTTCTTTTGCCATTTCAGCCATCTCAGCATCTAGGTTTTCACCTAATAATTCTTCAGCATCGCTGATGCCTTCGATCACTTTTTTATAACGACGATAGGTTTCTACTGTGTCACGAGTATTGGCTTCTTCTTTTGACAGTTGCATGAAGCGCTGCGTATCGCTGATGACTTCTGGGTCACTCAGTAATTCTCCAAGCTCTTCATAACGATCTTCGATTGCTTGCAATTGATCGTACATGGATAAAACTCCTCCTAATTCATATTAATGTAATTTTTTTGTCGGCTATGTCTACTAACTATTTTATTTAGCAGGATTGGTAATCTCTGGATGTAGATAATGCTTACGGCAAACGGGGTAATAGGCCTCATTGCCGCCGATTTGGACTTGATCGCCTTCATAGACTGGACGACCATCAATGTAATGTAGATTCATCGTTGCCTTTTTATGACAAAACCAGCAAATCGTTTTTAGCTCTTCCAATTTGTCTGCATACAATAGTAAGTATTTTGACCCCTCAAACATTTCATTGCGGAAATCATTTTTTAAACCAAAGGCCATAACTGGAATGTCTAAATCATCTACGACTTTCGCTAATTGAATCACGTGTTCTTTTGTTAAAAACTGCGACTCGTCGATCAATACACAGTAAGGCTTGTAGTCAAGACTTTTAATAAATTCAAAAATATTGGTCTCAGAAAAAATCGGTACAGCAGGACGGCTCAGTCCGATTCGGCTAGAGATATTTCCCACACCTTCACGTGTATCTAATCCGCTAGTCATCAATACTACTGGTTTATTTTGTTCCTCATAATTATGAGCGACTTTTAGTATTTCAATTGTTTTACCGCTGTTCATTGCACCGTATTTAAAAAAAAGCTGGGCCATTTCTTGTCACCTTTCCCTTTTGTTCCTATCGTATTATAGCGGAAAAGCCAGATTATTTACAGTAATAATTTTCATTAATACCTCATCTTAGAAGAATCAATCATTAATTTCAACAAACTCACAGGCTATCTTTTTAAGAATATAAGGGCCCAGTGCTATACTTTTCGTTGGTAATTATTTTTATTAATATAAAACTAGGAGGCATTTTCATGCAACAATCTGGTAAAAAGAAGCAGCGGAGTTTCCCTTCTGCGTACACAGTTATCATTATTGTACTGATTTTGGTTCAAGCACTAACATTCTTTATTCCTTCAGGCAAGTACAGTACGTTGAGTTATGACAGCGGGAAAGATCAATTCGCGATTACAGATGCTCAGGATAAAACGATCATGGAGCCGGCAACACAGAAAACATTGGATAAATATGATATCCACATTAAAGTCGACAAATTTCGAGATGGCACAATTTATCGTCCAGCCGCAATTCCTAATTCCTATGAAAGAATCAAAAAGCCTGAGCGTGGTGTGGTTGGAACTATCACTCAATTTTTAAAATCTCAGGTTCAAGGAATTACTGAAAGTGTCGATATTATGATCTTCATTTTGATTTTAGGCGGTGTTATTGGAATCGTTAATGCTACCGGAGCGATGGATGCTGGCATGATGCGTCTTTCCGAAAAATTAAAGGGAAAACAAAAATGGCTGATTGTCATTGTGACTACCTTGATTGCCATTGGCGGGACTACTTTTGGTTTAGCAGAGGAAACCATTGCCTTTTACCCGATCCTAATCCCGATTTTCTTATTGGCTGGCTACGACACATTAACAGCAGTCGCCACGATTTATTTGGGAACTGCGATAGGAACCATGAGCTCTACGATCAATCCTTTCTCTACGGTCATCGCCTCAAATGCGGCAGGAATCAGTTTTACTGATGGCATGCCTTTACGTATTTTGATGTGGGTGACTGCAATTAGCATCTCGATCCTTTATACGATTCGTTACGCGGAAAAGGTTCGTTTGAATCCAGCCGCATCATTAGTTGCTGATCAAGCAGAAAGTGATCGTGAACGTTTTTTAGGTGATCAAACTCGTGAGAAAAATACAGACTTTACCAATCGCCAAAAATTTTCATTGATCGTTTTTGCTTTAGGCTTTGTTGTGATGATTTATGGCGTGCAGCAACTAGGCTGGTACTTTACCGAGATTGCAGTAGTCTTCTTAGCAGTTACTTATATACTAGTCTTCGTCTCAGGGTTAGGAGAAAAGAAATTCATCAACAGCTTCGTTACTGGTGCTGCGGATCTATTAGGGGTTGCCTTGATTGTCGGGTTAGCTCGTTCGGTCGGTATCGTGATGGAAAACAGTTTTATCAGTGATACGATCATGAACTTCTTCAGCAATGCCATCAGCGGGATGAACAATGTCGTCTTCATTTGGTTTATGTTCCTAGTCTATGTCATTTTAGGTTTCTTCATTCAATCTTCCTCTGGTTTGGCGGTATTATCAATGCCAATTATGGCGCCTTTGGCTGATGTTGTTGGGATTGATCGTGCATTGATTATTGATGCCTATAACTGGGGACAAGGCTTGATCGGATTGATCGCCCCAACTGGATTGATTTTAGTTTCCTTATCAGTCGTTAATATTGGTTTTGATAAGTGGATAAAATTTGTTACAAAATTATTAATCACTATTATTATCTTGATCCTTGCTTTCTTAGCAATCGGTGTTTTAATTTCATAGCAACAAAGCCCGAATCCTATTCAGATTCGGGCTTTGTTATTTCTATATACTTTTGATGCCACTTCTTATCGACTTGCCGTGAACCTTCTTTAAAAAATATTTTTTCCGTTCCTGCTTCATTCGCAATTTGGTAATACCATTTTTTCCAACGTAAAAAATCAAGTTGAGCCTGTAATTCATGGATTTTTTTCTCTAAGACTGCCTCTTGCTCCACCATAAAAGCGTAGCGCTGCGGCAAAGTTTTATCACCTTCTACACACCAATCCATAAATTTCGCAATTTCCTTAACAGGAATTCCAGAGCGCTTCAAACAATCAATTACTTCGATATAACCAAGATCATCCTCAGTAAATACCCTGCGACCTGCTTGATTCTTTTTAACAAATGGTAATAGGCCCGCTTTGTCATAATATCTCAGAGTGTCTTGGGAGATACCATACATCTTTGAAATATCACCAATCAAAAAAGATTTCATTTTTTTCAACTTCCTTCTTGATCTGGAGTTAACTCCAAGTAGTAAAGTCAGTGTATCATAGTTTTGAAAGAAGGCAATTTATATGAAAAAATCTTTAGTTGTAATTACAGGCGCGAGTTCCGGGTTTGGTGCCGAGATCGCCAAACTTTTTAATCAAGCTGGCAATCCGTTACTGTTATTAGGACGTAGCGTAGAAAAAATCGAAGCACTACCATTGAATTTCGAAAATGTCATGATTGAAAAGGTTGACGTAACAGATTACCAAGCCTTTGACTCCAGCATCAAAAAAGCAGAAGCTGTCTTTGGCCCAGTAGATCTATTAGTAAACAATGCTGGTGTAATGCTACTTGGTAATGTCTTGAACCAAAATCCAGCAGAATGGCAAACAATGATGAACACGAATGTAATGGGGGTACTAAACGGTATGCAAATCGTATTACCTAGTATGACCGAGCGTAGGCAGGGAACAATCATCAATATGTCATCTCTTGCGGGTAAGAAAACCTTTACCAACCATGCTGCCTATGTCGCATCAAAATTTGGTGCCCACGGTCTAAGCGAAACAATTCGTGAAGAAGTTTCCGGTTCAAATGTCCGCGTTTCTTTGGTCGCACCCGGCGCTGCTGAAACAGAATTACTTACACATGTGACTGATCAAGGTGCCCTAACAGATTATCAAGCATGGAAAGAAAGCATGGGCGGCATTACACTTGATCCAGTTCATGTTGCTGAGACAGTTAAATTTATCTATGACATGCCACAGGAAGTTACGATTCGTGAAATCGACATTGCAGCGACTGCGCAAGACAACTAATCAAACACAACCTTTATCTCCTCTACTCCTACCAAAACGGTGGGAGTTTTTTTCACGGAAGCATGCTATACTATCTCTATTGTAAAAAATTCCCACTGTTGATTGAAGGAGTCTTCTATGAATTTTGATCGCCGAGTAAGTTTTCTCAAAAAAAGCTGGCAAAAGCTTAATAATCGATTTTCTTCGATTCAAATCATCGTCTTCTACTATTTAGCGATGACCATTCTTTCTTTGATCTTGTTTCATTTACCAATTTTTCGTGAACCAGGTTCACACGTACCCTTTCTTGATATGATATTTATGGCCATTTCGACCATTTCAGTGACTGGTTTAACCACCTTTGATATCAATTCAGTCTTTAATGATGCTGGTGTTTTGATGCTCGAGGTGTTATTCCATATTGGTGGTTTAGGAATCATGATGATTACTACCTTCTTTTTTATCGTGTCCAAACGTCGGATCACGTTAAAACAGCGACAACTAATCATGACCGATATGAATCAGCCGCGCCTTAGCGGAATCGTTAATTTGATCCGAATTACCTTCACTATGCTACTGGCGATCGAAGTTCTTTTCGGAACTATCTTTTCAATTTATTTCTATTTAGCAGGCTATTACCATAAAATCTCTGAAGCCGTTTTTTTCGGATTTTATCAAGCGATCTCTGCAGTGACGAACTCTGGTTTTGACGTAACTGGTGAATCGATCATCCCTTTTTCTCATGATGTTTTCTTCATCGTGACAATCATGGTCCTGATCTTTATTGGTGGAATCGGATTCCCCGTTTTAATGGATTTTCATGGCTGGATTTACCATAAAAAATCTAAATCACGGCTGCCCTTTCGCTTTAGTCTCTTTTCGAAAATTGCCCTATTGGCTTTCTTCGTACTTTTTATTGGCGGTACAGTAGCTATTTGGCTTTTAGAAAAAGACCACAACTTCGCTCACATGAATCTGTTTGATCAGTGGTTAAATTCGTCCTTCTATTCTATGACAACTCGCAATGCCGGATTGCAAATTCATGATTTGAATCTATTTCAAAATACAACCTTGATTATTTTCTCATTATTGATGTTCATTGGTTGCTCTCCAAGTTCTGTCGGCGGCGGGATACGTACAACAACGATCGCAATCATCGGTCTATATTTGTACTCATTCTTGAAAAATGAAAATGACATCAATATTTTTGGTCGGAAAATCGCCCAAGAGGATGTGCGAAAATCGGTGGTCGTCTTCATGCTTTCTGCTGGAATGTGTTTGTTTAGTATTCTCTTTTTAACTGCAACTGAAGATCATTCGCTAATCTCCATTATTGTCGAGGTTACCTCTGCTTTTGGAACGACTGGACTTTCTTTAGGAATCACTGATGACCTTTCAAATACCGGAAAAATCATGATCGCTGTTTTGATGTTTATCGGACGTGTCGGTATGCTGTATACCCTGATGCTCTTTGTTCCAAAAGAAACACAGGACTTAGGCTATGAATTTCCGGAAGAAAAGATTATTATTGGCTAGGAGCAAAACTTTGCCCTAGCTTTTTCTATGGAAAAATTAAGAATAGGAAAACCTATTTAAACTTTTTTTTTAAATATGATAAGATGAATTAAATTTGTTACAGACATGGAGGATGTGTAATGGGGTTACGAAGTCAAGTGGCTATTTCTGCCGGAAAGACTGCCCAATGGGTATTAAAAACGTTCTTTAAAGGTGGATCCAGTTATCCTGGTCAGCTTGCATTAAAGATGGATCCGAAAATTTTAGATACATTAGTAAAAGATTATAAAGTGGTTGTAGTGACGGGAACCAACGGAAAAACCTTGACTACCGCCTTGACCGTTAATATTTTGAAACAAGAATTTGATTATGTATTAACGAATCCAACAGGTGCCAACATGGTCCAGGGAATCGTATCAACTTTTTTAAACGCCAAAGGAAAAAAAGGCGGCAAAAAAATTGCAGTTCTTGAAATCGATGAGGCCAGCTTAAGCAAAGTCACAGAATACATCAAACCAGAGCTATTTCTATTTACGAATATCTTCCGCGACCAGATGGACCGTTACGGTGAAATCTATACGACCTACAAATTGATCGTGGACGGCGCAGCTAAATCACCAAGCGCCCCGATATTGTGTAACGGTGATTCACCAATCTTTAATTCGTTGGAAACAGTCAATCCAAGAAAATACTACGGTTTCGATCATTTACCTGACAAAGACCAAGATGCCCATTACAATACGGACGGCTTGCTTTGTCCGAAATGCCAGCACATCTTAAAGTACAAAATGATTACCTATGCCAATCTGGGAAAATACTATTGTCCAAACTGCGGCTTCCACCGCCCAGAATTAGATTACAAATTAACGGAGATGAAAGAAATGGATAATAAATCTTCAGAATTTGTAATTGATGGGCAAGATTACAAGATCGAAGTCGGCGGTATGTACAATGTATACAATGCCCTTGCCGCAACTGCTGTAGCAGAATACTATGGCGTTTCTAAAGACAAGATCAAACGCGGACTTGGCTATGATGAAAAAGTCTTTGGACGCCAAGAAGAATTTGTAATCGATGGTAAAAAATGCACGCTGGTTTTAGTAAAAAATCCGGTCGGCTTAAATCAAGTCATCGACATGATTGGTTTAGCTCCCTATCCATTTTCATTGGTTTCTCTATTAAATGCCAATTATGCAGATGGTATCGACATCAGCTGGATCTGGGATGGCAATCATGAAGCTTTTGCTGAGATGGACATCCCGGCAGTGATCGCAGGTGGAGATCGCCACGAAGACATGGCCCTTCGTCTGAAAGTCGCAGGGATCCCTGAAGACAAGCTGATTGAGACGGCAGATTTGACGGACGTGATTGAAAAGATCAAACTATTGCCGACGGAGCATGTGTATATCCTAGCGACCTACACAGCCGTTTTACAGCTACGCAAAGAATTAGCACAAAAAGGCTACATTGACGGAGGTATGGATCGTGGCTAAATACGAGTTGAACTTAGCGCATTTATACGGAAATTTATTGAATACCTATGGCGACAACGGCAATCTCTTAACCTTGAATTATTATGCCAAACAAATGGACATCGAGATTCATTCAGAGATCGTCAGCATCTATCAAGAATTCGATCCAGATAAATACGATTTTGTCTTTATCGGTGGCGGGCAAGATTATGAACAAGTAATCGTATCAAAAGATATTCAAGATAAAAAAGAAGACTTGATTAAGTACATCGAAAACAACGGGGTCATTCTTTCAATCTGTGGCGGCTATCAGTTACTGGGCCACTACTATATTGGTGCAAATGGAGAAAAAATCGATGGTATCGGTGCATTGGATCATTATACCCTAAGCCAAGACAACCATCGTTTCATCGGGGATATCGAGATCCATAACGAAGAATTTGGTGAAACCTACTATGGCTTTGAAAATCACAATGGCCGTACTTTCTTAGGTGAAGGTGAACGACCTCTTGGTACGATCGTTAAGGGTAATGGGAATAATGGCGAAGACCAAGGTGAAGGCGTCATTTACAAAAATGTTTATGGCTCATACTTCCACGGTCCGATCTTAGCTCGTAACAAATCATTGGCTGTGCGCTTACTTCATACCGCTTTAAAAAATAAGTACGGGGAAGATGTTGATCTGCCAGAATTACCATAAAATAAAAATGCTCATCCGCGTTAGTCGGATGAGCATTTTTTGTATATGAAAAAATGAGACATTTACTATTTTGTTCCTGGAGTGGAAGCGATGATTTTCATTTCGCCTTCGACTTTCCACTCGGTTATTTGTGCTGGTAAAATGCAACTTGTACCAGGCTTCATTTCATAGCTTTGGCCATCAACGATCAAATTACCATATCCTTCTACGACTGTCACCAACGTATAATCGCCTTCTTTTTTAAGTGAAAGCTCACCAATAACATCCCATTCGTAAACATTGAAAAAATCTGTCTTCAAGTACGTGATCACAGAAGATGTTCCCTTTTTCTTTTCAGTAACTTCTAACTCGGGACTGATCGCCGGTACAGTGGTTACATCAATTGATTGTTGGATGTGCAGTTCACGTGTGTTGCCTTGATCATCTTTACGATCATAGTCATAAACGCGGTACGTTGTATCTGAACTTTGTTGTGTCTCTAAAATCATGATGCCTTTACCGATGGCATGGATCGTACCACTTGGTACATAGAAGAAATCGCCTTTTTTTACAGGTACACGACGCAATAAATCATCCCAACGTTCGTTTTCAATCATTTCTGCCAGTTCTTCACGAGATTTCGCATTATGTCCATAAACAATCTCTGAACCGGGTTTGGCATTAATGATGTACCAGCATTCTGTTTTTCCTAACTCTCCTTCATGTTTCAAACCATAGCTGTCGTCTGGATGAACTTGAACTGATAAATCGTCTTCGGCATCTAAAATTTTAGTTAACAATGGAAATACATCACCTTCTGCTTTACCAAATAATTCACGATGCTCATTCCATAGATCGCTGACCTTCCAACCCTTGTAAGGGCCATTTTCTACGATGCTAACGCCATGTGGATGTCCGCTGATTGCCCAATCTTCTCCAATTTTGTCGTTAGGGATATCAAATCCGAAAACCGTATGCAGCTGATCTCCGCCCCAAATTTTTTCTTGAAAAACTGGTTGTAAAAATAATGGTTCCATACTTCTTGCTCCTTTTTTCAATTTTTTTATTTCGCTCTAAGCAAGCTGCGAAAAGATAATCATTTCAAGTTAATAAAAGCAATCGCCTGTACTATTTTTTTAATCGTTCCATACGTTCGCTCAGATAGCAGGCCAAAATCTCATCACGGTGAACCACATAACTAGCACGATGATCTTCCGTGTGAACGCGATTCGACAAAAAGATGAATGCTGATTTTTTGACGACATCCAATAGCATGAATGTTCCAGTGTACCCAGTGTGGAAAAGTAATGGAGTGTGATCTAACGGGCTGAATTTTAAATCCCAGCCAATCGAACGTTCTCCTTTTCCTGTTGGTGTTTGATCATGAAGCAATTCTTGAATTGTCTTATCCTGCAAATAAATCATATCGCTAACAACCCCAAGATTCAAATACATTTTTGCAAATTTACTTAAATCTTTCATATTCGAAAACAGACCTGCATTGCCAGCATGCTCTGCTAATACTCGGGCTTTTGGATCATGAGTAAGGCCTTTTAAAATCGTTCCATCTACCAATTTTTCAGTGGGAACAACCTTATCATATGGCGGCTGCAGTAAAAAATGACTATTGGACATACTAAGAGGCTGTAGGACTTCCTGCCTAAAGACATCAATTACATCTTTTTGATATAGTTTTTCAAGCAGAAATCCCAACAAAATTGTTCCTGCATCAGTATATTTAACGACTTTCCCCAGATCTTCTCCCGGTTGTAGGCTTAAATACGCAGTCCGTAATTCTTCAGCATTTAACTGATCTCGATTTGGAATATAGGTTTGAATATCTGATGTATGAGTCAATAAATGACGCAACGTAATCGTTTCATTTTGAAATTCCGGCAATAAGCTGTGAAGAGATTGATCCCACGTAACCTTGCCTGCTTCCTTTAATTTCAACATAACAGTTGTCGTGCAGACCACTTTCGTTAAGGACGCCACATCAAAAAGGTAATCTTCCTGCATAGAAATAATTGTTGGTTCCACTTGTGCATTTCCCATAACTTGAACTTCAGTTTCCTCATTTTCGACAAAGCTAAGAACTGCTCCTGGAAAAACAGCTTTTTGCATTTTTTCTTCAATTAATTGAAACGTTTCAGGGTACATAACAACCTCCGTAAGTAATAATTCTAAAAGAGTATAGCACAAAATGATTAATCAAGACTTCTGAACATTTTTTAAAATACGATTTACTCAAAGGAAAAATTTAGAGGTAAAATCAAAAAAGCCGCGATTTCTCGCGACTTCATTATCTTTACTTCAATACGAACCACCATTCAATTCCGGCTGCATCATAAATCGTAATCAAGGATTTCTTTTTATCAATGAAGTAATTGAACTGCTTATTGCTGAGATGTTGAGACAACTCCAACAGTTTCGTTTTCGAAACTTTAAATTGCAAAAAGTCCAAGCCGAGTACTTTATCGGTAGGTAAATCAATTGCACCACCGTTTGCAGTCGTTAACCCTACGTTAAAATCTCCACGATTCAACAACAATTCTTCTTCACTTTCATCGTGAACTTGCAACCCTAGAATATCTGCTAAAAAGCTTTGCTGTTTATTCAGATCACTGACATTTAGATGAAGCTTATCAAAATAAGCTCCGTGGATTTTTTCACGCTTAGTTGCTTTTTTTGCTAATTCATTAAAATCTAATTCAACTGGTTCTGAGGTGGAACGTTCTTTACTAGGAGCAAAGAAAATTTCGATTTCATTTCCTTCTGGGTCTTCAAAAAGCAGCCCTTTTTCATCATCAGCTTGTAAAGCAGATTTAACAGGATAATTTTCTTCTTTGGCACGGTAATAAACGTTTGCTAACTCCTCTAAATTGGGTACTACTAATGAGACCCGTTGCATTTTTTTGATCTCTCCGCGATGCTCATCTGCTCGCGGACTTTCCTCCAGCCAAAGTAATTCGCTAGCCGGATCTTTGTATCCAAGAATCGCCAATTCGTTTTCTTCACGCAGCAAGTGCAGTCCGATGATATCGCGATAAAAATGAATCATGCCATCACGATCACGTACACGAATAGCAATTGTTTTCAAACTAAGTTTCCCTAAATGAAAATTTTCCATTATTCTCTTCCCTCCGTCACTACTATTCTAACGATGCCTTCTGATTCACGCAAGTAATATCTTCCCTAAAAAATTCTGCAATTATTTTCCAACTCAAAAAAAACTTATCCAATAACAAAAAAATGATATTTTCACTAAATCCATGAAAAAAACTTGTCAACTTTTTCTAGTTTTGAAATTTTTTTGAATGTTAGCTTTACTTTTTGTCAATTTCAAGTAAAATGTCTATGATAACACTTGTAATTAGACGATAAATACATTAACGTTGTAATCACTATTAAGAAAGAAAAGGCTGTTGAAAAAATGAATTATTCGGTAACAACAAAAGAATTTATGCTACTTGCTGCTAAAGAACCCGTGGAAGTTTTAGACTTGAGAGACCCTGACTTTATTGACTCCTTTGATTTACCCGAAGGATCAAACGTAACTCATATCCCGTTGACACAATTGCCAAATCGTTTGGACCAACTTGACAGAAGTAAAACGTATTACCTATTTACTCAATTCGGCGGTCGTTCAAAAACGATGGCGCAATTTTTAAGAAACGAAGGCTTCCAAGTCGCAAATGTGATTGGCGGTACCACTGCATATAAACAATATCTTGCGAGTTAACAAAATCTAATTTTAACCAAAGCTTCCAAGCAGATAAATTGTCTGCTTTGGATATTTTGTGTACGATTCGTTTGTAATTAAATTTAAGGAGTGTTAGTTTTGGCAAATGTTCTAGTAGTGAATGCTCACCCGTTATCCGCAGAAGACTCACAAACTGTCACTATTCTGGATACTTTTATTGAAGCACATCAAGCCAGTCATCCAGAAGATGTATTCACCATGTTAGATTTGTATTATACAGATCTCCCTGAGATTGATGGCGACTTACTATTAGCTTGGAAATCGTTACAAAAGGGAACTGATTTTACAGAATTGAGTAGTGTTCAGCAAGAAAAGGTGCGCGTTTTCAATGAATTTACTGATCAATTTTTAGCTAGTGAAAAAATCGTCATCGCCAATGCTTTATGGAATTTGAATATTCCAACGAAGTTAAAAGCTTGGTTCGACACAATCAACGTCGCAGGTAAAACCTTCAGATATACAGCAGAAGGTCCAACTGGATTGATTACAGATAAAAAAGCTCTTCACATACAATCAAGTGGCGGTACATATAACGGTCAAGATTTCTCAGCACAATATGTTAAGGGAATTTTGAATTTTATTGGTATCACTGATTTTGATTCTATTTACATTGAAGGTGCGGATTATGATCCAGCAAGAGCACCTGAGATTATGGCTGCGGCAAAAGAAAAAGCCAAATCATTGGCTGCACAATTTTAAAAAAATGCCTGTCGATTATTCGTCGACAGGCATTTTTTCTTTCGCTTCGTCTTCGTACAAGTTCGATACCCCTTTGTACCACTCAAATACATGGATTGCAATAACTTTCGCCACCGCATAAAATGGAATTCCTAATATAACTCCAACGATTCCAAAGATTTTCCCAGCCGTCAACAATACAAACATGATTGTGACAGGATGGATTTCCAATTGATTCCCCAATACTAAAGGTGAGACAATACGCCCTTCAATTGTTTGTTCGATCGCAAAAACGATAATGACTTTTACGAGCATGATTGGCCCAGTGACAATAGCAATGAAGACCACTGGCACCATTGCTAAGAAGGAGCCTAAATAAGGAATCAAATTTAAAAATCCAGCTAAAATACCTAAAGTAATCGCATAATTCATTCCTACTAAAGAAAAGCCAATAATAAACATGACGGCTACCGCAAAAGCTACCGTTAACTGCCCACGAATATATGAAGCTAACTGCGAGTTCATTTCAGTCATGACCTTAAGTGTCGGCTTTCGTGCTTTTGTCGGCAAAAGCTTAAGAATGTAAGGCGCTAATTGATCGCTATCCTTTAACAAAAAGAATAAAATGATCGGCGCTGTAATCAACGCGATCAACACTGTAGCTAGCGTAGAAACAACACTTCCTAATCCTTGCAGTGTAACTCGTGAAATCTTTTGCGCAGTATCCGTTAATGACTCTAAGATTTTCTGCAGACTATTATCAATGTGTTGTTGAAACGGCTTGAAGGCAGGGTCCTTAAAAATATCATTTAATTTATCACTTATTGTGTCAAAGTAGCTAGGTAGACTTTTCATCATTGAACCGATCTGCTCTCTAATCTGCGGAATAATCACTACAATTCCCCAAATAAGTAAGGCAACTACCGCGATGAAAAGCAGTACAATCGCAAAAGTCCGCTTCAGTCCTTTACGCTCCAGAAAATTGACCACAGGATTCATCAAATAATAGAGAATACCTGCGATTACCATTGGAAGGCCGACGATCGCAAAGAATTGACCCACCGGCTCAAACAAATAGGATACTTTTGTAAAGACTAACGCGATCAACAACAGCAGCAATACAATGATCAATGCTACAACTACCTGGCTGTTTAAAAACCATTTCCAAAACCAAGAGGTTTTTTGCGTTAATTTCTTTTTATCCACTCACTCACACCCCTACTGAAAGGTAATTTTCATCCCTACTTCCAAGTCTGGAAGCTTTTCTGGAACAACATAGATCGCATTTGGAATCACTCCAGCTTCTTTCTGAAAGAAAACTGTCGCATGTCCAATTTCATTTAAATTTTGATTGGCTAAAGGTCCTACCCCAATTACCTGATAAGCCTGATCCCCAAAGATCAATTGTCCACCTTTTTCTAATACAATTGGTTCATCATTAATAGTTTTTTGAACAATCGAAACATCTAATAAGTCTGGTGTAACACTTTCACCAAAAAGCACCAAGATATTTTCATCGTTAATCGCATTTTTTCCAATTTGAGTAATTTCTGTTTCAGTCATAGGTCACGCTCTTTTCACATTTATTTTTCAATTATATCACAAAGTTAGCGCTATCCAAGTGAGAATAAACTTGTTAAAATGTAGATACATTGAAGGAGGTTTTTTAATGATCCACAAAATAATTTTAGGTACGTACACACGACGCATCAGTCAAGGTATTTATCAGATCGAATTAGATACAGCGACTGAAACGTTAAACAATTTACAATTAGTAACAGAAGAAACCAGCCCTACCTACTTCGCAAAAAGCAAAGAGGGCTTTCTTTACTCAGTCACAAGTAGAGATGGTCACGGCGGGATGTCCAGTTACGATCCACAAAACAAATTTTTGAATGCGGTGACAGAAGAAGGCGCTTCACCATGTTACGTAGCTGTCGATGAAGCACGTCAACTTGTTTACGGCGCCAACTATCATAAAGGGGAGCTGAATACCTATAAAATTCTGCCGGATGGTTCTCTTGAATCCGCAGCTGCCCTTTTTCATAAAGAACCAACAGGTCCACATAAAAATCAGGATCACGCTCATACTCACTATACTGATCTTGCACCTGATCAACGCCTCGTTGTATGTGATCTTGGCACCGATCGCGTCTACACCTATGATGTTTCAGAAGCTGGTGAGGTCGAAGAAGTAGCAGTCTATGTAGCAGAACCGGGGACCGGTCCTCGTCATTTGGTTTTTCATCCTAATAAAATGATTGCGTATCTATTTGGCGAGCTGGACAGCAGCGTTACCGTTCTAACGTATGACGAAGCAGATGGCAGCTTCACTCAAACACAGAAAGTCTCTACTTTACCAAAGGATTTTGATGGTGAAAATGGCGGTGCAGCGATTCGTGTATCAAATGATGGGCGTTATCTGTATGCGTCAAATCGCGGACACAACTCAATTGCTGTTTTCGCAATCGCTGAAGATGGCTTAAGCATTGATTCGATCCAAACCATTTCAACCGAGGGAGATTTCCCAAGAGACTTTGCATTGAGTCCTGATAATTCATATGTAGTCGCAGCAAACCAAAACAGTGACAACTTAACCCTTTATCGCCGTGATAGCGAGACTGGTCTTCTAAGTATGATTCAAAAGGACGTCTTTGCACCGGAAGCTGTTTGTGTCTACTTTGATTAGTAGACAGCAAGACTCTACTATGGAGGTAGTACTTATGAATAAAGAGGAAGTTATTGAACGATTGAAAAAAGATTTGGATTTGCCAAATTTTAAAGGACGCTTAGAAGAAAAAGAATATACCGAAGAAGAATATCAAAAAATTAAAAATGATTTGAATGATTACTTCGAAAATTATGTACGAAATATCGAAAATTAAACAAAATGAGAGCTGACTACTGAGTATTTCACTCGATAGCCAGCTCTTTTGATATTTTGCTAATCAGCGATAGAAACGTAATTCATAATTATAGAAAGATTTCTTCTATCATAAAATTTTAAAATAGTTTCGAAATCATTTTAATTTGCTACGCTACTAAAGTAAAAATTCAAAAAAAGAAGCACCGATCGGCAAATCGGTGCTAAAGGAGTATTACCTAAATGCAATGAAAAAGAAAAGGTTGTTATTGGTTATGAACTAATAATACTCGATCCTTCTTCATCTGTATTTAAAATAACGTTATAAAAAAATTAGAAAACCTTTGTTCTTTTTGATATTTCACTTGTTTACTATTTCAATAACAGATTGGTTATTTTTTGAATCGTTTTGTAGATTGTATCCGTTGCAGCGTCCTGTTTTTTTTCAGCTGCATTGAAGGCTTCCTCATTTACTTCCGGTAACAAACTATCCGTCATTTCTTGACAGCCAGCTACATATTGAATATACGCCTTTTCAAAGCTTTTATGGTTTCCCATTACTTTTGCTGGTGCCTTTAACATACCGATTTTTTCTAAATTCAATTGATAAAACTGTGTTCCCTCTTTAAAAAGTTCATGGATTTCTGATAAACGTTCTTGGTCAAAATCAGCCATTTTCTTTTCATCTAAAGCAGTACGAATCTCTTCATAGCTTGGGTGCAAACGCTCACCCATTTTTTCCGTATTTTGAACGATTTCGTTGATTTCTCTAGCATAAAACCCTGTATTAGGTCGCATTCATTTATTCCTACTTTCTTTTTTAATACTTTCATTTTACCGATTTTTGCACAATATGCAAAGTAGCTCAGAAAATATTAAAAATTGCTTCATTTATTATTTATTTGATGATACCTTAAAAGAAATACGTTTTATAGGGGGAAAACAACTATGGACTGGATCATAAGGAAATGGCGCAATCAGGATGCTAAAAATTTAGCGAATGCGCTAAACAATAAAAAAATTCAAGCAAATCTGCGAGACGGTCTGCCTTACCCTTATACTGAGCAAGACGCCGCAGATTTTATTCAAAGCATGCTGGAAGCTGATCCGAACAAAACCTTTGCCTTTGCAATCGTGAATGACAAAGATGAAGTAATTGGAAGTATAGGTGCTTTTCGTTGTGAGAACATCCATCGTCTAACTGCTGAGATGGGCTATTACATTGCTGAAGAGTATTGGGGCCAAGGAATCGGTACAAAAGCAATCAAACAACTCACAGACCACCTTTTTAGCGATACTGATATCATTCGAATTTTTGCGGAACCTTTTTCAACTAATCATGCATCTTGTCATTTGTTGGAGAAAAATGGGTTTCAATTGGAAGGTACCTTGAGAAAAAATGCAATAAAAAATGGTGTATTACTAGATATGCAGATGTATTCTTTGATCAAATAGAAAACTCGCATGAAGCAACATTAATGCCTTCATGCGAGTTTTTATGGTTCTATAATATTTTGTGTTGGTGGAAAATCGAAGGCGATTTTCTACTAACACTTTTTTCTTCGTTTCAACTCAAAAAGAGACTCACTTTTGGTAAAATTTAGTCGACCAAAACGTCACCCTACCAAAGGAGTCTCTCAATGGATAATCATACTAGAAAATTACTCGGATTAACAGATAAACATTTATTTTTTGATGAAGAATGGCTGATTGAAAAAGAATATAAAGGCGTTCAAGCGCAGTTTATTAAAGGAAAATTGGATGACTCTCCTTCCTGTTGTGAACACTGTCGATCGGTTCGTATTATCCGCAACGGTTCCTATACGACACGCACTCAGATGTTGAAAGTCAAAGAAAAGTTAACTATTTTAGAATTAAAACGTACCCGTTTTCTCTGCCATGATTGTGGACGGACCTTTTCTGCGAAAACGGACTTAGTTGATGAACATCATCAACTAACAAAGGAACTGAAGCAGGCGATTCTCATGGAACTGTACGAAAATCAATCACGTAAACTAATCGCTAAGAAGTACTTCGTCTCGGATGGGACGGTGACACGGATCTTGCGTGAAGCAACGAAGCATTACCAGCCACGTATGAACTTCCTTCCGACGGTGTTGTGTATGGATGAGTTCAAATCAATGAAGTCTGTTTCTGGTTCCATGAGTTTTATTTGTGTTGATGGGACAACCAATCAGCTATTTACGATCCTTGAAGATCGCAGACTTTACAAACTAACTCAATACTTCCTGCGCTTTCCTAGAAAGGCCCGTTTAAAGGTCAAGTACCTAGTGATGGACATGAATGCCAGCTATTGTCAGTTGCTTAAAACGGTCTTTCCAAATGCGGAGATCGTAACTGACCGCTTTCATATTGTCCAACACATCAATCGCAGTTTCAATCAATTACGTGTCCAGATCATGAATCGTTTTCGAACCTCACACTCTGAAAATCAGAAGAAGTACCGTCGGCTCAAGCGATATTGGAAACTCTTACTCAAAGATTCCACGACATTGGAGCCACTCAAACGGCATTATCATCGACTGTTTAAACGACCAATTAGTCAAACAGAAATCGTCGATGAACTGTTAAGCTACAACGAAGAATTGCGAACAGCGTATCATTTTTGTCAATTATTACGCTATTATTTCGTTAAACGAGATACGGAAGGCTTTCAAGAAACCCTTAAAACAATTTCATCTACGTTACCTCAGTCGTTTAAAAAGAAATTCACGATCTTCCATCGCTACCAATCGGGCATTTCAAATGCCTTTAAAGTGTCCCACTCAAACGGTGTCACGGAGGGGCTGAATAACAAGATCAAGCTGATTAAACGAATTGCGTTTGGTTATCGCAACTTTTATAACTTTCGGGCACGGATCTATTTACAACAAGGTCTGATCTTTGAAAACTAAGAAAACCTCAGGAGAAAACCGCTCCTGAGGACTTTTTGTTTAGATAAATCATTTTATTGTCGATCACTGATTCTAAATTCGTATCCAAGTACGTTCTTATAGTATTCTGGATACATCTCTCCACCACATTTTTCGCAATCAAATTGCGGAGCGTTCTCAGGATCAAATGCAACATCTCCTGCATCCAAAAATTGAACTACTTCCTTTGGAATTTTTTCCTTTATCCCACATTCAAGACAAATGTAATGAACCACTCCATTGGAATCGAAGTTTTTTAAAAGCTGCTTCTTTTTCTTTTTCATACTTACGTTTCGATGCTTCTTCCCCAATTTTTTTATTCTCCTCTCGCATGAATCGTTCCGATTCTTTATTCTTCGCATATTTCACTACAAGTCGTCCATTTTTAGACACACTAACTCCACTAAATTCATAATATTCGCCACATCTAGTACATTCCAATGGATTTACTCCGAATTCTTCGGCTATTCGTTCACACCATGATTTTGGTTTAAGTGCTTTCTTCACATTCACAAGCATTCGTTGAATCTCTTTCTGGTAATTACTTAATACTTTTTTCATGATTGTCTTGATCCGCCGACTATAAATGCCGTATCTACGAATTGTTTTGAACTGGTTCTCTGGAATATGACGAATCAGTGCACCAATAAATTCCTCTGCCGACATCGTCTTTATCTTATCCGTGTTAGTTCGTTTATCATGATACTGAAACATCACTATTTTCCCATCGTACAAAAGGATACGATTTAAAGCAATGGGACCACGTTTCATATAACGACTGATATATTCTAATATCTTTTTGAGAGAAGTTCGGCTCCTTTTGGGTGCATGCACGTAAAAACCCTCTGCATTTTTCGTGTACGCCGCTTGTAAAAGCGGCTGGACTCGTGCCTTATCCCATTGGGATAAGGTTCTTCGAATGAGCTTTAGGACCGCATTCTGCCAATATTTCCTCAACATTGCGAACGGAAAATAGTCATAGTCCTTCCATTTTCCATCCTTCGTCAGTCCACCCATGGTGACGACTAAATGAACATGCGGATTGTATTCTAGCTGAGAACCGAAGGTGTGGAGTGTTGCCACAACCCCAGCTTGTATATGGTGCTTTCTAAAAAAATCTAATAGTATCCGTGCAGCTTCATCCATTAATCCTTTTAAAAGCTCCTTACGATACTTCTCCTTCAGAAAAATCTCACGTAAACCTTCATCGATCGTGAAGATGACGTGTCGATGCGTCACTGTAAACAGATCATTCGCCGCAACCTCTGCCCACCGTTGACTTTCCCCAGTTGCACAAGTTGGACAAAATTTCCCTTTACAACGAAAAGCCACTTTCTTTACATCATGGCATCCTTCACAGACAAATAGACGATAACCTTTTTTAAGGTCACCACAATCGCGAAACTTCTTCACTTCTCTTTTCACAACGGATCGAATCCTTCTTGTGTACCTTTGATTGAATTTCTCCCAGTTTTGATATTCATCAAAGAAAATGGCGTGTAAAATATTGGGTTTCATATCTCCAGTTTAATAGGAAAAAGACCAGATGAAAAGCGGTCAAAAGATTGATGTATCAATCCTTTGACCGCTTAAAATGTTATACTTCCTTTAATGTTAAAAAAATATGCGGCGCACAGAACGCGCCGCATATCGGACTAAGTTTTATTCAAATTTGTCTTCACCAACACGATTTGACGAAGAGCCGTTTTTATTTAAACTATTTTTTTTGTGCACTTCGTTGGAAGGCTTTAACAATTTCAACAATTGGAATAATCGCAAAGGATGCCCCAATTACAATCCCCCATTGATAAAGATCAAGATGTGCTACCCGGAAAATATCATTCAAACCTGGTACAACAATAATGATCATCATTAAAACAAAGGATAACAAGATTGCCCAGTTAAAGCTCTTGTTGCGGAATGGTCCGACCTGGAACAATGACTGATGAACAGATTTTACGTTGAAGGCATGGAATAGCTGCATCAAGCCTAATGTTGCAAATGCCATTGTCAAAGCATCAGAATGGATTTCTGCATACGTTGTATGAACTGGCCACTGAATTGCGGACCAGTAAACAAATAGTACCGTACCTGCTTCTAATATCCCTTGATAGATAATACTTGATAAAACGCCCCCAGAAAACAGGTTTGAACTACGCCCACGAGGATTATGCTTCATCAAATCTTTTTCAGCAGGTTCCATCCCTAATGCAATCGCTGGGAAGGTATCCGTAACTAAGTTAATCCACAATAAATGAATAGGTAATAAGGTATCCCAACCAAGTAAAGTTGCAATAAATAAGGTCAATACTTCACCCAAGTTGGCTGCTAACAAATATTGAACTGCTTTTTGAATGTTTGAGAAGACTTTACGACCTTCTTCAACTGCAACAACGATCGTCGCGAAGTTATCATCAGCAAGAACCATATCAGAAGCGCCTTTAGAAACCTCTGTACCCGTGATTCCCATACCAATACCAATATCCGCTTGCTTCAAGGCTGGCGCATCATTTACACCATCCCCAGTCATAGCGACTACTTTACCTTCTTTTTGCCAAGCCTTCACGATCCGAACTTTATGTTCTGGAGAAACTCGAGCATAGACAGAATAATGTTCAACTTTCTGAGCAAATTCTTCATCAGACATTTCGTTTAATTGCGCACCAGTTAGAACAGATGCATCATCACCTTTTTCGATGATTCCTAAACGAGCAGCGATTGCTTCGGCGGTATCTTTGTGATCGCCTGTAATCATGATTGGACGAACGCCAGCTTCTTTCGCAACTCGTACAGCTTCAGCTGCTTCAGCACGTTCTGGGTCAATCATACCGACTAAACCAGCAAAAATTAAATCATTTTCCACTACTTCAGATTCTAATTCAACCGGAACAACATCGACATATTTATAAGCCATGCCTAGAACACGTAACGCTTGTTGTGCCATGTCTTTATTATTAGCTAAAATATCTTGTTTCTCTTTGTCAGTCATTGGTACAACTTGACCATTCAATAGGATTTGCGACGTACGACCAAGTAGCACATCGGGAGCACCTTTGACAGCAACCAGAATTTTACCGGTTCCTTCTTCGTGTAACGTACTCATTAATTTACGATCAGAATCGAAAGGCAATTCGCCGACACGTGGTTCTTCAGCTACTTTTTCACGAACATCAAAAGCATTATTTAGCCCAAATTGTACCAAAGCTGTCTCGGTTGGATCTCCAATTAAGCCACCTTCTTGGGTAAACTTCGTGTCATTCGCATAGTTCATGACTTTCATCGCCATACTATCTACTGGTACTTCACCATTTGCATCATATTGTTGATTGTCTACGTATAATTTTTCAACCGTCATCTGATTCAAGGTTAATGTCCCAGTTTTGTCTGAAGCAATAATATCAGTTGAACCCAATGTTTCAACGGCTGGCAGTTTACGAATTACAGAATTTCGTTTTGCCATTACTTGCGTTCCAAGAGCCAAGATAATTGTTACAATCGCTGGTAGCCCTTCTGGAATTGCTGCAACCGCCAACGAGATCGAAGTCAACAGCATATCAACCCAAGATGTATCGTTGAAGAAAATCCCAACAAAGAACATCACGATAGCGATAATAATAATTGCAAAGGTCAAGAATTTACTCAATTGGTTCAAATTCGTTTTAAGTGGCGTTTCTGTCTCATCTGCTTGTGCTAACATACCAGCAATTTTACCAACTTCTGTATTCATTCCTGTGTTAACAACGACACCTTTACCTCGACCATAGGTCACATTACTATTTGAATAGGCCATATTGACACGATCGCCAATACCAACTTCTCCGTCTTCAATCACAATCAGTTCTTTTTCTACCGGTACGGATTCACCCGTCAGTGCTGCTTCTTCAATTTTCAATGAAGCAACTTCAATCAAACGCAAGTCTGCAGGAACGACATCTCCGGCTTCCAGCATCACGATATCACCAGGCACAAGATCCGTTGATTTTACTGAACTGATATGACCATCACGTAAAACATTCGCATTTGGTGTAGACATTTCCCGCAAAGCTTCGATTGCTTCTTCGGCCTTTGATTCTTGTACCACACCCATCACAGCATTAATGATAACAACAGCTAAGATAATGATCGAATCCACTACTTCATGAGAGACGACCGCAGATATAATTGCCGCGAACAATAAGACAATGATCATTAAATCTTTGAATTGTTCGATAAAACGAGCGAACATACTTTTCTTTTCGCCCTCTTCTAATTCGTTCAAACCGAACTCACTTAAGCGTTTTTCTGCTTCAGCGGTTGTTAATCCTTCTTCCGTCGTTTGAACTTCTGCTAAGACCTGTTCTGTTTCCTCAGTATAAAAAGGCTTTAGCAGTTGTTGTTTTTTCTCCTCTGACATTATTATCCTCCTTATTCGTTTCGAATGTCGTATACCATTCTTCCAATTACGCTAGTCTGCTCTTAAATTATGGTGATAAATTCTTAAAAGAACTTATCTGGACCTTCGAAGACATATCATTCTACTATTCTGCTAAAACAGGAAGTTGAACTGACAAAGCGTATAGAAAAACTGGCAAAGTTGAACTGACATCCTTAAAATGATGTTCCTTTTAGGAATAAAAAAATAGACTTGTGTATGCGAAAGACACATACATAAGTCTCACTATTTAAGACAACACCAGAAAATTGCTTTTCTTGCTGGTGGCGTTGCCACAGCTTGCGCTGCTAGTTACTCCCTCATGAATACAAAATGAATTATAGCATGAGAAAAGGCTGGAATACAATTACTACTTTTCAATTAATGAATTGTAAGAGTTTCCAGCAGAGACTTTTGTCCAAAAATCTTCAGCTGTTCCTTGTTCCATGCCCATTATAAACTTTTCTCGGATATCTGGATAGTTTTTAGCAAGCTGCGTCACCAAGTTCTTGATTTCTTCCCTTTTTGTTTTTTTATCCACAGGGCAAGGATTAAAAATTACAGGGAGTTCTTCACGTTTCACAAGTCGGATAATTTGTTTCTCCTCTAAATAGATCATTGGGCGTACTAATGTCACCTTCGTTTTTGATAAATAGCTTTTTGGTTCAAAACTGTTTAAACGTCCGTGAAACAAAAAATTCATAAAGTAGGTTTCAATCGCATCATCTACGTGGTGACCTAGAGCGACTTTTTGGCACCCCAACTCACTTGCGCGATTATATAAGATTCCACGGCGAAGCTTTGCGCATAAAGAACAGGGCGACTTTTCTTCACGTACATCAAAAACGACTTTCGCGATATTTGTCGGAACTACCTCTAATTGATAGCCTAAGTTTTCAACAAATTTTTTCATCGGAGTAATGTCACAGCCTTCAAATCCCATATCAAGAGTAATCGGTACAATTTCAAAGTCAAAACCTAAACGCCGTTGACGTCGAATCCGATCTAATAAATAGAGCAATGTCGTGCTGTCCTTTCCGCCACTCATTCCAATCGCCACTTTATCACCAGGCTCAATCATTTGATGAGTTAAAATTGCCCGACGCAGTGGATTGTAATAATTCTGATTGTCTTTCTTTTTAAACCCCATATTTACTCCTTTAATCTCGTGTTTATTCAAAAAAATTTTCTTTCAAGCTATACTGATGACCAGCTGTAATGTCGTATTGAATCATTTGGTATTCCTGATAAATTTTCTCTTGCTTTTGATTGAAACGAGCTTCTTTAAACCATTGTCCACTTTGGTAGTACATTCCTTTTTCAAAGGCAGGAAACTCTTTTTGCAAAGTCACTAATAAATTTTGAAATCCAGTCATTTGAAGTCTGCCCTGTTGGAAAAGATCTGCTGCAAAATAAAAGGGACTTGTTGTAACTTGCTGTCTATTGAGTTTATGGCGATTGTCATACATCAAAAATTCTGTTTCATGTAGTAAGTGCCCTTGGTTTTTCTTTTGAATATCGTCTGAATAAATTCCTGGCAAATGATCCCCCCAAAAAACAACCAAGGTTCGTTCCGGTAGATCGTCTAATTTTTTCAGAAAATCCTTCAACGCTTGACTACTGTATGCAATATCCTGCAAATATGCCCGAACAGATAAGCTATCATCCCCTTTGACTAAGTAAGGAATGTTCGAGTATTTATTTTCGTACGGCATATGCGTTTGCATTGTCACTAAATGCAAAAATTGCGGCTTTTTATTTTTATCTAATTGATCAAAGATTTCTTGATAGGCTGCTGCATCTGAAATATACGGATTATTTTCAAGTTTATCCGTATGCTTCATTTTTTTTCGTCCAAGAATTGATCAAACCCAAATGTTTCATAGACATCTTTTCTCTTGTACATTGAAGTATTGTAAGGATGGATTGCCGTCGTTTCGTACCCGCGTTCCTTCAATGTTCCGACCAACGAAGGAAATGAATCAAAATCCGACATCAGCATTGTATAAGGCGTAGTCATCTGTGCATTGAATAGCTCCATGGAAAAACCCGTCAAGGCTTCAAATTCGATATTCGCCGTCCCACCGCCATAATTTTGCGATAGCATCTGACCACTATAGGTTTGATCGGCGATTGTACGATAATCTTGCAGTGGATCCCCACCTAAAATTTCTAAGCCATTCAAACGACTTGGATCAGAAAAACTCTCACTCATAACATAAATAATATTCGGTTTTTCCTCTGAAGTTGTTTTTGCTTTTTTTTGATATTTCTTAGTAATTCTTTCTACGTTCACTTGAGAATAATCCGCTGGCTTTTCCATCGCCTCCACCGGTAAATTATACAAAAAGCCACCCATAAACCCAGTGTTGTAATAATTCATTTTTTGACTGTAGGGAATCCATAAAGCCGTTTTATTATAAGCCTTGCGCAATAGATTCCCTTGCTGGTTGAATCCACCGATATACAGCAACAAACTGCTAGTTAAAACGAAAAATATAAAACGCAGCCGTTGTTGTTTTTTCTCTAACTTCCAGCTTTTCTTCAAACTAAAGAGAACTAAAATAATTCCTAACGCCAACATCAGTAAAAACAGAAGAAATAATGGAAGACCAATCATGTCGTAGATCATTCCGAATTCAGTAATCATTTTCAAATCATTTGGATAGATCGGCTCCATCCGATAGTTCATCTTCAAATAATTCGCAATTCCTACACCAATCACCGTTAAAAGATAAAATACACTACCCGATTTCAGTGAGCCTAAAAGACTGCTGACCCACCCATAAAAAATAAGCAGTACAAAGCACCCTAAAAGGAATTTTTCAGTGTGCCAAGAAAAAGCAAATTTGAACATTAATTCAAAGGAAAACTCATTTTGTGTTAGTTGAAAAAAAAGATTTGAACTAACAATTAATCCTATCACACCAATAATTTTTAACAGCTGTTGCCAAGGAATCTTTCGAAGTTTGAGCATGTGTCTCTCCTATCTATGGATTTCTAAATCGTATTAATCCTTTTATCTTTAAAATACGAAATATCCTTCCAATGCCCTTCGCACATATCTTTCAGCCAGTCTATATAAGCTTTTGAATTGGCAAGGCATCTTAAATAGTTTAGCGAGAAATTAGAAGAAAGTAAAGAACGATAAGTTTACACTAAAATCGTTGGATAAAACAAAAAAGTCTAGCAGAGTTGAAGCTCCGCTAGACTACGATTAAATTTACTATTTCCAAAAATCATCGAAGATCGTGATTGGTAAATGGCGTTTGTGCTGCGTTTTATTCCACCAATTTTCAATCGTTGCTTGCGCCTTTTCGTCAATTGACTTACCTTCTAAGTAGTCATCAATATCATCATAGGTTACTCCTAATGCTACCTCATCAGAGATTAATGGCTTCCCATCTTCTAAATCAGCCGTCGGAACCTTCAAATACAAAGCTTCTTCCGCTCCTAATTCTTTCAACAGCATTTTACCTTGACGTTTATTTAAGCGGAACAGTGGTAAAATATCCGCGCCGCCATCGCCAAATTTAGTAAAGAAACCTGTGATATTTTCAGCCGCATGATCTGTTCCGATAACAGCTCCTTGATTGCCGCCAGCAATTCCATATTGAGTGATCATTCGTTGACGTGCTTTAATATTTCCTTTGTTAAAATCACTGATTGCAACACCAGCTTCTTCTAATGCGGCAACCTCCGCGTCGACAGCTTCCTTGATGTTCACGCTTAAGCTAACATCTGGATTGATAAAATCTAATGCTCGCTTAGCATCCGCTTCATCAGCCTGAGAACCATAAGGCAATCGTACAGCGATAAATTTATACGTATCATCACCTGTCTCTTGCCGCATCTCTTCCATCGTAAGCTGAGCAAGCCGACCAGCCAAGGATGAATCTTGCCCTCCACTGATTCCTAAAACAAATGTCTTTAGAAACGGATATTTCCTTAGATAATCCTTTAAAAACTCAATACTTTTACGAATTTCTTCTTTGGGATCAATGGTAGGTTTCGTCCCTAATTCCTTAATGATTTCTTCTTGCAGCTTCATCATAAGCTTCACTCCTTTAATCTTCTTGCTCTGTTTTTACCACAGATCTACGCACTTGGTCCATAATTTTGTTTTTATGGTTCCAACACTTCGTAGAAAGATCAACTGGATATTTTTGTGGATTTAGATCACGTTTGTATTCTTCCCACAGTGAATCTAAGCTGGCTTTAGCAGTCTGCTTAACTTCTTCTAAATCCGGCAAATCATAAATAAGCTTGCCATCTATATAGATGTCTCTTAAGACTGGACGAGCCTCAAAATTTTTCACCGTTTTATTGATATATGGATAAACTGGATGGAACATATAAATTTCTTTCTCTTCTCGTGGATCCTCATCCCATAGTGTGACATAATCGCCTTCTGATTTGCCGTCAGTTTTACGTGTAATCCGCCAAACTTGTTTTTTACCGGGAGTCGTAACTTTCTCTGCATTACTAGAGAGTTTAATGGTATCCACCATCTCCCCTTGCTCATTTTCGATTGAAACCAACTTGAAAACGGCCCCAAGCGCTGGCTGATCATAAGCCGTAATTAGTTTTGTACCAACTCCCCAAACATCGATCTTCGCATGTTGCATCTTTAAGTTCAAAATTGTACTTTCATCTAGATCGTTAGATGCATAGATCTTCGCGTCAGGGAAACCCGCTTCATCTAATTGTTGGCGGACTCGTTTGGAAATATAAGCCATATCACCGCTATCAATCCGTACACCCAAGAAATTGATTTTATCACCCATTTCTCGAGCAACTTTGATTGCACTTGGTACACCTGATTTGATCGTATCATAGGTATCTACTAAAAAAACACAGTCTCGATGAGTCTCAGCATAAGCTCTAAAACCATCGTAATCATTGCCATAGGATTGGATCAATGAATGGGCATGGGTACCGCTATCAGGAATTCCAAAAATCTTTCCTGCTCGTACATTACTTGTAGCATCGGCTCCACCAATATAGGCAGCCCGGGTGCCCCAAAGTGCAGCGTCTAATTCCTGAGCTCGGCGTGTACCAAACTCTAATAAGGGATCGTCACCAATTACTGATTTGATTCGAGCAGCTTTCGTAGCAATCAGCGTTTGGAAATTCACAATGTTCAAAAGCGCCGTTTCAACCAATTGACATTGGAGTAATGGCCCTTCCACCTGAATAATCGGTTCATTGCTGAAGACCAATTCACCTTCCACTGCAGAACGAACAGTGCAAGTAAACTTAAAGTCACGCAAATAATCAATAAAATCGGCCGGATAATGTTCTACCTCTGATAAATAGGCCAAATCGCTTTCACTGAAAGTTAATTCTTCCAAATACTTTACAAGTCGTTCAAGACCGGCAAAGATGACATAACCATTATCAAATGGCATACTGCGAAAATAGCACTCGAATACGGAATGAAGATCTGCTCGTCCTGTCTCCCAGTAAGTTTTCATCATATTGATCTGATAAAGGTCCGTATGAAGTGTCAAACTGTCATCTTCGTACAACTTTTTCATAGTCATGCTCCTCATTTGTTTTTAGTAAAATAAACTATTTCACTTATTATAGCACAAGAATTCCGAGGCAACAGTGTTAGCTCTTCAACATAAAAAAATCTATTTAAAATGACTACTCTATATCTATTTATTGCTGGTTGGAAAAGGAAAAAAAGAAAAAGGCCTTAAGCCTTTCTCGATTCAAGATTATTCTTTTGGAATTTTATACTCCACCGCAATGATATCTTTATAGGATTCTTTAGGTCTAAGACCCGCTTCGATAATTTGTTTTTTGTAGCCAACATCTACGGTAACATCTTCACGATCCACTTTTAACAATCGATGAATAATTGTATCTACTTCTTGATGACTGATTTTGCGCTTACGATTCAGCAACAATAAATCAATTGTATCAAAGCGGTCAGCGTAAATGATCTTCGTCCGATCATATGCAAATAATTTAAGCAGCTTTACAGCTGGGCGTTTATCAAAAAAATATTTGGTTAGATTAGGATACAGTGTTTCTAAGTTAACATTACTATTCAACGGTGTTTCGATTAATTTCATTCAACATTCTCCTATCCCTACATATTTTTATTCTATAAGACTGATATGTTTTCTTTATAATGATATTTTACCATATGAAGCAAACGTTTTTTAATGAATAAAAAAAATCTTATAAAAAAGAAATAGATTGATAAAATCGCCTTATAATCACTTGCAATCAAAAAATATATTCTGCTTAATTTGTTTTTTTAAAGATATAGAATTCTAAAAAATTATAGAATTCATCAGTCCATTTAGAAAAAAAGCCACCGGAAATTTTCCGATGACTTTACGTCTTATGATGAACTAATTACATCATACCGCCCATCATTGATGGGTCCATTGCTGGTGCAGCAGCAGCTCCACCTTCAACAGGTTTGTCAGCAACAACTGCTTCAGTTGTTAATAGCAACGCAGATACTGATGCAGCATTTTGCAAGGCTGAACGAGTAACTTTTGTTGGGTCAACAATCCCAGCATCGATCATATTGACATATTCACCTGATGCTGCATTGAAACCAGTTCCTTGATCAGCATTTTTCAATTTATCGATTACAACTGAACCTTCAAAGCCAGCATTTTCAGCAATTTGACGAACTGGTTCTTCTAGTGCGCGTACTACAATTTTTATACCAGTTGCAGCATCGCCTTCAGCCTCTAATTCAGATACTTTTTTAATAACATTAACTAAGGCAGTTCCACCACCAGATACGATTCCTTCTTCAACAGCAGCACGTGTTGAGTTTAAGGCATCTTCAATACGAAGTTTTAGTTCTTTTAATTCTGTTTCTGTAGCCGCACCAACTTTAACGACTGCAACACCGCCAGCAAGTTTTGCCAAGCGTTCTTGAAGTTTTTCACGATCAAAATCAGAAGTTGTTTCACCAATTTGGCGTTTGATCATTTCAACACGATCATTCAATGCAGCTTTATCGCCAGAACCTTCAACGATTGTAGTATTATCTTTGTCTACAACAACTTTACCAGCAGTACCTAAGTTTTCAATTGTTGCTTCCTTAAGGTCTAATCCAAGATCTTCTGTAATTACAGTAGCGCCAGTTAAGATTGCGATATCTTCAAGCATAGCTTTACGACGATCACCAAAACCAGGAGCTTTCACTGCTACCACATTAAATGTTCCACGAATTTTATTCAATACCAATGTTGGTAATGCTTCGCCATCCACGTCATCAGCGATAATCAATAGTGAACGAGATTGTTGCAATACTTGTTCTAACAATGGCAAAATATCTTGAATATTCGAGATTTTCTTATCTGTGATCAAGATATATGGGTTTTCTAAAGCAGCTTCCATTTTATCGTTATCAGTAACCATGTATTGTGATAGGTAACCACGATCAAATTGCATTCCTTCAACTACGTCTAGTTCAGTATCGATCCCTTTAGATTCTTCTATTGTGATAACTCCATCGTTACCAACTTTTTCCATTGCTTCAGCAATTAACTTACCGACTTCTTCACTGCCAGAAGAAACAGCCGCAACTTGTGCAATAGCATCTTTCGAATCAACAACTTTAGAAATGCTATGCAATTCCTCAACTGCTGCTTTTGTAGCTAATTCGATTCCGCGGCGGATACCCATTGGGTTTGCTCCAGCAGTTACGTTCTTCAAGCCTTCACGAACGATTGCTTGTGTAAGAACGGTAGCTGTCGTTGTACCATCACCAGCGATATCATTTGTTTTTGAAGCAACTTCTGAAACTAATTTTGCACCCATATTTTCGAAATGATCATCTAACTCGATGTCTTTTGCGATTGTTACACCGTCATTTGTGATCAACGGAGAACCATAAGATTTTTCTAAAACAACATTGCGTCCTTTTGGTCCTAATGTAACTTTGACTGTATCTGCTAATTTGTCTACACCACGTAGCATTGCTGCGCGAGCATCTTCAGAAAATTTAATATCTTTTGCCATGATTCTTTCACCTCATTATTTTTTTTATTCTACAATTGCCATAATATCTTTTGCAGCGATGATTAAGTATTCGTTGCCTTCATATTTCACTTCTGTACCTGCGTATTTTTCAAACATTACCATATCACCAACAGCTACTGGCATTGGACTTTTTTGACCGTTTTCCAGCACATTGCCTTCACCGACAGCTACAACTTTAGCTGTTTGCGGTTTTTCTTTGGCCGCTGAAGCTAAGACTAGGCCTCCAACTGTTTTTTCTTCTTCTTGAGTAACTTCAAGAATGACACGATCACCTAATGGTTTTAACACAATAAATCCCTCCAACTAGTAATGATTTTCTAAGTTGTTAGCACTCTTGGTTATCGAGTGCTAACTCACAATTCTTATAATACCATTTTTGTTTCTTTTTGCAAGTCCTTCGTCTGCTTTTTTGATTTTTTCTACACTAAGTTTTTAATGATATATGGTATACTTGGGAACGATAAATGTTTAGAAAGGAATACTAATGACTGAAAAAAAATATAGTTTTATTACAATCTTCACTTATGGATTAGTGCTTTTTTCACCAGTTCTTTTTCAGAGTCTTCTAAAAGCCGGACCATCATTGATTATTCAGTTAACGACTCTAACCTATTTTCTAGGTGCTATCCTAATGATTTTTTATCGTATCAAATCAAAAACGTTTGGCTTAGAAACGCGACAAAAAAATCTTTTGATCACTATTGTAATTGGAATCGTTGGAATCCCAGCATCCCTAATTCTACAAATGCTTATTTTGCAAATCGAGCAGCGTTTTCTTGGGCAATCAGTGGCTTCACAAAATACTCAAAACATTGTCCAACTGATTATGAACAATATGATTTTCATCTTAGCAACCACTATTGCTGGACCAATCATGGAAGAATTTGTATTTCGCCGTGCGATTTTCGGCTCATTAGAAAAAAGATTTGGTTTTTTCTTACCTGCACTACTAAGCTCTGCCCTATTCGCTTTTGCTCATAATGATGGCCACTATCTTTTATATGCAGGTCTAGGTTGCTTGTTTTGCGGTATGTATCGTTATAGCGGTCGTATCTGGACTTCTATGATCACTCATGTAGGTATGAATCTGTTAGTTATATTGACACAATTGGCATTGCAGTCGTAAGTGATACCAATCGAATCTTTTGCTATTTTATAAAAACCTCCTTAGACTAAAGATACAATGTAGCCTAAGGAGGTTTTTGTATGAAAGTAGCAATTATCGGTGCTACCGGTCATGCCGGTTCACTGATTTTAGCAGAAGCGTTGAATCGTAATTTAGCTGTAACCGCAATCGTACGCCATCCAGAAAAATTAGAGGTAGAGGTACCAATTTTAGTGAAGGATTTATTTGAACTTACTAAAAATGAGATGGAATTTTTTGATGTTGTAATCAACGCGTTTCGTCCACCAGTCGGAAAAGAACAACTGCACCAAACATCCCTAAAACATCTCATCACTATTTTACGAGGAACTGATACACGTTTGATTGTAGTTGGCGGAGCTTCTTCGCTGTTTATTGACGATAAGCATAGAATGATTGAACTTTCTGATCCAAACGCCAATTATTATCCAACTGCCTACAATATGTACCAAGCGTTTTTAGACTTGAAAGCCGCGCAACAATTAAATTGGACCTACCTAAGTCCAGCGGCAAACTTTATCCCAGACGGGTTACGTACGGGCCATTATCAAGTTAGTGATGATCACTTACGCAAAAATGCCGCTGGTAAAAGTGAGATCAGTATGGCAGACTATGCCATTGCAATGATCGATGAAGTCATTGAACCGAGACACTTAAATCAGCATTTTAGTGTTTACAGTTAGAAAAAGGCAAGCCTGCAAAAGCAAGCTTGCCTTTTTAGATCGCATATAATTCGGTTGCACTATCTGGATCGGTATCAAAAATTTGGAACTGGTGATTCACACCAAGATCATAACGCGTAAGTGTTTCTTCCATCGTCATATGCGCCAATTCCTTCATATTATTCTCTTTACTTAAATGTCCTAAATAGATTCTCTTTGTCCGGTCGCCTAAAATGTCGGTCATAACTAATGCTCCATCATCATTAGACAAATGTCCGCGATCACCCAAAATACGTTGCTTTAAGCTCCATGGGTAGGCTCCCATCCGCAACATTTCCAAATCATGATTGCTCTCAACTAAATATGCGTCAGCATCTCGAATCGTTCCTCTCACATGCTCACTAGCATAACCAGTATCCGTCAGCATCACGAAAGAATGGCCATCCTTATAGAAACGATAAAACTGCGGAGCAGCAGCATCATGTGAAACGCCAAAACTTTCGATGTCTAAATCACCCAAAGTCAATACTTTTCCCATCTCAAAGATATGTTTCTGTTCCACATCAACTTTTCCGATCAAAGGAGCCATCGCTTCCCAAGTTTTTTCGTTGGCATAAACAGGTAATTTATATTTTCTCGCTAAAACTCCAACGCCATGAATATGGTCGCGGTGTTCATGAGTAACTAAAATCGCATCTAAATCCTCAGGTTTTCGATCGACCTCTGCCAATAGCGAAGTGATTTTTTTTCCACTTAAGCCAGCATCGACCAAGATTCTTTTTCGCGGACTTTCTAAGTATAAAGAATTTCCAGTACTGCCGCTGGCTAAGATGCTGATATTGAAGGCATTATTCATTTCTAACATGAGCAATTGGTCCCCTTTTTTAAAACTGTCCTCAGTATACAACCCTTTTTATGGATTTTCCACCTTTGGAACTAAATTATTCGTAATCACCTGATTATTTAACGCATTTACTTTTTCAATCTGCGTTGTCTTGTCTGGAGTGCTTATTTTAACAAACCACACTGGAACATAGACATTTTTTTCCCGCACCTCAAGTGTTCTAAAATACCCCAAATAAATATTGGTAATCGTCGAATCGCTTGGAATACTGTTATTGATATACAGCGTATTTAAAATCTCTTTTTCAGAATAAAGTGTCATTTTTTCACGTAAGGGTTCAATTTCTTTTAGACGAGTCTGAGTATACTTGATGATTTGTTCTTGATCATTGTTTTTTTCGATGTCCAGTGTCACACGGGAGGTCTCATCCACAAATGGAATTCCTTCATAGGATTGAGCTCCGACAATTTTACTTAACTCATCGTCTTTCTTAGAAATATCTGGCAAGTAAGTATACTCTTGTCCATCCATAATGAAATCCGCATCCTTCATGAGACGATTAAAACTGCTAGTAGCTTTTTTTAAATCAAATTTTTTCTCTCCACCTGGATAACTCGTTAATACTCTGTCTGTGATATTTGAATTTCTCGCAATCGTTTGATTCCCTGAAGCACCTAATAATGTTTCAAAATTATCTTGCTCTGCACTTAGATAATATCCTTCACGGTGCTCATCAGATACGTCTTCCTTGATCTTGATTTCATCGTTATCCAAACGTTGTAAAATGTCCTCCCGCTGATTTGAACTTGTAACAAGACTTTGCTCATGCTGATTGTTCCAATAAATACTGAAAAGAAAGATGTTCAATCCAACAAAGACGAGAAAAAAGATCCATTCGATTTTTCTAAAATCCAATTAACTCGCCTCCGTTTCAAAGTTTCCTTGCATCAGCTGATTAGCAGAATACCAATTATTGTCATATTTAACAAACCATTCCGGAGTCAAAGCAACCAACTTATTCACACCATCAATATCTTGCCATGTGTAGCCGATAATAAAACTTTGAACTTTATCAAGATCAAAGCCAACTGCGGCCAGACTATTTTCAACTTCTAAGGTACTGGGTAGTTCTACTTCTTCATCTGAAGGAATTGGTACCTGTACAGTATCCATACTCGTTTCAATTTTAATTTGCGGTGTCGATGCAGTAGTCGAATCTTCGATTTTCACACTCATTTTTCCTTTTGATGATGGGCTAAATATCGGATAGCCTTCAACAAAGATCCGAAAATTAATCTGTCCTTCATGATGATCAAAGTAGCGCAGATTACCCACAGCAGTTCCTAGACGGCTAACATAATTGAAGCTCTGACTATATATGCTTTCTTTAGATAAATCACTTGGTAGTTCACCATTGAATGTAACCAAACGTTTTTGTTCGTCCATCACTAGTTCTTCATGTCCACTAACAAAAGAACGCATACCACTTTCTTCTTCCTCGCCTCTAGCTTGATCAGGGTTTTGAAAGAACGCGTTACGAAATAGAGAATAAGATTGGGTAGTTAAAATATAACTATATTTCTTTAAACGAACTCGATCTTTTGTGCGCAAAAGACGGGGAACTAAAGGATTTTCAGCCAACATTGGCAAATATTTCTCTTGATTTTTTTGATAAATCGTTTCTAAACCAGTGAAATCTGCTGAAATCGTCGCTTCATATACTGTGTCTTTGCTGTAATTTAAAAAGCGAATTTTTTTCTTAGAAAAATCTACTTGTATTTTTGAAAACGTCAGCTTTTCTGACTCCTTCACTGAATTCAAATTAATCGGCATATCAAAAACCTTTACGTATTCAGTCAAAGAGAAGCCGCCTTCGTAATTCAACTCAATTCCATCATTTAAGCTGTAGTAATTCTTTATCTCTTCTTCACCCTGTGCGACCTCTTGAAGTTGTCCATAGGTACTTTCTGTTAAACGTGCTTGGGTCGTAGCTAATAAATTCTCGCTACTTGTTTGAAATTTACCTTCGCTCACATCCCAAATACCACGGATCGGTAAAAAAGCATCTGTTGCCTTTGCGTAATTCTGATCATTTTTCACTGCTTGCTTACTTGTATTGATATCGGCAGTTTTTGAGGTGGGACTAAGCCAAATGGCATAAGTCAAGACGAGACTGAGCAAGATCAGAATAAAAAGCGCGATGCGGATGATTTTTTCTGATAATTTCATTCCCAAATATCCTCCTCATAAGGTTCATAAGGTAAAGAAATGTAGAAGGTGGAGCCTTTCCCTTCAACACTTTCGACCCAAATTTGACCTTGGTGGGCTTTCATAACTTCTTTAGAGATAGCTAAACCTAGCCCTGTGCCCCCTTGTTGACGGGCTCTTGCCTTATCTACACGATAGAAACGCTCAAATACTTTTTCTAAATCTTTCTTAGGAATTCCCAAGCCTTCATCAGAAATGCTCAAAACAACATTGTTGTGCGTCTCCATTAAATGAACTTCGATTTTTCCGCCGTCTGGTGAATACTTGATCGCATTATTCATGATATTGTCGATTACCTGCATGATCTTATCTGTGTCGATTTCAACCCACAAATCCCGCTCTGTAAATTCACGGACAATTCGATAGTTTTTCTCTTGGTTGTTGACCATCATGTCGAAGCGATCCAAAATATAATCCACCAGTTCATTGAAGTTAACCAACTCAAGATCCATCTGCTGTGCTCCAGAATCCATCCGAGAAAGATTTAATAGATCATTGATCATACGAATCATACGGTCAGTTTCACCCAAAGTCACATGGATAAATTCTGGTGCTACGCTCTTATCCTCCCATGCGCCTTCTTCTAATGCTTCTAAATAGCTGCGAACACTAGTTAGAGGCGTACGTAATTCATGAGAAACATTCGAAACAAACTGACGTCGCTCTTCCGCCGTTTTTTCTTGTTCAGTGACATCATGGATGACAACAACTAAACCGCTGATAAAGCCAGATTCACGACGAATCATAGCAAAATCTGATCGTAACGTCATGCGATCTTCCTCAGAGTCAGATTTTGAACGGTCAATTAATATCTCTTCTGGTGTCTCTAATAATTTCCGTAATGTGTACTCTTCCTCTAAATCCAACAAAGTCAAAATTGATTGACCGATGGCTTGTTCACTCGTCGTGTTCAACAAGGACAGAGCCATCTCATTGATAGTGATAACTTTTCCACGGCGATCCGTAGCAATAACCCCATCTGTCATATGAGTCAAAACACTGTCTAAACGATTTCGCTCTGCTTCCATCGTATCTTGAGCATCTTCAATTCGATCAGATAGTTTATTGAAGGTTTCCGCTAATTGACTTAGTTCATCATGTCCTTGAACATCAACCTTTTCTGAATAATCACCTTGTGCGATCCGTACTGCTTGTTTTTGCATTTCCTTGATCGGCTTTGTAATGGAACGCGCCACCAATAATGCCACAACGATTGAAATTAACCCTGCAATCAAAGAAGCAGTGAAGAAAATCAATGCAGTATTACCGATTTCCGAGTATTTCTGTTCGATATCGCTCTTAACATAAAGAGCCCCGATCACAGCCGAATCGCCGGTCGGGGACTGAATTGGTTGAACATTGATATATACCCGTTTATTATTGTCATCCAAAGTGACGTATTGTTTCATTGAAAAGTCATCAATATCACTATATTCGTTTCGTTTCCCAACGATAGAATCTTTTTGGCCTACGTCATTGGTTGCTAGAACGATTCCTTTATCATCTACAACCCACATTTCCTTAATATCAGCAGCGGAGTTGTTTTCTAAGAGACGTTGCAGCTGATCAGCTTCGTTCTCGCTATCCTCTGCCATCGTTGAACCAAGTGTTGTACTCAACAATGCTACTCGTTGATTCATTTCTTTGGTAAAATTCTCAATCGTTGATTTTTCAAGCCCTCGAATAAAGTACGCTCCGATAATCTCGATGGATATCAGTAAGATTAAAATAAATGAAAAGGCGATCTTAAAGTTGACTGATCGATAAAAACGGACTTTCTTTTCCATACTTACTCCTGTTCAGGGTTGCGTAAATAATAACCTACGCCACGTCTTGTTACTAAATAGGTTGGATGGCTTGGATTATCCTCGATTTTTTCTCGCAAACGACGCACAGTCACATCCACGGTACGTACATCCCCGAAGTAATCGTAACCCCAAACAGTTTGCAATAAATGCTCCCGAGTCATCACTTGACCAATATGTTTTGCTAAGTAATGCAGCAATTCAAACTCACGATGAGTTAATTCAATCGTATCTCCGTGCTTAGTTACCATGTAAGCATCTGGATGAATCGTTAAATCACCTATAGTCAAATCACTTTGTGTTGTTTGCTCTTCTTCTTTTGGCGCTTGTCCGCCCCGACGTAAATTTGCTTTTACACGAGCCACTAATTCACGATTAGAAAACGGTTTAGTTACATAATCGTCTGCTCCTAATTCTAACCCTAAAACCTTGTCGATTTCAGAATCCTTTGCCGTAACCATAATGATCGGCATTTCATGGGTCTTGCGCACTTCACGAGCCACTTCCAAACCGTCCTTTTTAGGTAACATCAAATCTAATAAAATCAAATCTGGATTGACCTCTTCGACTTTTTCCAAGGCTTCTTCACCATCGTAAGCGGTAAAGACTTCATAGCCTTCTTTGGTTAAATTGAATTTCACGATGTCCGAAATCGGCTTTTCATCGTCAACTACTAGAATTTTTTTCACTAAGAGTCACCTCATACCTTTGTAAGATTGTATGTACGCCATACCATTATACAATAATTTCAGAGCTGTTTCATCTTTTCAAACAGACGACGAATCTTTTACAACTATTACTTAAGAAAAACTAGATAAAATATTCATTTATTGAAGCCATAATAAAAAAGATGAGCACACGCCCATCTTTTATTCCAGAATCTCCAATAGAGACTTACGCCTTTATATTAGTCCAATACTTGGCATACCACACCCAGCGAACCAGGACCTGTATGGACTGACAATGCTGGTGAGACTTTACCGAAATAAATATTCTCAGCTGTAGGAAATAGTTCTTGTAATCGTTGCTTAATTTTTTCTGCTGTTTCCAATGCATCAGCTTGTGTGACTGCTAAATTGAACCGTTTATGATTTCCAATGTGCTCTTTCACCAATTGAAGTGTTTTGTCGATACTCTTATTCAACCCTCTTACTTTTGCAACAGTATAGTAAATGCCATCTGAATTACATGAAATGATCGGCTTCAATTTCAAGGCACTGCCCAATAAAGAAGAAACTAAGCCAATTCTTCCGCCTTTTTGCAAGTATTCCAATGTATCAACATTGAAAAAAATTTTCGTTTTCGGAATTTTGCTCTCAACTTCTGTGATAATCTCTGTAAAAGATTTTCCTTCCTTAACCAAGTCACCAGCATAGATTGCTAAAATCCCCGCACCAATCCCAACATTTTTCGTATCAATTGATTGAAAGACTAAGCCTTCATAATGTTCGCCCAGCACACGCAAAGCATTGTACGTTCCACTCAAGCCACTGGAAATCGTTACGATGATTACATGTGTGAACCCTTGTGCTTTGATATCATCAAATACTTGATGAATCAATTCACCATCGGGCAAAGAAGTCGTCGGTAGTTCTTTTTTGATCAATGGAAAAATAGTATCAGAACTGATATCAATCCCATCGCGGTATTCTCGATCACTAAAAATGATCCGTAATGGTACCATAAAAAAAGGACCATTATCTATAACTTTTCTTGGAACATCCGTCCCAGAGTCAACTAGGATCGCAATTTTTTCATTCATCATTTTCGCCTTCTTTCTGCTGATCCAATTGAATGATTTTTTCAGCTAACATTTTTTGTGTGAATGAAGCAACAGCGCTTTCCATCGCTAAATAATAAAAGTCATCGCTCCTGCGAGTCAAATGAACGTCCTCACCTAAAACGATTTTAGAAACTTGCCTCAATGCTTCTTCTTGTACCTCACAAAAACTATTGTAAGCATCCATCGGTTCGTTAATTGCCAGTTGCATACGAATCAACTCGTTAATATCTGGGATTGCAAAAACTTGTTTTAATAAGGTAATCGCGATCAGATATGCCAAATGATTCCGATTGTATCTCTTTTTTACTGGTGGTGGTACTAATTTATGCTTAACGTAATTGTTGACCATCGCACTAGATAAAAGTTGATGTTTTTCATCTTCAATCAGCGGCGATAAATACCGATCAACTAGAGTAATCACTTGATCCATATATAATTCTAATTCGGGTAGCTCTTCCCAACGAGGCAATCGTAATTCCTTTAGTCCTTCTGCCCAGGATCTGAGCTTAGTCTCTTCCATTTTTACACCCCTTTCAGTGTCATTTTATCAAAATTATGGAAATTATACAATATAGTTTCTAAAACTAGGTAATTGAAGAGATTTTTAATGAAATTTTTTTAGTTTATCCTTGCATTCTTTTTTTCTCAGTGCTAATATATGAAAGTACTTTGTTTGGGCCGTTAGCTCAGTTGGTAGAGCAGCTGACTCTTAATCAGCGGGTCGCGGGTTCGAGCCCCTCACGGCCCATTGGGTGCCAAACCCACGTCATCGGTACATTCTTGGCGTCTTCGGACGTTTCGAAAAGAATGTGCGCGGTGGCATTTTTTGTTTTTTTGGATAAATTTTTAGATAGTAATTTATTTTTCATTAAGATAAACGTCAAAAGAGTGTTTCATCACTCTAAGCTTAAACCGTCTTTAAAAGTTAGGCAAAAGCTAACTTTTTAGAGATGGTTATTTCATGTTTTAAAAACTCCCACTATCATAATCTCAGGCTTGATACTTTTAAAAAAACACATTGCTTCTTAAAGGATTTCATACATTAAAAAGAGCTGTAACGAACTTTTGGTTATTTCTCAAATTTGGATATGAGTAGAAAAAAATGGAGCACATTTAATCTTGTTTTTAGCAAGAATCCAATGTGTCTCCATTTTTTTACTTTCTATTTTATTTAAACTGCTATGGCTTTTTCATTTTTTAAATGCTGCAATTTCTTCTTATAATAGGCGACTTCATCTTCAGAAGAATAGATAAAGTGACCCGGTGCGATTTCTCGCAATGAACGTGCTTTTCCATCATTTGGCTCTGTCTGATACTTGATTCGGCGACGCTGGCGCTCGTGGTCGGGATCAGGCATTGGAATCGCCGACAGTAAGCTTTCTGTATACGGATGCACACCGTAATGGTAAATTTCATTGCTAGTTCCGACTTCTAACAGATGGCCATTATTCATGACACCGATACGATCACTGATATGCTTTACCATTGACAAATCATGAGCGATAAATAAGTAGGTCAGATTATGTTCTTTCTGCAAATCTTGTAATAAATTTACTACTTGTGCTTGAATTGAAACGTCCAACGCCGAGATTGGTTCGTCACAAATAATAAAACGAGGACGAACTGCTAATGCACGGGCAATCCCAATCCGTTGCCGTTGACCACCGGAAAACTCATGTGGATATCGAGTGCCATGACTTGGGTTCAATCCGACTGTTTCCAGCAAATCATTCACAAGTTTGTCCCGTTCTTTTGGTGTTTTAGCTATTCCATTAACATCAATGCCTTCAGCAATAATATCTTTGACTTTCATTCGCGGATTTAAAGAGGCATAAGGATCTTGAAAAATCATTTGCACATCACGACGAAACTCCGTCAATGCAGATTTTCCGTGAATTTTAGTCACATCTTTGCCATCGAAAAGTATTTCTCCATCTGTTTTTTGGTTTAAACGGATAATTGTTCGGCCGGTAGTGGACTTTCCGCTACCGGATTCTCCTACTAAACCAAATGTTTCTCCTTCGTTAATATGGAAGCTAACATCGTTAACGGCACGGACTTCGTTTTTACTGCCAGTATTGAAATATTGTTTTAAATTTTTTACTTCTAATAATCGTTTTTCCATCATAGTCCTCCGTTTTCTATACGCGATTTAAGCAGAATACTGATTTTGTTTTTTACGAAAAATATCCCAACGTCGTTGAATTTCGGCTGGTGGTGCAATTACTGTTGCCTGTGGTGCTAACAACCAAGTCGCAGCCTTGTGGGTGTCAGATAATTCAAAAAATGGCGGTTCCAGCTCTGCATCGATTTTCAAAGCAAACTCATTTCGCGGATAAAAGGCATCGCCCTTTGGCGGATCTAATAGGTCTGGAGGCGAGCCGGGAATTGCGTACAGACGATCGTTCTCGCTTTCTAGCGTCGGCATAGATCCAAGCAATCCCCAGGTATATGGATGTTGCGGATTATAAAAGATTTCTTCGGCGGTTCCAACTTCTACAATTTTCCCCGCATACATTACAGCTACGCGATCTGCAACATTCGCCACGACACCAAGATCATGGGTAATAAAAATAATCGACGTTTCAATTTTTTCTTGAATTTCTTTTAATAATTCTAAAATTTGCGCTTGAATCGTTACATCTAAAGCAGTCGTTGGCTCGTCAGCAATCAAAATTTCTGGATTACAGATTAACGCAATCGCAATTACAATCCGTTGACGTTGCCCACCTGAAAATTGATGAGGATAGTTTTTCAAGCGTTTTTCCGCATCTGGTATCCCTACTAGATTCAACAAATCTAACGCCGCTTTTAAGCTTTCCTTCTTCGATACATTTTTGTGTTTTCGCAACGATTCTGCTACTTGCTTGCCAATTGTCATCGTAGGATCAAGGGAGGTCATGGGGTCTTGAAAGATCATTGCAATCTCACGGCCACGGATCTTTTGCATTTCCTTTTCTGATTTATTAACGATGTCTTGACCTTTGAAAAGAATCTGTCCTTCATCAATATTGGCATTGCTGGAAAGCAGGCGCATGATCGTACGAGTTGTAACAGATTTCCCGCTGCCTGATTCCCCTACAATTGCCAGAGTTTCTCCTTTGTTCAAATCAAAATCCACACCGCGAATCGCTCGAACCTTTCCGGCATAGGTGTCGAACGAAATGTTCAAATTATTTACTTCTAAAATTTTCTCCATAATATCGTCACTCTTTCATTTTCGGATCGAATGCGTCACGTAGACCATCGGCTAATAAATTGAAACAAATCATGATCAGCGAGATAGTTACCGCTGGAATCCATAGTAAGTATGGCAAGTACAAGAATGTTTTGTATCCATCGTTCAATAGAGTACCTAATGAAGCTGCTGGCGGTGTCAATCCTAACCCAATAAAACTTAGAAAGGCTTCGAAGAAAATCGCAGTCGGAATACTGAACATCATTTGAATAATAATCACACTGGAGATGTTCGGAATAATATGCTTGAAGGCGATCTTCCATTTTGATTCACCTAAAGTCATTCCCGCTAAAACATATTCCTGATCTTTCAGCTTAAGGGTTTGGGCTCGGACAATCCGTGCCATCGGTATCCAGTTGGTGATCGCCATTGCAGCCACGATCGAGAATATTCCTGGTTCAAAAACAACCAGCATCAAGATCATAACCACCAAGTTTGGGATTCCCGAAAGAATCTCTAAAAAACGTTGCATCGCGTTATCGACTTTGCCGCCTAGCATTCCGGAAATTAATCCGTAAGCGACGCCGATTGTTATATCAAAAAGGGCTGCGATAAAGGCGATCAACAATGAAATCCGTGTCCCCATGAACAAACGGCTTAGCACATCACGACCCAACCCGTCTGTTCCTAATAGATAATTTACGTTATCTGGAATATCTGCTTGCGCGTATTTATCGACTAATTCACCAGCAACCATGGTTTTCCCATTTAGACCATTGATATTTATTCCAGGTACTCGTGGCGGCAAATTAATAAAATCCACATTCTGCTTGCTTGGATTGTGAGGCGAGACAAAAATTGTTAGGATCGAAATCGCGATGATTACGATCAAAAGCACCATTGAAATGACTGCCGCTTTATTTTTCTTCAAACGACGCCAAGAATCTTGTAAGAAATTCAACGAAGGGGCCGCAATCTCCTCGCGCTCCTCTTCCGTATTTTTTTGTAAGGGTTGAAATTCATCAGCAGGAATATCAACGATTGAAGGATATTTCATTTCCATTAGCTTTTGCTCCCTTCTGATAGACGAATTCGAGGATCAACCAACCCATAAAGTAGATCAACGACTAAAATGACGAAGACCAGCATGAATGAGTAAAGGATTGTTACGGCCATGATCGTTGGATAATCATTGGTCATGATTGATTTTACGAATTGCTCTCCTATTCCTGGAATGGCGAAAATGTTTTCAACCACGAGTGATCCAGTCATCAATGCGACCGCTAAGGGGCCTAATAAGGTCATTAAGGGAATCAGGCTATTTCGTAATCCATGCCTGAAAGCAATTTCCCATCGGCTCAATCCTTTCGCCCGTGCCAGTTCAACGTAATCGCTGTGAAGCACCTCCACCATCTCGGTTCGGATGAAACGAGCCGAATCGGCCAGTGGCGACATAGCTAACGCCAGAGTTGGCAAGATCGTATAAGCAAATCCTTCCCATTTGGCAATCGGTAAAACTTGCAATTTCATAGCGAAAATATATTGAAGTAAAACAGCGAATACAAAGTTAGGGATCGAACGTCCTAAGATCGCCACTAAAGTTGAAGCAGTATCGGCCCATGAATTTTGCTTCATTGCTGAGATTGTGCCTAAGATAATTCCAACAAAGGTACCAAATACGATTGCCTGCAAACCTAATTGCAATGATGGACCGATTCGACCAGCTAACAATGCAGCAACGGCTTGATTTTTAAATTGGAAGGAAATTCCAAAGTTTCCTTGTACAAGGTTTGATAGGTAAATCCCGTATTGAACGATCACTGGTTTATCTAAACCAACTTGCTTATTCAGCATTGCAATCGTTTCAGGACTTAAGCGTTCTTGATTGGTATAAGGTGTCCCTGGTAATAATTGCATCAAGAAGAATGTGATGGTAGCAATCAACCATAGAGTAATCAACATAAAAAAGACACGCTTTAAAAAATATTTCAAATAACTGCCCATGAGGTGCCTCCTAAAATAAGTCTGATGTTCCGTTCTTATATTTTGACTTCTACTTTTATTATGGTTTAGAGTAGAAAGACATTGTGAATAACTGTTTTCTGATTCACATTTGCTATTAACTATTGGAGTGTATGTATGAAAAATAAATTATTTCCCATTGGAATCGGCGGAGGTCTGTTGGTGATCATCACGATCTACTCGATCTTGAAAGGATCACTTACTTTTTTAACCTTATCTAACCGATTTTTCTTAATTGGACTACCATTTCTAATTATTGGTACCTTGTTTTGGATTTTTTCTTCAGGCTTCTTTGACCACTTTCAGCATTCGATGCATCAAGCCTTCAGTAGAAAACAAAAGAAAAAATCAGAATTCCAAGCCCTTTCGCAAGTTGGACAGGGGCGTTATTCTTTTTGGTTGATCATTGCAGCTATTTTAATTTTAGCTTCGATCATCTGCGCATTATTGACATTGACTTAAAAGGAAGTTGGAACGTTGCTCGTTCCAACTTCTCTTTATTTATCATCAACGCTTCAGAATTATTATTAAAACAAGCTTGAAACGCCTCTTTTACGCTAAGACTATTCTTCAACATACGTCCATTTATAGTCCCATGAAGCACCGGCAGGATGATGAACGATCCCTTTGACTTTCTCGTTAACTAAATGAGCTTCAGATAGTTGGTACAGTGGTGCGACACCTGATTCTTTCGAAATGATCTCATTGGCTTTTTGCAGATCTTCCCATCGAGCTTCTTCGTCACTAGCATCCTTATTGCCAGAAGCATCAACTAATTTGTCATACTCTTCATTGCTCCAACGTCCGCGGTTATATGAGTTTCCTGTTACAAACAAATCAGTGAAACTTGATGGATCAGCATAGTCAGCTCCCCAACCACCAAGTAGGACATCAAAGTCTCCAGCATTTGATCGATCTAATCGAACAGAAAATGGCACTGGGGTTGGTTTCACGGTCATTCCTGGCAACGTGTCTTCCAGAACACCTTGAATATACTCAATAACTTTTTTAGATGAATCTGTATCAGAAGCCATCAGCTCGAAGGACAATTCATCGATGCCTAACTCTTTTTTCGCTTTATCCCAATATTCTTTGGCTTTTTCTTTATCATAAGGTGCTAATTTCCCGGCTTCCTTAGCAAAATCTTCGTCAGTCTTAGGATTTTTTGACATACCTGATGGCACTAACCCAGTCGATACGACTGAGCCGTCACCTAATACTTGATTCACTAAAGATTTACGATTGATGGCATACGAAACAGCTTTACGTAAGTTTTCGTTTTTCCATGGTGAATCTGCTTTTCGTTGATTGTATTCAAGATAGCTTGTTCGTGCTTCTTTAAACGATTTATAGGCGGAGTCATTGGCATTTTGTTGTGCCAATTCGCCAGATAAGATGACATCATCCGCCTCGCCATCTTTAAATAGATTCAATGAAGTAGAGGATTCTTTTACAACATTAACTTTTACACTAGATAATTTGACTTCGTCTTTATCCCAGTAAGTATCATTTTTCTTGTATTCCCATTCTGTATCAGTACCAGGTCCGTCAAATCCTTCTAACGTGAATGGACCATTGTAAACAGATTTGTCACTCTTAGTCGCGTATTCTTTCCCATTTTCTTCCACGACCTTCTGGTTTTGTGGGAAGAATGATGGAAAGGCTAACAAGTAATCAAAATATGGTGTTGGTTTTGCTAATTTGATTTCTAATTCATAATCACCAACTGCTTTAATCCCTAATTCCTCTGGAGCTTTTTTACCAGCAGAGATATCGGCTGCATTTTCAACAGGTTCAAAAAGATACGCATATTCTGAAGCGGTTTCTGGCTTAACGGTACGCTGCCAGCCAAAAACATAATCTTTAGCTGTAACTGGGTCGCCATTAGACCATTGGGCATCTTCTCTTAATTTGACAGTATAGGTCTTGCCGTCATCACTGACTTTCACTTTCTCACTTGCGCCAGCTGGTTGTGGCTTGTTGTCTTTATCTAAACGGTAGATTCCTTCATAAACATTATTTAGTGCAGCAAAACTGATTGTATCTGTTGCGACTGACAGATCGGCTGTCGGCATTTCCTGTTGGACCACTAAGTTAAATGTTCCGTTTCCCTTAGCTTTCGCACTCGAACTGCTCTCATCAGTCGTTGCGCTATTGCCTCCATAACAACCCGCCAATGCGAGCCCGCAAATCGCGATAATACCATATGCAAATTTGTTCCTCATATCTTTTTCCCCTTTTGATTCAATTTTCAGAATAATTATGAAGTTCTGAATATGAAGAGTAGTTTAATCATTTGTTTTTAATAAATCAAACCATATGCTCCGAATGTTCTAATATTTTTTGCTTTTTCGCAAATTATTCCTAATAAATCTTGTAAAATCGGCAATTCTCCTAAAGATTTTTTTTCAAACTAAAATTATTTTGCTATTTTCTGTTCTACTCTTGCATAGTGACATAAGCATGATAGATAATTAAATATTCATTTACAGAAAAAATTCTTTCTAATTATCCAAGGAATTTATTTTCATCCAACAACGTTTCATCAGCGTATAATTTTATTAGAAAGTATTCTAATCTTTTTTTCATAATCGTATTGACAATTCTTTTCTTTTTTTATACGATGAATACAACAATTTTTAAAAAATTCTGACAATAACGGGTGGTTGCCATGATAAAATCAATTAAGTCTTTCAACGCAACTTTATTATTATAGCTGGGACTTTCTGAAAATCATTTCATAAAGTCCCTATTCGCATTGCATCGGAAAAGAAAGTGGTTCTTTTCCGATGGAGTGCTTTTTTTATACCCGTTTTTGATTTAAGGAGGAGTAAAAATGAGAAAAATTCAATTTTTTGACACCACATTAAGAGATGGTGAACAGACACCGGGAGTAAATTTTAATACGAAAGAAAAAGTTCAGATCGCCCTTCAATTAGAAAAATGGGGCGTTGATGTTATTGAGGCTGGGTTCCCGATCGCTTCGCCTGGTGATTTTGAAGCAGTGCAAAGTATTGCGCGTCAGGTAAAGAATATGACGGTAACAGGATTAGCGCGTTGTCAGAAAAAAGACATTGATCGTGCCTACGAAGCCTTAAAGGACGCCGTTGATCCGCAGATTCACGTGTTCTTGGCAACAAGCGATGTCCATATGCAGTACAAATTAAAAATGACTCGAGAGGAAGTTCTTGCTTCTATTAAAAAGCATGTCAGTTATGCACGTAGTTTATTTGAAAAAGTTCAGTTTTCGCCTGAAGATGCCTCTCGAACAGAAAAAGATTTCCTATTAGAAGCAGTACAAACGGCCATTGATGCTGGAGCTACTATTATTAATGTCCCTGACACAGTCGGATATTCAAACCCGACGGAATATGGTGCGATTTTTAAATCACTGATCGAAAATATTCAAAGTGAACAAGAAATCTCCTTTTCTTCCCATTGTCACGACGATCTAGGAATGGCTACCGCAAACGCACTAGCTGCCATCGAAAATGGCGCGAACCGCGTTGAAGGTGCGATTAACGGAATCGGCGAACGTGCGGGCAACACCGCGTTGGAAGAAGTTGCCTTGGCACTATCAATTCGCAAAGACTTTTATCAATGCGAATCAAATATTGTATTAAATGAAACAAAAAGAACCAGTGAACTGGTTTCACGCCTTTCTGGTATTCCGGTTCCCAAAAATAAAGCGATCGTCGGCGATAATGCCTATGCGCATGAATCTGGCATTCACCAAGATGGTGTATTGAAGAATCCAGAGACTTACGAGATCATTACCCCGACTTTAGTAGGCGTCAATCAAAATTCTCTTCCACTTGGAAAATTATCGGGGCGTCATGCTTTTAACGCTAAATTGGAAGAGCTGGGCTATCAATTAAACGACACTGATAGCAAAGAAGCTTTCAAACGCTTTAAAGCATTAGCAGATAAAAAGAAACAAATTACTGATAAGGATTTAATCGCCCTGCTCGCAGATCAATATCGAGAAGAAACCGAAAAATACAAGCTAACGGATGTTCAAGTTCAATACAGCTCAAATGGCTATCAAGGAGCGATTGTCTCTATTATTAATGAAGAAAACGAAACGCAAGTAGCTTCTCAGATTGGTTCCGGAAGTATTCAAGCGATCTACAATACTATCGATGAATTACTCCAGCAAGATCCTGAACTAACTGAATATGAAATTCAAGCATTGACTGGCGGAGAAGACGCTCAAGCTGAAGTCCGTGTGACTCTGCGAGATAAGAAAAGCAACGATGAATTTCGCGGAATCGGCGTCGATTTCGATGTCCTTCATGCATCAGCCAAAGCTTACGTTCAAGCCAGTAATCACTTAAAACAAAATGGGTAGTTAAATAAACTGAAACCTAAGAATGGATTACTTAGATACACATTTTCGAAAAATGAATACTTTTATATGAGATAGGAGCAGATACATGAATAGTAAAATTGTTGTTTTAGCCGGAGACGGTATTGGACCAGAAATTATGGACAGTGGGCTGCAGGTACTAGCAGCTGTCGAAAAGAAATGCGCGCATACATTTGAACTTGAAGAACTTCCTTTTGGGGGTGCAGGAATTGATGAAGCTGGTGCTTCTCTTCCAGAAAAAACACTCACTACTTGTCAGGCGGCTGACGCGATTCTTTTGGGAGCAATCGGCGGTCCGAAATGGGAAAAAATGCAGGATACTCCAGAAAAAGGTTTACTCGCATTGAGAAAGTCTTTGAACTTATTCGCGAACATTCGGCCAGTTTCAGTTTCCTCAGCCCTGCTCCATCTGTCGCCTTTAAAACCAGAGATTCTTGAAGGCACTGATTTGATTATTGTACGAGAATTGAGTAGCGGTATTTATTTTGGTGAACCTCGAGAATTGACCGATACGATGGCTTACGATACAGCTCGTTACCACAAAGTGGAAATCGAACGTATTCTTCATTCAGCCTTTAAAATTGCTCAAGGACGAGATAAAAAAGTGACCTCAGTCGATAAAGCAAATGTTCTCGCTTCTAGCAAATTATGGCGATCGACTGCGGAAGAAGTCGCAAAAGAATATCCAGATTGTCAACTAGAGCATCAATATGTTGATTCGGCAACAATGAAACTGATTCAAAATCCTAAAGCATTTGATGTAATCGTAACGGAAAATCTTTTCGGCGACATTTTGAGCGATGAAGCTTCTGTACTACCAGGCTCATTGGGTGTGCTGCCAAGTGCAAGTCACAGCGATAGCGGACCTTCTCTGTACGAACCGATCCACGGTTCGGCTCCAGATATCGCGGGAAAAGGAATCGCAAATCCAATCTCAATGATTTTGTCAGTGGCGATGATGCTACGACAATCATTCCAAGAAGAACAAGCGGCCAAAGCAATTGAAAAGTCCTGTGATACAGTTCTATCTAAAGGGCTCTTTACTCATGACTTGGGTGGACAAGCAACGACAGCCGAATTTACCGACGCGGTGATTCAAGAATTGGAGGAAGCATAATTATGGGAAAAACACTATTTGATAAACTGTGGGATCGTCACGTCGTTCATGGCGAAGAAGGCTCCCCGCAATTGCTTTACATTGATTTGCATTTGATTCATGAAGTCACCTCCCCTCAAGCTTTTGCGGGAATTCGTGAAGCAGGTCGAACATTGCGTCATCCTGAGCGGACGTTTGCGACGATGGATCATAATACACCGACTGTCGATATTTTTAATTTCACTGACCTAGTGGCAAAAAAACAAATTGATACCTTGAGAGAAAATTGCCAAGAATTTGGTGTCCAGCTTTGTGACAACGGTAGTGATCGCCAGGGGATCGTTCACATGGTCGGACCGGAAACCGGTCTGACGCAACCGGGTAAAACAATTGTTTGTGGGGATTCACACACCGCAACTCACGGTGCTTTCGGTGCACTTGCCTTCGGGATCGGCACCAGCGAGGTGGAACATGTTTTTGCAACTCAGAGTCTTTGGCAAAACAAACCGAAGAATATGGGAATTAAAATTACTGGGAAATTACCAAAAGGTGTCTATGCAAAAGATATCATCTTGGCGCTAATCGCTAAATATGGAACGGATTTCGGCGTAGGATACGGTGCGGAATTTTGTGGCGAAACGATTGAAAACCTTTCGATGGAAGAACGCATGACAATTTGCAACATGGCAATCGAAGGCGGCGCGAAAATCGGTTTGATCGCTCCAGATGAAAAGACTTTTGAGTATGTGGCTGGCCGCGAATACGCTCCGAAGAATATGGAAGCCGCGATCAATGATTGGAAAGAACTTTATACAGACGAAGATGCTCATTATGATAAAGTTCTAACGCTTGATGTCAACGAATTAGTTCCTTTCGTGACTTGGGGTACGAATCCTGAGATGGGCGTGCCGTTTGATGGCACGTTTCCGGCAGCCACATCACCGGATCTGCAAAAAGCTTATGATTACATGGATCTAAAACCTGGTCAAACACCGACTGATATTCCAATCGGCTATGTCTTTATTGGTTCTTGTACGAATGGTCGACTGTCTGACTTGCAGGAAGCGGCAAAAATCGTGGAAGGTAAGAAAGTTCATGACAATGTTACCGCCATCGTCGTTCCCGGTTCAAGACCCGTCCGTAAAGCAGCTGAAAAAATTGGATTGGACAAAGTTTTTATCGAGGCTGGTTTTGAATGGCGCGAACCTGGCTGCTCCATGTGTCTAGGGATGAACCCTGACCGAGTACCAGCTGGTGTTCATTGTGCTTCAACATCTAATCGAAATTTCCAAGGACGCCAAGGTAAAGATGCTCGCACACACCTTTGTAGTCCAGCGATGGCCGCATTGGCAGCCATTCATGGAAACTTTGTCGATAGCCGCAAGGAGGTCATCTAATGGAAAAATTTACGACTTATACAGGAAAAACTGTTCCACTAATGAATGATAACATCGATACTGACCAAATCATCCCTAAAGGCTTTTTGAAACAAGTCGATAAAGCTGGTTTTGGTAAACATCTTTTTGATGAATGGCGCTTCTTAGAAGATGGATCACCAAATCCTGCATTTATCTTAAACGCTCCTGAACGAAAAGACGCAACTATCTTAATCTCTGGAGAAAACTTTGGTTCTGGCTCTTCTCGGGAACACGCAGCTTGGGCCATTCAAGACTACGGCTTCAAAGCAGTCATTGCCGGCAGCTATAGCGATATCTTCTATATGAATGCTTTGAAAAATGGCCTGCTGCCAATTCGTATGGATCAAAGTGTCCGTGAAATTCTTAGTCAAATCCCGGCAGATCAGACAATCACGATTGATCTGCCTAAACAAGAGATTCAGACTGCTGAAGCCACCTACGCCTTTCAAATTGATCCGACCTGGAAAGAGAAATTGGCAAATGGGTTAGATGATATTAGCATTACCCTGCAGTATGAAGATGAAATCACTGCATACGAAGAAAAAATACCTACTTACGAATAAACGAAAAGAGCGTATCAAAACTTTATAATAAAAAGTTTTGATACGCTCTTTTTAATTTACCACTTGTTCCTGCACATATTGCGCATAAAGCGGATGACTGGCGATTAACTCACTATGAGTTCCATGACCGGTCACTTCGCCTTTTTCAATAAAGTAAATATGATCAGCATCCACAATCGTTGATAAACGATGAGCGATTACCAATGTTGTCCGCCCTTCCATCAATTGATCCAACGCTCGCTGAACCTTTTCCTCAGATTGTGAATCCAAGCTAGCAGTTGCTTCATCCAGCATTAGAATTTTTGGATCACGTAAAAATGCACGAGCAATAGCAATCCGTTGCTTTTGTCCTCCAGATAATTTCACTCCGCGTTCCCCTAGCTCCGTTTCTAATTGATCGGGAAATTCACGGACAAATTGATCGGCATAGGCTAATTCTAATCCATGCCACAATTCTTTCTCTGTTAATGTTCGATCTAACCCATACTGCAAATTCTCACGAATGCTCCCAGCAAAAACAGCACTATCTTGTGATACATAGCCAATTTGTGAACGCCAATTCGTTAGACTAAGATCATCGATTCTTTCATCACCAATTTTAACTGTACCGCCTGTTGGTTGATAAAAGCGTTCCAATAAAGCAAAAATAGTAGATTTTCCGCCTCCACTTGGACCTGCGAAAGCAATCACGGTATTTGGTTTCGCTTCAAAGGAAACATTTTTCAGAATCGGACGATGCGCTACATAATGGAAGGAAAGATTTTCTGCTTTGATCGTCTTACCTGCTACATCAACTGCTTTTCCTATTTCAATGGGTTCTAATTCTGTTTTCAGAATTTGTTCGATTCGTTCAGTCGCGCCCATGGTCTTTTGTACTTGTGAGAAAAACATCGCAAAACTAGCTGCTGGCATCATGATATTAAATAGATACAACAAGAAAGCTACTAATTGCCCACTCGTCAATGTACCCGCTTGGACCCGGACTGCGCCATAACCTAAAATGCCGACAAACAATCCTAACATAACCGTCGTGATGATTGGCTGCAACATCGCTTCAACTTTTGCATCTTTAATTCCTAAGTTAAAAATCTTATTGATAAATGAACCGCCGCTGTTCTTTTCAAATTCTTCACCATTGCTTGATTTAATCAGACGAATCTCAGATAACTTTTCACTGGCTTCCGCATTGAAGTCAGCGGTTGCCGCCTGCAATTGCCGACCCAAGCGTGACATAATTCGTCCAATCGGCATCATAATCAATGCCATGATCGGCACTGCTAAGAACATCATCGCCGCCATTTTCCAATCCATTACAAATAGAATAATCATAGATCCAACTAATTGGATCGCACCAGTAATAAAATTAGGAAACTGCGTTGCGACTAAATCTTTAATAACTGTCGTGTCATTCACCAGCCGTGAGCTGCTCTCACCTGATTTATGATCATCATAGTAACCCACGGGCATTTGTAATAAATGGCTCCATAATTTTTCTCGTAACGTTTTAACAGCACTTTCACCAACATATCGCAATAAAAAGCTGCCAATCGCACCAAATGCTAGTTGTGCTACGAAAGCCAAAACTAAAACAATCAGCATCCTTTTGTCGATTTGTGCCAATTTACTTGTATCAATTAATCCTTTCGTCAATTGCGGAACGATCAAGCTTGCCCCACTTGTTAATAGACTCAAAAACAAACCGATAGCAAACAGTGATTTCTTAGGATTGACACTCATAATCAAACGTAAAAAATCTTTTAATTTATAGTTACTCTTCTTTTCTTCTTTAATTGTTTCTTCAGGCGCTATACTCATATCCCGATCCATAATTGGTACCTCCTTATTCGCGTAAATCTACTAATTTTTTTTAGAAAAAATTAGTTTGATTCGAATGCCGTATACCATTCAACTAATGCGCTCAATCAATTAATTCACTTTTTTACTGAGTACCTTTTCGCCTATACTTTCTGCGAAAAGTTGAACTGACATCCTCATTTATTTATACGAAACCAATTTCCCTTCTATGTTAAAAATCGTCCCATTCTGTATTTTCTGGACCTTTCGTTTTGTCTGGTCCGTTATAGCAGTCAGGATTGCCGCAAAAGTTTCGACGAAAATCATGATTGAAATTCCGAGAAAACTCTCGTGACGCATTGCGCATCTCCCGTTGCATTTGATGCCGTATAAGATGCTGCTCTTCTCGCGAAAGATTTTGCCAATCCTCTTGCCAATTTTCAGCGAAATGTTCACGCATTGCTTGCATCTGACGCAAACGATCCATTGGATCAACAAATCGTCCTGCTTGTTTTTGAAACTCTTCCTGCCAGCCAGCGGAAATCTTTTGCAGATACTCGCTGAAATTTTCCTGTTCTTCTTCCGTCAATCCGGCAAAGAAGGCTTCACTCATATCCTCACCGACATGACTTATTTTTTTCGCCTTTTGTCTTCCTTTTTCAGTTAGGAAAACACGTTTGATTCGTTTGTCATGCTTTTCTTCTTTTCGCAGAACATCGTTACTTTTCTCCATTTTCTTCATTAACTCTGCTAAGGAACTTGGGCGAATATCAAGAATTTCAGCTAATTGGCTTTGGATTAGTCCGTCTTCTTTTACCAAAATTGCTAAAACTCGTTGCTGACCAGTTAACTTCTGTCTTGTACTCATAAATGCATTACTAGCTGAACTAATAAAACGCAGCTGACGCATCAAATCTTTTGTAAACTCACTCATAAAAAGGATCTCCTTACTATTATTGATATTCGTACCGTAACTTCTTCTTCGTTTGTTGGAAACGAGCTCATCGTTATTGGCTAATCTTTTCTAATACTGTCAAAATTTAGAGAAATAACGATAAAGTTCGGTACCTAACTTTATTACGTTTGCCATTATAGTTCGGTACCGAACAGTTGTCAACAACTTTGTAATATTTTTTTATTTATTCAATTAAATGGTTAAGAGCATGAATGACAAAAAAGAACCTAGTGAGATTCACTAGGCTCTTACTTCAGATTAATGTTTATGCTGTTCCTCTTTTACTGGACAACCACTGTCACAGTCTTCGCATGAGCTGCCATTTTTGATTCTTCGATAAACAACCACTCCAGCACCACCAAAGATTAAGATACTCAATATTATAGTTGCCATTCTTTCACCTCTTTGATTTCTTCGATTGTAATCGTCGGTGCTTGTTTAACAGGGCGTCTTACGATGAAGTAAATCATCGCAGCAAGTACGAAAGCCGCTAAGATTAAACCAATACCGAACTTCCCGTTTTCAAACATCACATGACCGAATTGATAGACAACAAAACTTACAGCATAAGCCAAACTACATTGGTAACCGATCGCACGCCACGTCCACTTGATATCACCCATTTCACGATGGATTGCACCAATTGCGGCAAAACAAGGTGCACATAGCAAGTTAAAGACTAAGAACGAATAACCAGCAATCGGTGTATAGGCTGCCTGTAACGACTTCCAGATTTCTACGCCATTTTCAGCAACTTCGGCATGACGATACAAAATTCCGAAGGTCCCAATCACATTCTCTTTTGCTACCAGACCAGTAATCGCTGCAACCGCTCCACGCCAGTCGCCCCAACCCAATGGAGCAAATAATGGTGCAATCAAGCCACCCAAAGCAGCTAAAATGCTGTCATTTTCATTTACCGCTTGTAACGAGAAGTTGTAGCTGGAAATAAACCAGATCACGATACTAGATACAAAAATGATTGTTCCAGCACGTTTAACGAAAGCTTTACTATGATCATAGGTATACCGTACTGTATTGCCGATTCGAGGCATATGGTATAAGGGAAGCTCCATAATAAATGGTGTTGGGTCACCAGCAAACAGTTTGGTTTTCTTTAAAGCGATTCCCGATAAAACGATGGCACCCATTCCAACAAAGTATGCTGATGGTGCTACCCAGCTACTATTGGGGAAGAATGCTCCAGCAATTAGAGCAATGATCGGCAGTTTTGCCGAACAAGGCATAAATGTCGTCAACATTGCCGTCATTCGTCGATCTTTTTCATTTTCAATCGTACGACTGGCCATTACTCCAGGTACACCACAGCCTGTCGCAATCAACATAGGAATGAATGACTTCCCGGATAAACCGAACTTACGGAAGATTCGATCCATAACAAATGCAATTCGAGACATATAGCCGCAATCTTCCAAAAGCGCCAAACATAAGAAAAGCACCATTAATTGTGGAAGGAAGCCTAAAACAGCTCCCACTCCAGCAATGATTCCATCTAATATCAAGCTTTGCATCCATTCAGCAACATTCCACGACTGCAAAGTCGAGCTGACAAAATTTGGCACGATATCGCCAAATAAATTATCATTCACCCAATCCGTTCCCATCGCCCCAACTGTTTGGATTGCAATATAATAGATTAACCACATGACTAACGCAAAAATCGGCAATGCTAAAAAACGATTGGTTACAATTCGATCTATTTTGTCTGAGATCGATAGCTTAAACTGATCCTCATCAATGACACATAACGTTTTCAAATCGGTTATGAAATTATAACGCTCATTAATAACTAAGCTTTCCGCATCCTCACCGAAGATTTTCTCTGTGATCTTTATAATCTCTTGCAACTCTTTTTCCTGAATCGGACTCAGATTTAAGCCCTTTTGTGCGCGTTCATCCCGTTCAAATAATTTCAAACTGTACCAGCGGCTATACTTAGCAACAACCGTACTGCCTAAAACATCTTCGATTTCACTTAAGGCCGCCTCTAAACGTTTATCATAGTGAGGAAAATTGACTTCCTCTACTCCTTTTTTAACTAGATGAAGGGCTTCGCTGACTGCTTTATCCAGTCCCCAATTCCTTAATGCACTGATTCCTACTACTGGAACACCTAAAGCATAAGCAAGCTTCTCTAGATTAATCTGCTTACCACTTTTTTTGATGATGTCCATCATATTCACAGCAACGACTACTGGAATTCCTGTTTCGATCAGTTGTGTCGTTAAGTAAAGATTACGCTCGAGGTTCGTCCCATCAATAATATTAATGATGGCATCCGGCGTGCCTGAGAGTAAATAATCCCGAGCCACTACTTCTTCTGGAGAGTAAGGCGATAGTGAATAAATTCCTGGCAGGTCATCAATACTTACTTCAGAATCCTTCTTATAGATCCCCTCTTTACGTTCAACCGTTACGCCTGGCCAATTTCCCACAAATTGGTTGGTTCCGGTTAAAACATTAAAAGTGCTCGTTTTTCCGCTGTTGGGATTTCCTGCTAAAGCAATATGTATCTTAGCCATTTATTCTACCTCCTTCGATACAACCACCATCTCTGATTCGCTTTTTCGTAAACTCAGCTCATATCCACGAACACGAAGTTCAATTGGATCACCTAAAGGAGCCAGTTTGACAACTTTTACTGCTGTGCCTTTTGTTAAACCCATATCCATTAAGCGACGTTTGATCGACCCGCTGCCGTGAACATTCACTACAACGCCTTCTTCGCCTGCATTTAATTGGTCAAGCGAAACCCAAGTTTCTTGATCTTCCGTTAGTTCCTTCACAAGTATCTGCTTAAGTAAAGACTGGGATAAAGCCAGTCGTGTATTATGTAGTAGAATAATGCCATTATCGCCAGAATGATTTACGACGGCAACTTTTGAACCGACAATCATTCCCAAGTCCTGTAACCGGTGCTTTAAATCATTTTCTAAAGGCATTTCGCTAATCTGAACGACATAGTTCAATGAAATATCTGCCAAAGTTGTCATATTTTCCTCCACCTTACTGTTCGACTTTTGCATCTAATTAATAATGAGAATCTTTCTCACTAAGAATAGCTTCATTTGAGTGCAAAGTCAATAAATGGTCGAAGATTTTCTCTTTTTTCTGAGCAAGTTGTTTGACAATCATTGATTTATTTGGTTCGATCCTGTTTTTCTCGTTATTAAAAAAACTTTTTCCTTGTAAAAAAACATCTTATAGCAGTTTTTCTAATTCTGTAAAGGGATTTTTCTTTGCAGCTATCCGTTTTCAACCTTTTTGCAAAAAACACAAAGAGTAGTATACCAATAATCTACCAACACAATATATGGTGTTTAACGATTGACTTTTTCCCTACATCTTTTATACTAGTAATTGTAGAAATCAAGGGAGGTAGTCTTATGGTAAAAGTCTATTCAAAAAATAATTGTATGCAGTGCAAAATGACAAAGCGTTATTTAACCGAAAATCAAATTTCATTCGAAGAAATCAACATCGACAATGAACCCGAAGCTCTAGGTTTTCTAAAAGATCAAGGTTTCCAAAGTGTCCCAGTTATTTTCGGCGGACAACAAGCCATCATCGGTTTTCGTCCAGATCAATTGAAAGCATTAGCGTAAATTTGAAAGGTTGCGGCAGAAGCGTTTTGCTTCAAGTACCAATTAGGTACTGTTCCAGATTAGTTCAGATGAACAATCGCTGTGTCTCACAGCAATAAGAAGAATTATTTCCGAATAAGCTACTTCTAGAGCACCTTTTTTCGAAAACTTTGCGATCCACGATTGCAAAGTTTTCTTTATTCCCAGTTCCACCTTTTTACAGTTTGCTTAGTGAAAGAGTAAATATTGATTCACAATTGATCACTGGTGAAGAAACTTATTTGAACGATTAGTCAGCCAAAACAAAAACATACAGACACTATATATAGAAAGATGTGACGAAATGAGCCTGAAAGACCTAGGTGAAGTATCTTACTTCAAGCTGAATAACGAAATTAATCGTCCAGTGAATGGACAGATTCCACTAAATAAAGATAAAGAAGCATTAGCCGCTTTTTTCAAAGAAAATGTTGAACCAAATACCCATGCATTTTCTTCAGTGCAAGAGAAAATCAACTATTTAATAGAAGAAGAATTTTTAGAGGCCGAGTTTCTTGCAAAATATACGACTGCTTTTATCGAAAAACTTTATACCTATTTAGAGGAACAAAATTTTACCTTTAAATCATTTATGGCGGCATATAAGTTTTATTCTCAGTATGCGTTGAAAAGCAATGATGGAACGGAATATTTAGAAAGCTATGAGGATCGGGTTGCTTTCAATGCCTTATACTTTGCAGACGGCGATGAAAAATTAGCTTTATCCTTAGCAGATGAAATGATCCATCAACGTTACCAGCCTGCTACCCCATCCTTCTTGAATGCGGGCCGCAAACGTCGTGGAGAATTGGTTTCTTGTTTCTTAATTCAAGTAACGGACGATATGAATAGTATTGGGCGGTCAATCAACTCCGCTTTGCAATTATCACGCATCGGCGGCGGTGTCGGAATCAATCTATCGAACTTGCGTGAAGCCGGTTCACCGATTAAAGGTTATGATGGCGCTGCTAGTGGTGTCGTTCCTGTTATGAAATTATTTGAAGACAGCTTTTCTTATTCGAACCAATTAGGCCAACGTCAAGGTGCTGGTGTCGTTTACTTAGACGTCTTCCATCCGGATATTGAAATGTTCCTATCTGCCAAAAAGGAAAACGCCGACGAAAAAATCCGTGTGAAGACTCTTTCTCTTGGTGTGACTGTGCCAGATAAATTTTACGAATTGGCTCGTAAAAATGAAGATATGTATTTGTTTAGTCCTTACGGCATTGAACGTGAATACGGTGTTCCTTATTCTTATGTAGATATTACGAAGGAATACGATAATTTAGTCGCAAATCCAAATATTCGCAAGAAAAAAATTCGTGCCCGCGATTTAGAAAATGAAATCTCAAAATTGCAGCAAGAATCTGGTTATCCTTATATCATCAACATTGATACAGCAAACCGTGCAAATCCAGTGGATGGAAAAATTGTCATGAGTAATTTATGTTCTGAGATTCTGCAAGTACAAACACCTTCTACGATCAATGGTCGGCAAGAATATGATGTATTAGGAACAGATATTTCATGTAATCTTGGTTCAACCAATATCGTGAACTTGATGGAAAGTCCCGATTTTGGTCAATCTGTTCGGACAATGGTTCGTGCTCTAACTTTTGTAACAGATGAATCCGATATTGACGTCGTTCCTTCGATTCAAAATGGGAATAAACTAAATCATACGATCGGTTTAGGTGCGATGGGCCTGCACAGCTTCTTTGCGAAACACTTGATGGAATATGGTTCAGAAGAATCAATTGACTTCACAAATATTTATTTCACACTGCTTAACTACTGGACTTTGATGGAAAGCAATGAATTAGCAAAAGAACGCCAGACAACCTTCCATAACTTTGAAAAATCAGCCTATGCTGATGGCTCATATTTTGATAAATACACGACTGGCGAATTTGTTCCTAAAACAGATAAAGTCAAAGAAATCTTCAAGGATATCTTTGTCCCAACTGCCGAAGATTGGCAAGCACTAAAAGAAGCTGTTCAAAAAGATGGCCTATACCACCAAAATCGGTTAGCTGTTGCACCAAATGGTTCGATTTCTTATATTAACGATACAAGTGCCAGCTTACACCCAATCACTCGTTTAATTGAAGAGCGTCAAGAAAAGAAAATCGGTAAGATCTATTATCCAGCGCCTTACTTGAATAATGAAACCTTGCCTTATTATACTTCTGCCTATGATATGGATATGCGCAAAGTCATTGACGTTTATGCGACTGCTCAGCAACATATCGACCAAGGAATGAGCTTGACCTTGTTTATGCGTTCGGAAATTCCTGAAGGACTATATGAATGGAAAACTGAAAGCAAACAAACAACACGTGATTTGAACATCCTGCGTAACTACGCTTTTTATAAGGGCTGTAAATCCATTTATTACGTTCGAACATTTACTGATGATGCCGAAGAAATTGGCTCAAACCAATGTGAAAGCTGTGTAATCTAAATCATTGTTCCCTCTCGCACTTCTGTTCGAGAGGGAATGCTCTGCGTAAATAACTACTTTAGGATGTCAGGCCAACTTTTCACAGTTTTCATTCACTTAAAACAGGACAAATTGATTTATATTAGATATGAACATGTATAGTTGGATGATATACGTGGAGAGCATTAAATTTATTTTTTTGGACTTTAAAAAAATAAATTTATTAATACGAAATAGGGGGAATATCCATGGCAGAAACTTATTATGAAGCCATTAACTGGAATGAAATCGAAGACGTCATCGATAAATCGACGTGGGAAAAATTGACTGAACAATTTTGGTTGGATACACGGATTCCGTTGTCTAACGACTTAGACGATTGGCGTAAACTATCTGACCTAGAAAAACAAACTGTGGGTTATGTATTCGGCGGTCTGACCTTATTGGATACCGTCCAATCAGAAAGCGGAATGGATCAGCTGCGTAAAGATGTTCGGACGCCCCACGAAGAAGCTGTCTTGAACAATATTCAATTTATGGAATCTGTTCACGCGAAAAGCTATTCATCAATTTTCAGTACCTTGAATACCAAAACGGAAATCAATGAAATCTTTGAATGGACCAATACCAATCAATACCTGCAAAAAAAGGCCGAACGGATCAACGAGATCTATAAAAACGGCACACCATTAGAAAAGAAAATCGCCAGTGTCTTTCTTGAGACTTTCCTTTTCTATTCTGGTTTTTACACACCTCTATATTATTTAGGAAATAATAAGTTGGCCAATGTAGCGGAGATCATCAAATTGATCATTCGTGATGAATCGGTTCATGGCACCTACATTGGTTACAAATTCCAACGCGGATTCAACGAACAAACCGAAGAAGAACAAGAACGTTTGAAGGAATGGATGTACGATTTATTGTATGAATTGTACGAAAATGAAGAACGTTATACCGAAGAATTATACGATGAAATCGGCTGGACCGAAGAAGTCAAAACGTTCTTGCGCTACAATGCCAATAAAGCTTTGATGAATCTAGGCATGGATCCACTTTTCCCAGATACCGCAGATGATGTGAACCCGATCGTTATGAACGGGATTTCCACCGGAACTAGTAACCATGATTTCTTCTCACAAGTCGGCAATGGCTACTTGCTTGGTCAAGTGGAAGCCATGAATGATGATGATTATTTGATTGGTTTAGAATAAAGCAAAATGCAGCCCGCAGTTTCTTGCGGGCTGCATTTTTTTATTCTGACGCCTGAATTCGTTTGATGACTGTTTCTTTATTGACGATCGTGGTCGTTGCATAAGTCAGAATCAATTGTACGATAACAACTAAGAAAATCATCAGCAAAACTTGGATTAATGGGTATTGATACACTTTAATTTGCATCAACGAATGACTTTCCGCATACAAGTAAACCAGATATCCGAGAATACTGCCTAGGCCTCCCGCTAGTAAAATAATACCACCTGCATAGACGAAACCCTCTGTTCGAAGCATTTTCTTCATTTGTTGATTAGACATGCCGATTGCCTGCATAACGCCTAATTCTTTTTTTCGACTTAAAATACTATCGATTGTCGTATTGATTAGGTTCATGATCCCAACGATTGCCAAAACTAGCATAATCGCATACCCAGCCCCAGCTGTCAGTTGCAACGTGTCTTCCCACTGTTTCAAAACTTCTTCATAACTTTCTAAACGAAACAGCTCATTTCCTTCTTCAATATTTTCAATGGCTGATTGAACGGTTTTAGTTTTTCCTTTAGCAGCTTTAATATTCACATAGTAGGTTAAATTATTTTTCGATAGTTTTTTTATCGCCTCGTTGCTCATTAAGAAATTATCAAAGTTCGTAACCGATTGTGCAAAGCTTCCTCCACCAATGATTGTCATGTCTTTTTCAAACGTACGATTCCCATCAAAGAATTTGAAGGTCAATGTATCGCCGATCTTGATTTCTGGATAATTTGCTAATATATAACCTGTCGCAATAACTTTATCTCCTGAGTTTAATTCCTCATAAGTCGCATGTCCTTTCTCAATATCTCTATTGATCAGAGCCATTTGATCCTTAGAAATACCGCCAATTGATAAGCTCATTGGCTTGTCTGTCCCAGGATCCTTAACACTCGGAACTTCTCCTGTAATAGATTGAAATGCATCTACTTTTTCAACACCATCGATTGCTTTAATTTTATTAATTACCTTATTGTTTAAGGGATTATTTTGTTGAATCACAGTCCATTTAAGTTCTGGTCGCATCTTATCATACTCATACAATAATCTTCAGCGATCGTATCACGGGCGGCCTGTTTGGGATTCATACAACTAAAAACAGTTGAAATGACGACAAACAAAATTCCAATCATCCCCAATGAAAAAATCGTGACCATTGTTCGCTTTTTATTTCTAGAAAGGTTTGCATTGGCTAAGCGTCGCAGATTAAGATCAATAAATCCCTTACGTTGTTTTTTATTGCCTTGCATTTGCCCAGTATAGCGCATTGCCTCAATCGGCATGATTTTACTAGCTTGACGCATAGGTTTCAAAGAAGCCAAAATAACTGTTAGTAAAGTGACCCCAATTGTCATCGCGATAATCCAGGGAAGGATCAAGGATACCTCGCCATTATCAAGTACCTGACGCATCTCCTTTGTCATAGCTTGTTCACTTGAAATTGATGAGATCAACTGAAAGAAAACAAATTTTACTGCAGCAATCCCGATTAGTAGTCCAGCAGGAATCGAAAGCCCTGCAACGATCAAGTTCTCTCGTAAAATGATTTGACGTATCTGTCTTTTAGTCGCTCCTAAAGCTGCCAATTTTCCAAACTCTTGGACCTTATTGATCAAAGATACATAATAAATACTGTAAATCGTTAACGCTCCGGCAATCAAAATAATTCCTACAATAATCGCCATCCCTGAATAAAAAGCAGGATCGATATAATTAGCAAAAAGATAGTCGCTATTTTCAACGATATTATCTTCAGTAACATCGAAATTTTTTCCAATTTCCTTGATTTGCTCCTTAATAGCATCGGTTGAAGTCGCAGCAGTTTCGTTCAGACGAATCATCATGCGATAGCTTCGCTGTTTTTTGGGAATGACTTCCTCCATAAAATCTTTTGAAACGAGCATTGAAAAAATTTTTTCATCATTTTGGTTTTTTATATCAGGAGAAAAACCAGTTAAGCGAAATGTTTTTTCCTGCTGTAAACCCATGCCGTCCGCTTCATAGATCTGAATCGGAATTTTAATTGTATCCCCAATTTTCGCATTCGGATAACCCAACGTCTTCAATGCATCCCTTGAAAGCACCGCGTCGTTCCCTTTTTTCGGAGCGTGTCCTTTCGTAAAGGTTTGTTTAGCTAATTTTTGTGCACCGTTATCCAAATAGCTAATGAGGATAAAGTCATCTTTATTTAGTACGGATTCACCGACATCCTGACGCAGACCGTATTCCCCAATCAAATCATGCTGAGCAATTTTTCCCATATTTTCTTCAGAGACTTGGCGATACATCGCATGCCATGTTGGATAAACCTTGTTGACTGCCGCATTCTGAACATTTACCACCCCTAATCCAATCGAAGTGATCAAGAAAACTAACACACTGGTCAAAATAATTGCAATCCCGGAAAGTAGATTTTTCCCTTTATGATACTTCGTGTTGGCTAACGCTACCCGGTTGATCATCTTCATTTAGATCACCCGCCCATCTTCAAGGTGGACAATGTGATCAGCCGTTTGCGCGATTCCTTCATCGTGAGTAATCATAATTAGTGTTTGGCCAAATTTTTCAACTGATTTTTTTAAAAGTGACATTACTTCTAATTCTGTCTTGGTATCTAAGTTTCCTGTCGGCTCATCGGCCAAGATAATTGCTGGTTCTGCTGCAATCGCTCGTGCGATCGCCACACGTTGCTGCTGACCACCAGAAAGCATGCTTGGCAAGGCTTTTTTACGGTCACTTAATCCAATTGTCTTCAACAAGTCTTCGATAAATGCTGTATTGACTCTTCGATTATCTAAACCGATCGGTAAAACGACATTTTCCCAAACATTCAACGATGGGATTAAATTGTAATTCTGAAAAATAAAACCGATCTTTTGACGACGAAAGACAGCCAATTGCTCATCCTTCATTCGAAAAACATTCTTCCCATCAATGATGACTTGCCCTGAATCTGGTCGATCTAAACTACCGATTAAGTTCAACAGCGTACTTTTACCAGAGCCCGATTTACCAACTATCGCAACAAAATCACCCTTTTGTACTTCCAAATCAATATGGTCAACTGCCTTTACGACGGAACCCCCATCATTATAATGCTTTACTAGATCTCTAATTGTTAAAATCATTTTCGTCTCCTTCTTTCCTCATCTCATTTCTATACTCTTAGTATAAAAAAGAACCCTTGCAGGATTCTTTCACCGAACATAACAAATTTGTAAGAAAAGAAATTACGTTGCTGGCAAGGTCAATTGAAAATTCGATCCCCGAGGATGCCGTTGCTTCACCATAACTGTCCCGCCTTGTTCTTCAATGATTTTCCGAGTCAGATATAGTCCTACTCCAGAACCTTCTGCCGTCGTGCTAGAACTGCCGCGGTAAAAACGCTGATAAATCTTATTTTGCTCATCAGTAGGAATTCCAGGTCCTTCATCTTTAATTTCAACCAACACATAAGTCACCAATGAAGAAGCCCGAAGAATCACTGTGGTTTGCTTTGGCGAATATTTCACCGCATTTTCCAACACATTTCCTAAAGCTTCTAGCGTCCATTTTTTATCAACCATAACAAAAGTATCCTCTGACAATTCAACTTCCAACTCAATGTCCTTTTCGACTGCTTTCATGATTACACCATTGACTGCTTCATTAATCAATTGTTGTAAGGAAAGCTTTTGTGGCTTCAGTTGAATCAGATCCGTTTCTAGCTGTGAGATTTTTGCTAAACCATCCAGCATCAAGTTCAACTTGTTGATCTGAACTTCTGCTTGGTCGGCAAAATTTCTTCGCTCCTGCTCCTCATATTGATCTGAAAGTGCGATATCCAAGCTTAGTTTCAATGATGCCACTGGAGTTTTTAGCTGATGCGTGATATCCGTAATACTGGATTTCAAATTTCCTTCTTCACGCTGACTTCGCTGCAATAACAATTCATTTTGAATTGAACTCTCGTGATACTCTTTGGTTTCCTTTTCTAAGCTTTTTTGAAGTTTTATTTTTTCCTTCATCTGCCAGAAAAATAGTAACGAAATCAGCAGCCAGCAAAGTGTAAATATTTGCAGGTTTCTAATAAGAAGTGTCCGTAGCAGGCGTGGATGATCCATTTTATCAATCAAATTATATTTTGCTTCTAAGGAAGCCCCCTCGTTAGCCAAGTCAGAGGTCTTATTTACTTTAAAAGTCTTGATTAACGCAGCTTCTGAAAATTTTTCTTCCTTTACTAACAGTGCTAAAGTCGCTTGGCGATCTTGTTCAATTTCCGAATACATTTTAAAATTTTGAGTGATAAACAACGCAAAACAGGCTACAGATATCAACACGTAAATCAAAACTATTTTTTTTGAACGTCGTTGATCCATAAATACCCCACTCCTCGAACAGTTTTAATTCGTTCCTTACCGATTTTCTGCCGCAGGCGGCTAATATTCACTGAAACAGTATTCGTGTCAACGTACTCGCCTTTAGTATCCCAGATTTGATCAAGTAACTGATCTGTTGAGAGAATTTGCTTCGGATTTTCCATGAAAAGCACCAGCAATTGGATCTCCGTCTTACTCAACGGCAAAAGTTCTCCTTGCAGCTTAACCTTCATTTCGTTTAACGAGACTGATAATTCTCCAGAAATCAATTCTTGTCCTTGATTACGCACTACTCGCTTCATCAGTGCCTGTACCTTTGAGACTAAAACCATTAAACTAAAGGGCTTGGTCATATAATCATCAGCGCCATGAACATAACCCGACACAATGTCGTGTTCCTGATTATAAGAAGTCAGCATTAATATCAAGACATTCGATCGTTCACGAACTTTCTGACAAAAATCCAAGCCGCTGCCATCTGGCAAAGAAAGATCGCTGATGATTAAATCAATCTCCTGTTGTTCAAATGCCCGTTCAGCCGAAGTAATATCTAAACAAGCCGTGACCTCGTATCCTTCTCTGGTCAAACATAATTGAATCCCATTATTTAAATTTTGATCGTCCTCTAATAAAAGAATTTTCCCCATTTTTCCTCCTATATATACCAAATAATCCCATTTTACTAACTCTTACTTCTAACTCTATCAATGAACAGAAGCTCTGACAATACTACTTTATTCAAAAAAAGAGGACAAAATCATCGTTAAATGATTTTATCCTCTGTTTCACACGTTAATCATGCGTAGTTTTGTGATATTTTTATACATGGATAGATCCTCAATCACATCCGTATAATTCATTCCACGTGGTAAATCAATCGTATAGACATTCGTATAAATCCGATAATCATCCATGAAATCCACGTCGAAATCAACATCTTCGACTTCGATTTTTTTACTCTCAAAATAATTCATAATAAATTCCTTGGTTGCTTCGCGGTGGATATAACGAATCTCCAGCTTTTTGATGGCATTAATTTTGATGACCCTTTTTACCACTGTCAAAGCCAAAATAATACCAACAAAACTGCAAATAGCGATCGTGTAATAGCCCATACCGATGGCAATCCCCAAACCAGCACCTGCCCAAATCGAAGCAGCTGTTGTCAGCCCTTTAACCGAACGGTTGCTGACCATGATTGTACCGGCGCCAAGAAAACCGATTCCGCTGACGACCTGTGCAATTAGACGCGCTTCATCTGCTCGTACCACACCGACGAATTCTGGCTTCGCCGCTGCATAACGCAAGGCCTGATCAGCAATCTCCACTTGGATCAATGCGATGATCGTCGCACCCATACAAACTAAAATATGCGTACGAATTCCAGCAGGTCGGTTTTTATATTCCCGTTCAATCCCGATGGCACCACCCATGATCATAGCTAAAAATAGCCGCAGCATAATTTCATAAACGGATAATTTCAAATCCATCTGTGCACCACCCCTTCAGTTCTGCTTTTATTCTGAAAAGCTTTCTCCTTTAGTATAGCACGGTAGTAAAAAAAGAACGCCAATTAACCTTTTAGTCCCTTTAATTCATCTTCAGTTAATGAGCGGTAGGCTCCTTTGACTAACTCTTTAGTCAACAGCAGCTTCCCCATACGAATTCTCTTTAGATAAGTCACTTCTTTGCCGCAGGCCTTAACCATTCGTTTGACTTGATGGAATTTCCCCTCATGTAGAATAATTCGTACCTTTGATTTATTTTCCGTTACTTCATCAATCAATAATTCTGCTGGCAGCGTCCGTTCTCCATCTAATAAAAACCCGTCAACAAAACGCTGTTGATCTTCAGCCGTCATTACTCCTTGAACCTCAGCGAAATACTCCTTTTCTACATGTTTCTTTGGAGACAGCAAATCATGCGCTAATTTCCCATCATTGGTAATTAACAATAACCCTTCAGTATTCTTATCCAAACGACCCACTGGAAAAAGATCACTGTGGTAATCAGAGGGTGAAAATATATCCATCACGGTCTGATCGTGCTTGTCCTCTGTTGCACTCACGACACCAGCCGGCTTATGTAATAAATAGTAGTAAAACTCTTGATAATGCAAGATTTCGCCTTGATAGTCAACCTGATCCTTCTCTGGATCAATCTGTTTTTTATCTGATTTTTCGATTTTCTGGTTCACGCTGATTTGACCTTTTTTGATCAGCTGTTTCACCTCTTTACGACTGCCTAAGCCGACCTCCGCTAAAAATTTGTCTAAACGCATATTCTTTAAATCCTCCACCTTACTTTTCTAGTGTTCACTATAGTCAAAAGAAGAAAAAGAAGCAAGCTCAGCCGTATAATCGACTGAGCTTGTACTGCTTATTCAAATAATTGATCGATCTCACCATTTTTTAAATAGGGGATTGCTTGTCGAATTTTTTCATCCGGCCAATCCCACCATTTGAGCTGCTGCAATTTTTGAATCGTTTCCGCATCAAATCGTTGTTTGATTTTCTTTGCTGGAACACCGCCGACTACGCTATAGGGTGGAACATCTTTCGTCACCACTGCCTTTGCTCCGATGATCGCGCCATCTCCGATCGTTACACCGGATAAAATCGTTGCTTCATAGCCGATCCAGACATCATTTCCTATCACGATATCGCCTTTATTGTCCCATGCTGAAGCCACGTCTTCCTTCTTCAGCTGCCATTCCTCATAAAATAAAGGAAAGGTGTAGGTCGAAAGGGCTGACTGCTTATGATTTGCGCTATTAAAAATAAACGTTGCACCACAAGCAATCGAACAAAATTTGCCAATAACCAAACGATCATGATTGATTGGATACTGATACAAGACATTGTTCTTTTCAAAGTCACAGGGATCGCTGCGAAAATCATTATAAATCGTGTAGTCTCCAACTGAAATAGCCGGTCGGGTAATCGCTTGCTGCAAATAAATCGTTTCATGATCATTACTTCTAGGGTAAAGCTTTTCTACTGGAATAGTTCTCTCCTCCTTTTTTTCGTTAGCTAACCATTCCAGTTAAAACAATGCACCGCTTCATACGTTCACGCTCCTTGAAATAAGTATATCACTTGAGAGCTTTAACCTTAACCTTAATTAATATAGTAGCTAGCTATTAATACGTTCACTAAGCAAACAGCGAAAAATGAGTTTTATTATCTCCGCATACACGATTCCACTAACGTACTTGAAGTACGAAGAGGAACTCACAAAAAAAGTACCGAGGAATTTTCCTCGGCACTTCATTGAATACGATTATAATTTGCTTGCTGCGTCTTCGTCAATGATCACTGTTACGTCAGCATGGTTTTGTAAAACACTTGCAGGTAGATCAACAGTTACTTCACCATCAATCATGCCTTTGATTGCGTCAGCTTTATCCGTACCGAAAGCCATCAACAAGATTTTTTTACTTTGCATAATTGAACCGATTCCCATTGACAATGCATGAGTCGGAACATCTTCAACTTTATCGAAGTAACGTTTATTAGCTTCGATTGTTGATTCTGTTAATTCAACCACATGCGTAGTGACATCAAATGGTGTTCCTGGTTCGTTAAAACCGATATGTCCATTACGGCCAATTCCTAATACTTGCAAGTCAAGTGGATGTTCAGCAATCACTTCATCGTAACGTTTGCATTCAGCTTCCAAGTCTTCTGCTTTTCCATTTGGCACGAATGTTTCTTTAAATGGTTTTTTGTTGAATAAATGATCATTCATGAAATAACGATAGCTTTGATCGTCTGATCCATCTAATCCTACATATTCATCTAAGTTTACAGAAGTCATATCTGAAAAATCTAAATCGCTAGTTGTCATTTCTTTATATAAGGTTTCAGGAGTGCTGCCTGTTGCTAGACCTAATACTTTTACGCCGTTTTCCATTCCATCTTTGATGATTTCAAATGCTTTTTTTCCGCCTTCATTGGCATCTTTCACACGAATTACTTTCATGGGTAAACGCTCCTTTATCAATTTGGTATACACCAATTTTAACACCGATCAACGAATTTTTCAATAAGAAAGTCTAGACCAAAATATTAAGTTTTTCTACTGTTCATGCTTAAGATCATTATTATCAATTTCATTAAGAAGGTAAAGCTTTTCCAAAAAAATCTCCAGAACAGAATTTTCTCTGCTCTGGAGATTTTTTTATTTCCCTGTTAAAAGCAATCCGATCTGTGCAATGATCGCACTTCCAAGATACGTTCCAATAAAAACAAAGATAGCAACAATCGCAACGCGCCAAGAAGTCTTCCGTAAATCCATCAAACTATCTGCCACTGACAGACCCGCAAACGCTAAAATCGGCGTGGTGATCGATAAAAAGTCAACACCGGCAATCGCTTGAACAAAAAAGTCAGAAAGTAGACAGAAAAACAAGGATGTTAAGGACACCCAGCCTAAAATTGGAAAATCAGCTAGAATTTTGATGTTGGTTTTCTTCACTAACGTTGAGATAAATACGCCAATCATAGAAAAAGCCCACAATACCACTAATCCTTGAATCGTGTTAAAGGTAATCGGAGTAGAGGCTGGATTTTTAAGTAATTTAATTCCCTGTGTAAATAAAATCAAGCAGATACTTAATAATAATACAAGTGAAATCTTAATATATTCATTAGACTGTTTCTTTTCCACGGCGTGATCCTCCTGTCAGTAAGTTGTACATGAAACGCTGCAATGGCACTGCAATAAATACCATCGTATAGGTTCCTAAAAAACTGGTCAACAATTGACTCGCAGCGGCATAGGCTGCGATCGTCGTTTCATTTTCAGGCATTAAAGCAATTAAAGAAGATGAAGCTGCCGTCATCATGCTGGCAGAGCCGACTCCTGAACTCATGGCTAACGCGCGATAATCAAAACCAAGCCCAGCCATGATCGGCGCAAAAATACTAAAGAAAATCGACCCGAATAATGTACCAATCAAATAAAGCGATAATACCCCGCGTCCTTCGGCAGAATCTAGTGTATACTTTTCAGAAATATACGCTAGCTCGCCTTCCCGACCTAGACCCAGAGTTGCACCGATAGCCTCCCGACGCAAGCCTAACATAAGCGCTACTGGCAAACCAATAAGAACCGTTCCCACGTTTCCCAATTCTTGGAATAAGAACACCCAGCCAACACTCAATATTTCCTTCAATCTTGGGGCTACATCCGCGCCATAACGTGCCATTAACGGCAGCATAATATACAATAAATACTTCGCTGAAAATTGAATATTGCCCTTTGAATAAATTTTAGCAACTAACCCTTTGCGAAGCACTGGTAATCCAAACAGCATCGCCAATAAAACAGAAAATACTAACGGTAAAACGGTAACAGTCGTATTTCCTAACGTAATGAATTGCATCCCGATCAATTCTGCGATCGTTACCACCGCCACCACAAAACCAACTAACCACACTAATTGCTTCTTCATACATTCCCTCCAATTGAATCAATTAATTCTTTATATTCTTTAAATGAACGACGATAGATTTTTTCCTCATCCAAGTTGCCAGACATTTCCATTAGCACCTCTGATAAAAATTCTGGGAAGGTCTCTAAAACAAATTCTGGATCGATCATTTTAAAATCATCTCCATGAATTGTTCCTTCAAATCCACCATAACTGATTTGGATACAAGGCATCATAAATGCTAAATCACCAATATCACCAGCTGCTGCAATCCCGCCACGATCATCAATAATGTCCGGAATCTTATCGAACTTCGCAAAGGTCCGCTCCACAAAACTATTTAGATAACGATCTTGAACAAATGGCAGGTAGCCCAGCTCCGTTTCAATCGTTACTTCGCCCTCCAAAGCATACGCACTTCCTTGTGCGGCACGATCTAGCTTTCGCGCTACTTCTGGCATGTATTCTAGTGTCTTACAGCGCAGGTCAGTTCCTACCGTAATGTGATTCGGAACAACATTTGTCGACATATCGCTCTCCATTACAATGGGGTTCACTCGAATCGATTCTGTATCCTTAAACTGTTGGCGACTTAACCCGATCGCTGTATTGAATAACGTCGATATACTGTAGGCATTAATACCTGAAAAAGGATCAAAGCCCGCATGAGCCGCTTTTCCAGAAAAATGATAACGCTTATACAGGAAGCCGGCTAAATCACAATTCACTTCGATCGTCGGCCGTTCGAAGACTTCCCCGATAGCATGGACACAAACACCAAAATCAACATCATCAAAAATCCCTAATGACATTGCTTCCGGTTTTCCCCCTAAGAACTGGATTTTACCAGCAGCTCGAAGCTCTTTACGATAATCCAAATCTAAATATTCTTCCGCCGGTACAAAGATAAAGCATAAATTAAAGTCTAATTTCTTATAGTTTCCAGTTTTAATGTAATGATCATACAAGGACAATGCGATTGCCACCTGAGTAAAATGCCCACAATTGTGAGCAGCCCCCGTCTGAGGATCTGCTTGAAAATGTGTCGGTGCATAAACCGCGTCTAACTCTGCAATAAATGCCATCGTTCGTTTTTTATCTGTTGATAAAAATGTTTTAATCCCTGTTTCTGAAAATTTAGACAATTCTATCGATGGATGAATTCGGGTCAACTCTTCGATTACTTTTTCAGATGTGCGATGTTCTTTATAGCCCAGTTCTGGATGTAAAAATAAATCTTCCGTAAATTCCTTCAATTGTTGATAATACTTAGCAAACGTCGTCATTTAACTCCCCCTTATTGTCATTCAAAAATGAATAGTTAAGAAACTAGTATAAATTGTCACTCTTTAAGCATAGAACGCCTATTTCATTCGAGTGCTTCATGAAACGAAATTTCTCGACTTGTTTATAATATCTTTTTAAAAAGAAAGAATCAAGAGCATTTTGCCAAAAACACGAACTATTTCGGCAATCACAACTCATAATGTTTATTTATTTGCCAAATAGATAATGTTTAAAATGATGTAATTTTCAAAACTCGTCCAAAAAACTTATTTATAAATTTGAAAACAGATAATTTTCAGCCGGTTTTTGAAACGAAATTTCTTTATAAATAAAAAAATTCCCCACCGCAATTATTTATCGCGGTGGAGAAAGGAAGAGCTATTTGTGATATGTTGCTGAAATTTCAGCGATTAACTCATTATCTTTTAAATCAGTAACCTGCTGGATCACTTCGGCTGCTGATTTCTCTTTTAGCAACCCTTGCAATTCAACACTTTGTTCATCGTTCGGATCATCGTATTTCAAAACCATTGCTACGACATCTACTAAATTATCGTATTCAAGTCCGCGCTCCTTCAATTCCCGAATCGGACGAATGAATCGTTCATCAAAGCCCAACTTACGAATCGGTGTCCGCGCCACACGACTGATACTATCTGAAATGTATTTATTTTCGAAACGACTAACGATCTTATCAATGTAAGCAAAATGCTTCTCTTTATCAAAATTCCATTTATTAATCAATAACTCTCCCGTTTCGCCAAGAACTGCACGTAATTTCTCTAGCACACGTTCATCGGCAATCGCTTCATCGATTGTTTGATACCCTGCATATGCTCCAGTATAAGCAACCGTCGCATGTCCAGTATTGACGGAGAATAACTTCCGTTCAATATAAGGTTCCAAATCCTCTACATATTCCACACCTTCTAGACGCAGCTCTTTGTTTTTACTTTGTGTCGCATCAATTACCCATTCACTGAAAGGTTCCACTGATACGAACAATGGATCATCGTGATGTTGGATTGGCACAATTCGATCGACTGCCGCATTGGGAAATCCGATGCATTGGTCTACAAAAGCCAGATCTTCTGCGGATAAAAAAGTTTGGACCTTTTCAAATAAAAATTGACTACCGCCAATCATATTTTCGCAGGCTACTACATCTAGAGCAGCTGTATTGCCTTCACTGCGACGTTTTTGAATCCCTTTAGCAATTAATTCTGCGATAAAGGGTAAGATATTGGGTCCAATCGCTGTCGTTACAATATCTGCTTTACTAACGGAATCAATCACAGCCTCTGGATTGGTTTGATTGTTCAAGCCGTCCACATTTGCGACATGAATTTCTTTTTGACTTTCATCTGCTAATTGAATCGTGTATTCGTTGCGTTCATTCAATGCATTGATAATTGTTTCATTGATATCAACAAAATCAATTGAAAAACCATTTTTTGCTAAAATTTCTCCAATAAATCCACGTCCAATATTTCCTGCGCCAAAGTGTGTTGCTTGCATCCTATTCTACCTCCTGAAGATAGCTAATGACTTCTTCTTTTGTTTTTGCATCTGCTAATTTAACGACATTTTCAACATCAGAACAAAAGATTGCGATCTTTTGCAAGATATCTAAATGCTCGTTTTCGATCCCAGCAATTCCAAATAGCACCATCGCTACGTCTTCTGTATCATCTTTCCCAAAGTGAACCCCCGTAGGAACCTGGATCACCGAAATACCGCTTTTCTTTACATAGCGCTTCGCTTCATCGGTTCCATGAGGGATCGCGATAAAGTTTCCCATATAAACAGAGACCAGCTTATTTCTTTCGATCATGGCATCAACATAGCCTTCTTCCACACAACCAGCATCCACTAACAACTGTCCGCTTGCACGGATCGCCTCTTCCTTGTTGGCAAATTCTTGGTCTAATAAAATCATTTCTGGCTGTAATTCCATTTTAAATTCCTCCCCGATTTTTAAAAGCTTGCGCTAGTTTTCTCGAATTTCTTTGACAAACAAAGAACTCAATAATTGATAGATAATCTCTTTATTGCCGAATTTGTAGATTTCAGTATTCAGATCACTTTCGATGACCGAACTGCTGATTTTTCCTAACAAACTTTGTTGGCTTTCTGGCATTGGATCGGGTGCTAACAGTAATAGTACCCGGGTTAAATCAATACTTTTTTTATCCATTCCTTGAATCAAGAACTTCCGATCTAAGTCATAAATGGTAAATAATGGTTCCTTGACATGTGCATCCGCACAATGAAATAAGGCAAAATTGGTTTTCGGCACACCAATCGGCGCCACCAAATATCGTTGAATCACTTTGTTCGTCACGATTTTGGCATCTGATACGATCGTACCTTGCATCTGATCAATAATCTCTTCTAAGGTCAGCTCAATTGTTTCTTTTGTGTTTATCTGTTTAACATCAAAGTTTTGTAATAGACTATTGGCGATTCGCATGGTCTCATAAATCTCATCAAAGGCTTCGCTAGGCTCTTGTTCCGGTTCATCTACATGTACATACGCCTTATCTGGGTGCAGCGTTTGGATATAGTCTTTGATTTCTTTAATTTCGTCATCCAATAATAAAGGTGAAATCACTTTGTACGGCAAATTAAATCCTGGTAAAAAGACCGTCGCTAGAATCAGATCATAGCTTTTATAATCCAATTGATTCATTTCAGAAATTTTTGCCACTTGCACTTTTTCAATCTCGTTTAAATACTTGTGAATTCGACTCTCTAATATTCGTGCTGTCCCAATCCCACTGGAACATAATACTAATGCAGATAGTGCTCGCCCACTAGGATGACGCTCCAGAGAAGTTGCGAAATGGATCACGACGTAACCTAATTCATCAGCAGTAAATTGATGATCCGGAAAAACAACCGCCAATTCTTTGATGATCGCTGCTGTCAATTCTTGATACTTATCACGAATTTTTTGTAATAACGGGTTGTTTGCTCCCTGAAGAACGGTCAAATTTCGTTTTAAAGCGGCCGACATATGGGCCGATAAATCATTGAAAAGCTGTTCATCTTTTCGAAAATCAATACCAGACGTTTCAGAAACCAAACGAATCAATTCTTTAATCTTATAGGAAAGCTCTACATCAAAACTGTCAATGAAAATATTTTGCGGCTTCTTATAATTTACCCCTTCTAATTGAAAGGCAAAGAAACGAACCTCCTGTGGCGGTATCGATTTTTTCAGCGTCGTTGCAACTTTAATCATGATTTGACTAGCAATCTGCATACTTTCAGGCTTTGCTTTTGTCTCCTGCTCAACTTCTACAAAACGCTCTTGAGACATACGATCAATCGATAGAGCCAATAAAATCAATACACGCTGTAGTTGATTGTCTGTAACCTGCTCAAACGACTGCTGAGAAATCTGCTCAAAAATTCTTCGAGCTAACAATAGACTTGATTGACTCAACAAATTCAAAAAGAAGTTATCCGTCGTTTTTTTCTTTTCATCTAGGGAATCAATGAATTGGAAAAAATCAAACTCACTAACACCGTTATAGATCAAATTACTTAATAACTGACGACGTTGCTTTTCACGACCGACAATTCGTATGCCGCGACCCTTGAGACGCTGCAGCTCTAATCGGTAATCAATCAAGCTTTTTTCTATTGTAGCTAAATCAGAAGTAATCGTCGCTGAACTTACTTTAAAATCAATCGCTAAGCCCTCAATCGTCGCTTCTTCATCCATTAACAATAAAGAACAAACAATTGCACTTTGCCGCTGAACGTTATCTGTAAATAGTTCTGCTTGTTTTTCGCCTAATTGCTGCTGCAAACGTTCTAAGTTTAAAGTTTCTCCCACAATTCGATAGCCTTCGCCACGAGGCTTGATAATCTGAATATCCTGTGACTTAATCGTCTTTTCTATACTTGAGATCTCTCGGTAAACCGTTCGTTTGCTAACCTGTAAAATATCTTGCAATTCTTCTGAAGTAATGCCATTTGGATAATCTAATAAAAGGGAAAGTATCTTTTTTTCGCGAATCGAAAAATACACAATATCTCCTCCAATAATGTCAAAAGGGTAAAAGCAGTGAGAATCCTCACTGCTTTAAGAGTAATACGATTCTGGATAAAAGACCACTTATTTCCTTAAATTTTGAATGACCTTGTCATATTTTTCAGAAGCAACTAGATCGTTTAATGGCACATGTGTAGCACTTGGTGCCTGTTGCTCTGCTTTAACTGTCTCTTCACTGTTTGTAATGATTAAAGCACTCGGCTTATCTTGTAAAACATTGATTAGTTCAACTGTTACAGGATAATCCATTCCGTTGTCTTTCAATAATTTTTTCAAAATCGTTGCACCCATATTGGCAGATCCTTTCACTTGATCATAACCAAAGACAATGTGATCGACTTTCGAGTAGTCTGCTAAACCTTGTACCACATCATCTGTCAGAGGCTTTTTTTCGCTGTCACCTGCTGCTGGTTCTGCGGATAAGCGTTCCACGATTTCATCATAGCGTGGAGAGTTCATGAAGTTTTCCACTTGAACGAAGGTTGCACTTGGTGCTTTTTGGCTTGCACGATCATGCAGTTCTTCTTGTGTCACGATCAAAGCATTCGGATCATCACTCAAGTTATTGATTGCCGAGTTAGAAACTGGTAATGATAATCCAGCTTTTTTCACTTTATCACGCAATACTGATGCACCCATTGCACTTGATCCCATACCAGCATCGCAAGCAAAGATGATTTTGTTAATGTTGCCAAACATTTCTTGATTGTCAGCTTTCATTGCACTTTGACCTTTGCTTTGTGCTTTTGCATCGGCAACTGCTGCTTGAGTCGCCGCTAAGTCTTCTTCTTCATTATGATCCGATTTAATAATAACCATAGCCACTAAGAACGAAACAACGCATCCTACAACAATCCCTGCTAAGTTAGCAAAAATCGCATCTGGCGGTGTCATAGCCATAACAGCAATGATCGAACCTGGTGATGCTGCTGCTCGTAAACCGGCACCTAATAATTGGAAAGTAAATGTTCCAGCAACCCCGCCTGCCATAACAGCTAGGAATAAAAGTGGTTTCATCATTACGTATGGGAAATAAATCTCATGAATCCCACCTAAAAATTGAATAATGATCGCGCCCGGTGCAGAAGATTTCGCCGCACCTTTTCCAAACAATGTGAAGGCTAATAAGATTCCTAAACCTGGTCCAGGATTTGCTTCTAATAAGAATAGGACTGATTTTCCAGCTTCTGCTGCTTGTTCAATACCTAGCGGAGTCAAAATTCCGTGGTTAATCGCATTGTTCAAGAATAAAATTTTTGCAGGTTCAATAAAAATATTTGCCAATGGTAACAAATGCATGTTGATAATTGACTCAACACCGGCTGCCATCAAATTGGTTAACGAGCCAACAACTGGGCCAATCGCATAATACCCAACAATTGCTAAAGCAAATCCAATCAAACCAGAAGAAAAGTTATTGACTAACATTTCAAATCCAGCCTTAATCTTTTCTTGGAAAGCGTCATCAAACTTCTTGATGCACCATCCACCCAAAGGTCCCATCATCATTGCACCGATAAACATCGGTACATCCGATCCTACGATAACCCCCATAGCTGCGATTGCCCCAACAACTGCACCACGTTGTCCATGTACCATGCTGCCGCCTGTATAAGCGATTAATAATGGCAATAAAAATTTCAGCATTGGATCAACCAGTGAAGCTAGCTGTTCATTTGGAATATACCCATCTGGAATAAATAAAGCAGTGATAACACCCCAAGCAATAAATCCGCCAATATTGGGCATAACCATTCCCGACAAATGACTTCCGAGACGCTGGACTTTTGCTTTTAGTCCACCCTTTTGTCCAGTAGCTTGCATTTCCATCTTCTTTTCCTCCTTAGAAATAATTATGAAATGATTTCGTTTACATATTTATCATATATCCATGAGTATCCGCTTTCAATCAAATGTAGATAGAGCTTTGGCACAGAAGTTTGTGCCAAAATTAAAAGCCGCTTATCTAATAGATAAACGACTTTGTCTTACTTATTAAATTTGTTTCGTACCCCACGTTTGATAACATCAAAAAATCCTAGTGATCGAACCATATGATCTGGATCTACGTATTCACGTATTGCTCTTAACACTTTTTTGGGTTCCTTTGATGCAAAAGAATAAGTGCCATTCTTTTTCGTTTGTATCGCGTAACGTGGAATCCATTTTCCCTTAAAAACAACAGAAGCAATAACGTAATCTACTTCTTCCCAAGGAATTTGAACAAACTTTCTTGCATCTCGATTATTGAAAAATTCAAATCCCTTATCACCAATCATAATCTTCCCATAATCTGCGACACCTAAGTACGAGGTAGCATCGATTGTCAAATCGACCTTTGTATTGATTGACTGAACCATAAGACCTACTCCATTTCCTTATATGTATCTATTGAATCATTATACTTTATTTTACTCTTATTAAGCAAAAAATGCTCGGGCAAGCCCGAGCATTTTTCATTAATGAGTGACTTTTTTACATAATACCTAATACGTGCAAGCCAACGCCTACTACGAACAAGCCAAGAATGATAACGATTGGAGAAACTTTTTTCTTCAATAACCACATGCAAAGCAATGTCAATAGTAATGCAGCAAGACCTGGAATTAATGAATCTAAGTTATCTTGTAAAGTAGTTACTTTAGAACTATCTAAAGCAAGACCAGAAGCTTGTTGAGAAAGAGCTTCTTTAATTCCTTGAGCACCAGCAGGTAATTTGTCCCATTCGATATAAGCACCTTTGTCTAACTTAACAGTAGAAACAACCGGTGTAAATTTCACGTTTACCCACCGTTGCACTAAAGCTCCTAAAACAAACATACCTAGAATGGATGCACCTTTAGTAACCTTTTGTAATAGACCACCTGAAAGGTCATCAGTGATTTTAGAACCAGCACGATAGCCAAATTCTTGTGTATACCACATGAATGCCCAACGAATAATATTCCAAGCAAGGAAGAAAATGATTGGTCCTAAAATGTTTCCAGCTAACGCTAATGAAGCACCTAGAGCACCTAACATCGGACGTACAGTAAACCAGAACACTGGGTCACCAACACCGGCTAAAGGTCCCATCATACCAACCTTAACCCCTTGGATTGCTACATCATCAACTGGAGCGCCATTTGCGCGTTCTTCTTCAAGCGCAAGAGTTACTCCGATGATTGGTGAAGCGATATATGGGTGTGTATTAAAGAATTCCAAGTGACGTTGCATTGCTAACGTACGGTCTTCTTTTGTTTTGTATAATTTTTTGATCGCTGGTAGCATTGCAAAACACCAACCACCATTTTGCATACGTTCGTAGTTCCAAGAACCTTGAATGAAGGTAGAACGCCATGCAACGGCTAAACGATCTCTTTTACTTAATTCGATTTTTTCTGCCATTTTATTTCTCCTCCTTCAAGATTAATAATCATTCAAAATATCGCCAAGCGGATCGCCAGTATTGCCTCCGCCACCATTAGAAGATCCACCAGAACTTTCTTGTAGGTTCAAGTAAATCAAAGCGAATGCAACTGCGATAACACCTAGTGCGATCAACGTTAATTCAGAAAGTGCTGCGATAGCAAAACCAATCGCGAAGAATGGCCATACTTCTTTTGTAGCCATCATGTTGATAACCATAGCGTAACCAACGGCAACGACCATACCACCACCGATAGCCATACCATCAGTTAACCAAGCAGGCATTGATTCTAAGAATCCACGTACAGTGTCAGCAGGAATTACTAATAATGCAGCTGAAGGAATCGCAATACGAACACCTTGCATACATACAGCGATAATATGCCACATTTCAACTTGACGCATATTTCCTTTTTCAGCTGCAGCATCCATAAAGTGAACGATTGGCACAGCTAATGTACGAACGATCATTGTTAAGAACAAACCAGCTACAGCTAAAGGAACAGCGATTGCGATAGCTGAAGAAACACCTTTAACTCCTTGACCACCTAAAACTAAAATAATTGCAGATGCAACAGATGCTAACGCAGCATCCGGTGCCACAGCAGCCCCGATGTTTGCCCAACCTAAGGCGATCATTTGAAGTGAGCCGCCTAACACGATCCCAGCTTCTAAATTACCGGTTACTAAACCAATTAATGTACATGCTACTAGCGGTTGATGGAATTGGAATTCATCCAAAATCCCTTCCATACCTGCTAGAAAGGCAACGATTACTACTAATACCATTGAAATACCAGACATTATAAGCCCTCCTATTTAAGTTAATTATCTTGCTTAAGCGTTTTTCAATTCATTTTTTGCTTTGTTAAGGATTTCATCCATGTTGTCTTTAGAATCATTAGGTACTTTACGTACATCAAACTTGATTCCTTTTGCTTTCAACTTCTCAAAAGTATCAACATCATCTTGTCCCATTGACAATACTTTGCTTACTACGACTTTCCCAACTGAGTGAGCCATTGATCCAACGTTGACTTCTTTGATATCAACGCCGCCTTCAACAGCACGCAATACATCTTGAGGATTTTCAAATAGTAACAACGCTTTTGTATTTCCGAAACGAGGGTCCTTTGAGATTTCAATCATTTTATCAACGGGTATAACGTTTGCCTTAACACCTGGAGGAGCAGCTTGTTCGATTAATCTCTTGCGAAGATCATCTTTAGCTACCGCATCTGAAACAACAATAATCCGGCTAGGACCTGTCGTTTTTGTCCACGCAGTTGCAACTTGACCATGAAGTAAACGAGAGTCTACACGAGCTAATACAAACTTGATATGACCATCACCTAATACAGTTCCTTCAGGGATAGCACCTGTTGGCTGTCCGCCTTCAGCCGCTACTGGAGCTGCTTCAACTGGTTCTAACTCCTCTGGACGAATTCTTACGCCTTCTTTTGCCGTTCCTGAAATATGAGCAGCAATTTCATGCGCCGTTTCCATTGAGAAACGTGAAGCGTATGCTTCAATAACCATCGGTAAGTTCATACCAGCAACGATTGCCCACGAATCTTTGTGTTCTTCAAACAGACTGTTAGCTTGATTGAAAGGCGTTCCACCCCAAAGATCAACTAAGAACAATACTTCATCTTGGTTTTCGAAAGAGGCGATTGCTTCTTCCATTTTTGCCTTGACGTCATCAGGTCCTTCACTCGGCATCAAAGTTACTGCTTTGACATTTTCTTGTTCTCCAAAGATCATCGCTCCGGATTGCAAGATACCATTAGCGAATTCACCATGACTGGCAATGATAATTCCTACCATCTTTATACCTCCTACTATTATTGTTACAGCTCAAAAATATAAATAAGTTCTTACAAAACCTGTAACCAAAATTAATTATTGCAGCATCTTCTCTTTTTTGATTAATTGCATCAGATCTGTTTTTCGATCTGTCGGCACTTGACGAATTTCTAATTCGATTCCTGCATTCATTAAATCAAGAAAAGACTCGACATCTTTACTATCCACAGAAATAAAATTAGTAATCATTTTCTTTCCTTCGCCAAATCGCATACCGCCAATATTGACTGATTTCAAATCAACACCTGCCTCAACGACCTCTACTACATCTTGCGGAGAAGCAAACAACAGCATGACCTTCATTCCATCAAACAATTGATCTTGATACACTTCAACCAGTTTTCTTTTTGTGACGACATTGGACTTGATTCCTGGTGGCGCGGCTTGTTTTAGGAGAAACTTACGCAACTCATCGTTCGCAACCTCATCACTAACTACTAAGATTCGCTCGATCCCTGTTGCTTTGGACCAAACTGTCGCTACCTGACCATGAATCAAACGATCATCGATCCGAGTGAGTCGAATATCCATTACCATCCCACCACCTCCTGCAAATTACAAGGCTCAGATGCTAAAAGACTTGCGCTACATTCTTTGAGTACAGTATTACATAGGCACTCACCTATAATAAAGCAAGTACCGTGCCAAAATACACTAATTAAAATTTCTTTATTTAACGCCTTTTCAACGATACACAAAAAAGGGATACAGTATACTGTATCCCTTTTTGTGTATTATTTATACGCTAATTTCTTCATTGTTCTTAAGCAATTGATAAATATAGTATCGTTCTGATGTTGGAATTGTGATACGTAATTGACTTTCTAACTCATTCAATCCACGATTCATTACTACATTATCTGTAACGTTCTGATAAATCCGTTTTGATTCCTCATCAATTTTCAATGGCTGCTGCAAGATTCCTCGTTCGATCGTTCCGGCCATGTGCATTACGAAATTTACCATTAATGCATATTCAGAAGAAACCCCATCATTAGTAATGATGGTTTTTGCTAAACGCCAAAGCGGATCGATCAGTTTATTCGGATTAATAAAAGTAAAGCTTTCCTCCATAAACTTGATACACAATTCCCGTGCTTTGTTTGCATCTAACACAACTTCTTCTTGTTCAGACAAATCATTTTCCAGCAATAGCTCATCTAAAATCTGATCAGCTTTTTGATTGATAAATTTCTCCATTGGAATATATGGAGCACCAACTTTCGGATCCATGATCCCTGTCGTGGCTAAAATCTTGTATTCTTCTTTAAAGATAGGCACCTTTGTTTTAATGTCTGCAACCGCTAAAGTCAATACGTCAATATGCTTCAAATTTCGTTGCTGCAACGGTCGTTCAATAATTTCCTTTAAGCGTTGAGCTGTTCCTTCGCCAGAAGCACAAATAGCTAAAATCGCTTGTTTTTCCTGCGGTTCTGCTTTTTCATTCATTACGTGACCATATCCTCGAAAGCCTTGTAAGGACTCATACAATTCATCTACTCCTGAACCTAATACGCTTGATTTCCGAGCAGCTTCGATAAGTAAAGGAGTTGTGACCATATCTAGCGTACAAACTTCGATTCCAGTATCTTTTTGAATTTCTTCATTAAATGTAGCTAATGATCCCATATCTACCATGATTAATACTCCGCTGCCCTCATCGATCTGAGTCACAGCTTCACGCATCTTTTCGTAAGCAACTCTTGGATGCATATCTAAGGGCATATCAACAGCAATAATATTCGTTACATCTAATAACTCACGAACGACTTGAGCCATTGAAGTAGCTGTACTATTCCCGTGAGCTGCCACGACTACACCGATTTTTCCTGAAGACTGATCTTCTCGTAAGGAAACAAGCAGAACAGTCAAATAGTATTCTTCACTGTCGGGAATATCCACTTGAAATTCTTTTTCAACTAAGCGACGAATTTCACGTGCTACTGCAAACTCTGTTGGATAATCCTTCGCCATTTCCCGAATATTGGCATTCGTCTCTCGCGTTTCTCCAACATGAATTTTTTTCAAGAAGGAAGAAATGTGAAGACTCATAGCATAAATAAAGTTTTGTTGGAAATGTGTATCTAAACGTTCACTAACTAAAGCGGCAATTTTGTTGCTGACATCGATCACATGCTTGTCAACAAACTCTGTCAGTCGAGTCTCCGTATCAAAAGTAAAGCCATGATCCTTATAAAATGATTTCAAATGAACATTAATATCCGTAGAAATAAAATGATTGATCGTTTCTTGATCCAAACCCTCTGTCTTTAGTAAAGCCGCTTTATCACCGATGATATCATATAAGTTATATGGCAATTCATAAGTGTCTGTTTTGATTAACTCATCGATCTCATTGGGGGTGACCACCATCTCTGGCTCAAGATATGGCGATACATCTGTTGATTTGATTCGATCAGCGGAAAGCTGTACCAATCCTGCTTTGATCCCTTCAGTCAGGTCATTTAGAGTAATATGAATCTCTTCTTGCATCATATGATTCATGAACCCGCGGGCGCAAATTAATTGTACATTGGACTTCAGCTGTCCGACATTCCCGTAAGAAACGCTGCCTAATAAAGCTTTCACAACATCTTCTGTCAAGGTGATTTTCCTTTGAATTCGATTAGCCTCCATTGCCACCATTACACGAACTAAGTCCAATTGTTCAGCCGCTGGCCGACTGCCAAATGCCGGCATTTGAATATTGATCGGAATACGTCGAACAAAGGTGTCTAATAATGCTGAATGGGGGTCTTCTGTTGTTGCTCCAACGATTCGAACATTCGCAAAACGATTTTTGCCTGTTTCACCAAGCCGGCTATAGGTTCCATGATCCATAAAATAGAAAATCATTTCTTGTCCTTCTGGCGGTAAACGGTGAATCTCATCTAAGAACAGCATGCCGCCATCGGCTTGCTGGATTAAACCATCTTTTTCTGTGTCTGCACCAGTGAAGGCGCCCTTTTCGTAACCAAATAAGTGACTCATCAACAATTCAGGATTATTTGCATAGTCGGCACAGTTGAAAACGACCAATTCGCGATCCGCTTCTACTACTCCTTCTGTCTGAGCAAACTGAAACATAGCATGGGCAAAAAAGGTTTTCCCCGAACCAGTTGGACCGGTAATCAAGCAATTCAATCCACGAGGTGGATACAATATTGCTGCTTTGGCTTGCTCTACTGCATTACGCATACTTCCAGTAGAGCCGATAATTTGAGTAAATACATTGCCGGTATTTTTATTTAGAATTTTCTTCTCCGGCGGCTCCACAACACGGGCGTGCGTCTGAGGGACTTCTGCGTCAAACGACGTTGCTGCTGATTGGTTCGAAACAAAATAGCGAACAGGTCTTCCTTCACTTTTGCTTAAATGACCATCCTTAACAAGAAGATTTAAATCTTTACTAGCATTTGTCCGTTGAATATCCAATGAATCCGCTACATCTTTCGTCGTTACATTTGCATTCTCTGAAACAAAGCGATAAATGCGGTCAATCCGTCGTTCCATTCAGTCACCTTCTTTATTAGTGTATTCTATATTATCAATCATCTATAGTTTTTATTAAAATGTCAAATATTTCGCTACAAAATAATACACTATATTTTTTGAAAATGAAAGTTTTTGGGATTTTCTCCCAATTAACCTTAAATATACTTAAGCTTTTTTACCTTTTTCTTTGGTATTATGTTTTCCGTGTCGTGTTTCTTCTATTATAATAGAAGATAACTTCGGTTCTTTTTCAAAACAAAAAAGAAAATTTATTTTTTACCAAAGCGTCTATTCGGGGAACTATTTTTCCATTTGCCAAGAAAGAGCCAAATTTTTATTGGATTTTGCCAGTCACTAAAAATCCGACTCGGTTAGTTTACTACTTCAATGTCACATGAATAATAAAAAATCTTACCTCAAAACGAGATAAGATTTTAACATACGCTCTTTGACCATTAACTCTTCCAAAGTGATTTTGAAAAAAGTAAAAGAATCGGGAAAATTTCCAGTCTGCCTGCCAGCATCGCAAAGGAAAGCGTCCACTTAGAAAAATCTGATAAAAAGCCAAAGTTTCCCGTTGGACCTACTGCCTTAAATCCAGGACCAACATTATTGATACAGGTTGCAACAGCAGAAAAGGTTGTTTGAAAATCAAGATTTTCCAAAGACAAAATAAGCAATGACGCTGCAAACACCAATAGATAGAGAACTAAATAAGAATAAACATTACTAATCGTTTTAGGCGCGATCGCCTCTCCTTCAAAATTCAAAGTCGTTACACTACGAGAATGGATCATTTTTTTCAACTCTTGGATAGCCTGTTTTGATAGCATAATGATCCGAGAAACCTTGATTCCACCACCGGTTGAGCCCGCACAAGCACCAATAAACATTAATAACAGCAAGATCGTTTGAGAAAACATTGGCCACTTGTCATAATTGGTTGTGGTAAAGCCTGTTGTGGTGATGATTGAAGCCACTTGAAACACCGCATAACGAAATGCTTTCAAATAAGACGGATACTGTGAAGCAATGTTGAGCGTAATCAAAAGAGTCGAACCTGCAATAATCGCTAAATAGCCTCGCAATTCTTCACTCTTCAGAACCGGAGCAATTTTTCCGATCAAAAAGAAATAAATCAGATTAAAATTGATTCCAAATAGAATCATGAAGACCGTAATAACGCCATCAATATACGCACTATTGTAAACTGCGATCCCTTCGTTAGACATGGAGAAGCCACCTGTTCCAGCAGTCGCAAACGAATTTAAAATACTGTCAAAAACTGGCATACCTCCCAGAATCAGCAAAATAATCTGCACTAAGGTCAACGCAGCATAGATCACATAAAGAATTCGTGCAGTCACTCGAACCTTAGAAACCAATTTACCAATAACAGGACCAGGCATCTCAGCTTTTAAGATGTGCATTGTGCGTCCAGAGGCCAGCGGAATGAAGGCGACAGTGAACACTAATATTCCCATACCACCAACCCAATGAGTAAAGCTTCGCCAGAATAGACTTGCATGGCTTAAGCCATCTAAATTAGATAAAATGGATGAGCCTGTCGTGGTAAAACCAGAAACAGTTTCAAAAAAAGCATCCGTAAAAGAAGGGATCTCTCCAGTAAGCATAAAAGGAAGGGCGCCAAAAACCGATAAAAGAACCCAGCTGACTCCAACAATGAAGAACCCTTCTCTAGCATAAATATTACGATTTTTCGGAAGCTTTCGACTCATTAATAACCCAACCAAGAAAACAAATACCGCTACGATCGCATAGGAAAGGCCGATGTGCTCTTGGTAGATGAAGGAGACTACTAACGGAAGAAGCAACAGAACCGCTTCGACCTTTAATAATTTTCCCAATGTGAATAGAACCATTTTTTTATTCATTATGATTCACCATTATTTCCTTACCAGATCATTTAAATTACAAATTTTCCGATTAGTTGTTATGACGACTAGATGATCCTTCAAGCGAATCTGGGTATCCCCCTTTGGAATCACAAAACCTCGTTCTCTTGAGATCGCCGCAATCAACGTATTATTTTTCAAATTAACCTCAGAAACTTTTTTATTTAAGAAGCAGGTTTGCGGTGTCACTACGAATTCCATCGCTTCCACCTCGTCATTGACTAAGCGATGAAGCGTTCTTACACCGCCGTCCTCGTCTTTATTGTTCTTTGCGCGTACAAAACGCAGAATATGTCCCGCGATAATATTCTTCGGCGAAATGATACTATCAATGTCTAATTGATCTAAGACGTCCATAAAATTCGTCCGAGTAACTTTTGCGACCGTTTTTTTGGCTTTCATTTGTTTGCCATATAAAGAAATCACGATGTTTTCTTCATCTAAACCAGTTAGAGCGACAAAAGCATCCACATTTTCGATTCCTTCTTCGATCAACACTTCCTCATCGCTGCCATCAGATTCGATGATCGTCACATCTGGGAGTTTTCTCGAAAGCTCTAAACAACGCTTCGGATTATTTTCAATAATTTTTACTTCGATTCCCTGCTCTACAAGTTGGCGCGACAAATAAAAGGCGATTCTTCCACCGCCGACGATAATCACTCGTTTTGTTTTTTGCTCAAATAAATTAATATCATGACAAAACCGAACTAAATCGCGATGTTGTCCCATCACATGGATGCGATCTCCTTGTTCAAGGACTGTATTGCCATCAGGAATGATCAGCACGTCTTTTCTGCGAACTGCGCAAATCAATACATTGGTTTTAGAAATCTTATACAAACGATTTAACGGCACATTGATCAATTTCGCATTTTCCCGCAAGCGGAACTCTGCCATCTCGATCTTACCGCCAACAAAGGTATCCACTTTAAACGCCGAAGGAAACAACAATATCCGACGAATTTCATTAGCAGCTTCCAGTTCTGGATTAATGATCATAGAAATCCCAAGCTGATCCCGCATAAAGGACCGCTGTTTTAAATAATCAGGGTTTCGAACACGAGCAATCGAATTTTTAGCCCCCATTTTTTTCGCCATTAAGCAAGCTAAAATGTTTAGCTCATCCGATTCTGTCACTGCAATAATGATGTCTGTATCATTAACGCCAGCCTCCAATAAAATATCATAAGAAGCTCCATTGCCTACAACGCCTAATACATCGTACTGATTGACGATTGCCTCGACCTTTTCAGCATGTAAATCAATGACAACTACATCATAATCATAGTCTTCATCAGATAAATGCTGAGTCAGCGCTTTGCCGACTTTTCCAGCACCCAAAACAATAATTTTCATTCTATCCTCCAGCTAAAAATTGATATTCTTATCCTCCATTCTAGCCTTTTCTACATAGGAAAACAACGGACTTTGCAAAAAGGATTTTTCCATAATTATTCAAAATAAAGCGATTTTTTGGTTTGTTCAAGAAAAAAACAAAACTATTATAAAATCCACACCATTTAAGGGAAAAAGTAAACAAAAATTTGCAAAAGGATACTTGTTTTTTCGACGAGCCTCTCCATCTGAATATAAAATAAAAAAGCACTCTAAGCAGAAATTACTACTTAAAATACTCTTTGCACATTAATCTACGCTATATTATCGCTGTGAGAAATGTAATGGCACCTAAAAAGATACCTGGTATATTCGCAACAATAATTGGATAATCTTTTTTCTTCTGCATCGTAGCATAGATGACCCAAAAGATACAGTTAATCATCGCTACTAAGGGTTGTATTGGATTACCTTTATTTCCATCTAAATTATTCATAATCTGTGGGGTATATGAAACATACATCATCACCGATAGAAACGAAGCGATCCTTCCAAAAATCAGTACTGTTCGATCCTTCTTATTCAATAAACACACCTCAAAACTTTTTTCATTAGTAAAATACTAACCCAAATAAAAAAAGAAGCGAAAAAAAAGCCCTAACCCTGTAATCAGGATTAGGACTTCAATACTCGATTAAGCTTCTTGAGCGACTGGGTATACAGACACTTGTTTTTTGTCGCGACCTTTACGTTCAAAACGTACCACGCCGTCAACTTTAGCAAACAATGTGTCATCGCCACCGATACCTACGTTTACACCAGGGAAAATTTTAGTACCACGTTGGCGATAAAGAATTGATCCACCAGTAACAGTTTGACCGTCAGCACGTTTAGCACCTAAACGTTTTGATTCTGAGTCACGTCCGTTAGAAGTTGACCCGCCACCTTTTTTGTGGGCGAATAATTGTAAGTTCATATTCAATAACATGAGCTGCACCTCCTATGATTTAGATTCTGTTTGGATCTCAATGAAATCCAAATATTCAGTTTCGATTGATTGCAAGCCTAATAATAAATGCTCCAGCAAAATTTGCGAGATATTCATCTGCTCTTGTGTCATGGAATCATCTTCCTTCAACGCTACATGAAGATAACCACCTTCAGCATCGTTGGTTTCGATATTCGGAGTGACACCTGCTAATGCATCCAAGCTATTTACTGTGCTGATGGCTAATGCGGAAACAGCGGAACAAACGATATCGCTACCGTAAGGACCGGCTTCAGCATGACCAGTCAAAGTAAATTCGCTGATTAGTCCTGCTTGATTTCGAGTGAATGTACCTTTGATCAACTTAGGCACCTTCTTTTTTATGCTTTGATTGAGTCAATGACAACTTTAGTGTAAGGTTGGCGATGACCTTGTTTACGGTGTGAATGTTTTTTAGGTTTGTATTTGAAAGTAACGACTTTCTTTTGTTTGCCGTGTTTTTCAACAGTTCCTTCAACAGTTGCACCTTCAACGATAGGAGCTCCTACTTTCGTAGATTCGCCGCCTACTAAAACTACTTGGTCGAAGACAACTTTTTCGCCAGCTTCAACGTCTAATTTTTCAATGTAGACTGCTTGACCTTCTTCAACTTTGATTTGTTTACCGCCAGTTTTGATGATTGCGTACATGCTTGTGGCACCTCCTTATAATAAATACTTAGACTCGCCATCCCAAGTGACCGAAGTTCTTAATAACTTGTTCTGTGCGGTTGTAGCTGTGAGTTCCACAATTACAACATTCATAGTTTACTAAAAAAGATAGGTCAAGTCAATGATTAATTATTGACGCATGCCTTGGTTTTTTCTACTATTAGGAGGATGACAAAGTGAGGCGAAGTAAATGGACTATCCAAATAGTTTGGTCACGTTCGTTGAAGAACGTTCAAAAGGATTTCAGCTTGAAGGCTTTATCGCCGGACAAGGACCGCTCCACCCGAAGTTGATGTTGGTTGGTGAAGCCCCCGGTCGTAAAGAAGTAGTAAATCACATTCCCTTTTCTGGTGCAGCGGGAAAAGAATTAATCCAAGTGATGGCGTCAATCGGGCTTACTCGAGAAAACACATATATCACCAGCGCAGTTAGAAGTCGTCCCTATAAAGTCGTGCAACGTTTAAACAAACGGACACAAGAAAACGAAATTGTTTATCCCAATCGAACACCAAATAAAAAAGAAATCCTAGCACATGCACCAATTCTGGATTATGAATTGGAAATAATTCAGCCAAAAATCATCGCGACTTTAGGCAATATTGGACTACAGCGCTTACTAGGACCAAAGTGGCAGATCAGCGAACGACACGGGGAAATTTACCATGGTCCTGTGTTAGAGCTGAACCGAGAACAGAATAACTATCAACCAACCAAAAAAGAATATACAGTCATCCCGCTTTTTCATCCGGCAGCGATTTTCTATAATCGTTCACTGAAAGAAAAAATAGCGACCGACTGGTTAAACATCGGAAAACTACTAGAGAAAGAGGAAATATAATGCGCAATGAAATGATGTACCGCCCAATTATTAATGAAGATATCCTGCACTATCTGCGAACAGAACAAAAACAACTGACTGGATCACTAGGCGAATTAGAAGAACTGGCTCATGAAAATGGCGTACCTGTAATCCCACATGAAACGGTAGTCTTCCTGCAATTTTTATTAAAACAAAAACAGCCAAAAAATGTCTTAGAGATTGGTACCGCTATTGGTTTTTCAGCTAGTTTGATGGCGGAAACCCTTGGCGAAGACGCAAAAATAACGACCATCGATCGTTTCCCTGTCATGATCGAAAAAGCAAAGAAAAATTTTGAAAAACTTGGTTTAACTGATCAAGTCACTCTATTAGAAGGAGATGCGGCAGATTTACTCAGCAGTCTAGAAGGTCCTTACGATTTTATTTTCATGGATAGCGCGAAATCAAAATACATCACCTTCTTGCCGGAATGTCTGCGTTTATTATCAGACGATGGGGTGTTGATGGTAGATGATGTTTTCCAAGCAGGCACGGTGCTGCAGCCGATCGAAGAGATTCCACGTAAAAATCGTTCGATCCATCGGCATTTAAATGAATTCTTAGAGGAAATTACTAAATCATCAGAGCTTACTTCCACCCTACTACCTTTAGGTGATGGCGTAGCACTGATTTCTAAAAATAAATAGATGTATGGCGGAAATTTGAATCTTTTTTGAATTTCCGTCTTTTTTACTTGTACCTGAGAAAAATCGGCGTACACTAGGAAACTGAAATGGAGGAATTGCCTATGAAAAACAAAAAAATCGGGAGCATCCTAGCAATTTTAGTCGTATGCATCCTCGGAATACTCCTTTTCGAAGCAAAAGATCATGTACACGCAATAAAGAATGGGGACACCTCTTTAGCGATTCCAGCACCAGTGATTATGGTTCCGGGAACCAATGGGGATGTTGATCGCTTCGATAGTTTGGTTGATTCATTAAAACAAACGGAAAAAGGTGTGGAGGAAGTAAAAATTACGGTAAATAAAGATGATTCTATCACCTCTTCAGGCCATTTTACGAAAGAGACAAAACGGCCCATTATCGCCGTCGCCTTTGAAGATGGTTCAGATCCCTCATTACCGAAACAATCTCGTTGGTTTCAACAGGCTTTAGCGTATGCCGAAAAAAAATATACGTTTAACACTTATGATTACTTAGGCTATTCAAACGGCGGATTGATCATTACCGGTTATTTGGAGAATGAACAAAAAAGCGATGATCCTGCCCTCTATCATTTGATTACACTAGGTACACCTTATAATGATACCTCTTGGGAATACAATGACAACAGCAACTCATTCACCAAACCAAAGGCCAAAAGTGAATTACTGAATTATTATTTGAAAAACAAAAAGAATATTCCTAAAAACATCACCGTTTATAATATTGCCGGTAACGTTGATCATCAGAACACGGACACCACTGTGCCGCTAACGAGCGTCTTGGCTGGCCGTCTGATTTATGGAAATAGTGAAAAATATAAGGAAATAATTGTCGAGGAACAAGCAGATCACGGATCACTCATCGAAAATCCTAAAACATTGAAACTGATCAAGGAATATCTTTTCGAATCAGTAAAATAACGAATTAGGTTGACAAGCAAAGGTAGTTTTTCTATAATAGTTCTTGTTGCAAAACTACTGTCACAGTAGCTCAGCTGGATAGAGCATCCGCCTTCTAAGCGGACGGTCGGGGGTTCGAATCCCTCCTGTGATGTCAAAGAAACCGATAGAGACTTGAGTCTCTATCGGTTTTTCTTTATTATTTTATTTTCGTTTTCACTGCTTTTGGTGCCACAAGTAAAACACACATTGCTAATCCCAATACGATGAAAAGTACTGCCCCCATGACATTCCCTTTCGTGAGCATCGCAAAGGCGATCGTACCGAAAAGACTGGCAACGGTTAAAACGATGCCTGATTTTTGGATTCCCGTCAGTTTGGCGAAAGTATTTCTAAAACCGATCGTCAATAATAATGAACCAACAAATGAAGCGAACCCAAAAACGATGTGACCAACTAAAATAAGATTTTCCATGTCTTCACCTCCCTCAGAACCACTATACTAGAAAGCCTGATGGAAGACTAAGAATGTGCCCACACAATCTCGAATTTTCCCTAATTATTCAACTTGATAACGCAAAATCGTTTGCCGTTTTTCTGGTGGAGTTTTTCTAGCATCATTTAAATAAATCTCGCGATGAAGGTAGCTTCTGCGTGTTAACCCTTGCTCCTTCACAAACTGATTCATCTTTTGAAAAGAAGCCGGTTCATCGTCGAAAGAACCTACATGTAACATCTGAACGCATTTTCCATCTTCGATTGTTTCAAAGCAAAGCTCCTGCAGCAACTCATTGGGTTCTTTCTCTGCCACAGCGGCAAGCGCCGTCTCGAACATCTCTTGCGTGATCCAATCCGGCTGTCGCAGCATAATTTTGTATTCAAAGCTGGCTTTATCAGTAATATCTGCCGTATTTTTAGTGGACCAAATACCTTCTAGTGGAAAGATCGCAAACTCACTATAATCAAACTCAGACTGATTTTCTTCGTGTGTTTGATAAAACTTCTTAAATCCCATCTTAATCTTCCAGGCTACTGGATAGAGTGTCCCGACTCTAGCTGAGAAATCTTGGTTGTTAGGATCACCTTCTCCCTTAATCGTAAGAAATTTTTGCGGTGGTACCGTCACAATTTCTGGCTTCTTTTTCTTTCCATATAGATGCTTCTCTTGTTTTTTCCAATCATACTTCATTTTTTTCCCTCGCTTTCAGCTTTGACTTCATTATAGCGAGTAAAACCTGCAACCTCGTGTCAGGTTTAATAAATAGTTTTCAATTGGTCGATTTTCTTGCTCATTTCTTGGCGCACGGAGCGTGGAGATAAGACTTCGATTTGTCCGCCAAAGGAAAGTAGAAAACTATAAAAGCTCTCATTCACTGGGTATTCCCCTTCTACCAGCAAACGCCCATCCTCTGCTTCTTCCACCTGCTCATAATTTTCATAAACCCGATAGGCCAGCTCTGGTGTAAAGGCAAGCCGCACCATTTGCTTCTTTTCGGTATAAATTTTTTGTGGGTCAAGCACTTTTTCTGGTGCGGTTCGTTCAAAGGTTTCAGTAGTTTGCTGGAGCTGCTTGATCCGTTTCAGCTTGAAGAGACGATACGCCTGCTTCTCGCAGCAATACGCATATAAATACCACTCTCTTGCTTTAAAAATCAGCTTTAATGGTTCAACTTTACGATCAGAGCCAAGCTTTCCTCGGCTAAAATAATGAAAACGAAGGCGTGTTTTTTGAAAAATCGCTTTTTGTAAAATCTGAAATTGTTCTTCATTTTGCGGATGCCAATCTGAAAAGTCGATCTCGAGCCAATTCGTGGTTTGTTTCTGAAAAACACTACCCAGTTTTTTTAACAACGCTTGATTGTTTTTCTCATCCACTCCACTTAAACCTTGCAAAGCGGCCAAAATCTGATTTTGTTCTTCTTCTGAAATCAAGGAACGGTTCAATATAAAATTTTCCGACAGGAAGATCCCGCCGCCTTTTCCTTGTGTCGTATAAACAGGAATCCCTGCTGAACTAAGGATGTCAATATCGCGATAGATCGTTCGGATCGAAACCTCGAACTTTTCCGCTAATTCAGGTGCGGTCGTATTGCCTTTATCCATCAAATAATACACCATCTGAAATAATCGATACTCTGCCACACTACTCACCTCCATCATCAGTATAGCATCGTAAACTGGCAAACACGTGTCAGGTTAAAAAAAGACCTTACTTTGCTTGGCTGCAGTAAAGTAAGGACGATGCTGTTTATTAGATAAGTTATCAGAAAAAAGAATAAAGAGATTGCCAAACATACATCCCCTCAACTTTCCCATCTCTATTTCAAAGGTTGATTAGGCTGCAGCAACACTTTCCCGATGCTCTTTCCGTTCTCAAGATAGTCATGTGCTTTTCGTCCCTCCGCTAAAGGAAAAATTGTTGGTTCGCTGATGCTAATTTGTCCTTTAATGAAGTAGCTGAATAAGCGCTCACTACGAACTTTTCTTTCTTCATAGCTGGTCAAATAATCCCAAAGATCTCCCGTTAACAAACTTTTTGATTCAGCCATTAACGCGACTGGATCAATTTTCACTGGATCGCCTCCAGCCATTCCGAAAAAGATGACCTTTCCACGATGCTTGATCAAATCTAAGCTTTGCTGAATGGTAGAACCGACGCCATCATAAGCAGTCGAAAATTGCCCTTTAACCGCTTCAGTCCAATTGTTTTCTCGACTTGGATAAACCTGCTTAACCCCATGAGACAACGCCAATGCCTGTTTCTCTTCAGAAGAGGCAGAACCATAGACTTCTATCCCATCTGCTATCAGCATTTGTGACAATAACTGACCAACGCCGCCGCTAATTCCTGTAATAAAGACTTTCTCGCCGGGATCATTTTTGCCGAGATCATGAGCAAGAAAATCGGCTGTCATCCCCTGCAGTCCAATGCTCGCCGCTAATTTACTGTCGATGTCCGCCGGTAAAGGAATCGCTTGCACACTTGGTACTACGACATATTCCGCATTCGCTAAAGGGACATCGACAAACAGCACTGTTTCTCCAATCGCTTGTTTCGTTACTTTAGAGCCAATTTCAACAACAATGCCTGTACCTTCATAGCCATTTATATAGGGTTTATGTTTTTCAATATGATACTCACCACGGCGGCGATAGATATCGGCAAAGTTCAAACCGATATATGCTACCTGTACTAGAACATCATTTTCCCCGATCACCGGTTTAGGAAGCTCACCATATTGTAAAACGTTACTGTCGCCAAAATTTTCAAAATACAAAGCTTTCATTAACTGTCCCTCTTTTTTATTGATTATTTTCTCAAATATACTATGAAGCTTTTTTTCCGGCAAAGAATCAGATTGCATTTTCTCCCCGCGTTTGATACCTTTGAATGAACACAAATCCTTGAGAGGAGTCCTTTGCCCATGAACTTAGTCACTTTGCCACAGGAATTATCTGTCTATCAGGTTGCAGACCTGAAGGAAATAGATTTCACCCAGCAACCACTTTTTATTAGTGTAACCGAAGAGGAAATATCGGTTGTTTCCGCTACTGCCAATGTCCCTACAAATACGATCAATCGTGAGGACAGTTGGAAAGCCTTCAAGATTGAAGGTGTATTGGATTTCAGCTTAGTTGGAATTTTGGCAAAAATCGCTGCATTGTTAGCAGAGAAGGAAATTAGTATTTTTGCCGTTTCAACCTACAATACGGACTATGTTTTAATTAAGACCGATAAGTTTGATGCTGCCATTACAGCTTTACGTGAAGGTGGATATACTGTCGCATAAACGATTTTTTGCCAAAAAGAGCCTTTTAAGGTTCTTTTTTTATGTATTTTTCATTTTTTAGACTTATCCAGCCTTTTTTCCGAGAAGAAAATAGGACTTTGATTGGACGAAACGCTTTCGCTATTCTCTTATTATGAGAGTGTAGAGATAAAACAGAAATAATCATTCATAATTGGTAAATGTTGCTGGTAGAAATTAGGAGGAATAAAAAATGAAGCGAAATGGTTTAGATATGACGGTAGTAATATTGGGAATTGCTTGCATTGGTTTATTGACAGTGAATCGGTATATTTTACGCCCTTTATGGCAATCAGAATTTCGGACTGAAATGAGACAGGTTAAAAGCGACATCCGAGAAGATGTGAACGACAGCAAAGATGATATTAAAGAAGCGTCTAAAGAAGTAAAGAATGAATTGAAGGAAAGTCGTAAAACAACCAAACTTGAGCTGGCAGAACAGCAACAAGAAATCAAGGAAGAAATGAAAGAAGTGAAAAACGAGCTTAAGGATGGTCTAGAATTGTCGTATTAAAGTCAGCTGATTTTTGTTAATTTACTTGAAAATAATCATCCTATTGAAAAAGACCTTCCTTCGCGAAGGTCTTTTTTATTCGACTTGCTGCCGAATTTTACGTTTCATTTCTGTTTGGAAAAACAAGGTTAAGAGTGTCATCAAGATGGCTCCGACAAAAAAACTGCTTTTAATAATCGTCATCACTTTTGTGTCTGCTAAAAAACCTATGTATGGAAGGTAAAAATGTGGTCGGCCGATCAAATTTCGTTCATGAACAAGTCCCATCTCTGCTTTAACAGAATTGTCTCCTTTAACAAAATAACCGTCTATTTTATTGTCAACCGCTAATACTCGCCGTGTTTTGATCGATTTTCCCTGATTTTCGTAATAAGTGATTGTGTCGCCAACATGAATAGGCTCCATCACATCCTTTACGAAAACAAGTCCGTTCTTTTGATATTCTGGTGCCATTTTATTGTCTGAAATGACATATGGTGTCACATTCAACACTTTTGGAATAACGATTGTCAAAATCGCTAAGAGAAAGATCGAGAAAATCAATACAGCATATACTAGTGTTATTTTTCTGCTTTTCAACACTCGGAACCACCTCCCTTTAAAGGAAAAAACTATCTGTATTCATCATATCACACTCGTCAAAAAAATCTATTTTTTAGTTTCTAATTGAATAAAATTTTGACTGAATATCGCAATGTGTTACTATTATTATTGTATTTAACGATTTTGATTACCTTCCTCCAAATGAAAGGGTGTTGTTTATCATTACCAAACTAAGCAACCAACGCTTTTTAAAATTCTGTTCAAAACAACGATTAATTTTAATAATATTAGTTATTTTAATAGTGATTTCAACTATCACATTAAAAACTATTGACGAACTAAAAAAAACAAACGTTACAGAATTAAAAAAACATTGGACATTTATTGTCAAGAATCATTCTGATTACTATATTTACGGAAACACAGACCAGCGATTGAAAAATGTACAACCGAATAATGCACTTATAATGCAGCAACAGCTAGAGACACCACTCAAAGAACCTCAGCTAGTTGTTCGGTCTAATCATCAGTGGGTCTCGGTAGTTGTCGGAGAGCGGCTCCTTTACAAATATGCCGCTACCGAGAAGCACAAGGAACCAGGCATGCTTCAGACGACCATCCAGCTGCCAAATGATTATCGGAAACACAAGCTGCGGATCATTACGAAGACACCTTATGAATATTACGCTGGGATTCCTGCTCAAGTATTTATCGGAAATTCCACAGAAGTCAGTCGATTCTTTCTGCTTCGTTCACTGCCACAGTTTTTACTTTTAAGTATCTGCTCGGCCTTAATTGTCCTCATGCTGGGCTTGCTTTTTTTAAGACCGAACTATACGAAGAAACAGTTGCTTTCTTCTCTGCTTTTAATCGGTTTTACGTTCTTAATTGGGCTGCAATCAATCGTTCTGAATGTTCCAGCAAGTACCTTGTTCAGTCCGAAAAGCTTGTCGATTCTTTATAATCTGACGGCGATTTTGATTCCGGTTTTTCTAACGAATTACTATTTGCTGCGGACAAAAAAATATCAGCACTACTATCTCTATGGTGTCGGTTCACAGATCACTCTTTTGACTGTCGGAACATTTTGTATTGCTATCGGAAAACTATCTTTACCAATTGCAATGCAGATTTTCAGTGGGTTTAATGTCTTTATGACGTTATACACCTCAGCAATCGCTTTAGCTGAATCTGCCGATCAGAATCGTTTTTATACTATCTGCTCACCAGGAATTATTATGGCTGCATTTGTCCACTGTTTTTTCTACATTCAATTGTTTACAGGCGCTGCAAATCTTACAACAGACTGGCCGTTAGTGCTGTTTACCGCTCTAATGCTTTTAATCTCAGGCTATCATTTTGAAGAAGAAATCAACTATATTCGGAATTATCGAATAAAGCAGCAGGAATTTGCGCAACAGCAACTTATCATAAAAGAAAAGCAAAAGAATCTATTGATGACATTCAACTTATTAGCTGAAAAAGAAGCTGCTAGAAATAAGCCAGCAGCCTCCCTAACCTCTCATCTTCAACAAATGCGAGAGTATTATCAAAAAGAATTCCGTAAACAAGCAAAATTTTTCTCCTGTCAGTACACAGTTGAAGAAGAGACGAACGTGCTAAACGATGAAACATTGTATTTGCTGATCCAACTATTCGAAAAATTTCTAAGCGATCCAAGCTTTGGAACCATCGATATTTTGATCAAACAGGAGCAAAATCAACTAATCATTGAAAGCAATACCAGCGCCTTCACTCACCACTCTCTTGATGAATCCGTCGTCACAGAAACCACGAACGATTCACATCAAGAATTGGAACAAGCGGTTAAACGGTCCAATGGCGAATGGCACTGGCAAAATAAAGAAAAGCAGCAATACTTTAAGATCACACTAACCCTATAAAAAAACGGTCTTTCCAAATGCGGAAAGACCGTTTTTTATTAATAAATTAGTGATAGAAAATCTTCTTTGGTAATATTCCCAAAATAATGTGTCAGATCAATTTCATCGATACATTCTTCTAGTGCTTTTTTATCGTAACGGGTACCGATCAATTGGTTTTCAACATCCTTGATCTCACCTAAACCGAAGAAATCACCGAAAATCTTGGCTTTTTCAATTTCACCATTGGCAACATCCAAACGAACTTCGATTGAACCAATGGGGAAACGTTTTTGTCGTTCCAAGTTGAATTCTGGCGAACGTCCATAGTTCCAATCCCAATTCTTATAGTATTCCTCCGAAATTTGGTTAATGTCTTTCCAGTCTTCCTCATTCAACTCATGAGTCTTCACCTGATCCACACTATCAACACCAAAAATTTGTAAAAGAATTGCTTGACGAAATTCTTCTGTCGTCATTGCTTGCTTATCTTTAGGTAAATAATCTTTAATGTTCGTCACACGGGAACGGATCGACTTGATGCCCTTTGATGCGATCTTATCCTTTTTCACCTTTAATGCATTCACAACTTCATCAATATCACTATCAAACATTAAGGTGCCATGAGCAAACATCCGGCCATTGGTTGAGTACATGGCATTACCAGAGAATTTCTTGTCCTCAATCACAAGGTCATTCCGCCCCTTTAGTTGCGCACCCTCAATCCCCAGCTTATGCAAGGCTTCAACGATTGGTTCCGTTAATTTTTTGAAATCTCTAAAGGAGTTGCCGTCATCTGGCATAATAAAACTAAAATTTAAATTTCCAAAATCATGATACACAGCGCCTCCGCCACTTAATCGGCGAACAACATGGATACCTTTTTCATCAACATATTCTTTATTGATTTCCTCAATCGTATTTTGATTACGACCAATGATAATCGAGGGTTCATTGATGTAAAAAAGCAAGATTGGTTCATCTAGAGGCATATTTTGTAATAAATACGTCTCAATAGCAAGATTTACTCGTGGATCACGTTCTTTGTCATTTGGTACATATAACATAGTTCCAACTCCTAACCCCTATTAAGGAATAAATTCGTTTAAATCTCAAAAACTTTATGCGGCTGAGCCAACTCGACAGGAATTTTCCCGCTAGCTGCTGCAGCTTGTCGACGCAGCTCTTCTAAATCGCCATGTTGCGGTAAATGAGTCAGAATTAACTTTTTAACTGCCGCATTTTTCGCAAATGTCCCAGCTTCGCCTGCGGTAAAATGTGCTTTATGTTTTTCGTTGCCGTCAAATAAGTAGGTGTCAGCTAAGAATAGATCCGCCTTTTTAGCAAACTCATTAAAGGATTCCAGATAACCTGAATCTCCTGTAAACACAAAAACAGCACCTGTTTTTTCTTCCACAAAACGCATCGCATAGCAAGGCACTGGATGAATCGTCTTCATAAACGTAACAAGAAACGGTCCAAGTTTCAATTCTTCTGCTTCAAAGTAAGCACGGCCTTCAGTAACACCATCCATTGTCAAATCGTTAAAATGAAATTCATCTTCCGTATGTCCATAAATCGGCAAAATAGGCTTTGGTGTTTGTGTTGGATACAGCTGCCAATAATATTGCAGCACTCCAAGATCCGCAATATGATCGTGATGATAATGAGATAAAATCACTGCATCCAAATCCAACGGATCAAGTTCCTTTTCCAATTCTACAAGAGTCGAACTGCCAGCATCCAACAATAAGTTAAATCCGTCAGCCTGCAGCAAATAACTGCTGGTTCCTTGACCTTCATACGGATACGCGCCTAAACAACCGAGTACGGTCAGTTTCATGCTAATTCCCCCTGATCAATTTTTTCCTTTAACGCTTGATCATAAAAAGCAGCACTTGCCGTATTTACATAGACTGCTACAAAAAGCAAACCCACGATCAATGCGACAAATCCTAAAATGTACCAGCCAATAAATGATAGTTGTAATAAGATATATTTCCCCCAGCGATCCTTTAATAAGATCCACGCACGCTTGATGCAATCGCCGACGCTCAAATCAGGATAATCAAATTTTACCCAAACAGCAAATTTAAAGATGATACTAATAATTGTTGTTACAAGTAAAAATAGTAACGTTGAGATGACATAAAGTCCTAATACACCAATGTTCATCAGCGTAGAAACACTTTCTGTGTTCGTTGTTAATCCACCAGTTGAAATCAGCGATACATATACACTGCTACCAGCTTGCAGCAGTAACGGGATGAAAAAGATCGCTGCCAAAACATATTGTACAATTTGGGAAAGAATATTGATAATCATCAATGGAACATAATAGCCCTGCTGAAAAACAACAAAAATTTGACCTAATTCAGCTCGACCACCCCGCACGACATACAAGCTGACATAATATAATGAGTAGCTAAAAGCAAAAAGTACTAAAATACCTAATAAAAATGAGATTCCTAACTGAATATTCGTATTATCAGTCATCGTAGAAACATTACTAATTGCTCCTGTCAGCAGCCCGACAATCACTACTAACCCTACATTAATTCCCCATTGACCATTAAGACGGTCTTTGGCTGTTTGACGATATTCACTAAGACGCATAAAGACACTCCTTCTTCGTTTTGTTGACCTTGATTAGCATGAATCGACTGCTCTCTGGCTTTGAACAGAATAATCTGACTAAAGTTGGACTGATATCCTTTTCCAAAGGCAGCAGCATCTTCCTATGACTCTGCTAATTTGGCTATTTCTTCGTTTAATTTCTTTATTTTTTGTTCAATCCGTTGTTTTTCAGGTGCAATCGGAACATTCGCAAAGGTTAATCGCTTAAATGTTTGCAATTCCTTTTTCAAGTGATCCACTTCTGTACGTTTTGTATCTATCTTCGTAGTCAAATCGCATTTCTCCTTTGACAGGAACCAAGGGACATAAAACAAACAACAACCTGTTTTAGTTAAAAAATTAGTAATTCTTGATTTCTCCAACTGTATCATAGTCTAAACGAGCAACAACTTCCGTCACTAATTTGACGGTATTAAAATAATCCTCTTCGTGAATAATTGATGTATGTGAATGCAAGTAACGGACTGGTACTGTGATAGCTAATGAAGGAACACCATCACGCGTCAAGTGCATTTGACCAGCATCGGTTCCGCCGCCGGCAATCACTGTATACTGGAATGGAATTTCTAATTCTTCAGCAACATCGATCACGAAATCCAATAATTTTTTATGAGGAACCATAGATGCATCATAGATCAAAATTTGCGGTCCTTTTCCCAGTACCGAATCTGCCTCTTTTGGTGTCATCCCTGGTGTGTCACCCGCAGTACCTGTATCTAAAGCAAAGGCGATGTCTGGATTCACAATATGCGAACTTGTTCGAGCACCCCGTAAACCAACTTCCTCTTGTACATCACTGCCGGCAAACAGTACATTATGATGCTCCCGTTTTGATAAATTCTCCAACACACGCAAAGCCACAGCCGTGCCAATCCGATTATCCCACGCTTTTGCTAGTAAGAATTTTGAATCATTCATTCGTTGATATTGGATATATGGTGTGACCATATCACCAGGGCGAATCCCCCATTCTTTGGCTTCATCATCACTTGACGCACCAATATCAATAAACATGTCTTTGATTTCGAATGGTCGTTTCCGAGCTTCTGGCGTCAACACATGTGGTGGTTTAGAACCAATCACACCATGAATAACCTTGCCTTTACGCGTTTTAATTTCGACCTGCTGCGCCAACATTACTTGATTCCACCAGCCACCAATCGTTTGAAATTCTAAAAAGCCTTTTTCGGTGATCTTGGTAACCATAAAGCCGACTTCATCTAAATGACCCGAAATAAAGACTTTCGGTCCGCCTCCGCCACCATGCTTGGCGATAACACTGCCTAGTCCGTCAAAGAAAATATCGTCAGCAAAATCCTTCGCATAATTTTTAAAGACTTCTCTGACCTCATCTTCATTTCCAGCGATGCCACGTGCTGAAGTTAAATCGATCAACAACTGCTCTTCCTGTTTTTCCACTCTTACTCCTCCTGCTTTGCTAAAAAATATAATTGCTTTGTGTTTGACTATCTAAAAAAATAATCGTTCAAATTCTCTTATAACGAGAAAGCTGGATAGCGTTTATCCATAAATTAGTATACCATTGTCAAAAAATTCTGCGTAGTATGTTGTATAATCACTACGAGGTGATGAAATGACACGTTTGTTGGCGATTGAATTAACTATGATGGTCATGCTGGAAAATGAAGCAGGGGAAATCTTGGTACAGGATCGAAAGAAGAAGGATTGGCCCGGCTGGACTTTTCCTGGTGGTCATGTGGAAAAAGAAGAAGGCAGCTATGAGGCTACTTTAAGAGAAATTGAAGAAGAAACTGGATTGGTGATCCAACCAGTTCTGCGAGGAACTGCTGAATGGAACAACTTAGCTAAGGAGACTCGTGAGCTGGCATTTCTTTATACGGCGACAGTCAAAAAGCGAACCGTTCCCAAAGATCTCTTATGGGTCAAAAAAACTGATTTAAACACACATAAGCTTGCAGGAACCTTGACCGAGTTACTACCAATCTTTTTCGGTGAAGAACAACAGATTTACTTTGATGTATAAAAATCAGCGTATCCTATTGCGGACACGCTGATTTTCCTTATACTTGAACCTTTTTATAAGCCAAACTTCCCTTTTCTCGCATCGTAATCAAATGGATCACCCAAAATGCTGCCGCAAATGCTAATAGCACGCCAGATTGGAATAGGAATTTATCCAGGAAGGCTTGATTGAAATCCACTGTTTTTCCGATTAATTCATTATTCTGGGCAAACCAATAGGTCGGGGTGAAAGCAGCAATTTTATTTACTACGTCTGGTAAAAACTCGCTTGGTACAAAGATACCGCCGACAAAACAGCTACCCATAATAAAGATATTATTGACCCCCGAAATTGCATCCTCATTTTTCATAATACTGGTAACCATAATCGAAAAGCCTACGATTGCTACAAAAAATGACACTGTATTGATCACGAAGTACCCTACTACCTGATCAAAACTGTTTCTAGTAACCAACATAACGAAGGCTAAAAATAGTACTAGACAAAAGATTGAGTAAAGTAAATTGCCAGTTGAGATTTTTCGTGACAGTTTTCGTCGCGATATAGGAGAACAGCTATTCCGACGACTGATTTCCTCGCGATTAAAGGCTAAATTTATCACTGCATAACCACTGAAAATCGACATAAACATCCCATAAGCCAATAGATTGTATATTTGACCCGAAACACGCTGTTTTTTCTTTTTATGATAGGTCGAATCAAAATTTACTTTTCCATCTTCTTTCAACGTTATCTGCGTTTTCTTTAGCAAGTCCTTTTGGCTGTCTTCCGGCATTTGTTTTTGATAGGTTAAATAGGTGTTTATAAAATTATTGACCGTCGTATCTACTAATGATTTAGAAAAGGTTGCCGGACGCGTCTTACTGGCTAATTTAACACCTTCTCCTTGTGCTAATTTCTCAGAAAAGTCTTTGGGGATTTCTAAAATATATTCTACTTCATCAAAATAGAGCGCATCGTCTAATGCTTTTTGCGAAGTATCCTTCAGCGTAATAAGATTATGCTGCTTAGCTAAATAATCAACGAAGCCTTTTTCGATTGCTGAATCATCCTCTGAAAGGATCGCAATTTTTGCCCCGGTTAATTTTTCCGCGTCTTTGGTTAGTTGCCCAGCGTAGAAAAAGGTGATCACAGCCATGATGATGATTCCTAGCAGCAAACTGCCCTTTTTTCTTTTTAAAATTTCCAGAATTGCTTTATAAGTGGTCATATTGCACCTTCCTTTCAAAAGAATAATTAAGCAGGATAAACACCACGCCAAATCCAATCAGCCAAATCAAATTGGTATAAAACGGCTTCAATGATTGATAGTAGAATAATTGGTAGAGACTTTCACTGATTAAATTAACGATATTAATCCGGCCTAAAAACGGCAGATTCACATCGATCCAATATTTAATTGACTGGGAACCCATCATTCCAGCTAGGAAACTCATAATCATAGAAATTGATATCCCGATCGAAATTTTTTGTTGAAAATCCAGTTTTGAAAACACATTACCAATTAAGGTTCCAAATGAAATAGAGGTAAAGGCACCTAAAGCGCAGACAAGCAATATATAGTTCCAATGATCACCAAACTCAACTTGATAAACAAATCGATAAAACATCAAAATCAAAACTGTTTGGACAAAGAATAGGACAAAGCTTGCCAGCATATTGGCAAACGAAACAAGTAATTTATTTCGAGGAATCAGACATAAGCGGATACCTTCAGGTGATTGATTGGCCTGCTGGTCATTTGCATTGCGCAGCCCCCACATGAATCCATACATGATCGTCATACCGACTAATGTAAAGAAGTAGAAGGATTTCAAATTGAAATTACCAGTACCATTTCCATCTTTTATATAGCTCTCCTGCTGAAGCAGCTGGCTGACCTCTTGCGGTTGAACCTTCCCAGTTGCCAATAAGGTTTCTACCTTTTTCGTATTTTGTAAATATTGATTCAATACTTCTTTTAAAACGGTCTGCTGTGTGTCGCTTTTACTGACAAACAGCTCAATCTCTTTTTCATCAATTGTAAAATAACCGGAAAGCTTATCATCGGATAACTGCTCTTGAGCTTTTTTCTTAGTCATTACTCGGCTTTTAAAAACCACTTTGCCATCCTGTTTGATTTCCTTTAACACATTTTCAAAGCGTTTTTGATTGGCTTCATTAGTAGAAACAATTCCAACTGTTGATTGTTCTATCCCACCAATCTTATCGAGATCGCCAAAGGCTAGATTAAACAGCAGACCTAATACTATGGGAAAAGCAAAGGTCCAAAAAAGCAAGCTGCGATTTCTTAACAGAACACGTAATCGATACGTAAACAAACGAATAAACATCTTAGCTCCCCCCTAATCTCTCAATTCTTTTCCGGTAATTTCTAAAAAGACATCATTTAATGTCGCTTCTTGTGTATGAATATTGGCGTACATAATTTTTTCAACTTCGAAATAATTTAAAATTGGCAGCAAGGCTTCCTTCAGCTCTTTCGTCGTCACACTTAAATAGTTTTCATCATAAATTACTTCGATAATTGATGGAAAAGCTCCTACCGCCTCAACTTGTTCTTGAGATAGCCCCGGAACTTCAATAATCAGTTTTTCATTCTCACGAACCATGTTTTTCAATTGTTCTTTGCTGCCTTCTGCAATCACTTGTCCTTGGTCAATAATAACGATATGGTTACACAAAATCTCGACCTCTTCCATATAATGCGTCGTATAAACGATCGTCGCACCCAGTCGATTTAACTCCTTGATACTATCCAAAATTTTGTTTCGGCTTTGGGGATCAACTGCGACAGTTGGTTCATCTAAAAAAATCAATTCCGGCTTATGAACAATCCCGCAAGCAATGTTCAACCGTCGTTTCAATCCGCCGCTCAGCTGTTTCGGATAAAATTTACGAAACTCCTCTAAGCCAACAAGCTGGATCACTTCTTCAACATATTGTTCGCGTTTAGACTTTTCTTGAACGTACAATCCACAAAAATAGTTGATATTATCCGTTACTGTCAATTCTTCAAAGAAGGCTATTTCCTGAGGGACAACCCCGATCTTTTGCTTAATGCTATACTTTTCCGGTCCCATTTCTTCTCCAAAAATCTTGATTGATCCGCGATCATAGGTCAATAATGAAAGAATACAATTGATAGTAGTGGATTTGCCGCTGCCATTTGGACCAAGCAATCCCAATATCTCTCCTTTTTTTACAGATAAATTTAAATGATTCAAGGCGGTGAAATCCCCATAACGTTTTACTAAGTTCTCGATTTCGATCAACATTTGAAAAACCCCTTTTCCTTTTCTTCTTACATTTACTATAATGAAAATAAGCATTTGCTTGTAGTGAGTTTGCGCCAATCATACGATGACAAATGTCATTTGATCCATACAAATTTCTATCTAAATCAAATGATTCAATGTTTGATGATGCAAATCGAACCTATTTTCCAGTAATCTGAGAAATAAATCCTTTAATACAAAGTAGGAGCCGCAATGAAAAATTTAAATAGTTATTCAATAGATTTTTTCTTTTTAGAATTAATTGGTATCCTGCTGCTTTTTCAACAGGATTTTAAACCGCAAATGGTAGTTTATTTGTTGGCTAGTATCCTCTTAGCTGGTCCCGCTCTATTGCTGAAGAAGGCTTTAGGGCAAGCATTAGGCGTTTTTCCTTTACTAATCCTGAGTTTTTTCTGGCCGCCCCTGCTCCTTTTCTTGCCCGCTAACCTGCGGATCGCTTGGCGCGAAGAGATTATTTGGAGCTGGGCGCTAATCGTCTTAGCAGTTCCCTTATTGCAAGATACCTACTCTTCACCAGAGCGTATGCTGATTATACTTTTGAGTAGCTTCGCGATCCTTTTAGCCTGGCGTGGAAAAAAACAGGTCGAAGTAAAAGAAGCCTTGCTGCAATTAAAGGATGACAGTTGGGAAAAGCAAGAACTGTTGAAACTGAAAAATCAGGAGCTAATCCAATCGCAGGAAACCTTCATCGATTTAGAAATTTCCGAAGAACGAAATCGGATCGCTCGCGACATTCATGATAATGTAGGCCATCTGCTATCTAGTGCGATTATTCAGCTTGGCGCGATTGAAGCGATCAATCAATCGGAGAAGTTAAAAAAACCGTTGAACCAATTACGGACAACGATTCATACAGGGATGGATAATATTCGCGAAAGTGTTCATGATCTTCACGAGACCTCACTTTCCTTTTCGAAGGGACTTGAGTTGTTAATAGCAGATTTTCAATTTTGTGAAGTGGAGATTCGAGGGAATATTCCAGAAGGTATGGATCAGGAGCAGGAACGAACACTGCTTATGGTGCTTAAGGAAGCATTTGCTAATGTGATGAAACATAGCAATGCTAGCAATGTAACACTTTCATTTAACGAGCTACCTGCCTTTTATCGACTGCAAATTCTTGATAATGGAACACTTGCTAAGAAAAGTGGAGATGGCATTGGGTTAAAAAGCATGCGTCAGCGCGTAGAACAAATTAACGGACAGCTTCACGTCTCACAAACTCCGGATAATTTTCTGATTCACATTGTTTTGCCAAAAGATAGTCAACCATCCTTTCACAATCACCATCGAACAAGAAAATAATATTCTATCCTGCTAGGAGGAGGTATGTCATGATTCGCGTTGTTGTTGTTGATGACGATCCGTTAGTAACGGAATCATTGAAAACTATTTTAGAAATATCTGATGAAATACACGTTGTTGGTACCGGAAATTCTGCACCAGAAGCCGTCAAACTCTATTTGCAGGAACGACCGGACGTTCTATTAACAGATATTCGCATGGGAAATAGCACCGGTATCGAAGCCGCAAAAGCGATTTTTAAACAGGTGCCAGAAGCCGTCATCCTATTACTGACGACTTTTTCCGATGATGAATATATCCGAGAAGCCCTGCAGATCGGTGTCAAAGGCTATTTAATCAAGCAGGAGCTGGGCAGTATCGTTCCTGCAATCAAAGCTGTATACAATGGGCAGACAGTTTTTGGAACAGAGATCGTTGGAAAATTAGCTTCGATCTTAACAGATCAATCTCCTCAAAAACAACCAGTCATTGACTTATCTGAAAGAGAGGAAAGCATTCTCATTGCAGTGGCAAATGGCAAAAACAACAAAGAGATCGCCCAAGAGCTCTTCTTAAGTGAAGGCACTGTTCGTAACAACATCAGTCAGCTATTAGATAAATTAGGAGTTCGTGACCGAACACAGCTAGCGATCTTCTATTATAAAAATTATCAATAAGAATTGACTAGAGTCCTAAAGAATATTTTTCTTTGGGCTCTTTTATTCTGCCATTTGAAGAGGCAAAAACTATACGCACCTAAAATTAAATCACTCATCTTCTCTTCTTCTTAATACTACTCTCCTTATTTTTCCCATTGTGCTCTTTCTGATACCAATTCTCAATCAAACTCTGGACATAAGCCTCTTTATGCGTAAGCAATCTCTTCTTTTTAGTCCTCTGCGGTTTTGTCGTTGGTGGAGCAGAAACATCGTCTATGGTTTTCGGTGTAACTTTGTCTTTTAACAACGTTTGTGAACTCTGCGATTCTATCACAGGTTCGAGAAAAGATTTCTGGATTTCCAGTTCATCATCTGCTGGTTCTTCCGTCTCTTCTTCAGTAAATATAACACGGATATTTTCCAAACTAACCACATCAGGATGTCCGACGCGAACCATTGTCAGTAAATCCTGATCATTCATCGTACTCAGATCAACACCTGCTGGCACAACGATCTCGATCGTCTTCACTTCTGGTGTTTCTACTTCTGAATTTAAGACACACTCTTCCTGTTGATCTGCTGGTTGTTCCACCTGATCGACTTCTACAACTGTCTCTTTAAATGTCTCTTTTGTTCCCGGACGCTTTGCTTGAATAAATTTTACAAATCGTCTTACACCAGCAGCTGTCTCAAAGAGTGCCACAGTCGTTAGGATTTCCAGAAGTTCAGAAGTTTCTGCCCTTGAGCGTGTTTCGTCTGCATCCGCAATTGTTAAGGTATGCTTTTTACCTGACGCGTCTTCAAAGGCAGAAATGATCCGAAGAGTCAGCGCTGAATTCTGAGCCTTCTCTGTTCCAGGAGTATCTAAAAGTTTTTTATTTGAACGAGCTTCTTCGGTTAAACGATAGTATTCCTTTTTGTCGTTAAACAAGCGATGAACGACCTTATCCCAATCTCCGCTTTTTTTGAAATAATCTTTAAAATAGGCGCAGTATTCACGCAGCACATCACTAGGCTCCGCTGTCAGAAACACCTCACAAACCAATTCTTGGCAAAGAAAAGAAAAATCACTAACAACAAGCGAATTTCGTACCATGACAACTACAAGGTATTTAATGAATGTAGCAACATCTTGAGAAAATTTAAAATAGCTAGTAATTTTCGCCTCAAGTGTGGCTCTTTTTACACCAAACAATGTTCTTTGTAATAACGGTTTTTTCTGCTCAATTGTTTTCATTAAGAAATGCTCCTTCCAGCGATGTATGCGCTTTTTTATAATAAAATTATAACATTATCAATAAAACAAAAGTAAATTTAGCATAAATTTGGAGTTATTTACTTTTTTCTATAGAAAAAGAAAAATTATCATTTCCTCTTTTTAGCTGTATTTTATTAACACAATTAAAATCACAAAGCCATTTAACCATAACTTTTCTATGTTCGTTATTAGAACAGAAAAAAAGAACACCTCAAGACAAAATTAAGTCTCAAAGATGTTCTGATTAATGTTTGTGAATCACCATTAAAATCTCTAAAAAAGAACTATTTTAGATGAAATTAACGCTTTAAAACCGCTCTTTTTCTTTACTAATCCAGCCGATAAATCAGACAATCACAAGTTCACAAGCGTAATTTCCCTATTTCTATTTTATCGCTTCGGGATTCATTTCTTGCCATTCTTTGCTTAGGAAATAACGATTATTGATCGTATAATTCTCACCTTGAGAATTAGAGCTCTTCAAAAATGGAGCAATTTCTTTATCTGCCGCCAGCCAGCCCTTCCATCCTAAATGAATCGTATCTTGCATAAAGTAGGGCGTATTTTGCTGAGTTGAGTAGTCAGCGATATTGGTAAAGCCCTGCGATGTTAATTGGTATTTGATTTTAGCAGAAAATTGCTGCAGCATCTCATCAGAAAGACCCGTAAATTTTGCCCAGCGGCCATTGACTGGTGGAATGATAAAGAGTACCTTCGCATGCTTTTTCGCTAATTGATCAAGCGCCAATTGAAAATCGGAAAACTCTGGAGAATAGCGATAATCCCATTTTCGTTGCGAATTGGCAAATCGATCCATATGTGGTTCGATCCTGCGTTTAAAGAAATGCTGTTGAATCCCAAATTCATTTCCTTGGGTCGCCTGCTTGCCTAAACGATTGGCTAACTGATTCAATTTATGGGGATCATAATTTTCAGGCAGTGCTTTGACATTTTTATCGATAGCCTTCTGCTTACTAATCATGCCGATTGTACTGAACAATTCGTCCTCTCGTTCTAACATGTTTAATTTTAGTCTGCTGAAGGTGACATCCGTTTGGTCTGGTAAATTTCCCGCCATCACTGCATCTAGCATTCTTTCTAACCGTTCATCTTTTCTTACCACTCCATAGTGAGTCAAGCGTTGAGCCAAATATTTATCACTAGATTGAACTTTTTTGAGATTCATTAGCCAAGTCAAGGTCTGCTCTGGGGAATAATAGGCATCAAAGTAATCACGTTTGATCCCATTTTTAACAAACCATTGTGGGGAAATGATGAATACAACCTTGCGATCCTTCAACTCATTTCCCAATGACTGCATCATCATAAATTGGGTCAATGATTGGGTTCCAGGCGCTCCCATCAAAAAAGGCGTGTAGCCGCGATCATACTTTTCGGCTAAGACCGATGGATGGAAGGGACTGATTCGGCTCAATTCAGAAGAGCCGAAAAATGGGACGTAATGATCGGTACTTAGAGCTTCTTTTGTAATACTGTTTCCTCGCAAAACATTTCCAGCCATTGAACTTGAAGCAGCTTTGATCAGCTTTGGATCATTGCTGTTGATTTTAAATGGGGAAAAAAACAGAAGAACCAATAATACTGCCGCTAAAAGAATCGGCCCAAAGATACCGAAAAGTTTCTTTTTCATTAAGCCTGTAAAGCTTTCACTTGTTCAATAATTTTATTTGGTGTGTTCCATTGCGCGCGGTCAAACTCTGAAACAGGTACTTGCACATCTAACTGTCCTTCAATTTCAACCAATAGCTGAACGGTTGCTAGGGAGTCCATCAATCCTTCCTCGAATAAATCTACCTCAGGATTTTCTCGAACTTCCTCTGTTCCTGTGATATCTTCTAAAATACTAAATAATGTGTCTTCCATGTTACTCGCTCCATTTCGTTTTTTTGTAGTCTAGCTGTTTATCTTCCTAGAAAGAAATTGTGAAATATTAATTTATCCAAAAAACCTGAGAAGATCAAAAAGCTCAAGCAGACGGCGTTGAAGGTTAAGAAAATCGCCAACGCATGGGTAAATTTATTGGATGGAATCTGCTTCTTGTGTTTCTTCTTGAATCGCAGCCACGCATCTGTCAAACAAATCAATGCGGCATGATAGAAGCCATACAAGATGTAATACCAAGTCAAGCCGTGCCAAACGCCCATGATCAGGAACAAAGCAAAGTAGCCGACATTTGACGCGACGATCCGACTCTTGAAGGTTTTCTTTTTAATCAAGGTGAACATCAAACGCATATAAATATAATCGCGAAACCAAAAGGACAAGGTCATGTGCCAACGATTCCAGAATTCTTTGATGTTCCAGGATAAGAACGGCTTATTAAAGTTCGGTGGTGTCTCATATCCCATCAGCTTGCTGGTACCTACTGCAAACAGGCTGTAGCCAGCGAAATCGAAGAACAAATACATACTATAGACATACATATAGCCGACTAGGCCCCAAGAAATACCACCATGCTGCATCGCCATTCGATCAACGATTGGCAGAAGCACTTGACCAAAATAATAGCCGATTACAAATTTATATAAAAAGCCGACAAAAATATCGTGAACACCAGCACCTAATAAATCGACGTATTTTTCTGGTGTAGGCGGCTCCTTCAAATCCTTTTCAAAGCGGCGATACCGATCGATCGGACCAGAGGAAATCGTTGGGAAAAACAGCAGGAACTTGATATAGTTCAACGGGCTGTATTCCTTGATCATCCCATCCCGCATTTCCATGATGATCTGAACCGATTTAAAGGTCAGATAAGAAATCCCTAGAAATCCAAAGATGGAGTTTTCTCCATCTATAAATGGGGTGATCTTAACTAAAATCAAAGGAACGATACTTAAAAATACGGCTAAGTAAAAGATGCCCGCTTGATTCTTGTTTTTACGATAATGGTTGTAACACCAAACAAGAATACTTTGGAAGATCACGTAGCCGATCAATGCCAGCCCTTGGCGATAATCCTTTCCGCCAAAAGAAACATACAAGAAGAACAGTGTGATCAGTGACTGGTACCAGCCGATTCGTTTACCGCGAATCAGTAGACTTATTATCAGCGGCAACAGTGCCACACATAAGATAATGAAATAAATCGGTGACGCATAAGGCACCATGTGAGGAATCAACATCAGCTATTCACCTCGTTAATTAGTCGCTTGCGATCAATTTTGCCGTTTGCCGTCCGCGGTAATTGATCGACATAGACAAATTTTTGCGGAATCATGTAGTCCATGACAGCTTCCGCTAATTCTTCTTTCACTGCCTTGCTTAGCTGATACGTTTTCTCAAAGTCATTGTCATTGGCAACAACATAAGCCACTAATTGCTGAACCTTGTGGTCTTGATACTTGGGAACCACTGTCGCCTGCTTAACATAAGAAACCTGTTCTAAATGATGATCGATGTCTTCCAATTCGATTCGAAAGCCGTGCAGCTTCACTTGAAAATCAATCCGTCCTTCATATAGCAGTAACCCATCCTTCTGAAGTCTTCCAGCATCTCCTGTACGATAAGCAGGAACGCCATCGATCTTGAAAAAGGCAGCTGCCGTTTTTTCTGGATTATGCATGTAGCCCTTTGAAACACTCGGACCTTTAATAATGATCTCCCCGGCAATGCCGTCTGTTACTGCTCGATTTCCGTCATAAATCAGAACTTCGGTATCTTCTTTGATATAACCGATCGGCACACGATCATATTTGCTTAACACCTCTTCAGTCACTTCAATTTGCGTCATGGCAACCGTTGCTTCCGTTGGCCCGTAAGTATTAAAGACCTTCGCATGCGGAAAGCGCCGTAATAACTCTTCTGCCGTCTTTCTTGGCAGCTCCTCTCCACAGAATTGGAAAATCTTCAGTGAAGGCACATGTTCGCCATCAAAGGTCTTCTCCATTAGACAGATATCCATGAATGACGGTGTTGATACCCAGACCTCCAAAGCTAAATTTGGTAAAAAGTTGAATAATTTCTTGAAATCATTGATCACTGCTTTTTCCATCGGAATTAATGTTCCACCGCTGCAAAGTGCAGGATAGATACTCATAACGGATAAATCGAAGGAATAGGGTGCCTGCGATAAAAAACGCATGCCCGCTTCGATCTCAAAATCCTTTAGATTCCAATTTACAAAACTCAATAAATTTTTGTGACTAATCTGAACACCCTTCGGTACCCCAGTCGTTCCAGAAGTGAAGATGATATAGAAGGTTTCATCGCCCATCACTGGCTGCAATTTTTCATATGCATGTTCTGTTGTAAAAATCTCAGCTAGTTTTTCAGGCGACACGACTGGAATCGTCACGTTTAATTCTTCTGGCCAAGGCAAAACACTTAAAATCATTGCTGGCTGTGCTACCTTTAGGATCAGTTGGATACGATCCAATGGGGTAGTTGATTCAATCGGAATATAGGCATGTCCGCTTTTGGCCGCTCCTAAGAAACTGGCGATCATAGCAAATTCCAATTCTCCGAAGACAACAATCGGTGTTTTAGCTTCTATATTTTGATTCAAATAGTGTGCTAAGTTATCTGACCACTGACGTAATGTTTGATAACTGAATTCTTCCTTTTCTGATTGATAAGCGAGTGCCTCTGGCTTTTCATTAGCCCATTGGTCAATCGCTGTAATGATATTTTGCATGTTGGTCCCCTTCCCGTTCAGTTCAAGAACGAACTCTTTTCAATCGATTAAAATTCGTTATAGATAAAATTACCGCCTTGGATACTCTTGTAATGGTATAAGTAAACGAGTATTAAAAGGACGGCAAAGTAGAAAAGCGTCTTTCCAATAAAACTTAACCAGTAACGAGTAGCGGGGCGTTTAAAAAATTTCTTCATCCGATCGCCCTCTCCCTTTTATTTAGTACTCATTATAGGAGGATGCCAAAAATCTACCATTTGTTTTTCTTACATATACCGCTTTCAAACGAACAGTTTTGTCACATTGGTATCCACGGCGTTTAGAACATTTTTTTAATGGAAAAACTGCCTGCTATCATTGGTTTTCTGCCAATGTAACTGGGAAGATAACTAGACGAAAAAACAGGATATACCGAATATCGATACATCCTGTTCTTAAGATTTTATGAAAGCTTTTTCTGATATACGCACGTTGCCCAATAAAATAGCGCATAGACCACCAGCATCAGTCCACAAAACAGATAGACAAATCCATAGTTGGCATTTTTGGCAATGTGAGAAATGACCGAGATAGCTAACATACTATGAATCAGAGCCAAAATCGCTGGAATAAAGAAAACCACTCGATTTTCACGCTTAATTTCTTGATAAATTGTTTTATCGGGTATTCCCATTTGTCGTAATAAACCATATTTCTTTCGCTTTTGCTTAAACTCAGAAAGTTGCCGCAGTGTGACCATACTTGCTGTCACAATGATAAAGGTGGTGGTCACAAAGGTCACTACGAACAGCACCAACCCCATACTGCTGCGAGTCATTCGATAAACTTCTTGATACGAGGTATACTCGGAACGATATACCGTCGACCCATCTTTATTAGTTCCTTCTCCTTCTACAATATCTCCGACAATCTGTTCATTTTTCCAAGTCAGATCATAATGTATCGGATAATCCCAATCGCCCTTCAGGTTTGCACGAATAACCTGATTCAGCTTATTCTCAAAACGATCTTCTACATCGATCACCTCTAACGCATAAGAAATGCCTGATAATTCATCAAAAAGTTCATCAGAAACGACAATCATTCCCGTACCATATCGCAAGCTCGTATCACCAAAAAAATTGGGGTGCGTTTCTTGAACCTTTAGCTTCTGACTTTTCAAATATATGATTTTACTGTAACGAGCATAATCATTCAGATAACGCTGATAGGAGCTCAAAACAACTGTCGAATCAGCAGACTTTAACTGAATATTCTGCAAGGTAGGATTGGTTTTTCGAAAAGCCAGATAATCAGATATCGAAACGACATCCGTAATTTCCGGCTGAGAATTTACACCCTCTCCAGAAATTGCTACGCTTTGTTTGGCTGGCACTGCTTTTAAGTGTAAGGTCTGCCGTTGATAAGGAGCAACGCTTTGCAGCTTCGGTTCTAGCTTCTGATAGCTTTGTTGTGTCATCATTACAGAGGCCGGAGCAATTTCATCAACTAAACGCATTTGTAGTGACACAAGTGCCGCCATTCCCCCTAAAATCGCCAATGCTAAACCTAACGCAACTGTGATAGAACCCAAAAAACGCCATTCACTAAATAATCGTAATTGCCATTCGCTTCTTGATAGCATTCCCAAATTTTTGTTTAAGCGCTTTGGCCGATAGGAATTATACCAGCGCAATGTAAAAGCAAAAAATAAATAGCTGCCAAATACACATAGTAAAAAGATCAAGCCCATTAACAAAGCATTGCCTCGAAGCAAGCCGAAACGATCACTGGCTGTCCGGGAAAAAACAACATAGGTCATCGCCATTCCCCAGCCGCTTAATAAAAAGAGAGCCCCGATACTACCAGCGATTTTCTGCGGCAAAGATACCTTCATCGCTTGAATTTTACGTAAGCGAAGCGTCTTTAAATGTGAAAACTTAGACCCTGATACCAGCCATAAAATCTGGAAAGAAACAACCGCCAATATAAAGAGCACCACTAAGCCAGTTGCTATGATCGCATCGGTCGAGAAAAAGAAATGCACTCTTAGCGGCAGGTCCATAGCTTTCACAAGAATCATACTAAACAGCTTAGAAAGCAAAACTCCAACGCCGATCCCGATTACAAAAGAAAAAATCCCGATAAAGAAAATTTCTAAAATGAACCAGAGACAAATCTGATAGTAGTTCAATCCATATAAATGGAAGATGCTGATATCCTTTCGCCGATTTTCTATAAAAAAACGATTGGTATTCGTCATAAAAAACAGCAAAATCAGTACAACCGCAAAACTGCCGAAGCCTAACATCCCAACTAGCTGTGTATTTTTTCCAGCACTGCGAATTAACGGCTGCTCATAGGTCATCGCTGTAAAAGAATAATAAACCATTACTGCAAAAATCAGACTGAAGAAAAAAATCAAATAGTTCGACAACTGCTTTTTAAAGCTTCGCCAAACGATTTTAATCAGCATTGGCTTTTCCTCCTCCGCCGATCGTTGCCTGCATATCAATGACCTTTTCAAAAAAATCCTTGCGAGAAGAACGCCGGACAATTTCAGAGAAAAAACGCCCATCTTTAATAAACAATACTCGGTTACAATAACTAGCAGTGTAAGGATCATGGGTCACCATTAAGATTGTGGTTTCCTCATGAAGATTCACCTCATCTAAATAATTCAAAAATTCTGAAGCAGACTTAGAATCTAAAGAGCCCGTGGGTTCATCAGCAAACAAAACCAATGGACGGCTGATCAAAGCGCGGGCCGCTGCTGTTCGCTGCTGCTGCCCGATGGATATTTCTTCCGGGTAACGTGCTAAGATCTGCTCAATCTTCAAAATTTTCGTCAACCGAAGCACCCGTTCTTCAATCTCTTCATTAGAGAGCTTACTGACAGTCAATGGCAAAATAATATTATCCTTAACTGTTAAACTATCGATTAGATTAAAGTCCTGAAAGATAAATCCTAAATTTTCCCGCCGAAAATCCGTCAAACGAGCCTCTCGCATCTGGGTAATATCTGCTCCGTCGATTTTAACGGAACCCATTGTCGGCAATAAAATTGTGGAGAGGATATTCATCAAGGTCGTCTTCCCAGCTCCACTAGGTCCCATAATACCGATGAACTCGCCTTTTTCTACACTGAAGTTCAGGTCATTTAAAACCGTGACTTTATTGTTTCGTGTGCCAAAGCTTTTACTAAGATGCTGCACATCGATCATTTTTTTCATGAGTGCCTCCTTATTCGTTTTAATGTAATTATTTTTTTCTAAAAGAAAAAATTAGGTTGATTCGAATGCCGTATATCATTCAACTAAAGTGTTCAATCAATGTATTAGCTAATTTTGATAATTTCTTTTTTGCCTACGTCTCCTGCAAAAAGTTGAACTGACATCCTTATTCGTTTTAATGTAATCATTTTTTCTAAAAGAAAAAATTAGGTTGATTCGAATGCCGTATATCATTCAACTAAAGTGTTCAATCAATGTATTAGCTAGTTTTGATATTTTCTCTTTTGCCTACGTCTCCTGCAAAAAGTTGAACTGACATCCTTATTCGTTTTAATGTACTATTTTTCTCAAATAGAAAAATGAGTTGGTCCTTGTCTGACGCAGCAGTGATCAACATATTCAAAAAATTAATATGACGAATACTTATTTTTAATATCTAAATTTTTTTCTTTATGGTATCATATTTGAGGCGGATTCCTATGTGAAACGTCCTTCAATAGTCTTACAATTTTTTCACTTTTTTGGAAAAATATTTTTCAGTTATTTTATCATAAAGGGAAGCTTGACCTCATCAGTTTTCTTATATCTTTCAGTAAACGAGCACACTATATATAGTGTGCTTTTCTTTTTTTGACAAAAAATAATACTATATATCGTTGCAACAAACTCAGAAATGCTATATGATTGATAATGAACTTTAAAGGAAATGGAGTGTTTGCAATGATGGAAATCCACACAAAAGATTCGTTGTTCAACGAATATCAACCGTCGCTAAAAAATATTAAGGTCGTAAAACGTGATGGTCGTCACACAGCATTTGATGATCAAAAGATTTATGATGCTTTAATCAAGGCAGAAACGAAAATTAAAGGATCTGTTGATCCATTGGCTCATGAACGTATCCAGTCAATCGTTGAGCGTGTAGATGCAGAAATTTCAGAACGTTTTACTAGCGATATCAAAATATATGAAATCCAAAACATCGTGGAGCATACATTATTAGAACACAACGAATATGAATTAGCGGAAGAATATATCAATTATCGGACGCGCCGCGACTTCCAGCGCAGCAAAGCCACCGATATCAACTTTACGATCGGAAAATTGATCAACAAGGATCAAACCGTCGTTAACGAAAATGCCAATAAAGATAGTGATGTCTTTAACACGCAGCGTGATTTAACAGCTGGAATTGTCGGCAAATCAATTGGTTTGAAGATGCTGCCGCCTCATGTGGCGAACGCGCACCAAAAAGGCGACATCCATTATCATGATTTAGATTATCATCCATATACACCGATGACCAACTGCTGTTTGATTGACTTCAAAGGCATGTTGAACAACGGCTTTAAAATCGGGAATGCGGAAGTTGAAAGTCCTAAATCAATCCAAACAGCAACAGCCCAGATTTCACAAATCATCGCCAACGTGGCTTCAAGCCAATACGGTGGCTGTTCAGCAGACCGTACGGACGAATTATTAGCTCCTTTTGCGCGTCTAAATTACGCAAAACACTTAAAAGACGCTGAAGAGTGGATCGATGACCCTGAAAAACAAAAAGCGTTCGCGAAACAAAAAACACGTAAAGATATTTATGACGCGATGCAAAGCTTAGAATATGAAATCAATACCCTATTTACTTCAAACGGACAAACGCCTTTCACTTCTCTTGGCTTTGGTCTTGGAACAGACTGGTTTGAACGTGAAATTCAAAAAGCGATTCTGCAAATCCGAATCAAAGGTCTAGGCAGCGAAAAACGGACAGCAATCTTTCCTAAATTGATCTTTACTTTGCGTCGTGGTACAAACTTAGAACCAACTGATCCAAACTACGATATCAAAGAATTGGCGTTAGAATGTGCAACTAAACGGATGTATCCAGATATCTTGAACTATGATAAATTGATCGAATTAACCGGCAGCTTCAAAGTGCCAATGGGATGCCGCTCATTCTTACAAGGCTGGAAAAATGAACAAGGAGAAGAAGTCAACGCAGGTCGTATGAACCTTGGCGTTGTTACCTTAAACTTACCGCGGATCGCTTTAGAGTCTGGCGGCAACAAAGAAAAATTCTGGTCTCTATTAGAAGAACGCCTGCAAATCGCCAAAGACGCGTTAGTCTTCCGTATCGATCGTTGTAAAGAAGCTACACCAGCAAACGCTCCGATCCTTTATCAATATGGCGCGTTCGGCAAACGTCTGAAACGGACCGATGCGGTTAACGAATTATTCAAAAATAAACGGGCAACGATTTCTTTGGGCTATATCGGACTTTATGAAGTAGCCAGTGTCTTTTACGGCGGCGAATGGGAAAACAATCCAGAAGCAAAAGACTTTACCATTGACATCATGAAAGACTTGAAAGAACACGCCGATGCATGGGGCAACGAATATGGCTACCATTTCAGTGTGTATTCAACACCAAGTGAAAGCTTAACTGACCGCTTCTGTCGTTTAGATACAGAACGTTTTGGTATTGTCGAAAATATTACAGACAAGGACTACTATACAAATAGTTTCCATTACGACGTTCGTAAAAATCCAACACCATTTGAAAAACTAGACTTTGAAAAGGATTATCCTAAATACTGCTCTGGCGGGTTTATCCATTATTGTGAATACCCTGTTCTTCAACAAAATCCAAAATCATTGGAAGCTGTGTGGGATTACGGTTACGATCGCATCGCCTATCTAGGAACGAATACACCAATTGACCACTGCTACGAATGTGGCTTCGAAGGTGACTTCAAACCAACCAAACGTGGCTTTGAATGCCCACAATGCGGCAATCACGATCCAAAATCATGTGACGTAGTCAAACGGACTTGCGGATACTTAGGAAACCCTCAAGCACGTCCAATGGTGCACGGACGTCACGAAGAAATCGCCTCACGTGTAAAACACATGTAAAAAAAAACTCAACGAACATTCTTCGTTCATTGAGCCAAACAGAAATACGATTGACAGGGACGGCGCTCTTTGCCGCTCCCTGTTTTACTTGAAAGGGGAAAAATATGCGTAATCCTAAACCAAAAGAATGGCTGGCCAGCGAGTTGAGCCAACAATATATCGCAGACTACAAGGCCTTCAACTTTGTTGATGGCGAAGGCGTCCGTAACAGTCTTTACGTCAGCGGCTGTCCCTTTGCCTGTGAAGGCTGCTTCAACGCGGCTTCGCAAAATTTTCATTACGGCAAGCCTTTCACTCAAGAATTAGAAGACCAGCTAATTGCGGATACCGCTCATGACTATGTCCAAGGTGTGACCTTCTTAGGCGGTGAACCCTTCTTAAATACGCAGGTCTGCTTAAAAGTTATCAATCGAATTCGCGCTGAATTCGGCGATACGAAGGACATCTGGTCTTGGAGCGGCTACACCTTTGAAGAACTGTTGTTAGACAGCGATGATAAGCTAGAAATGCTAAGCAAGATCGATATTTTAGTTGACGGTCGTTTCGAACTCTCAAAGAAAAACTTGATGCTACAATTTCGTGGTAGTTCCAACCAACGCATCATCGATGTAAAAAAATCATTGGCTAAAGGTGAAGTCGTCATTTGGGAGAAGCTTCATGACTCCGAAAAAGCTTTCGAGCAAATCAAAAAGAGCGAACTAATTTGAACGCTCTTCCCACAAAGGCAACACAATATTTTCAAATGCAATGGGATCAAGATTAGTCAGAGTAATTCCGACTAAGCGGATCCCTTTTTCTACGCCGCCAATCTCCTCCCAAATCAAACTGGCCTGTGAAAACAAGTCTTCTTTCTTTTCTATGTAATAAGGCAAAGTGACCCGTCGTGTGACTGTCGTGTAATCCGCATAGCGAACTTTAAGAACAACCGTCTTGCCGTGACGCTGTACGCGTTTTAAGGAGCCCTCGACTTTTTCCGCCAATTGCCTTAACTGACTTAACACCTCATCATCTGTCGATAACGGGCGGCCATACGTATGTTCTTTCCCGACAGACTTTCGTTCACGCGTGATACTAACAGGTGAATCATGGATTCCCCGTACCTTTCGATACAAGGAATAGCCCATCTTGCCGAATTCTTGAATCAGGAACATTTCACTCTTCTCGTACAAGTCCGCTCCAGTAAAAATTCCCAGCTCATTCATTTTAGGAACAGTCTTCTTCCCTACGCCATGAAATTTCTCAATCGGCAAACGTTTTAAAAAGACGACGGATTCCTCTGGCGAGATTACTGTCATTCCCTGAGGCTTTTGGTAATCCGAAGCCAGCTTGGCCAGGAACTTATTGTAGCTGACTCCAGCAGAACAGGTTAATTGCAGCTCCTGCCAAATCTCTTGCTGAATCAGACGAGCAATTTTGATGGCCGAACGCGCATTGATCTTATTTTCCGTTACATCCAGATAAGCTTCATCGATCGACACCGGCTCAATAATATCCGTATAGCGATGAAAAATTTTTCGAACCTGTTGTGAAACAGCACTGTACTTAGCATGGTCACCAGGCTTAAAAATAGCCTGAGGACACAATTCATACGCCTTCTGGGCACTCATCGCCGAATGAATCCCATAAATCCGAGCCTTGTAATTCGCCGTCGTCACGACACCCTTGCCGCCAGTATCAGAAGGATGACGAGCGATTACTAAAGGATGCTTCGCCAGTTCCGGATCGTCCCGTTCCTCGACGGAGGCAAAAAAAGCATCCATGTCAATATGGATAATTTTTCGCGATGTATCATTTTTCAAAGGAAAAACCAAATCTGCCATTCTGCTCTCCCCTTCCTATCTTATCTTCATTATAACCGAACGTCTGTTCAGAGACAATTATTCCCACTAGAAGATAGAAAAACATAATTTCTGCAAAAAAAAGAACAACCTGTCCTATCAAAAACAATAGAAACAGCGTTGTCCGAATAAGTTTTTTAAGTCAATTACCTTATCTCTCGATTAAGTTCACTTTGCGAATCATCAGCTTGTCTGCCGATCCGCGTTGGAACTCCTGCGGCTCACCAAAAATTTCAGCATAGATGACCTTGTTGTGCTCCCGCCGCCTTAGCTGGTAGATGATCTTTCCAGTATCCTCCAGCTCCTTCATCATTTCTGTCACACCGCCAAAGCCGGTTTTCTTCGTGATAAAACCAGTCGCCACCATGCGTTCATCCAAATAGCGCGCCGAAATCACCGAACCTTTGGCTAATGTTGTTCTTAGAGCTGTCGCTAATTCCTCTAATTCTTCAGGAACAGGTAATTCTCGTTCCACTGGTTGATATAACGTATCTCGCAAGGTATTTAACTCCTCTACTAAGGCTTCATACTGTTCCTTAGTCAGCATCACACCAGCGATTTTTTCGCGGTTAAAAATATAAACCCCGGTCTCTGCTTTACGAGCTTGAGCAAAAACATCCATTGGTGATTTTTTTACTTCTGTAATTGAAGATGTCGGAACATCTAACTTTCGCAATCCCATTCTGCTCTCCTCCTACTTCCTAGCCCTTCAAATGAAAGAACTACCCCTTATTTTCAACTGTATCCCCTTCTACAAATCACGCGAATGTTCAAGAAACACGTGAAATAGAATGACACTCTTATCGTAGTCCTCATCATTATAGCATAACCTTTCTTTAAGAAAAATCTTGATCCAATTTTCCTTAATCAGATAATAAAACCGTCTGATATCTCTCTTGAATCAATAAAGAAGAGTCTAAAGTGGGCGTCGTTTTCAAAGCAACTTGATGACTTGCAACCACAATGTTTTTCAAGGCCAAAGCCAGCCCTTCATTTTGACAATTCCTTAGCATCGGAATTTGCCGCTTTACTTCCCTACTAAGATGATCATAACTTGACGGAACCGGTCCCTGCTTCCATTTTAAATTGAAGAGTAGTATTGGAAGTCCTTGAGATAGTCCAAAGAAAAGATCAAAAAGCTTTACGTTGAATGTACTCCTTAATAGTTCGCCTTCCAAAGCAATCGTTTCTTCAATAATTCTACTCGCCTTCCTGACTTCCTGATATAAATCAGTCTGATATTGTTGGTGGCAATGGTAAAACTCAGTAAAGCTTTGAAAATGATAGCGCAAATGATCAAAGAAGAAAAACTCTGTTAAATTTCCCTGTAAATCGAATTTTTCAATGAATCGGCTGATTAGTACTTTATCTGGATACAATACCTGGTTCACTGAAGGTGTTGGTTGATCTTTATAATACTGTTCGATTTGCTGGTAGACCTCGCCTTCTTCAAAATAATAAAAATCTCTCAAATAGCGTAATTGTAACAATAAAATGATACCTGGATCACCTAAAAGCCTGCCTGCTCGTCGATTTACCCAAAGGTTCAAATGAATCAGTTGTCGATTCAGTTCTCTCATTTTTGTGTAATCTGTGTCAGCAGAAGTCTGTTGCCAAAGAAATTGTTTGAAAAGTTTAAAGCGTGGATCTTCTGTTAACACTTTCCGATGAAGCTCTAAGAAATTTGGATGGTGCTGCCGATTAATTCGCCATGGTTTTCCTTTTATCACATAGCCCTTTTGCTGTAATTCATCACTATAACGCATCGCTGTTCGAATACTCACCTTTAGTTGCTTAGCCATTTCAGTAATCGTGTACTGTTCTTTATTTATTAATTCAAGTAGCTGCAAATAGCCATGGGTTTTCTTTCTTATTATAAATTGCCAAATCATGCCTTGTGTCTCCTCTTTTACTCATTGAATTTCCTCTTCTTTAAAAATAACATAAATAGACACAAAGTTTTTTATCAACTTTTTTTCAAAAAAAAAAGCGTCTGAATTCTCAGACGCGTAAAGTCATAGCATTTATCGCCACAATAATCGTACTTAAGGACATTAAAATCGCACCAATAGCGGGACTCAGTAAAATTCCGATAGGTGCTAAAATACCTGCCGCTAAAGGGATTGCTAAAATATTATAACCGGCACCCCACCAAAGATTTTGTATCATTTTACGATGTGTTTTCTTCGCCAAACGGACAAATTTTAAAATATCCTGTAAATTGCTATTAGTCAACACAACGTCAGCCGAATCAATCGCAATATCAGTTCCAGCACCGATCGCCATTCCGATTGTCGCTCTAGCTAAAGCAGGAGCATCATTGATCCCATCTCCTACCATCATGACTTTCTTACCATCATCGGTGTAGCGTTTAATAATTTTTTCTTTATCATCTGGTAATAGCTCGCCAAAAAATTCTTTAAGACCCAGATAATCAGCCACTGCTTTTGCAGCCTCTTGATTGTCTCCAGTCAGCATAACAGGTTCGATTCCAGCATTACGCAAGTCTTTGATGAACGCTTTGGCTTGTGGCTTTATCGAGTCTCCCATCGCAAAGAAAGCAACCAGCTCTTCATCAATTAATAGGAAGGAAATCGTATTTCCCTGTGCTTGGTACTCCTTCAATTTTTCTTGATCAAAGCTCAATGCACGGCGTTCGATTTCTTTTTGATTCGCTAAAATGACCTGATGACCTTCTACTGTCCCGCTTACACCGATTCCCTTTAAGGTCGACACCTCTTGTGCTTGATAAGGGTCAATACCTTCAGCTTTCAAATAATTCATAACGCCAACAGCAAGGGGATGGTTGGTTTGCGCTTCAAGGGCTCCGATATATTTCAGCGCCTCTTCTTTACTTGTCTCTGCCAATTTCTCAATCCCTGTCACCGTAAACTTACCCTCTGTTAAGGTGCCTGTTTTATCAAGAAAAACATAATCTAATTGATTTCCCTGTTCCAAGGCTTGACGACTTTTCAGCAGCAAGCCATTTTTAGCCGCTAATGAGGTGGAACGAGCGATCACTAAAGGAATCGCTAAACCTAAAGCATGCGGACAAGCGATGACAAAAACGGTAACCATTCGATCCAATGCTTGTGGCAAATCCGCTACAAACAGCCAGACAGTAAAAGTTAGAAGCCCAGCAACTAACGCAATGTAGAATAACCATTTCGCTACTTTATCTGAAATTGATTCTAATTTTGATTTTTCCTGCTGAGCTTGCTGTACCATTGTCATGACCTTGGCAAGGTAACCATCTTCGCCAGTGCCAGTGACCTTTACTCTGATCGTACCATCACCGTTGACCGAACCGCCAATGACTGTGTCACCGACGTTCTTTTGAACACCTTTGGATTCACCGGTCACAGCCGATTCATCGACAATCGTTGTCCCTTTGATGATCTGTCCATCGGTCGGCATTTTATCTCCAGCACGAACTAAGAGCATGTCACCACTCTTGATTTCCTGAAGCTTGACCTTTTGTGTGGAGCCATCTTCTTGGATCTGATTCACCTCGTCCGGCAGTAATTCTGCTAACTTCTTCAAGGCATTGCTGGCATTGGATACGGCGTTCATTTCGACCCAATGACCTAAGAGCATAATGACAATCAGTGTTGCCAACTCCCAGAAGAAATCCATCACGTGCTCATGAGGATTCAACTTATTGGCAATAAAGGAATACAAACTATAGATGTAAGCAACTGTAATGCCCATTGCGATCAACGTCATCATAGCTGGACTCTTCATCTTCAGCTCCATTTTCGCCCCACTCAAGAAGGGTTGTCCGCCGTAAACAAACAGAACAGTTGCTAACACTAGAACAACCCACTCAGAACCCGGAAAAGTGAATTGGAAGGGCAACTGCATTCCCATCATCGGCGAAAGAACGATGATCGGAATCGATAAAACAAGTGAGAGCCAAAATTTTTGTTTGAAATTTCCCATATGCATCGAATGATCCATGCCTCCATGCGCCATCTCGTGATGGTCATGTCCACTCATTTCCTGATTCATATTGTGATGATCGTGTCCATTCATTGAATGATTCATTTCGTGATGATCATGCTTGGAATGGTCCATTTTCATCGATTCATCCATTTGATCTCCTTGTTTCATGTTGCATGCCTCCTATTTTTTACAGCATTCTTATCCTGAGAGAATTACTTTCTGTTAAAGCTTCTTTTGATTCAAACTAAGAGAATTGAGCAGCACACTGACCGAACTAAAGGCCATCGCACCGCCGGCAATGATAGGATTCAAAAAGCCTAAAGCAGCAAAAGGAATCCCAATCACATTGTATAAAAACGCCCAGAATAAATTTTGCTTGATTTTTCTTAAGGTTAATTTGGATAGATGAATACTCTTTTCAACCGACAAAAGATCGCTGTTCATTAAGGTAATATCGGCGGTCTCCATCGCGATATCTGTACCACTGCCCATGGCAATGCCGATATCTGCTAAAGCCAGTGCAGGCGCATCATTGATCCCATCGCCGACCATCCCGACCGATTGACCATTAGACTGAAGCTCTTTAACAACCTGAGCCTTATCCTCCGGTAAAACTTCTGCAACGATATCTGATGCCTGTAAGCCAACCTGTTCACCAATATATTGCGCTGTCTGAGGATTATCACCTGTCAGCATTTTTACCTTGATTCCTGATTGATGAAGAGCAGCAATAGCGGCTTTAGAAGACGCTTTGACTTGATCCGTTACCGAGATCATTGCCAGCATTTTCTTACTGTCAGTTAAGAACATCACCGTTTTTCCTTCTTCTTCTAACGCTAACACACGATCTTCAGGAAATGAAATGTTTCGCTCTTTCAAGCCGCGTTTTGAACCAACAAAATAGGATTGCCCATTGATTACGCCGGTAACGCCTTGCCCTGTTAAGCTCTCAAAATTGTCGACGGGCAAGATTTCAACCTGATCTTTTCCATAATGATAGATTGCTTTTGCCAAAGGATGCTCTGAATGCTGTTCTAGACTTGTTAAATAAGCCAAGGCCTGCGGATCCACTGCTTCAAAATCTGCTACTACTGGCTTGCCTTCTGTAATCGTTCCAGTTTTGTCCAAAACGATTGTTGTCAGGTGAGCAATTTTTTCTAACGCGCCGCCGCCCTTAATCAGAATTCCTGATTTCGCGCCTAAACCCGTTCCTACCATAATAGCTGTCGGTGTCGCTAAACCAAGTGCACATGGACACGCAATCACCAGCACAGAGACGCTATGGACGATGGCCTGTTGCCAATCACCAGTCACTAAACCGGTCGCGAGCAACGTAAGTAACGCCAATCCCAATACTGTCGGAACAAAAATACTAGAGATTTTGTCCGCGATCTGCTGGATCGGTGCTTTTTCACCCTGCGCATCCTCCACCATCCGGATAATCCGTGAAAGGACGGTCATACTGCCGACTTGTGTAGCACTAAATTGAATGCTGCCTGTGGTATTAACGGTGCCGCCAAACACTTGATCGTCTACCTGTTTATCCACTGGTAAGCTTTCCCCGGTAAGCATGCTTTCATCAATCGTTGTCTGTCCTTTTAAAATCTTTCCATCTACCGGAATTTGTTCCCCAGGACGAACCCTCAAAATGTCACCAACCTGTACCTCTTCGATTGGTACTTCCTTTTCTTCGCCTGCCACAACAATCATTGCCGTCTTGGCTTGCAGACTCATTAACTGCTTGATCGCATCACTGGTCTTGGTCTTAGCTTTTTGTTCTAAATACTTCCCTAACAAGATCAAGGTGATAATCATGCCGCTGCTTTCAAAATACAGATCTGAATTGTGAGGATTGAAGAAACCATTATACACACTTAACGCAAAAGCAGCCGAGGTTCCCATCGCTACCAGCACATCCATATTCGGAGCTTTGGTTTTCAACGCATGATATGCCCCGCGATAAAAACGCTGCCCAACACCAAATTGCACAGGTGTCACTAGAATTAATTGAACTAATGGAAGGTGTAAAAAGTGTACCCAGCCTGCATGACTGCCTAAAAGCATCGCGATCATGGCAATCATCAAAGGAGCTGTTAGTACCGCACTTAAAATCAAATCCCGCTTCATCTTTCCAAGGTAAGCGGCCTTTTCTTCTTGGATTTTTTGCTTATGCGCCTCATCAAACAAAATCGCGCCATAGCCAATAGCCTCAACTCGTTGAATTAAATTTTCCGCCGTCAAGTTTCCATCAAACTGAACGGTTGCCTTTTCCGTTGCCAGATTCACATTCGCCTCTAGCACACCTTCTGTTGCTTTCAGCTCCTTCTCTACTCGAGCAGAACAATTGGCACAGGTCATGCCAGTGATGGCAAATGTTTCTACTGTCGTGTCTGCCAATTAGATCACCTCAGTTTCATACCCAGCTTCAGTCACTGCTGCAGCAATTTGGTCTGCGGAAACTTGCGCTTCATCGAATTTAACAACGCCTTGATTCTTCTTTAAATTGATTTTGACCTTATCGATCCCATCTAATTGATTGATCGCCTTTTCCACGTTCGCTACGCAGTGATTACAGCTCATTCCGTTGATTGCAAATTGTTTTTTCATAATAATGATCTCCCATTCCTATTTTTTTATGGCTGTCGCCAATTATTTATGATGATTGCATTCACACTGACCGGGAATACAATTGCATTCGATCGTGGCTACAGTTTTCTTATTAATTAACTGCGCTTTGATCATTTCCACATCTGCATCTGTCAGTTCCGCTTCCGCAACTAACTCCGCGATTGTTTCGCCGATTCGTTTCGCACAAATATGAGAAAACAAATTTTCCGTCGCACTTTTGACCGTTTCGCCTTCACTGATTGCCGGATAATAAATGTATTTTTTCCCAGCTTGCTCTGTCCGAACTGCTTCTTTTTTTACTAATCGACCCAGCAATGTTTTGATCGTCGCTGGTTTCCAATCCATGGTTTGTCCTAAAATATCAATAATTTCTTGCGCTGTAGTAGATTCCTGCGTCCAAATTACCCGCATGACTTCCCACTCCGAGTCACTGATTTTGATCGGTGTCACCGTCATTGTCATTACTCTTCGCCTCCTTCGTTTACATTTGTAATCTACAAACACAGTTTACATTTGTAATCTGTTTTAGTCAACTGATAAGCGAAATTTTTTTAACTACCTCCAACATACACACTACTCATTCATATTACGAAAAGGGAAACTGGCAGCTAACTCATTCAATTAGGAAATTCATTTTTCTAAAATCAGGAAAAATGAGCTTTTTTTCGTTCGCATACCATCATGCTAAACTGGACGTATAAAAATTTCTTTTTCCGTATTAAACGATCCTCTTTCCATAAAAACTGCGAAAAGCATGACTGGCAGCTAACTCATTCAATTAAGAAATTCATTTTTCCAAAACCAAGAAAAATGAGCTTTTTTTCGTTCGCATACCATCATGCTAAACTGGACGTATAAAAATTTCTTTTTCCGTATTAAACGATTCTCTTTCCATAAAAACTGCGAAAAGCATGACTGGCAGCTAACTCATTCAATTAAGAAATTCATTTTTCCAAAACCAAGAAAAATGAGCTTTTTTTCGTTCGCATACCATCATGCTAAACTGGACGTATAAAAATTTCTTTTTCCGTGTTAAACGATTCTCTTTCCATAAAAACTGCGAAAAGCATGACTGGCAAAAAGGCTCTGCAACTAGAAATAGTCGCAAAGCCTTTTCTTCTATATAATCTTATTTCACTCGCAAACAACGCATCGCATTCAACACTGCGATCACTGTCACACCAACATCAGCAAATACAGCGGCGTACATCGTTGCAAATCCTAGAGCACCTAGCAATAGAACGATGACCTTCACTCCGATCGCAAAAACGATATTTTGTTTCACAATGCCCATCGTCTTGCGAGCAATTTGGATTGCAACCGGAATTTTAGCTGGCTGATCATCCATGATCACGACATCCGCTGCTTCGATCGCTGCATCCGAACCAAGTCCCCCCATAGCGATCCCGATATCTGCTCGAGCTAATACAGGCGCGTCATTCATTCCATCACCGACAAAGGCGGTCTTTTGCTCATCAGACAATTCTGCTTCCAAATGATTGACCTTATCTTCCGGCAACAATTCACTGTAGACCTGATCAATCCCGACCTTCTTGCCAATCGCATCTGCGATCATCCGGTTATCACCTGTCAGCATCACCGTCCGTTTCACACCTAAGCTTTTCACTTCTGATAAGGCTTCTGAGACATTGTCCTTCAGTTCATCCGCGATCAATAGATGACCAATGTATTTTCCGTCCATTGCCACATAAACGATCGTGCCGATTTCATTAACTGCTTGGAAGGGAATATCGTATTTCGCTAACAGCTTTTCATTCCCGACTAAGAAATGATGCCCTTCAATCTCAACGGAAATCCCAAAGCCGGCAATTTCTTCCAATTTACTAACTGGTGATAACGGTTGGTCCACGTACTTCACAATTGATTGTGCAATTGGATGACTGGAGCTTTGTTCAGCGCTGGCAACATAGCGTAAGAAATCCTTTTGATTGATCGTTGTTTCCACCTTTTGAACTTCGAAAACGCCTTTAGTCAAGGTTCCGGTTTTATCAAAGACCAGCGTTTCCACATTCGCCAACGTTTCAATGTAGTTACTTCCTTTAATCAAGATCCCAGCTTTACTAGCGCCACCGATTCCGCCAAAGAAGCTCAACGGTACGGAGATCACCAAAGCACAAGGGCAAGAAATAACTAAGAAAGTCAACGCTCGATACACCCAACCATAAAAAGGTTCACCCATAACTAACGGCGGCACAATTGCTAACAACACAGCCAGACCAACAACGATCGGTGTGTAGTAGCGGGCAAAACTGGTAATAAAGTTTTCCGCCGGCGCCTTTTTACTGCTGGCATTTTCAACTAAGTCTAAAATCTTGCTGACGGTCGATTCACCAAAAGTCGTCGTGACCTCCACCGTCAATTGTCCGCTTTGATTAATGAATCCGCTAAGTATTTGTTCACCCGCATTGATACTACGTGGGACGGATTCACCAGTCAACGCCGAAGTATCCAGCATCGAACGTCCTTCTTTGACGATCCCATCTAATGGGACCTTCTCCCCAGGCTTAACTAAAATCTGATCGCCAACACGAATTGTTTCCGGCGCAACCTTTCTTACTTCGCCATTTTGGATTAAGTTCGCCGAATCAGGACGTATCGCCAATAGGGAACTGATGGATTTTCTTGATTTTGCCACAGCATAATCTTGGAAAAATTCTCCGACTTGGTAAAACAACATCACTGCCACAGCCTCAGGATATTCACCGATCGCAATCGCACCAATCGTTGCCACAGCCATCAAGAAATTTTCGTCGAAGATTTCACCATGAAAAATATTTGTTATCGCAGTCTTCAAAACATCGTAACCAATCCATAAATATAAAATCAGATAAGCGATGAACTCCCAAGGCATTGTTGGTTTAACAATAACTAACACGCCTAACGCTAAAATTGCCATACAAATTTGAATGATTTTCCCTTTAGAACTCTCTTCGACTTTTTCTGTTTGCACGCTATTCACTTCAACATCTGGCTCTAATTTGTTCACGACCTCTTTAGCTTCCTCGCAAACCCGCGCGATTTCCTTTTCAGGCGCTTGAATCGTTAGCTTCGTGCTCATAAAATCAACCTGCGCATTTTCTACCCCTTTAATTTGTTGGACGGAACGCTCGATTTTTGCTGCACAGTTAGCACAATCCAACCCATCCAAACGATATACTTTTTCCATGAGATACCCTTCTCTCTAAAATTACATATGAATGTTTCTTCATGTATATTATATATGAGCGACTATTCATGTGTCAAGCGGAAAAGAAAGCTTTTTCAAAAATAATTTAACAGTATAAACCCTGATATGAAAGTATTTCTATTAAATAAGGAACTTTTTTTAAAAAAAGTGGTTGACTTCTAGACCCGCGGTCGGTATTATTAAGTCAGAAGCAACGACCGACAGTCGGTTTAAAGAAAGGAGGTAAGACATGCGCATCGTAAAAGAGCATGATGAACGAAGAAATGAGATCATCATCACCGCCGAAGAATTCTTCTTAACCAAAGGATTCAACAAAACAACCGTCAATGACATTCTGAAACGAATCGGCATCGCGAAAGGGACCTTCTATCATTACTTCGTTTCAAAAGAAGAAGTCTTAGATGCCGTCATTGGTCAAATCATTGATCAAGAAATTTCAAGAGCGAAAGAAATCCAAGCTTCAAATGGATCAGCACTAGAAAAGCTCATCACCTTCCTTGCACAAAATAGTCAGGAAGATGAACGAAAAGAAGAAATCGTCGACAAATTCCAAATGCCGGAGAATTCCTTAATGAAACAGCGAGCGCTAGCCGGTACCATCAATCAAGTTTGTCCCGTCTTAGCAGAAATGATTGAAGTTGGCAGACAGCAAGGAGAATTCAACACAGCTTATCCGCTGGAGAGTATCCAATTCTTAATCGCCGGGATTCAAACGATGTTTGACGAAATTGAAAAATTACCACCTGAAATCATTCAAAACCGAATCATTGCTGCAACAGATTTAATTTACAAAACCTTGGATGTGAACCCAGAAATCCATCCTTACGATCAAACTACCGAACAATTACAAAAAATCTTTATCCCATAAGCTCAACAAAACCTGTTGAGTTTAACATTTAAAACTAAAGTGACCGACAGTCGGTCAAGAAAGAGGAATTTACTATGAACAATACAGAAATGATGGAAACACTAGCTATCCAAACAAACGAAGACGCTATGACAATCGAAAGCATTTTAAAAAGCTACGAACACTATTGCAACGAAAATATTACTCGGTACTCCAGCAAACACTTAGCTGCAATCATCGACTTTATCACTGCTGAAACTCATTTGCCAGAAGAAACCTGCTCAAAAGTAATGACCCAGTTCTTTGACACAGTGAAAAAACAAATTAAACATAAATTCTTTTAACCTAAAAAAATGAAAAGAGGAAAATAAAATGAAAAAACTTACTATCATCGCAGTGGCACTCATTACTCTAGGTGCGACTTCGCAAATCGTCGAAAAGAACATCGACAAAGAAGAAGTGAAAACTGTTGTTACTACGAATCTCAAAGAAAATGCTTCCGAGAATGAATCAATCTACTTCCAACATGAAGATGACAAACAAGGATCATTAATAGAAAAAATTGGATTTTAAAAAAGCGTCGAGGCTATCCTCGACGCTTTTGCTCTATTTCAATTATGGATAAATACGGTTCAACAGACGTGGGAATGGAATAGCCTCACGCACATGATCGATCCCAGCAATAAAGGTAATCGTTCGTTCAAGGCCTAAACCAAAACCTGAGTGTGGAACAGTACCATATCTGCGTAAATCTAAATACCATGAGTATTCTTCTTCACTAAGATTATGCTCACGGATTTGTTCTAACAAGAAATCATAATCCGTTGCACGTTCTGAACCGCCGATAATTTCACCATAGCCTTCAGGCGCAATCAAGTCCGCACAGATGACAACATCTTCCCGAGTTGGATGTGGTTTCATGTAGAATGGTTTGATCGCCTTTGGATAATTTAAAATGAAGACTGGGCGGTCAAAGGAGTTCGCGATAAAGGTTTCATGCGGCGAACCGAAATCATCGCCCCATTCGATATCATCAAAACCATTTTTCTTCAATAATTCTACGGCATCATCATAAGAGATTCGCGGATAAGGAAGTTTTGTATAGTTCTTCAAAATTTCTTTGTCACGGCCCAGTACATCTAACGCGTAATCGCAATTATCCAATACGTTTTGAACTAAGTAAGCAACGTACTGTTCTTGAACCTCTAGGCTATCCTCTTGGTGCATGAAGGCCATTTCTGGTTCAATCATCCAAAACTCAATTAAGTGACGGCGTGTTTTTGATTTTTCTGCACGGAAAGTTGGACCAAATGAAAATACTTTTCCTAGTGCCATTGCGGCTGCTTCCATATACAATTGTCCACTTTGAGATAAATAAGCCTTATGGTCAAAATAGTTCGTTTCAAATAAGTCGCTGGTGCCTTCAGGAGCTGAACCTGTCAAAATCGGCGGATCAACTTTCACGAAGCCGTTGTTGTTAAAGAATTCATAGGTCGCACGAATCACTTCGTTACGAATTAGCATGATCGCGTGCTGTTGTGACGAACGCAACCATAAGTGACGATGATCCATCAAGAAATCAACACCGTGTTCTTTTGGTGTAATGGGATAGTCATGGCTTTCACCGATCACTTCGATCTCTTTCACACCTAGTTCATACCCGAATTTTGAACGAGTATCTTCCCGAATTTCTCCAGTCACAATGATTGATGTTTCTTGCGTCAATTCTTTGGCTAAATGAAAGACCTCTTCTGACACTTCACTTTTTACAACAACTGCTTGGAAATAAGCCGTTCCATCACGCAATTGTAAAAAAGAGATTTTTCCGCTTGAACGCTTATTAGCGACCCAAGCACCGATTTTTACTGTTTCGCCAACATGATTCTTGGCATCAATGATTTGAATTTGTTCCACAAATGTCTCTCCTAACTTATTTATCCCGAATTGATGTTTTACTTTTTACTATTTTCAATAAAGCGGCGAATCCGTACAACGGCTTCTTCTAAGTCCTCCATGCTGGCTGAATAACTCATCCGTACACTATCATCAGATCCAAATCCTTCACCAGTTACCAGCGCTACTTGTTCTTGCTCCAACAGATCGTTAACCCAAGTCGTTACATTGTCATAGCCGCCCATCTCCATGGCTCCCTTGATATTTGGAAATAGATAAAATGCCCCTTGCGGTTTTTTCAGCTTAAAGCCTGGTAAATCAGCCACCTTCGGATAGATCGTATTTAAGCGCGCTTCAAAGGCTTGCCGCATTTTTTCTGCCGTTTCTTGTTCGCCAGTTAAAGCTTCAACAGCCGCTACCTGGCTGACGGAGGTTGGATTACTTGTCGCTTGAGAGGCGATTGACGTCATTCCGCCAATGATCTCAGCATTCCCAATCGCATAACCGATTCGCCAACCGGTCATAGAATAGGTTTTTGATACCCCGTTGATGATCACTGTATGATGGAAAATCTCGTCAGATAATGAAGCCATATGCGGCGCTTCGTTCCCATTATAAACAAGATGATCATAAATATCATCTGAGACAATCAGCAGTTCATGACGGACGGCCCATTCGCCAATTTCCCGCAGCTCATCTTCTGTGTAGATCATTCCTGTAGGATTTGACGGCGAATTAATAATAATCGCTTTTGTCTTCTCAGTCCGAGCTGCTTCAAGTTGATCAACGGTTATCTTATAATCATTGTCCTGAGCACCAGTAACAAAAATCGGCATTCCCTGTGCCAATTTAACCTGCTCTCCGTAACTCACCCAATAAGGCACTGGGATAATCACTTCATCGCCTGCGTCCAAAATCGTTTGGAACAATGTGTACAACGCAAATTTTGCGCCGCTGGTTACGATGATGTTCTTCGGCTCAATAGTTAGATCGTAATTCTTCTTCGTAAAGTCCACAATTGCCGTCTTTAATTCTGGTGTACCGCCGGAAGCAGTATAGAAACTAACCATTCCGCTCTTGATTCCTTCAATCGCAGCTTGCTCGATATTCTCCGGAGTCGTAAAATCCGGTTCTCCGACAGTTAGACTAATAACATCTAAGCCTTGAGCCTTCAACTCTTTGGCTTTAGCTGTAGCGGCTAAAGTGACGGACGGTTCTAGGTTTGTTACACGCTGTGACAATTTCATAACTGATAACTCCCTTACCAAGATTTTTTAAATTTTTTTGATCTCTTTGATCGTCTTGCCGTCATTAAATGCCAGCAAGTAATAATAAATCGCGCCCTGTTCATCTTTCGCAGTAATCTCCCAAGCAGTCTGGTCGCGATAGATTCCCAGATCAGCCTTTTCAAAGATTAGCTCTGGGTGATCACTTTCAAAACGTTTTTCAGCTTGCTGCTCTGTCAGACCATCCTTTTGATTAAGAACGCGGATTTTTTCCCCCGATTCTGGAACGATCACAATAATCGCTTCTCCAGAGTTGCTTTCACCAGTGACGGTGAAATACGTTTTGTCACGGTTAAACCAATAGAATTGATCTACCGTTTTTAAATCGGCATATTTCTCTGCCATTTGAACAGCCTCTCTTTTGGCTTGCTGCATCGGACGATTTGAACGAATAAAAATCATGGTCGCTACCACAATGATAATCAGTAAAAATGCCACGATTCCTAAAAGCCATCGGTTGAGCCGTTGTTGTCCTGCACTATTCGTATCCAAAATCATACTCCTCTCAGACAAGCTACATTATACCAAAAGAAGAGCTTCGCCTCATTAATTCTCTGTACTTTTGTCAGAATTTAAAAATTGGTCGGTCTCAAGTAAGATTTCTTCCAACGGTAGCTGTTTGATCGGCAATTCTTTTGGCAAAGCTTTGCGTAATTTTTCCCCATAGCCAGCAGTGATAAAGCGTTGATCTAATAACAGCATCACACCCTTATCCTTTTCTGAGCGAATCAAGCGTCCCAATGCTTGCCGCAATCGCAATGCAGCATGAGGAACCGCTTCTTGGAAAAAGGGATTGATTCCTTCTGCTGCTAAAAAATCATTGCGCGCTTTTACTTGAAGCCGCTGCGGATTTTCAAATGGTAGACGTGTTACGATTAAAATCTGCAAAATATCTCCTGGTAAATCTATCCCTTCCCAAAAACTATCCGCACCGAACAGCAACGCGTCTTTAGACAATAAGAACCGCTTCAGCAGTTTTTCACGACTGCCGCCGATACCTTGAGCTAATACTTCTCTGCCTTCGTTTAGTAAAGGGACACGCACACGCTGATAAACACGATTCAAGATATCGTGTGAAGTAAACAGAACCAAGATCGGCCGTTTTTGATTTTCTGCCATCTTATGTACGACACTCGCTACGTAATTCGCGTACTGATCAGGCGAGGTCGACTGGATACTGATACTATTAGTCGGCAAATACAAACGCGCTTGTTCGGCATAATCATAGGGACTGCTAATGATTTTCAATGCGGCATCTGGAATTCCCCAGCGCTTCGCAAAATAATGACGATCACTGCCGATTTTTAGCGTACCGCCTAAATAAAGAATCTGTTGATAGCGATCATACCATTTTGTCTGGCTGATCAATGAAGCATCTAAATCCTGTACTTGAAAGGTTTTACGTTTCGCATTAAACCAATGAATATAGCGAGCGTCCCATTTTTCGTTAAAGGTCTCAAACGCCTGCTGTTGCTGAGCCAAATTCTCTAACAATAATTGGAGGTCACTCCACTCCGCCTGTTCCTTGATACCAAATGTCTCTTTGTACATCGTAAAATACGCCTGCAACTGATCCCCTAGCGTCAAGGCGTCCTGATAAAGACGACCGATACGCTGTAAAACTTGTTCGCCAGCTAGAGAAAGCTGATTGATCATATCTTTAGTAATCAACCGCTCATTTTCTGTTGGGTATTCGTCCTTGAAAATTTGATAAAAATCAGTCAAATCCTCATTCAATTCCTGCAATACATCTTGAAAAATTTCAAGTAGATGCTGCGTCTGTTGATCCTTTTGTACGAGTGCTTGCCAAACAGAAAATTGCTGATTATCGAACAAATGAGTGATCATGCGTTGAATTGCTAGAAGATTAAAATGCTGGCTAGTAACTTTTTCCAACACCCGATTCAAATGATGTGCCTCATCAATGATCAAATAAGGACTCTTCGGCAGCTGTGGCTCTTTGCGCTGATCCTCTTGGGCTAAGTAAGCGTGATTTGTCACAATTAAATTACTTTGAGTCAATTTTTTCTGACGGTGACGAATAAAATCAACCGCATAAAAAGGGCTATTAGGGTTCAATGTATGCGTTCCTAAATGAGCTACTTCTTGCCAAAAAGGATGCTTTAAACTGGTCATATTCAGTTCATCAAAATCCCCGGTCTCGGTTTGGGTGAGCCAAACGAGCAAAGCCATTTGATAAAAAGTATATTGCTTTTGCTCAGATTTCTTTTCAAAGCTTTGATAGAAGCGTTCTAAATCAATATAATGTCGACTGCTTTTCATCACCACCGCCTGCAAAGGCTGATCCAATAAACGATTGAACAGTGGCAGATCATGATTCAAAATCTGTTCCTGCAGCAATAAAGACACCGTACTAACAACTATCGGCTTTTCTGGTGTTGCTAAAAAACTCATAGGCAACAAGTAGCCTAGTGTCTTGCCGATTCCTGTTGCGGCTTCCACCAAAACATTTTTGTCATCCTTTTTATTAAAGAAATCATACACCAGGTTCATCAAACGAGCCTGTTCTTTTCGAAAATCCAATTCACCTTGATAGACCTTCTCCTTCGCCTTTCGCGAACGCGGATAAGCCTTCGTACCAAAATAATTCTCTGAAAAGAGCGGCACCTGTTTCTTTCGCAAAGCCAAACCATGAATAATGGCTAAATCTTTTGATAATGGTTTAGGATTGGCCTGCATCTCTCTTAAGCAATTTTCCAAGTAATTCTTTGTTTGAAAAGCCATCTGATCAGCAGTATCAACTATTTTTTCTAAGGTAATGATTGGCAGCTCTTTTATTTTCGCTTCTAAGTGCAGCAATAATTGCGCTGTCACATCTGCATCGCTATCAGCCTGATGCGGGTTTTCATGAACCAAATGCAGTTCTTCTGCCAAATCCTTTAAGCGAAAGCTCAAAGTGGTAGGCATGAATACTTGCGCTAATTCTACAGTATCAATACCAGGAATCGTCAGCGGCGGCATCCCACAGCGTTCTAATTCATTACTTAAAAAGGGATAGTCAAAATGAATATTGTGAGCTACAAAGATCGTATCCGCTAATAAGTTCGTAATCGTTTGCGCCACGTCTTCAAAATAGGGGGCCCTTTTGATTCGCTGATTCGTGATTCCAGTCAACGTTTGGATCTGCGCTGGGATCGGTTGATCCGGATTGATATCAGTCGAAAAATGCGTGACAATCTTCCCATCTTCAATTAATACACAACCGAATTGAATGATTCGATCCGTTTTAGGGTCTGTTCCAGTCGTTTCAATATCAACAACGGCATAATTTTTTTTCACCTGCGCCCCTCCTTTCTCAGATTCGTAATAATTAGAAGAACTATACGTGATCGACGAAGATTTATGCTCCGTTTGTTATTAGCTTACCTCACGCATTATATCTGAATAGTACCACTTTCTACAAGAAAGTTCTTTGTTTAAAACGATTCGACTTTCTTTCGTACTCACAAATAAGTCCTTCCTTTTCAAAATCTAAAGTAAAAAATCACAAAAAAAGCCAGATGCTTACGCATCTGGCATAAAAGTCTACTATAATTAAGCTTTGTTAACGTTTGTAGCTTGAGGTCCACGTTGGCCTTCTTCAACGTCGAAAGTCACTGCTTGACCTTCTTCTAAAGTTTTGAAGCCGTCGCCTTGGATAGCTGAGAAATGAACGAATACGTCGTTTCCGTTTTCAGCAGTGATAAATCCGTAGCCTTTTTCTGAGTTGAACCATTTTACTGTACCTTGTTCCATGTTAAACATCCTCCTAGGATAAAAAATTGATTTGTAATTACTTGAATGGTGAAATAGGAAAGATGTTGTCTGAAACAAACTTGCCAATATTACCGTACAAAAACTACAATTAGAAGTATAACATAGATAAAGCGATAACACTAGGTTATCGCTCAAAAAACTTTTTCTTAATATATTTGAAATATTTCGTTTCTAATACCGCAGGATCGCCAATAAGCTTTTCTCATCCGGTGCATCCTTTTGGTCTAGAACAAAGACCTGTCCACCATTTTTGATAACATTGTCGGCAATTTCGTTCAATACTTGTCGACGATCATATTCTACGTCGGGATCTTCGCCAAACCCATCTACAAGATTTGCGGTCGCAATAAATAAATGGGAGACTTTTCCTTCTTTCGCTGCTGGAACGATATCAATCAATTGATCAATAAATTTTCTATTAATCAATTTTTGATAGGTTTGTGTTTCCACTTCTGCTAGCTGATCCGCTATTTTTTGTGCTTCTTGTTTAATATCATTGATATTCATCTGAGCAGGAGATCCACTGATCGCTGCTTTATCTGAGTAATAAGGATTTTTAGCAATTTTTTTGAATTGCGCTTGATTTTCTGGCAAAGCAAAAAGATACACTGGCAATTGATCCGGATTCTCTAATTCCTTCAGAAAATTATCGACAGCTTGGTAATAATTCACCCAATCAATTTCAACTTCTTCATCCTTCGTACTGACTCCATGAATACTACCGGCCTCACCGCCTCTTGTAGAAACACTTAGATTTCCTCCAGTCAGCTCGTCACCTAAAGCAGTCACGATATCCTTTGGTGCATCTTCTGGAAGCTCGATCAGCTCGACTTCTTTATTGCGTACAAAATAAAGTTTCATAGAATCTCTATTTAAAGCCATTAAATAATAAGCATAGTTGAATTGTGCATTCTTAATGATTGCCAAAAGATACGGCAGATCACTTACATAGTATTGATCATCAACTGCAATACTTAAACGATGAACATACATCTCTTTTGCAGTTAGGATTACTGCGACACTTTTTGTTCCGCTGCGCCAAAAATCTCCATCTGCTAGTAATTGATCGATTTTTTCTTGGAATGGTTCAAAGCTGTGATCAGTGTACTTCTTCTCAAAGCGTCGCTTCGCTTCTTTAGCAAAGTTTTTAAACATGATTTGATCTTTTTCAACATCTTGATGCGCATGATGAGTATTCAACATAAATGTGATAAAAGGACCGGTTGCTTCTTCTGAAGTCAATTCAGTTAGTAACTTTTTACTGATATTTGCCATAAATGTACCCTCCTATTTAATCTTCCAACCCAAGTGTAACATAGCTCTCAATTTCCTTAAAACGAAATGCAACCCTTACATTATGAAATAATCCTAAAAATTTTACTGTAATTTGCATAAGTCTTTTCTAATACATTTCTTAGTGATTAACAAACAGTCGTTCATGATTTCATTGATTGAATGCTTTATCATGAATTTATACCAATTATCCCGAATTGGTTTTTCATACTTACTCCTACCAAGAGTAAATAACAACCTTCATTTCCACCATAGTGACGGCTATGGTGGTTTTTGTCATTCCAACTTTTCGCAGTTCCTCAAAGTCAGACTGACAAATTTCATTCTCAAATTAGATATTGATACGAGGCGGGTAGTTGGATGATATGCGTGATGAGAATCAAATTAACTTTTTTTCGGTTTTTGAAAAAAGTTAGTACGCTAAAACGAATTAGCTGCCTGCCAGTTGCCTCTTCCAATACGTTAGTGGAATCGTATGCGTGACGCCTATCCATTTCCCTCAACAAAAATTTGTTTGCGTTTCCAAATTTTGCTAAACTAAAACTAACAAAACAAGGGGGTGGACCATGAAAACTGCCGAGGAAATGTACCAATTCTGTCAAGATACCGGGTTTTTCTCTGGTTCAGATCGTCAATGGGGTGTCAGACTTTTTTCTGTCTTAGAAAAGCAGCTAAGGACGGATGAAGAGGTACTGATTTGCTTCATTGGACTGCACAATCGAACATCTGCTACAAAGAATGATGGATTTTATGCCTACGCCTTGACTGATCAACGTTTTATACTAGGACAAAAAAAGTTGATCGGTGATGATTTCAAAGTCATTCCTTTGACAAATCTCCAAGACCTTCGACTAACCAAAGTAACCAGCTTAGATATATTGGAAATTGCTTCTTTAGAAGGAACAATTAAAATTGTCCTAACAGAAGAAGAAGCTCCAAAAGTACTGACACAATTAAAGGAAAATATACCACTCGTCACTAAAGAAAAAAACTCTGAAAAGCAATTAAGCAAAGCAGAACAACTTTTAAAGATGAAGGAATTACTGGATCAAGGAATCTTAACAGAAGCAGAATTCGCAAAAATAAAAGAAGACATTCTTAATTAAAAACACCTATCTAAGAAGGAAACAATTTCTTAGATAGGCGCTTTTTTATTGGATCGCTGCTTTACCTGTTTCACGCGTACGAATGCGTATCGCTTCTTCAATCGGATAAACAAATATTTTTCCCGTTCCGCATTCCTCCGATTGACACGTTTCTAAGATCAAATCAACCACTCGCTCGACATCTTCATCCGCTAAGATAAAACTCACCGACACTTTAGGTAATAACGTAGTGATAACTTCTTGTCCGCGAACATGGCTTTTTTGCCCCTTTTGAAGTCCACAGCCTAATACTTGACTGACTGTCATCCCGTTCACTTCTATTTCTTGATCAATCGCTGCTTTGATCATCTCTAATTTTTCTTGTCTAATAATCGCTTCAACTTTTTTCATTGCGTCCTCCTCAGGCTATTTTTAAGAATCCATTCCCATAAATGTCGGATAAGCATTTTCATCATGCTCGATTTTATCCAACCCTAGGGCTTCTTCCTGTTGTGATACTCGAATAGGCATGAAGGCTCTAATTAATGAAATAATCAAATAGCTTGCTGCTCCAGCAAATACCAGCGTAAACAGCACACTTTCAATTTGAGCGATAAATAAATGAGTTTCACCATAAATTAGCCCAACTTTTCCACCAACTGAAGGATCAGCGAAAATTCCTGTTACAATTCCGCCAAAAATTCCGCCAACACCATGACAACCGAACGCATCCAAAGCATCATCAAACCCAAGCTTTTGCTTGATGACTGAAATGAAGAAGAAACAAAATGGACTTACTAAAGCACCAATTAACAGACTAGACCAAATTGATACAAAGCCAGCCCCAGGTGTAATAGCGACCAATCCTACCACAGCACCTGTACATGCCCCAACAACAGTTGGTTTACCATTTAAAATTTTCTCAATCAACATCCAAGATAGCATCGCACAGGCGGCCGCTGTATTCGTCGTAATCATTGCATGAATTGCCAAACCATCAGCAGCTAATGCTGAGCCGCCATTAAATCCAAACCAGCCAAACCATAAAAGCCCTGTTCCCAAAACAACAAAAGGAACATTGTGTGGTCGATAATCACCAAGATGGTACTCGCGACGACGACCTAATACGATTGCTAAAACCAGCCCTGAAATTCCTGAACTAATATGCACGACATTTCCTCCGGCAAAGTCAATTGAGCCGATCTTATCAAGGAAGCCTCCGCCCCAAACCATGTGTGCCATTGGAAAGTAAACCACGACCAACCAAATCGCGATAAATAGAAAAATCGCAGAAAATCGCATCCGACCAGCAACTGATCCTGTTAAAATCGCTGTTGTAATCAAGGCAAACATCATTTGAAAGAAAGCAAACAATCCTTCGGGAATTCCATCACCTTTAGTCATAGAGACCCCATTGAAAAGTACTTTATCCAAATTTCCGATAAAATCTCCATCACCACTAAATGATAGCGAGTAGCCAATCACTATCCAAATCAAGGATGCTAGTCCCATTGTACAAATGACCATCATCATTGTGTTCAAAATATTTTTTCGTCGTTCTAGCCCACCATAGAAAAATGCTAATGCGGGAGTCATGAGAAAAACTAATCCTGAACAAATCAAAATAAATGCAATATTCGCTGCCATCAAACCACTCCATTTCTTTTTATGTTAAGTATTCTAACATCAATCTTAAATAAAAAAAGAGTTTTTACTCATTTTTTTCATTTTTTTCTAATTTAATCACTTTCCATGTCAGAAAACTTCACATAAAAAGAGCAGGGATAAATCCCTGCTCTTATAATTCGTGGTACTCTCTGTAAACATCTTGTTTCTTCAATCCATGTCGTTTGGCTACCGATTTAATTGCTTCTTTAGCTAGCTGTCCTTCTTCAACTAATGCTTCAACCTGCTCTTTCAACGTTCCTTGGAATACTTCCTCTTCCAATACCTCCGTTGTGCCAGAAACTAACAAGCAGCACTCCCCTTTTAAAGAATGCTCTGATAGATAATCCATCAATTCTGTTACCGTCCCCCGCAGATATTCCTCATATAGTTTGGTTAATTCCCGACAAATCACCACATCACGGTTTCCAAGAATTTCAGAAATATTTTTGAGTGTTTCTTTTACACGATGAGGCGACTCATAGAAAATCAATGTTGCTGTCTGATTTTTCAACTCTTCTAATTCTTTCTTCTGAGCGCTTTTCTTTCGTTGTAAAAAGCCATAAAAATAAAAGGGTTGAGGCAATAATCCAGAAGCAATCAAAGCTGTCATTCCGGCAGTGGCTCCAGGCAAGGCAACCACTGGAATATCCTCTTCTATGCAAGCTACCACTAATTCATGTCCCGGATCACTAATTGAAGGCATCCCAGCATCACTGACCTGAGCAATCGATCGGCCTTTTTTTAGGAAATCCAATAACTCAGGGATTCTTTCGTTATAGTTATGTTCATGTAGGCTCTTTTGTGGAATCTTCACATCAAAGTGATTCAGCAGCTTCTGGGTATTCCGTGTATCCTCACTGGCGATTAAATCAACGGTTTGCAATGTCTTGACTGCACGAAAAGTCATATCCTCCAAATTACCGATCGGTGTCGGTACTAAATACAATGTGCCAACTTCCTGTGAGAAACTTTTCTGGATCTTCACGATCATTCTCCTAACTCATTTTCATTTTTTATCTGTTAAAAATTACTATTTCTAATTCTTTCTCGTAAATCCAATCAAAAATTTGAAAAACTAGCGTTATCTTCGTGTACAGATCAATGCAACGATAGACTAAATCCAAAACTGATTAAAAAAGTGGGTGTGACGAACAGCGTCATACCCACTATTTCTAATTCATTTTATTTTTGTTTGCTTTCACGATAAATAACATCTAAACAAAAAGCACAGGGCTCATCTGCTTCACGCCTTGATCCATAAAGCAAGTTACATACGTGAAAGCCATCTTCATAAATTTTTTCAAGATTCAAACGAGATTCTGACAATTCTTGTCGCTCATCCAAGACTGGGGACTTCTTCTCATCAATCTCACGAATCCGCTCCCGCAATCGTTCATTTTCCATCTCTAATTTAGCATTTTTTTCAACGAGCTCCAGTAAAGTCTCTTTCATCGAGACTAAATCTTCGAGATTCTTTTGCATGTCAAGCTCTAATTGATTCAAGCCATCATACAAGGAACGTCGATCCATCATGACAGATCACCTGCTTCAACTAGTTCTTGATAATCAAAATCAATCGTCGCATCACGGCCAAACAAACGAACTTTAACAACTTTACTAAGTAAATTCAGGCCGATTACTTTTCCCCGACCTTCTGGTGTATTAATTTCCTTACCATAATCAGGCATTTCTTTTTTCGCAGCTTCATATTCACCGTTTTCATATTTTAAACAACACATTAAACGACCGCAAAGTCCAGAAATTTTCGTTGGATTCAACGATAATCCTTGATCTTTAGCCATCTTGATCGAAACCGGAATAAAATCACCTAAGAAGGTCGAACAACATAATGGACGCCCGCATGGTCCGATTCCACCAAGTATTTTTGCTTCATCACGAACACCAATCTGCCTTAACTCAATTCGTGTACGGAAAACGCCTGCTAGATCTTTTACCAGCTCGCGAAAATCAATCCGTCCGTCTGCGGTAAAATAAAAAATCATTTTACTGCGATCAAAAGTATATTCTACTCGGATCAATTTCATTTCCAATTCATGAGCGCGGATTTTTTCCTTGGCAGTTTTGAAGGCCGCCTCCGCATCCGCTTCGTTTTGAGCTACTTTTTTTAATTCCTTGTCTGATGCTTTATGTAAAATTGTTTTTAAATCATCGGACAAATCTTTTTTTTCAATCTCTATTTTTGGAATTGCCACTGTCGCAATCTGGTGCGCCTGCTGTGACTCGACCAAGACTTTATCATTATAAAAATATTCGTTTTTTCCTGGCGCGTAATAGTAAATATGCCCTGCGTCTCGAAAACGAACACCCACAACTTCAACCATGGTTCTCCCTACTCTCTTAAATAACGTTAAGCATAAACGATGTGCAACGTTACTTGTTCTGCGATATTTTGAAATGATACGTTTGCTTCTAGTTTCTGACTGGCGGATAAAACATCTTCCAATAGGTAATTGTATTTTTCTACACCTATTTGATTTTGTCTCATCACTTGATCACGTTTTTCCTTCACAAAATACGCCAACATCTCAAAGGCGAGCTGTTGCTGTGCTTTGTCCTTAAACGTCCTGACCATTTTTTTCTGAACATAGATAAACGCTTGCGGATCATTTTTTTCGAGATAATTAAACCATTGAATAACAACATCTCTAGCTTCATTAAACCATTCATCTTTTGAGATTTCAACAGCTTTTGTATAACTATTTGTTAAATTTGCTAAGAGTTTTGCAGTTTTTTCAGGAATTTGTTCTGCCTCTAAACGAGACTGCAAGCGTTCTGTGGACAACGCTTGGAAGTGGATGATCTGACAACGAGAGCGAATCGTAGGTAAAATTTTTCCTAGCGATTGGGTCTCTAGAATAATCATAAAGTTAGCTGGTGGTTCTTCCAAAAACTTTAGTAGGCTGTTAGCCGAGTTCATATTCATTTTTTCCGCTTGGTGAATAATCACGACTTTTTTCGCAGATTCAAAGCCGCTTTTGGTTAACTCACTTTGCAGTGCTCTTATTTGATCAACTTTGATGGATTGTCCATCAGGTTCGATTTCAACTACATCGGGATGATCTTTACTGGTTATCCTCAGACAATTGTTACATGTTTCGCAAGGCATTTCCTCTTGCAAATTTAAACAGAACTGATGCTTGGCAAACCATAATGCCAATTCTGCTTTGCCTGTTCCTTGGTCGCCTTCAAAAAGATAAGCATGGGCCAAACGCCCATGCTCAAAACTGTTTTGTAATTGACGAAAAACAATGGGCTGAATTGTCTGGAGTTTTTTCGCTTCTTCCATCTTAATACTGGTGGAAGCCTTCGACTGGCAAGACAAATACTGTCGCACCGCCGACTTCAACTTCAACTGGATAAGGGACTTGTCCATCCAACGAAATGTCTAAAGTTACTGGTGTTGTAACGTATTGCGTCCGCGCTTGGCATGTTTCTTTGATTAAAGCCAAAGCATCTTCCACTCGTTCGTCTTCGATCCCAATAATAAAGGTACTGTTACCAGCTTTTAAGAAGCCTCCAGTAGAAGAAAGTTTAGTTGCTCGAATGTTCGCATCAATAAATTCATTGGCCAAACGATTTGAGTCTTTGTCTTGAACGATCGCTAAAATAAGTTTCATAGTTTACACCTCTCATGATTGGAAATAGTCTGGATAACGTGTCAACAATTCGTAAAAACAAGCTCTCACGACTTCGTCTAAACGCTTCCGAGCATCGATTTTTATGATCCGATCTGGATTTTCTTCTGCTAATTTTAGATAAGCATGTCGGACCCTCTGATGAAATTGTAACCCTTCCGAGTCCAAACGGTCAATTTGATTGGTTCGGTTCTTCATGATTCGTTGCAAGCCAGTATCGGAATCAACATCCAGATACAGCGTAATGTCAGGAGTCGTCCCTTCAATCGCAAATTCATTAATCTTAGCAACTTCTTCTATACCAATACCACGACCGGCACCCTGATAAGCTAATGAGCTATCAACAAAACGATCACACAAGACAATTTTATCTTCATCAAGTGCAGGCCAGACCTTTTCAATCAGATGCTGACGGCGTGCTGCGGCATAAAGCAAAGCCTCCGTTCGATCATCCATTCGATCATTGCTAGGGTCAAGGATCACGTGACGAATTTTTTCTGCGATCGGAATGCCTCCAGGTTCTCTTGTTTTGACGATAGATCGTTTCGCCGTTAATTGTAATCTAGGATAGAGCTCATTCAAAACACTGGTTTTCCCAGCACCATCTGGCCCCTCAATCGTAATAAATAATCCGTTCACGTTCTTGTCCCCCAAAATAATTTTGATCTTCTCTCTCTAAAAAAACACCGCGAAATTTTTATAATTCACGGCGTCCTTCCACTGCTTTTAACAAAGTGATTTCGTCAGCATATTCGATGTCGCTGCCAACGGATAATCCGTGAGCAAGTCGAGTAACCTTGATACCTGCTGGTTTGATCAGACGCGATAGATACATCGCAGTTGCTTCGCCTTCTGTCGTTGCATTTGTTGCGATGATAACTTCCTTTACCTCATCGTCATGTAGACGTTTGATTAAAGGTGCGATATTGATGTCTTCAGGACCTGTACCTTCCATCGGTGACAAAACACCGTGAAGGACATGATAAAGACCGTGATATTCACGAACCTTTTCCATTGACATCACATCTTTTGGTTCTTCCACAACTAGAATCGTGCCACGATCACGAGTTGTATCCGAACAAATCTCGCAAGGATCTTCTTCCGTGATATTCCCACAAACACTGCAAAAACGCAAATCCCTTTTAACACTGATCAACGAGCGTGCAAATTCATTTACCGATTCGTCTTTCATATCAATTGTAAAAAAGGCTAAACGTGTCGCTGTTTTTTGACCGATTCCCGGCAGCTTCATATAGCTTTCAATCAACTTTGCAATTGGTTCTGGATATTGCATTCTGTCCTTCCTCTCTTCCAGAAAGGCTTCACGAACTCGTTCAGCTTTTGAGCTCCAAGTAGGTACTTGTTCCACATCAGCTCTGCAAGCAGTCACTGTATGCGTAGCTTGCGTAGAAAAGCTAGTTCGTTAAGCCGGACATGGATAATACTACTAGCAAAAACAATATATCTTTGAAAAAGTAATATTTTTTGCTGAGATCAAAGTCGCTTACATTCCAGGAAGTCCCTTTGTATATTTCCCCATCGTTTGATCGGTTTCTTTTGTAATCTTAGTAATCGCATCATTAACTGCTAAAACAATCATGTCTTGTAACATATCAGGATCTTCTGGATCAATTAATTCCGGATTGATTGTCATTGCTTTCATATTTTTATCCCCAGTAAATGTCACTGTGACTAAATCGTTGGTTGAACTTCCAGTGAATTCTTTCGCATTCAGTTCATCCTGAGCCTTTACCATTTCTTTTTGCATTTTTTGCATTTGTTTCATCATGCCTTGCATGTTTCCCATTCCGCGCATCATTGTATCTATTCGCTCCTTTAATTAATAAATTTATTTCATAAAACTACTTACCAATTGCCTTAAAGCTTAAAGTATGAAGAAAACCTAATACACTTTAATCATCTTTAATTGTTACAAGATCGCCAAACAGACTCTTTGCTTGCTCAACAACTTCATTCGTTTCCTCAGGTATTAAAGTAATTTCATCATCTGTCTCATTCGTTTCAGCTGCTACTGGGCGATCATGATGCTGACTGACAAAAGCTTGTCGTAATCGTGGCCAGCTTTCACGAGTAATAAAGACAAATTCTGGCGTGTACCCCTTGATCATCATACTCAAAGTGTTTTGCATATTCAAGCGAAGCTCATCGCTGCTATCAGCTCGTTGACAGACAATCTCATAATCAAATGCGATTAACATCAGATCAGGTCCTGCCGCCATTGGTTCGCTAGCCTTCAACATCGCCCGTTGTGTGACTGGCAAAGCCATTAACAGGTCTTCCCAAACATTCTTCACACTTAGTAAATGATCTTTAGTTGCCTCACTTAACACTTGATACACACGTTCTGTCGGAACACGATAGGTGCTTGCAGTTTTCTTCGGTGCCGTTTTGCGCTCTTCTTTTTCAACCGTTGGCTGTTTTTTTAATTGTTGAACTTCTTTTTGAAGCTGCTGTATTTGAGTCTTCAAGGCAGTGAATTCTGCTTGATCTGCTGGTTGTGTCGCAGATGCTACTGCTATTTGGTTGCTTGAAGAATCACCAATTGCAATATTAGCAGACGTTTGCGGTGTCGCCAATTTCACCGTCGCTACTTCTAAATAAACATTGGCATGATTGGTAAATCGAATCTCGTTTTGTGTCTCGCTCAAAATTTTAATCATGACATACAAACGGTCAGAAGGTGTAGAACCCGCTAATTGTTTAAACGTTTCAGTTAAATAAGCAGCACGACTTTCCAATAACTTGGGTGCTTGCTGGTAGATCAGCAAATCACGACAGTACAGTAACAAATCTTCCGTTAAGCGTCGAGCTTCTTTCCCCTCTGCTAAAATATTTTCCAGAACTTCTAGCGCTCCACTCACATCTTGCTGCAAACAAGCACCGATAAAACTGTCCATCATTTCTGTAGTCAAACTGCCAGTCACGGCTAACGCATCTTCTAAGGTAATTTTTTCATTACTGAAGGAAATCGCTTGATCCAAAATACTTAACGCATCTCGCATCCCGCCTTCAGCCGCTCGTGCGATTACGGACAGCGCCTGCTCTTCATAAGGCTGATTGCTTTGTTCAAGAATATAAGCCATCCGTCCAATAATTGCTTGAACATCAATGCGTTTAAAATCAAATCGTTGTGTTCGTGAAATGATCGTAGCTGGAATCTTATGCGGCTCAGTTGTTGCTAAGACGAAGATCACATGTTCCTTCGGTTCTTCTAACGTTTTTAATAAGGCATTGAAGGCACCCGTAGAAAGCATATGGACTTCATCGATAATGTAGACTTTATATTTCGCTGTCGTCGGCGCGTAGTTCGCTCGATCGCGAATAAAACGGATTTCTTCCACACCGTTGTTGCTGGCCGCATCAATCTCAATCACGTCTTCTTGTCGTCCGTCTGTAATTGAACGACACATCTCACACTCGTTGCAAGGTTCCCCATCCACACTATTCGGACAATTGATGGCTTTGGCAAAAATTTTCGCCGCACTAGTTTTCCCTGTTCCGCGGGGACCGGTAAATAAATAGGCATGGGAAGTTTTCTGTTGTTGGATTGCATTTTTCAGCGTTTTGGTAATCGCTTCCTGTCCAACAAGGTCATCAAACCGTTGCGACCGCCAAACGCGGTAAAGTGCTTGATACGCCATAATTCTCCTCTTTTCTTTCAAAATCACTGCTTTTTATTATACGTGATTTCGAGTAAAAAAACTATAGAAACCAATTGTCTAATGCAATTGTTTAGTGTCTTTTAATTTGTCGGTTGGCTTCCTTTCTATTTAGAAAAAGCCCTGTGGTATAATAGAAAAAACGTTTTTATGGAGGGATATTCATGGGACTATTTAAAGCAGCGACTAGCAGTATTGGCGGTGGTTTAGCCGATCAATGGCTGGAAATTATCGAACCAGCCGATATGGGACAAACAACAGTTATGTCAAAAGGCGTGGCCGTTCGAAAGGATGATAAACGCGGAAGCAATAAAAAAGGAACCAGCGATGTAATCACAGATGGTTCTGTGATTCATGTCTATCCAAATATGATGATGCTCTTAGTAGACGGTGGTAAGATTATTGATTATACCGCCGAAGAAGGCTACTACACCGTTGAAAACAATTCTGCTCCATCCATGTTTAATGGTTCATTAAAAGATGCGGTCGCTGAAACATTCAGTCGCTTCAAGTTTGGCGGTGTGACCCCACAGAAACAGCAAGTCTTTTATATTAACTTGCAAGAAATTAAAGGAATCAAATTCGGGACCAGTACTCCGTTGAATTATTTTGATAATTTCTACAATGCAGAGCTATTCTTGCGGGCGCACGGAACCTACTCCATCAAAGTAACTGATCCAATTCTTTTCTTCGCAAATGCGATCCCAAGAAATATGGATCAGGTTGATATTAGCGATATCAATGAACAATATTTGCAAGAATTTCTAACAGGCTTACAAGCTGCAATTAATCAAATGTCTGCCGATGGACAACGAATCTCATATGTTCCATCAAAAAGCTTGGAACTTAGCAAATACTTATCTGATGCATTAGATGACAGCTGGAAAGAATTGCGAGGAATGGAAATTGTTTCAGTGGCAGTTGCCAGCATCTCTTATACCGATGACTCAACGAAATTAATCAACATGCGAAATGAAGGTGCCATGTTAGGTGATCCTAACGTGCGTGAAGGCTACGTCCAAGGCTCAGTTGCTCGTGGCATGGAAGCTGCTGGTAAAAATGATGCAGGCGCTGCTACTGGTTTCTTCGGAATGGGTATGGGAATGAACGCTGGCGGAGACTATCTCAACCAAGCTTCGCAAAATAATAATCAACAAATGCAACAGAATCAACAGGCTCAACAAAAAAACACAGGTGATCAATGGACTTGCCCGAAATGCGGCGAAAAAAATTCTGGTAAATTCTGCAGCAACTGCGGAGAACCAAAGCCAGCTCCAGCAGCCGCAGCAAAAATCCAAATGAAGTGCAGCGACTGCGGTGAAACAGTTGATTTAAGCAATGGCGTTCCGAAATTCTGTCCGCATTGCGGTAAGCCCTTCAAAGGTGTTCCGATCGACTAAACTATTACTAACCATAGGAGGACCTGCAAATGGCAGATGTATTGACGCATCATTGTCCCAACTGTGGCGGACCTTTGACATTTAATCCAAGTGATCAAAAATTCCATTGTGATTATTGTTTAAGTATTTTTACAGTGGAGGATATCGAAAAATTTGAAGCTAAAGAAGCTGCCCCAGCTGAGGATGGAGTAACAGAAACTACTACCGTTAAGGAAGAAAGTACTGATGATGTCGATCTCTTTCTATGTCCCAGCTGTGGTGCTCAAATTGTCACTGATCACACTACCGCCGCAACCTACTGTTACTTTTGTCATAATCCTGTCGTATTGTCAGGACGTTTGACAGGAGAATTTTTACCGAATAAAGTTTTACCTTTTAAAATCGACCGCGAAAAAGCCACCGCAGATTTTTTAGCATGGACACAAAAGAAACGCTTTATTCCAAAAGATTTTTTCAACAAAGAACAAATCGAAAAAATGACTGGTGTTTATTTTCCCTATTGGGTAGTTGACGCTGAGACTGCTGGTAATTTGACGGGCAAAGGGACCTCTTTGCGGGTCTGGATCGTCGGTGAAATTGAATACACTGAAACAAAAGTCTATCAGATTTTCCGAAAAGGCAAAGCGAAGATTCGTCATTTAACCAAGAATGCCCTTCAAAAAAATCTGCAGCAAAAAATGGTCGAAGGAGTACAGCCTTTCCCGATTGATCAAGCCGTGGACTTCCATACTGAGTACTTATCAGGCTTCCAAGCAGAAAAGCGGGATATTGAAATCAAGGACTTAGCTGATCAGATTGAACATGAATTAACCGAGTACACAGAAGACTTGTTACGAGATACGGTTTCGGGATATACCACCTTTACAGCCGGCAATAAATCCGTAAATGTAGAGAAACAGGACAATCACTATATGTTACTCCCTGTCTGGCTTGTGACGTATCAAGATGCTTCGAAGAAAACCTATTATTATGCGATGAATGGCCAAACAGGTAAAGTCAGCGGAATTCTGCCGATCAGTAATAAACGTTTAGGATTGTTCTCAGCTGGGATTTTCGCTGCGATTATGATAATTGCTGTGATTGTGGGGTATTTCCTATGAAAAAAATCCTATTATTGATTGGCTTTTTAGCATTCTTGAGCCCGTTGAAGGTCTCTGCCGCTTCTAATACGGTAGATGATCAGGCAAATCTTCTAACACCGGAAGAACGAACCGAATTGTCTAATCAAGCAGATGCCATTAATCAAAAGATCAAAGGCGAAGTGTTTATTTTAACTACTGATACCAACTCAGAGGAACCACGAAAATTTGCGGATGATCAGCTAAGAGCACGCATCGGAAATGATCATAATGGTGCCTTGCTTTTATTGGATATGAACCAACGCGAAATTTATCTCTCAACTTCAGGGAATCTGATCGACTACATCAATGATAAACGGCGTGATAAGCTTTTAGATGATGTCGAGGGAGCAATGAGAGACGGCGATTATTATCAAGCAAGTAAAAATTTCTTGTTTAATGCACAAGAATTCGTTGACGATGGCGTTCCTGGTGGGGCTTATCGTATTGATGAAAAAACCGGAAAAATCACCCGTTATAAATCCATCAGACCAATTGAATTCATTATCGGTTTTGTCATTGCAGCAGTGGCGGCAATCGCCTTTTTTGTTTCTGTACGCTTGCGTTATCAATTAAAAGCTGGGACTTATCGTTACCCATATCGTCAAAATGCGCAATTAGATTTGACTGAACGTCAAGACCAATTAGTGAATTCCTTTGTTACCACTCGGCGGATTCCTAAACCTTCTAACAACAATGGAGGCGGCGGTGGTGGCAGTACCACTCACTCTAGCGGTGGTGGAACCTTTGGCGGTGGCGGACGCAGTTTTTAATCAAATAAAATAAAAAATGTTATCACTATACACCAGAGCCTTTCAAAACTAATGAAAAACTCTGGTGTTTTCATGTATTTTCTTGAATTCACCCTATGATTTTGCTAAACTTTTAGGGTTAATAGAAATAAAGGAGCACATCGATGAAAAAAAAGAGAAGTTTCCCCCTTGTTTTGGTTGCCCTAGTACTTTTCTTCCAAAGTCTCATTGGAATCCCCGTCCATGCGGCAGATGAGTTTTCAGTCAATGCGAATGCAGGATACGCCATTGATGCTGATTCAGGAAAAGTTTTTTTCAACCAAGACGGCGACTCTCCCAAAGGCATTGCTTCTATCACTAAAACGATCACGGCATACCTCGTTTTAGAAGCGATTAAACAGCAAAAAATCTCTTGGGAGCAAGAAGTACCGATCTCTGAATACGCTGAACAATTAAGTACTGTTCCTGAATTGTCAAATGTAACGTTGGTTCGTGATCAGAAATATACAGTCAAAGATCTTTTTGAAGCCATGATCGTTCAATCAGCCAATGCCTGTGCGGTTGCTCTAGCTGAACTCATTGCCGGCAATGAGCATACCTTTGTGAATCAAATGCGCGAACAGCTCACAGAGTGGGGCATCAAAGACGCGACAATCATTAATGCTTCTGGTTTGAGTAATGTTTATCTAGGCGAACATATCTATCCTGGTACCGAAGAAAATGATGAGAATCTAATGTCGGCTAGAGATGTGGCAATCGTAGCCCAGCACCTGATCAAGGATTTCCCAGAAATTTTGGAAATTTCTAAGATCAAGGAAAAGACATTCGCTCCAAATTCAACTCAACCAACTGAAATGGAAAATTGGAATGTTATGTTATTTGATGGTCCGAATTATAAAGAAGGCGTTGATGGCTTAAAAACTGGTACTACTGATTTAGCTGGTGCTTGTTTTGTCGGTACGATCCAAAAAGACGGACGCCGTGTTATCACAGTCATCTTAAATGCACTAAATCAACCAAATGATGAGAACGCACGATATGTCGAAACAAGTAACTTGATGGATTATTGTTTAAATAATTGGAGTCAGCAAGACGTAACTGTTGCTGGACAGACACCCACTGATAAAAAAGAACTAAAAGTCACAGATGGCAAGAAAAAAACAGTTGCTTTAGCCATGGAAAAACCTGTTAAGCTTTGGATTCGAAACGATATGGATCCTAAAAATTTAACGATTAAGACAACCTTAGATCATTCATTGCTGGACAATAATGCAATCATTGCACCGGTCCACAAGAATGAAAAAATTGGTACTGTCAGTGTCGCTTTAGCCCAAGATACTTTGGGCTATGTCCAAGAAAACGAAGGTGCAAAAACAGATCTCGTAACCAAGAGTGCCGTTGAAAAAGCCAGTACATTCGAATTGATTTGGCAAAAAATTACAGGTATCTTTGCATAAAATAAAAAAATTTCAAGAACATCGACAGTTTCAGACTGTAGAAAAAAGCTGTTCCAAGTTCATATTTCGAGCTTGGAACAGCTTCTTTTATCTAATTTATTTCTTTTCCTTTGTTTTAAAGGGAAAATACAACTCGACTTCCCCTTCTGCGAAATGTGGTAAATAATGTTCATGGATCGCACCGGCAAGCTTCAGATTTTCCATAGGGAAGATTTCTCCCAACATTAGATTTGTCGCCTCTTCAATTTTTTCCGCACTAGCCTTAACTGTCAAATAGCTCATTGGCGGTATTTCCCAACGAATCCATCCTTCAGGTGCTTGGGCTTTTTCCGGCACTTGAACACCAGCTAAATAACGTCCCTCATTTTGCCACGGCTCTAACCAATGCTCCGCATCACTCATCAGACCCCATAGCTGCAAATCCTTCATTTCTTGTCCTGCCAAAAGATCAACCAATTCTTCAAAATGAGTGTTCATTTGATCCCATAATAATGGCACCCACGATTGCCCATCCTCAGCTAAACCATGTCCTTCTTTTCCGACAACAAAAATAGTGGGCAGATCCACGCGATCAATGCCTTTAATCTTCATCCATATCCCTCCTAGATCATTTTAGTAAATTACTTTTTGAAATATACTCTTATTACGAATACTATCTTACTTAATTTATTCATCCTTTATACTCAGTTCATTAAAAATGAAAAGAGTAACTGTAAAAAGCAAAAACCGACATCCTCCACTTAAGTTTACTAATCTTCCTAAATAAAACCAACTAATAGTTCTTAACTGCGCATTTCACCCGTTCTTTGTTATACTGACATATAAACAAGCATAAGCTAATCATCAAAAAAGCTTAAAAATATATTTCCCAAATTTCAAAGGAGTGATGGGATGGATTTTCAACGAGATTTACTTGCTTTAGCCATCTATTTTATTGTTTTAATTAGTGTAATGATTCGTTTCAAACAAAACAAATTTAGTAATTTTGCATTGTGGACAGGCATTTTTCTTGTCTTATATTTTTGTGTGATTGAAATTCAAAAGAAAACCTTTTATATTTTGATCCCGCTTTTCTTCTTTTTATTGTTTCGCTATTTTTATATTAAAGAGAAATGCCGCTTACGAAATGGCTGGCTACTGAATCTTGCACTAATAAGTTTTATGGGCTACGTAGCGCTTGTAACCCTTACCGCAAGCTCTTTGATTGGTATGGGTATCTTAGGACTATTAGCACTCTTATTTTTAATGACCATATTGTTTGGTATCTACGCGGCCGTAATCTTCTTGATTGGCAATAGTTTCATTGTCTTGCGACACGAATCACGCAAACTGCCTAACTTGTTGACCTTGATTCTGGGTTTGGCGATCGTAGCATTGATTATTTTACGAACGATCGGTCCACGAATACTTCCTGATTGGTCAGTCATTTTGCTTTCGATTCCGACGACGATCGCGTTTTATTTCTTTGTCGTCTTTTGGAATTTTTTATCGATCTCATTGATTTATCAACTCAATAAACCAAAATATAATCAGGATTTTGTGATTGTTTTAGGTGCTGGATTAATCGGTGGTAAAAAAGTCACGCCATTATTGGCCAAACGGATTGATCGTGCAATTCAATTTTACCGCGAACAAAGCGAAAAAACATTATCACCGCCCCAGCTTTTAATGTCTGGTGGACAAGGACCTGATGAAAAGATTCCTGAATCGCAAGCAATGAGAGAATATGCTTTGGAGCAGGGAATTCCAGACGAAGATATTATTATGGAGGCACAATCTACCAATACTCTTGAAAACATGAAGTTTAGTAAAGAAATTATGGAACGTGAAAAACCGAGTGGCTATCACGCAATCTTTACTTCAAATAACTACCACATTTTTAGGGCCGGAATGTATGCCGAAGATGTTGGTTTAAAAATCGACGGTATCGGTTCAAAAACTGCACGCTACTATTTGCCGAATGCTTTTCTTAGAGAATTTATTGCAGTAGCCTTAATGAATAAACGTCTTCATCTGATTGTTTGTGGATTGATTACCTTTGGGTTTGTAGCCTTGGCGATCCTTAATTTTCTTTTTGTCCGATAACTAATATGCTTTTGCCCTTCAAGAATCACAAAAAGGCAGCTTCTCCTTATCTTTTAGAGAAGCTGCCTTTATTTCTATTCTGCTCGCAATGCAATTGCAGCATCTTTCTTCGCTGCCATTCTTGCTGGAATATGACCACCGATCATGGTTAATACCGTTGAAACAATGATCAAGATAACGCCGTGAACTGGATTTAATTGCGCAACATTTTCTAATTCAGTCATATTGTATAAAATCGCATTGATTGGAAAAGTTGCCAAGTAGGCAATCAATACGCCAAGTGTTCCAGATGCAACCCCTAAAATACAGGTTTCTGCATCAAATACACGAGTAATATCTTTTTTTCGTGCCCCTAAAGCTTTCAAAACACCAATTTCCTTCGTCCGTTCAATGACTGACGTATAGGTAATAATACCGATCATGATCATACTGGTCACTAAAGAAATTCCAGCAAAGGCGATCAATACATAAGTGATGGCATCCATCAAACCACCAGTCAATTCAGTCATCGTTCCTGCTAGATCAGTATAGATGATTTTATCTTCTTTTTTCTTTCCTTTGTTGTAATCATCTAAATAGCTCAAGATTTGTTCTTTGTCCTTGTAGTTATTTGGATAGATCATAATACTGCTAGGGATACTATCTCCCCCTAGATAAGCCAATGTACTTTCTTTAGTTGCATCGTCTAATTTTTCATTTGTCATGACGTTTATGTCTGTATCTCTTTGTGCTTTAACAATTTCAGAGTTTTCATTATCTTTAACGATTTTAGAGGTTAGCTCGTTACTATAGGCAATTCCCGGTGCTAAAAGATTCATTGTTGATGATTCCTTCACCCGTAAAATTCCAGAAATTTTCAGTGTGTCATTGTTGGCATTATCATACATCGCTTTGTAATCATTATTAGGAATAAAGTTACCTGTCGGTATTTTTGAATAGTATTCATTGTTATTAATCAACTTAAATTCAGTACCAACGATTTTGTCAAAATCTACCTTTTCGTCATCCTTAACGTCAAATCCAAGATTTTTCAACGAATTGATATTGGTACTATTATTCGCATCAACAATCAATACAACGTCTGTATTGGCTTTTGGATAAGCACCAGCCAGCAATTTATAGTTATCCTTTAAGAAATTACCTGAGTCTTTATCTAGCTGTGTTGGAAACGAAGACACACCCATTCCTGTCATACTAGACATCGCACTCATCATTGAAGGACCATTATCTGGCGAATCATTAGATAGTTTTACTGGCTTCACATCGCCATCAATATCACGTAAAAGATTCATACCAACCACACGAGTAAAGCCAATATTATTACTCAATTTAGGATCGATATCATTAATATAATCAACATAATCCTGATTGATTTTATTCGTATGCTGGGCTTTGTCCTCATCACTGATCTTTGCCACAACACTATTTTTCGTGTCTTTATTTGACCCGCTGGCCTTTTCTGAACCGAGTGCCCGATCGCGATTAGCCGATTGATCTGTTGTTGTTTTTGAGATCGTGATTGGATACTTCGCCATAGTCTCAGCTTGCGTGCTATCGATTTGCTTTTGGAATCCACTGGATAGTGAAAGCACAATCCCGATACTGATGATCCCAATACTTGAAGCGAAGGCAGTTAAGAAGGTCCGACCTTTTTTCGTCCGTAAATTATTAAAGGAAAGCTTCAATGCGGTCACGAATTTCATTTTCGTACGTTTTAATTGAAATTGTTCTCCTTTTTTTCCTTCAATATGCGGATGAGAATCATCCATAATCCGACCATCGGAAAATCTGATGGTCCGATCAGCATATTTATCTGCTAATTCAGGGTTATGAGTCACCATGATGACTAATTTCTCTTTCGACAATTCTTGAATTAGATTCATGATTTGCACACTGGTTTCCGTATCTAACGCCCCGGTTGGCTCATCACAAAGTAAAATATCAGGATCGTTCGCCAACGCTCGAGCAATGGCGACCCGCTGCATCTGGCCCCCAGAAAGTTGGTTCGGTTTCTTATGCATATGATCGGCCAATCCGACTCGTCGTAAAGCGTCCTCTGCTCTTTGTTGTTTCTCTTCTTTTGAAACCCCGCTTAACGTCATACCAAGTTCCACGTTGTCGATGATTCCTAAATGACTAATCAAATTATAGCTTTGAAAAACGAATCCGATGGAGTTATTACGATAAGCATCCCAATCGGCATCCTTAAAGGTTTTAGTTGATTTCCCATCAATCACCATATCACCAGAATCATAGTTATCTAAGCCGCCAATCACATTCAACATAGTCGTCTTACCTGATCCGCTGGCACCTAAAATTGCGACAAATTCTTGCCGCCGAAATGCGACTGATACACCATCTAAAGCCTTGGTTGTCGTATCCCCCACATGATAGTATTTCTTAATGTCTTTTAATTCTAACATTACGTCACCCTTTTCTTTCTGTTTACATCGTAAAGATAGCATGGCATTATTAACTCAAAATGAACAAGAATTCATACTAGGTTCACAGTGATTTGTTACTATTATTAAGCAAAAAGGAAGGTGACGCAAATGAATCGAATACTTATTGTAGAAGATGATGAAAACTTATCATTACTTTATCAATCTGCTTTAAAAAATGAACGCTTCGAGGTATTTCGTGCGATGAATGGTGTAGATGCCTTAAATATCCTAGATAAGCAATTCATTGATCTGATCATCAGCGACATCATGATGCCGGATATGGACGGCTATGAGTTAGCCGAAAGTTTACGAGAAGCAGGCTATGATTTACCTATTTTATTTATCACAGCTAAGGACTCTTTCGAAGATAAAAAACGTGGCTTTACAATAGGTATAGATGATTATATGGTTAAGCCAATTGATGTAAACGAAATGATACTGCGGGTGGATGCTTTATTGCGTCGAGCACAAATTGTCCACACAAAAGAATTAGTAGTAGGAAAAACTCGGCTGGACCAAGAAACCTACCAGATCAAAACAAGCGACCAAACGGAAACCTTGCCGCAAAAAGAATTTTTATTACTATATAAATTACTGGCTTATCCTAACAAAATTTTTACCCGTCAGCAATTAATGGACGAGATATGGGGCTTGGACTCTGATACTGATGAGCGAACCATCGATGTTCATATCAAACGACTGCGTACTCGCTTGGAAAAAAATTCGGATTTTTCGATTGAAACAATTCGCGGATTAGGCTACAAGGCGGTCATTCACTCATGAGAAAAAAATTATTTCCACAATTATGGATGTACTTCGTTGCGATCACGTTTTTAATGATGGTCGTTGTATTAGCGGTTTTTGTCGGCCTGCTTTTTATAGTCAATCACTACCAGCTGCTGGCACCTGAAAAAGAAGGGCACCTTTTCCCTTTTTATTTCATTATTTTCTTAAGCCTAGTGATTGGTGCTACCCTTTCATTTTTTGTAGGAAAGCGAATCCTTTTACCAATCGGCAATCTAAGGCAAGCGATGAGCAAAGTCTCAAAAGGCGATTTCACTGTACAATTAGACGAACAACAGCAAATGGAAGACGTTGAAGAGCTTTACCATGATTTCAATGTTATGGTAAAAGAATTAAGTAGTATCGAAACATTACGAAATGACTTTGTTTCGACGGTCTCTCATGAATTTAAAACACCGATTGCTACAATCAAGGGTTATGTACAATTATTACAAAATGAGGAATTATCAAAAGAGGAACGGCAAATTTACTTAGAACGAATGCTGGATGGTACACATCAGCTAACACATCTTACCGATAATATTCTAAAACTAAGCAAACTGGAAAACCAAGGCATCGGACTGGATTTCCAATACTTTCGTTTAGATGAACAAATTCGTGAGGTCATTTTATTTCTACAACCAAAATGGGAGCAGCTAAACTTGTCGCTAGATTTGGATCTTCCTTGGACGGAGTATTATGGCAACGAGGAATTTCTTTATCAAGTCTGGCTGAATTTAATGGACAATGCAATTAAATACAGTCGTAAGAACAGCAACATCCGTGTTTATCTAAAAAATGATAACGCTGGGCAAACCATTATGATCAGCGACGAAGGTATCGGCATGACTGAAGATGTCGCCGATCGTATTTTCGACAAATTTTATCAAAGCGATACAAGTCGTAAAACGAAAGGCAACGGCTTAGGTCTAGCTTTAGCAAAGCAAATCATTGAACTACACCATGGAACGATCAAAGTCAACAGTTCACCAAATAAAGGCAGTAATTTTAAAATATTTTTGCCAAGCAACCTAAAAAATTCATAATTAATTGACGTAAAAAACGAATTAATTCATCATTAGTTAATATTTGTCTTGTAAGCTATGAGTAACTTAAAGAAAGGGTGACTCATATGGTGGAGAAAGAAAAGGTTACCAAGTCCGTGTACTTTGTCGAAGAAACCCAAAATATCGAGGGCGCATATGTTGAAGTCAACACACTTTTTGTCGCAGATAACCAAGAACAAGCAACTGAGTTCTACGAAAAATTAGTTAAAGAGCAGCCAAAAAAATCCTTTGGCTTATTATTAAATGAATATATCATTAATGCAGATGGCGGTTTTTTCCATAACCTTTTGCAGTCCTGGAAAAATCTACCAGCAGAATTCTATCGAAAAATGCAGGTCCTAACCTATCGACCTATAGCTGAGTACCAAAACTAACAATCAAACAGGAAAAAGAGACACTCTAAAAAAGATTCTTTCTCAAGTTTGAATATGACTGAAAAACTTAGTAATCTATTTGGCTCTTATTGAAGATAAGAACAAATACGTCACTAACTTTTCTCCATACTCAACGTTAAGAAAGAACCCTTACAAGAGTGTCTCATTTTTAAATCATGGACAATAAGAAGATAGCCGCTAATCCAGTAATCACTGAAATAGCCATCGAACGAGTCTTGTATGCTACCCCAGCGACTAAAAACATTGCGATGATCCGTACATTGCCGATCACTTCAAAATGATTTCCGCTGATAAATACATCTTTAAAAACTAAAGCTGCAAATAATGAGATTGGCACATATTTCATCCAATCACTGAACCATTGCGGCACCTGTCGTTGGGAAAAATACAACATCGGAAAAAGACGCGGTAAATAGGAGGCTCCAAATAAGCAAAGAATTAGCAATAGCAAAGAAGTATTACTCATGATGAACCTCCCCACCGGTCAGATCGTAATGATCCGGTCCATCATTTTTATTATGGGCAGTTTTCCAAAAACGTTCAACCAAATAGCCGGTTAATGAAGCCAATAAAGTCGCTAAAATCAACCCAAAGGTATTTTTGAAAAGGAGCATGAAAATAATTGCTAAGACGCCAGACAATAAACCAGTGGCTAATAATAGACCATTGCTTAATTGCATCATAAACATAAAAATGAACATGGCTGTCAAAGCAAAATGAACCAATTCAGTGTCGACATGGATCACAGAACCGAAAATGGTTCCTAAAACTGTACTCCCTGTCCAAGACGCCATCGAAAACCAATTAACATATAACGCTTTCTTACGGTTCCATTCAGGATCAGTAGAATATTTCAAATAGTTGACTGCGTAATTTTCATCATTCATTGATTGTGAAAAAAGCGCAATGAATGATCGTTTTTCTTTTTTAAAAAATTGCGACAAACTGGAACCAAGTAAAGCATAACGTAGCTCCAAGAAGAAAACCATTAGGATAGTAGACACAAATGATGCATGCACACTAATCATTGAGACGACTAAAAATTGTGCGCCTCCTGAAAAAACAAGCATCGATAGTAAGGCTGTTAAGAAGATGTTAAATCCCGCTTTTTGTAAAAGCATACCACATGCCAAACCAACCGGAATGTAACTAAAACAGAGCGGCATCGCCGCGTATAACGCCTCTAACCATGGTGTCCTTTTTTTTACAGGCATGGTAAGTTCTCAATTCCCTTCACGTTCACAGGATAAAAAGCATTTTCATTCTAACACATTCTTTCGAAAAAGAGAGCACCTTTTGAATATCTTCACTCGCTGTTCTTTTCCTTCTAATCATTCGTGAAATAAGCCAATAACATTAATTTATTTTTAAGATTCTATCTATTAAAGCCAATAATCCGAATTATATTTCCATCAAAAATAAAATCATTTGTTTTCGGCTGCTAAAAAGAGGAAACTTTTAAATGATTCTTATGAAAAATTCATGTACGTTTTCTGCTATATCAGCTTTTTACTAGAAAATTCAAGAGCTGATTGTGAATCGCATAAAATTTTATCTTAATCCGCTGAATAATTTAATATATGAAAATACCTATGATATTGATTATCATTTTTCTGAAAAAATATGGTAAGATAGTCAGCGAAAAGAGATGAGTAACAAATGACTACTAGTTTTCATGAGAATCGTTCGGTCGGATTGCTATTGACCTTCATTGGCGGAATGATGGATAGTTATACCTATATTCGTTACAGCGCCTTCGCTTCAGCCCAAACGGGGAATATAATTTTAGCAATCATTCAAGCCTACGATCGGCAGTGGAGCATGGTTGGAAAAAAAATGCTTTCCACCCTATTCTTTTTTATCGGAATTCTTTTAGCAAAATTTATGATTGATTATTTCAAAAAGAAGGAAATGCATTTCTGGCGATTATTTCTGCTTTATTTTGAAGCGGTTGTCTTTTTTATAATCAGCTTAGATTTTATACAACCACATCCTGCAATTATTACTATCATGATTGCCTTTACTGCGGCAATTCAATGGGTATCCTTTGATAAAATTAACGGGCTTGCTTATACAAATTTATTTACAACTGGTAATTTAAAAGGGGTCGCAACAAATCTTTACGATTATTTGGCTACCAAAAACTCCGAGGCTAAATCACGCTTTGTGCATTTTCTATTAGTGGTTTTGGCTTTCATCGCTGGTGCGATTGTCTCAGTTTTTTCTTATCGAATGATTGGTACCGATGCGGTCTTGATTATAGCTGGTTTATTCCTATATTTAGCCGTTTCTGAATCGTTCTTGGTATGGCGGTTCCAACGAAATACGAATGCTTTCCAAAAAAAATAACTCTTCAGCGACCTTGCTGAAGAGTTTCTTTGTCTTTAACGATTAATAAAAATGATAAACAGTACCATTCCTAAACATAGGCCCCCCATTACAGTACCTATGGCAATGAGACGCTTATCTAATTTTGTTTCAGGAACAATCCGCCGTAACCCTTGATAAATACAAATTCCTAAGAAACCACCGATAAAATTCATCAGAACATCCGTTACATCGGTCGCCCCCTATTCTTAAGACAAATTGCATTCCTTCAATGAATAGCGAGAATAAAAAGAGAAACGCCAACTTCTTCATGAACGGCAAGCCCTTTGCTGAAATTCCTAGAAGAACTCCTAACAAATCAATTATCGAACAAAGGCAATCTCAATATCTGCATTACTAGTCCTAACTTCTAACTCTTTTGAACCATTCTTTTGATTGCCTAAATTGTTTGAGGCATTACTTGTTTTTGACGTGATCGAAAAATCTTCTTTATTACCAATAATCGTTCCATTCACCTCTGAATTACTGGTTTCAAGAGAAAGCGATTCTTTCGGTTTCACATTCATTAGATTAATCTTCCCATTTGACGTTTGGAATTCTCCCTCATTAAAATTCAAATCTGAAAGATCCATTTTACCATTGCTCGTTTCAAAGGACCCATCATCAAATTTGAGCTGTGAAAGCTCCACTTTTCCATTGCTGGTTTCTGCATCCACACTATTGGCATCGACATCATTGATAATCATTTTGCTATTGCTAGTTTCCAAATTTAAATTATCCAACACTAAATTTTCTGTTGACAGCTTGCCATTAGACGTTTCAACCTGCAAATCCTTCAGCTTAGCTTTTGGCACTTCAATTGTTACTCTAGGGCTGCTGTTTCCGAAATTAAAGAAATCAAAATTAAAACCAATACTTCTTTTACGCTCCAAAGTTAAGGTATTATTCGTTTGTTTAATGTTGTATTTGATATCTCTGCTCTTTTTATAGTTGATTCGCGTTCGATTCCCAGACACACCCACAATATCGACCGGCATATTCCGATCATCTACAACCAATTCCCGAACGGGCTTTGTTGTAGTGAATGTCTCATTACTCATACGATTGTGAACAAACATACTGCTAATACACACTAAAGCCGCACCAATTAAAATCAACCCTAAAACTATCTTTTTCATATTTATACCCCTTACCTGTTTTCTTATCTTTATCATAAAGAAGTTTTCAACCGTTTACATGGGACAAAAGACTGATTCTTTCTCATCACTTGTTCCGATTAAATCCAGCTTTGATCTCAATGAAATCTTGAAATAGTCGAAAAAGTTGGAAAAGCATAGCTCGTTCTTCGAAAGACTGACGACTTTCTGGTAACTTTTTTTGTTGATATCGCTGATCTGTTTCAGCAATCTTCGTTAAAATCTCTGCACCATCGTTGTCCTCTGCTAAAGTCTGAGCAGTAAATTCAAACAGTTCTTGTAGTTCCTGCACATCTTCTGGTTCTGCATCTAGACGATTTAATATCTGCAACATGTCAGATAGGACTTTTAATTGTAAGCGGCGCATCGCAAAATACTCAAAATAGTAACTATTGCCAGAAAAGAACCGATTCTCTTCATATTCTTGAGCGCGAACTTGAGCTTCTCGAACAAAGTCGCGTAAGGATAAACATTCCTGCCGCAAAAGCTCTTCCTTAGCTGGTTGATTCAGATAGGCGGACATTTGTCCCAGCATTTTTTTCATGGAAACTTCGACGACTGCTTGATCTTCTTGAATTTTTTTCTCCGTATTTGGCATATAAAGATTGGCGGCCAGCGCACAGCCCACCCCAATGATCATCAGTAGGTATTCATTAATGATCAACGGTACAGGCATCTCACCTGCTGCTAAGTAATGTGTGATCAAAACAGAACTAACGGCAATTCCCTCTGCTAAATCAAACTGAATCGACAAGGGGATGAAGAATAATAGATACAAACCGAAGACAATTGGATGAAATCCCAAGAGTGAAAAACAGATAGCCGCAATACTCGTTGCTAATGTTAATGAAAAAAGTCTATTCAGTGCAGTCTTTGCTGTAGAGCGTTTAGTATTGGTGACAGTCAAGATCGTTATGATAGCAGCTGATGCAGCCGACTCTAAGCTTAAACCTCCAGCTAATAATAAAGCGATAGGTGCAGCCACCGCGGTCTTGATCGTACGTAATCCTATTTTCATGTATATCCTCCCTCCTTAAAAGCTTACACTAAAGTCACTTAGGAAAAAAGTCGCAACTTGACGAATTATCTTGTATAGTAGATACGTTGTGAAAGTCCAAATTAATTATAGAAGAAAAATTAGTTTATATATACAAAGAAGGAGTGAATAAAATGGAGAGTTGGCTTTTTTTAGGTGTCATTTTAATAATCGCCCTTATTGCGAAAAATCAAAGTTTAATGATCGCGACACTTGCGATACTAGTTTTAAAATTAATTCCCCATTCAGATAAATTTTTATCAATCTTAAACAAACAAGGAATCAACTGGGGTGTTACGCTAATATCAGCAACGATCCTGGTTCCTATCGCTACTGGTGATATTGTCTTAAAAGATTTATTGAACACCTTAAAATCACCGTTGGGCTGGGTTGCAACACTCTGTGGCGTTTTGGTTGCGGTCTTATCTTCAAAAGGGGTTGGATTGATTAATCAATCTCCTGAAGTTACCGTTGCTTTAGTGTTTGGTACGATTATGGGGGTTGTTTTTCTAAAAGGGATAGCCGCTGGCCCCGTAATTGCCGCAGGTATCACCTACTGCATCATGCAGGTCATTCAAGTCGTGACAAATCGTTAATTTCTTGAACCCCTAATTCTTTTCTAGCGGAAATAATTAGGGGTTGTTTGTATCTCATAAAAATCTTTTGTAAGATAGAAACAAATGATATCCATCATACTCTTCATAATAGTTGCTTTAATACCTACTAGGGGGTGTAATAATGCGAGAAAAATCCAAAGCTGCTCGTTTGCGTCAAATCGTGAAAATCGTTAACCACTACAGCGTCGTTAAAAATATTACTCAACAAAAGAATCCAGAGGAAGTTCGTAAGGCCTTCGAGGAATTAGGACCCACCTTCATCAAAGTGGGGCAAATGATGTCAGTCAGGACAGATATTTTTACCTTAGACTTCACTAAAGAGCTGCGAAAATTACAAGATGACGTGAAAACAGATGATTTTGACTCTGTTAAAGCCTTAGTTGAAAAAGAATTAGAGCTACCTTTAACAGAAATTTTCGAGAGCTTTGATGAACAGCCCTTTGCCTCTGCTTCAATTGCACAAGCGCATCATGCGCGGCTAAAAAACGGGCAAAAAGTTGTCGCTAAAGTTCAACATCCTGGGATTGCTTCCGAAATCGAGTTAGATCTATCTTTGTTTGAAAAAGCCATCCCAATCGCCAATTGGGTTCCAGAAAGCAAAGTCATTGATCTCAAAAATATTTTAAAAGAGATTCGTGTGTCTCTACAAAATGAATTAGATTTTCAAAAAGAACTAGAATTAGCGGAGGAATTTTATCGTTTAAACAATGATTGGAAAGAAATTCGAGTTCCTAAAATGGAACCAGCTTACTCTTCTAAAAAAGTCATCGTAATGGAGTTAATGCCTGGGACAAATTTAAAGGAACTAATCAATACGAAGGATGAAAAAATCGTCCAAGGCGAAACAACCTATAAGGAATTAAAAAAGACGATTAGTCAATTATTGATCGAGCATTTTATGAAAGAAGTTTTTGAGGATGGTTTCTTTCATGCTGATCCACACCCAGGTAATCTTCTATTGCAGCTGATGAGCGAGGAAGAAAATCGAAAGGATCAACAGTTGAAAACAAAGGAACGTCAAGGAAAAATTGGCAATATCCCTTATGAGATTACCATTTCTCGCAATGAACAGCTGCGACCCTTTCGTCTGAACGTGATCGACTTTGGAATGATGGGTACTATCAACCACGAGATGCAGGCCAAGATGAGTAATACGATCATTGCCATTTATAGTAAAGACAATCAACGAATTACGAATGCTGTTCACGCTATTTGCAAACAAGTCGGCAGCTTTGATGAGGAGAAATTTACTTATGAGCTAGATGATTTCTTAAATCGTTATTTGAACTTACCTGTCAAAGAAATCGACCTGCAGAAAGTATTTTCTCAAGTAGTGATTATCTGTCATGATAACAATCTACAGATCGATGATTCAGTCACCATGTTGATTAAAGCCTTCGGTACCCTAGAAGGAGTCATCGAGGATCTTAATCCAGATCTCTCTTTATTTGAAGTCGTTGCCCCCTTTGCACAAAAATATTTTCTTCAACAATTGAATCTGAAAGATGAATTGCAAGAAACTGGTTTAGATTACTTAACTTCTCTAAAAGCTTTGCCAAAAATACCTAACCGTACCTTAAATGTACTTGATACGTTTGCTAAAGGTAAGGGCAAGTTAAATTTAGAGCTTAAAAATCAGCATAATTTCTTAGAACGAGCAGAAGCAATGGTCAATCGTTTGGTAATTGGCTTAATTCTTTCCGCTTTGGTTATCGGCTCATCAATTTTGGTCCAGACATCTCCTGAAGGTGATACCTTGATCTCTGATCTTGGTGTCTTTGGCTATTCCGTAGCAGCTCTTTCGATTCTTTTCTTAGTCATTGAAAGTCTCTATCGTCGATACCGTAAATGGAAAGAACGATAACAAGTTTAATTATGTAAGAAGTGGGTTCCTAGCCCACTTCTTTTTTTCAAAAATAATGCTCTTTCATTTTTTTCCGATTCAATAAAAAAAATGAAAATTTCCAAAAAAAGTTATTATCTCCTTAATTATATTACTTTTATCCACATGTAAAGAGGAAATTTACTATGGCAATAGGCAGATTCTTTTACATAAAAGGGGTGTCATTTTACTATTTGAGTGTAAACAATTTAAAAATATTGAAGTAAGGAGGTGCGGTATGAACAAATTTCTCAAAACCATCTTGATTATTTTCTCACTGGTTTTACTTTCCATTTTTCTATCCGTTGTAGCAATCTATTACTTCATCGCTTCAAACCCATTGGACTTTAGCTCACTGCAGCAATTTGTGCTGACAAATCAATATGCTCAGCTCTATTTATTTTGGGTAGCAGCAGCTTTAGCGATCTTAACGGTAATCGGTATCTTCGTAATCATATTCTATCCAAAGAGAGTAACCAAATTCTCCTTGAAAGAAAATCGTGGCGAGTTAGCTCTGGATAAGCGAGCGATCGAAGGGTATGTTCGGACAAGTATCAAACAGGAAGACTTTATGAATAACCCTAAGGTCAATGTAGCGGCGACGAAAAATAGAATTAAAGTAAATGTTCATGGTCAGTTAAAGAAAACTTCTGGTTTAATTGGTCAAACAGATCAATGGACTAAAAACGTGGAAACAAAACTTCGAGAATTATTAGGTTCTGAAGAAAAAGTTTCAATTAAAGTAAAACTACAGGCAATTGAACCAACTTCATCAGAAGCAACGGTAACTCGGCCGCGAGTAGAATAGGAGGAACAGCGATGCAAGAATTTTTAACACGAGACAAACTGCCTATGATCTTTGGTATCCTCGGTTTTATCTTAGCTGTGCTATTCTTTACAATCGGCTTTTTTAAAACGATTTTATTGATTCTGATCACGATCATCGGCGTAGCTATCGGCATCTATTTAAAAAATAATCATATTTTAGATGACTATTTAAAAAAATAGTTACACACATCAGATTACCATGATCTTTTCTTTTGAAAAGAATCATCCATTAACACAATAGGAGGACAAAAGAATGGAAAACACAACAATCAAACCAACAGAACCAAAAAAAGATATTAAAGGTGAATTAACCTATGAAGACAAAGTCATCCAAAAAATTATCGGCATTGCTTTGGAAAATGTAAATGGCTTATTAACTGTAGATGGCGGATTTTTCTCGAATATCAAAGACAAATTAGTCAATAGTGATGATGTAACTTCTGGAATCAGCACAGAGGTTGGCAAACAACAAGTCGCTGTCGATATGGATGTTGTTGTTGAATATGGTAAAGACATCGAAAATATTTATGATCAAATGAAGAAATTGATCTCTGAGGAAGTCAATAAAATGACTCACTTAGATGTAATTGAAGTCAATGTGAACGTCGTAGATATTAAAACTCGCGCAGAATACGAAGAAGACAGCGAGACTGTTCAAGATAAAGTTACTAGTGCCGCTCAAACGACTGGAAGATTCGCCTCAAAACAAACAAATCGTGCAAAAAGTGCTTTGAGCAATCAAACAGACAAAATCAGCGACAATTTAGAATCAGAACCACGCGTTAAATAACTCTTCCCCATTGACTAGCTGAACCTTAGCTAGTCTTTTTGCAGTGCTTCTAGTTGGACTGGCAAAAATTATTCCTAAAAACATGACTTCCTTCGCGATGTTTAGTTGGATGGTAGGCGGAATGAGTATTGGTTCAATTTTTTCAGGTTTTGAAAAAATTGTTTCCTTATAACGAATTAGCCGCGAGTTGCCAGTTCTGCTTTTAGCAAGTTAGTGGAATCGTAGACAGGGTTAAAATCAATTGATAAAACAAACGGCCAAGACAATGTTAGTCTTGGCCGTTTGTTTATCGATTCTGATATCCTAAATAGTCCCCATAGGTCGCTGCAGCTTTAGTTCCTTTTACAATTGCCTGACGAACAGCTTCAACCGCTAAAATCGAGACTGCTTCAAAACTAGCATTAATTTGATTTGCACCTAAAACAAATAAGGTATCACCATCATAGGTTGTATGTGAAGGACGAATCGCCCGCGCAATCCCATTATGACTGATATCAGCTAATTTGTTCATCTTAGCTTTTGGGAAAGTCGCGTTAGTCATCACACAGCCAATCACTGTATTCCCATCAAACAAGGCTGCTTCATTTTGATAATACTCGAGGAACAACTCCTCCGAGAAGCCGATTCGCTGCTCACCTGGTTTACGAGCACCAGCGATTATCTTTCCAACTTCTTCGTCAAAAACATCTCCTACAGCATTGACAGCAATCACTGCGGTTACCCATAAATTTCCATGTGCAATCGTATGAAGTCCGATCCCGCCTTTCATAGCGTTTTTTGCACCATTGATCGTTCCGACACTGCAGCCTGTTCCAGCACCATAATTTCCCGCTTGAAATGGCTGATCGTTAAATGCTGCTTCACACGCTTGGCGTCCGGCTTGATAATTTGGTCGAACATCTGAACGACCGATTCGTAAATCAAATAAACTCGCACCAACAACATTGGGTACAAAGGTGATTCCCATATCTCGTCCGATTTTGTTTTCTTCTAAAAAATCCACAATTCCAGCATTCGCGGCTAAACCAAAAGCACTGCCGCCAGATAATGTCACGCCATGGACAAATTTTCGATTATTCTCAGATTTCAAAGCGTCTGTATCCCGTGTGTTCGGTGATCCCCCTCGTACAGAAACGCCACCTGTAACTCCATCTTCGCAAAGAATTACTGTGCAGCCCGTCATCGCTTCAGAATCGGTATATTGCCCAATATGAAAAAAATTTTGATATGCTTCCATCTTGTCCTCCAGAGATATTTTCTCTAATTCTAGCTATTCCCATAAAAGAAAACAACCGCCTGTTATAGACGGTTGATTACTTCATCGACATTTTTGATCGTCACAGAAATCGTACCGTCAGGATTGTTGATAAATTCGATTAACTCTGGATTACGATAAACATCCAATGGCACAATCAATTCAATTCCATTCGATAATTTTAATTTTTGTTTGCCATATTTTTTTTCAGTGATCTCACGGACTTCTCTCAACAATGGCGCTTGATCCACATAGCCTTTTTCAACGACTTCTTCTTGAAACGCAACTTGAGCTGAAACATTGTCTTTGAAAACCTTTTGCGCCACAACTTTAGCATCAATCTGTCCGCTTTCTTCTACAATGTCGTAAACAGCTTCCTTCACGTCAGCGATTACATCATGTTTTTGATTTTCAAACTTTTCCCCAATTTTTTCCGCGACCTTCTTAATCACTCGAACATTTTCTTCCAATGATGGTGCGGGACGACTTTCGATCACTTGCGTTGAAAAGTATAAACGCTTTTCTCCTGAAAATGGGTATTTTTTTTCGATCACTTCATAACTCAGATTGTTCAGATTAACTACAATGCCTTCATCGGCTTTTTGTGTCTTACCCGAAAGCAACGCACGATGAATGATCAATTCATTTTTCAAGCCAGTATCGTCTGAATCTACGATATGTGTATAACCTTCATGGTAATTCACTTTTAGAAAGGCCAAATATAGTTGAGTGTCTTCTTCGTATAACACGACAAAGGCATCCGCACTTGGTGCTTCCTCACTTTCTTTATAAGCTTCATACCAACGCGTCACAATTTTTTCACTAGCGGGTAAAAAATCATGTTCTGCTTGTTGGCTTAATAATGCAAATGTTGAGTCCTCTGCTAGCGTTCCTGTTTTGGTTTGGGCGGAAGATAACTTTTGAATTTTTTTTATCAAATACTCACGAACGTATTCTTTTGTTAAATCTAATTCACTCTGACTATAAATCGGATCCCCTGATTCGCGATCCACAATGTGAAGTGCAGCTTTTTTTAAATAAATATCCATAAGTTCCCTGCTTTCTAAAATTGTGACTTTTAATTCTTTCTATGAGCTAAAAAAGCCAGCTTTTTTTAACGTAACTGCGTAAAACAGTATTGCCAACCTGACTATCATACACAGGAAACAGGGAAAATGGCAACTATTGTTTTAATAAAAGTTCCCTAGTTGCTTATAGGTATCAAAAAAGCTGGAAAAATTCCAGCTTTTTTAATACCTATCTTGCTTTAATAATATTGATGATTTTTTTCTTGGATCTGCTGTTTAACCAAGTTCATAAATTCGAGCTTGGTCATTTGCTTGATTTTATCGCTGCCATGTTTACGAACTGCAAATGTTCCTTCTTTTATTTCCCTGTCGCCAATTACCAAGATGTAAGGAATTTTCCGTAATTCAGCCTCGCGGATTTTTTTGCCTAATTTTTCATTTCGCAAATCTTTCTCTACACGAATACCTGCGGCATGAAACTCTTGAAATAGTTCTTCTACACCAGACTCATGAGGCGGAGCTACATTGATAAGTGCGACTTGCTTCGGAGCTAACCAGAAGGGAAATGCTCCTGCATAATGCTCGATCAAGATACCTAAGAAACGATCCAATGAACCAAAAACCGCACGATGAATCATCACTGGCTGAGCCTCCTGATTATCTTCATCAACATAAGTCAGATCAAATTTTTCTGGCATTTGAAAGTCTAATTGCACGGTGGCACATTGATGGCTTCGATTTAAGGCATCTTTGATATGAATATCGATCTTCGGTCCATAAAATGCGCCATCGCCTTCATTGATATTGTATTTGTAGCCAAGATCAGTCAATACTTTTCCTAAGGATGCTTCTGCTTCATCCCATAACTCAATTTCACCCATAAAGTCATCTGGTCGCGTCGAAAGCTCGACACCATATTCAAAGCCAAAAATCTTGTAAACCTCATCAATAATTTTCAAGGCCAAGGCGATTTCTTGTTCGATTTGATTCCGTCGTACAAAAATATGAGCATCATCTTGACAGAAGGTCCGAACTCTCAATAATCCGTTCAAAGCACCACTGAATTCATGACGGTGGACTTGGCCAAACTCTGCCATCCGCATCGGTAAATCACGATATGATCGTTTGCGATCCTTGAAGATCAAGCAATGACCAGGACAATTCATTGGTTTCAAAGCATAATCTTCATCTGCAACCTTCGTGAAGTACATATTATTTTTATAATGATCCCAATGCCCTGAACGTTCCCACAATCGTTGATTCAAGATCAATGGTGTTTTAACTTCTTTATAATCATATTTTGCCTGCAATTCTCGTAAGAATCTCTGCAATTCATTCCGAATAGTCAAGCCATTTTCCAAGTAGAAAGGCATCCCAGGAGCTTCTTCAGAAAACATAAATAAATCAAGCTCTTTCCCTAATTTCTGATGACTGCGTTTTTCTGACTCTTCCAGATAATCTAAGTGAGCAAGGAGCTGTGACTTCTCAGCAAAAACAACTCCCATGACCCGTTGCAGCATTTCATTTTCCGGGTTTCCCTGCCAGTAAGCGCCAGAAACTTTTAATAATGAAAAATATTGCGCTGTCGCTAATTCAAGCGCCATCGGTTCAAGGAAAAATTCTGTTACATTACCGAAAGAATAAACAAAGACTTGCTGATCTGCCATTAACTCAGCCAGCGCAAATAGCTTCAACTCATTGTCTTTAAAGATTTCTCTTGCCTCGGACACGCTTACCGCCGCACTTTCAATCGTAGCCCCCATTTTAATTTGCTTTTTGATATGGTGCTCCAAATCTTTTAAGATCAATGCACTCAATGGCTGATTCACACGTAAATCGACCCAAACTGTTTGCTCATCACGCTGAGCCTTAGCAAAAAGAGCTTCCGGATAAAGCGTCTTGATCGCCTCTTCCAGCAGGAGGCTAACAAGCTGACAAATTGCCGTAGTTCCTTCAGGAGAAGAACAATCATAAAAAGCGATTTCAGCATTATCTTTCACTGGAGTTGCTAAATCAACCAACTCGCCATCAATACTACCAACGACTGCTTCTTCCATCAGCTGATTTTTTATCTCGAATAAGGTGGTATATTTTGTCACCTTTTGTTTGCTTCCATCTGGTAAAACAATTTCGATTTCTTTTGACATCCAACTCAACTCCGATCCGCTTTTTCATAATATTCTTTCCTGCGTACCTTTTCTAATTAATTTTAACAAAAGGCCTGAAGGGTTTTCAATAAAAAAACGTCCCTATAAAAAATAGGGACGTCAGACTGTAGACAAAGTCCATTTTATGGATGATGTCTACAGTCTTTTCTTTTATAATAGATTTATGAAAACGAATGCAAGGAGTGATAGTTATGATGTCTAAAAACAATACGAATGGTAGAAATCAATTTGCGATGCTTACGATTGATGATCTAGTTCCTCAAGATCATCTCGTTCGAAAGATTGATGCCGCGCTTGATTTTGAATTTATTTATCCAATCGTCGAAGCCACTTACTCCGATTTAGGTCGCCCAAGTATCGATCCAGTGATTCTGATCAAATTGGTGTTTATTCAGTATTTATTCGGTATCCGTTCCATGCGACAAACCATTAAGGAAGTCGATACCAATGTCGCTTACCGCTGGTTTTTAGGCTATTCCTTCGAGGAGAAAATCCCCCATTTCTCAACTTTTGGAAAGAATTATGTCCGCCGATTTAGAGAAACGACGGTGTTTGAGGATATTTTTGCCTATATTTTAGAACAAGCAGTTAAAGCAGGTTTTGTAACAGAGGATAATTTGTATCTTGATTCTACCCACATCAAAGCTAACGCCAATAAACATAAGTTTACGAAAGAAATGACCCATGATGAAGCGAAAGCCTATCAGGATGAATTAGAAGATGAGATCAATCGTCAACGAATAGAGGCCGGAAAACGCCCTTTTACTTTGGACTTAGAAAAGGAAGTGAAGCTGAAAGAAAGAAAAATAAGTAAGGCTGATCCGGAAAGCGGCTACTACGTCAAAGGCGAACGAGAAAAACAATTTGCTTATTCTGCCCATACTTCATGCGACGACAACGGATTTATTCTTAGCACAATCATCACTCCTGGAAATATTCATGACAGTCAAGTCGCCTTTCAGCTCGTCAAACAATCGAAGAGACTTTTTCCTGAAATCAACTGTGTTGTCGCTGATGCTGGGTATAAGACACCTAAGTTTGTTCACTTTTTGACTCATTTGAACCTTCGACCTTGTTTGCCTTATTCAAGGCCCAAAGGGAAAAAGGGGTTATTATCAAAAAACGAGTTTCTCTATGACGAGTATTATGATTGTTACATTTGTCCGCAAGATCAAATGCTCGCTTTTTCAACGGTTAATCGAGAAGGGTACCGAGAATACAAATCCAATCCAAAAGAATGTGTGAACTGTCCTCTGCTAAACCAATGTACCAAAAGTAAAAATCATCAACGAGTCATCACGAGACATGTTTGGGGAGATCTGATGGATGAAGTGGAACATCTTCGCCTAACGGATCTGAATAAATCAATTTACAAAAAACGGAAACAAACGATTGAACGAATATTTGCGGATGCAAAAGAAAAGCATGGGATGCGTTGGACCAAGTATCGAGGCTTGGAAAAAGTCGCGACGCATACGATGCTAGTGTTTGCTGCAATGAATTTAAAGAAATTAGCCACCTGGCTATGGAAAGGCAAGGAGCCTTTATTTTTTTGTTCAAAATTTCGAAAGAAATCAGATAAAAAGACGTCTCAAACTCAAATTACGAGTTCGAGACGTCTTTTGTCTACAGTCTGACGTCCCTATAAAAAATAGGGACGTGAATAGACGTGTTACCACCCAAGTTCCCAAAAAGTGTAGACTTTCTGGCTTGTAAGATAGATAACGGGTATCACCCGGACCGTTTGCGGCCGCTCAAAGGGAGTAATCTGGTTTTATCGTTCAGAAGCTTCCAGCCATGGCTTCTTTCTCTGGTGAGACGAGAAACAAACTCAGATATTGTCCTTTTCATTGCATTGTATTATTGAGTAAAGCATAGCCCCACAAAAAATATTTGTCAACGCTTTTCTTCCAAGGTTATTCATTTGATTTCAGAGCATCAATCATATTGATATGCCGCAACCGAAAATGTGTCGCGACCATTACAATGACGGAAAAAAGAATAGTCAATCCGCCAGACGAAAGATATGCACCTAAGCGAATTACTAACGGAAATGTGATAGTCTCCATCGATGCTTGATCTAAAATAAATTTGGTCAAAATAATCCCTAGACCGTAACCAAACAAAATTCCTAAAATAGTAAAGACAAAATTCTCACGAAAAATGTATGAAGTGACTTCTCGGTCATAAAAGCCTAATACTTTGATTGTTGACAGTTCCCGTACTCGTTCTGAAACATTTATATTCGTCAAATTATACAACACAATGAACGCCAATAAGCCTGATAAAACGACAAAGATCCATACAATCCCATCAAGATTATCCATTGATTGTTCTTGAGCTTCTATTTGCGTAGAGATAAAAGAAGTATTTACCACTTGACCAGAACTCAACAGTTTTTGAGACAGTTCTTTTTCCTCTGATTTAGTCATTTTTTTACTTTTCAATAAATAACTATTCATTTTGAAATCTTTTCCCCGAGCCTGCTGATAGTAATCCTTTGATAAATACAAAAAGTTTCCTAGATAATTGTCAGCGATATTGGCGATTTTAACTTTAAAGGTTTGTTGATCCTCATCATGGACTGTTAAGCTGTCGCCTTTCTCTAGATTAAACAGTTCTGCCATCTTTTGTGTAATCACGGCACCATCATTTGGCAAATTAAATTTCTCACCTTGATTCTTCAAATGCAAGTAATTTATAAACTTTTGCTGATCTTTTGGCACCATCATGGTAAGTTTCTGATTGGCCTGTCCTTTTTGTTTTAATTCAACGGTTTGATTCATCATTGCCAATTCGCTAGTAAGCTTTTTATTCTGAGAAAAGATCATATTAACTTTTGCTTCATCAGGTTGATCTTTCAGAGTGACAATCGCATCATAATCAATGATCGGGCCAAATTGTTTATCACCGACTGAACTTAGTGAATCTTTCAAGCCGACTCCAGCAACCATCAACGCAGCACAGCCAGCAATTCCGATCACAGCCATGATCATCCGCGATTTATAGCGAAATAAATTGCGATAGCTAACCTTTGAGTTAAAACTCATACGCGACCATATCGGTGTGAGCCGTTCCAAGAAAATCCGTTTACCAGGTTTTGGAGCCTTCGGTTGAAGGAGGTCGGCCGGTTTTTCATGCAGCTCACGGAACAATACCAGTAGAGCAGCTCCCAAACTAGCAAATAGAAAAGCAATGGAGGCTTGGATGATGGGACGCGGCAAATAAAATGCAGTCACTCCTGAAAAATTATAGCGATCACTGGAAAGTACAAAAATTAATCGAGGCAATGTATGTGTCCCAATCACACTACCTAAAACAATTCCTATAGCCGCTGCTGATAAAGCATAAATAATATACTTGATCGAAATTTCAAAACGTGAATAGCCCAGTGCCTTTAAAGTACCAATCTCTCGTCGATTTTCCTCTACCATCCGAGTCATTGTTGTAAATGTGATTAATGCTGCAATGAAAAAGAAAAAAATAGGAAAGACATTAGCGATCGCTGCAATCCGCTCGGAAAGGTCTCCATATTCTTGAAAGCCTGGATTGTCTGCCCGTTGGTCAAAAGAATAACTAGGCGTTTTCAACTCGCTGATTTCTTTTTCACTATCGCTGATTTTTTGTTGAGCCTCGACTAGTTGTTCACGGTTTCTAGTAAGTTCTTTTTGCTGTGCATCTAGTTCTTCCTGAGCCTTTGCCAATTCTGGATTTCCAGTTGGTACCATGACGGCCTGTTGTTCTAACTGAGCCTTGGCTTGATCCAACTCCTTTTGTCCGGCATCCGCCTTCGCCAAATTATCAGTTACTTCAACTTTTCTTGGCAGTAAATCCTTTTCTGCTTCTGCTTTGATCTCTGCCGCGCGTTCTTGCGGTCGTTCTGCAAAAAGCTTTTCAACTTTGTCGATATTTTGATTCATCTTTTTCTCGTAAGCTTTACCATAGGTTTCTTTCCCATCGACATTTGAAAATCGGAGATAGATTACCGATTTTATCTCACTGGAAAAATTATTCTCTGGTAAATAAGCGAAGAAATCAACACTGCCGTTTCCGACGTTCGAAAGACCGCGTTCTTCTGTACTTATATACATTGGTGATTGTACAAATCCAACGATTTTAAAGTTTTTACGTTTCAACTGATCTGGCTGATCAATTTTATATGTTTGATTGAGACGATAGCCTTCCTCTTTGGCTTTTTCATCCAAGACAATCTCATTATCTTTTTTTGGCAAATGTCCCGATTTTACAATCAATTGATTCTGCTGATTGTCTTTGTCATAAGAATAAAGCTTCACTACTTGATTCTTATCACTATCAGCATAAAACAATTGATATCCACTTTCGACTTCAGCATTTGGGACTGTCTCTGCCAATTTTTCATCTTCTTTTGTCAAACCACCAGTTGAAATAATTTGCAGGTTCGATAACTCCTGCTTATCCACAAACTGACTAGCCGAATGATTTAAGATTGGGCCAGTTGCTTTGATCCCTACGTACAATAATGTGCCTAATAAAATAATTAAAACGATTGAAATGAAACGGCCTTTTGAGTAAATGATTTCTCGTAAACTCGCCTTTAGATATGTTTTATTTTTCATCTGTCTACTCCTGTTTTTTCGTCCATTTCATTCTAACACAAAACGTTTTCATGACTGGCACAAAAAATTTCAACTAAAATTAAGAAAGGCTTCGCGAACTCGCTCAGCTTTTGAGCAATAAGACCAAAATATTTCTAAATTGCTTCTCAAATTTAGAAATATTTTTGCTTATTGCCGATAAAGCTAGTTTGTGAAGCCGGACATGAATATTCCCGTTGTAAAGCAATTAACTCATGTGAAAATTTTATACTTTCTATATTGTCAAAAAAAGAACACTACAAAAGTTTCCACTCTTGCAGCGTTCTCTTAACAATCACTTCTATTAAATTTAGTTCTTAAATGAGTGAATCGGAGCTGGAATTCGTCCACCGCGAGCGATGAAATCATCAGAGCCAGCTGCATTAACAGCCATAACTGGTGCTCTACCCAGCAAACCGCCAAATTCAACCATATCACCAATTTTTTTATCTTTCGCTGGAATGATCCGAACAGCGGTAGTTTTATGATTGATCACACCTATTGCCGCTTCGTCTGCGATCATTGCCCCAATGGTACTAGCTGGTGTATCGCCAGGAATTGCGATCATATCTAAACCTACCGAACAAATCGCCGTCATAGCTTCTAGTTTTTCAATCGATAAAGAACCATTATTCACCGCATCAATCATCCCGGCATCTTCTGAAACAGGAATGAATGCACCAGATAATCCACCAACATGATTACATGCCATGACACCGCCTTTTTTCACTGCATCATTTAATAAAGCCAATGCTGCTGTCGTTCCATGAGTTCCGACTGTTTCTAAGCCCATTTCTTCCAGCACATGAGCCACTGAATCACCCACTGCTGGTGTCGGTGCTAATGATAAGTCCACGATTCCAAAAGGTACATTCAATCGTTCTGACGCAATCTTCCCGACCAGTTGTCCCATGCGTGTGATTTTGAAAGCTGTTTGCTTCACCGTTTCCGCGACAACATCAAAAGATTCACCTTTGACTTTTTCTAATGCACGCTTCACAACTCCTGGGCCGCTGACGCCAACATTGATCACACAATCTGCTTCACCTACGCCATGAAAGGCACCAGCCATGAACGGGTTGTCTTCCACTGCATTGGCAAAAATTACTAATTTCGCACAGCCGAGATCAGAAGCTGCTGCTGTCTCTTTAACAATTCTTCCTGTATGTGCAACAGCATCCATGTTAATTCCCGCTCTTGTTGAACCGATATTAACTGAAGCACAGACAAAATCTGTTTCTGCTAACGCTTGAGGAATTGAATCGATTAGAATTCTGTCTCCATGCTGATAGCCCTTTTCAACTAAGGCTGAGAAACCGCCTAAGAAGTTAACGCCCACGTCTTTCGCTGCTTTATCTAATATTTTAGCAAATTTTACATAGTCTGTATCGGGAGTCGCCGCTGCAATAATTCCAATCGGTGTAACAGAGATACGTTTGTTAATGATAGGAATACCATATTCAGCTTCAATCGACTCACCAACTTTAACCAAGTCTTTTGCTTTCGTAGTAATTTTGTTATAAATCTTTTCACAGGCGCGATCACTGTCGCTATTAATACAATCTAGCAATGATATCCCCATGGTAATCGTTCGAATATCTAAATTTTCTTCTTCGATCATTCGAATCGTTTCCATTATTTGATTGATTTCCACAAAGAGTCCTCCCTATAATTTATGCATCGTGTCAAAAATTTCTTGATTTTGAATACTAATCTTCACGCCTAAGTTTTTCCCTAGTTCATGAAGCTGTTCACGTGCTCCTTCAAAATCTGCTGTAGCATTGGTCAAGTCCACTAACATCATCATGGTAAAATAATCTCCCATAATTGTTTGAGAAACATCAAGAATATTAATTTTTAATTCCGCTAATTTTTGACTGGTACCGGCTACGATACCAACCTTGTCCTTTCCAATAACCGTTACTACGCCACGCATTTGCATAACTCCCTTCAGATAATTGTTTCTCATTATAGCACAGTGATGACAAAACGATGAGATTTTTATGAATTAAATCAAACCTTTTTATCAAAATGTTCGGATTTTGCGAGTTTCGCTTCGTATTTTTAGTGCGATTAGTAGAATCGTATGCGTCCAAAGATAGTTTGATTTTTTCTTTACGCTTTGTCAGTTCATCTTCTTGCTTCAACAGGTTAAGTAGAATCACATATCTTCTCTTCGAAAATAGTTTGATTTTTCTGTTGGCTGCTTGTGCATACCCACAAGCTCTCCAATATCGCTTTACTTCCTATTGTCTTTTCCCTGTGATATATTCAGTTTGACGAGTAAATTACTATAAAAAGAGGAGGTTTCTTAATGGAACTTTTTGAAACAATGCTCCAACACACATCAGTACGGTCCTTCACCCAGCAAAAACTAACTGACGAACTAAGAGAACAGTTAATCTTATCCGCCCAAAGTGCCAGCAGCTCTAACTTTTTACAAGCCTTCTCGATAATTGAAATTACCGAAGCTAAAAAAAGAAAAAAGATTGAACAAATCGCAAATTTTCCTGTTGATAATGGGGAAAAAGGCGCTCTTTACATTTTTGTTGCAGATTTAAATAAACACGCACAAGTCTTAGCTATGAACAACGACTCTATGGAACACTTGCGCACAATGGAGTCATTAGTGGTTTCAATCGTTGACGCAACCTTAGCTGCACAATCGATGGCAATTTATGCTGAATCGGTTAGTCTAGGAATTTGTTATGTCGGTGGTATTCGGAATAACTTATTTCAGATGAAGGATATTCTTGAACTCCCTGAGTTAACTTATCCAGTATTTGGTATGTTTGTCGGCTATCCAGTTAAAAAAAATGAGGTAAAACCAAGACTGCCACTCAATACTATACTTGGAACCAATACCTACCAATCATTAACAGCCGAGATGATCAATGCTTATGATGAAAAAACTGCTGACTATTATCAAGCTCGAAGCACGAATGTTCAGAGCACTAACTGGTCAGAAAAAGTTCGACAACATTTTGAGTATCCAAGACGTCAAAATACTGTTGAATTTCTAAAAAAACAAGGCTTCGTTTTTTAAACGAAACCTTGCTTTTTTCATGCTGGAATGATAGCAATCGCACGAACATTAAACCCTGGAGCATCTTTGACTTTTGGTACACCAATCGAGATAGCGCCGCCAACTGGTGGAAGCTCCGTCAACCGATTTAAGACCTCCACTTGAAATTTGTCCTGCTGTAGCCAGTACAGCTCTCCAATTAGTCCCCCATTTCGGGTACAATTCACTGCTGAATCAGTATCCAGTGTCTCATGACCTATCGCTGTAACTTGTCGTTCTTCATGTAAGAATTTTAAGGCCTCCAAGGACCAACCTGGCGTGTGGGCCTGCCCTTCTTGATCGACATTATAGAATGCCTCCAAATCCTCCCAGCGTTTAGACCAGCCACTGGCAAATGCGACAAAGCTTTCTGCTGGAATGTTTCCATGCTCTTCTTCAAAAGTAAGAATATCTTCCACCGTCAGAGAATAATCAGGATTTTCTGCAACTTCTTTTTCTTTGTTGATAACTATTAAAGGCAATAAAAAATCTTTGATTGGTAACTGATCCACCGCCACACGATCTTCTACGAAATGCACTGGAGCATCAATATGAGTTCCATATTGTGTCACTAATTGATACTCTTTAGCAAAAAATCCATCATTTTTGACTGTAACTAGTGTTTTTTCCTGCATTGGCTGAAATGATTGAAAATAAGGAATACCACCATATATGCTATGACTTAAATCCACCCATTTTTGTTGTTTTAAAAAGTGTACACTATTCACAATTTCATTCATATTACTCCTCCTTAAATCGCTTTCATTTTTATCTTAACGATACCGATAAATAAATTCGCTGTCAAATTACTATTTATCTTCAATTACTGAACCTACGATTTTAAAAACGTTATAGAAAAAAAGCTGCACCAAGTTTAGGTACAGCTTCTTAACTATTCATTGACTAAGACAATTTTTCCTTTAGCATGGTGAGTCTCGCTTAATTCATGTGCTTTTTTCACACCCTCTGCCGTTAGAGGATAAGTATGTCCAACGACACTTTTCACTTTTCCTTCAGTCATTAAATCTGCTATCTCTTGTAATTGCTTGCCATCCGGTTGAAGCCAGATGCTTTCTGCTACAGCAACGTTTTTAGCTAACTCTTCATCTGGTTGACTGACGATTGAGATTAAACGGCCATTTTCATTCAATACTTTAAAGCTGTCTCTTTGAACATCGCCGCCCATTGTATCAAAAACTAGATCAATATCTTCTAAAACCTCTGAAAAATCAGTCGTATGATAATCGATTACTTGATCGGCTCCTAGTTCTTTTAATAGTGCGTGATTTTTTTTGCTTGCTGTAGTGATTACTGTTGCACCAATATTCTTCGCTAATTGAACAGCGTAAATGCCTACTCCACCCGCACCTGCGTGAATCAAGACCTTTTCACCTGCTTTTAGTTTTCCGTGAGTGAACAATGCTTGATAAGCTGTTAATCCTGCTAAAGGCACTGCGGCAGCATCTTCAAAAGAAGCCCCTTCAGGTTTGCGTGCTAACAAATGATCATCCACAATTGTGTAGTCCGCATATGTACCAAAACGAGTGGTCTCTGGACGAGAAAAAATTTCTTGACCAACTTGCCAATCTTTTACTGCTGAACCAATCTCTACAATTTCGCCAGCGACATCCCATCCTAAAATGATTGGAAAATCCCAAGGCATCATTTGTGCTAAATAACCTTCTCGTAATTTCCAATCGATTGGGTTAACTGACGTAGCCTTTATTTTAACCAAAACTTGGTGTTCACCTAGCTCAGGTAATGCTACGTTACTTTCTTTTAATTGATCTGCATGACCGTATTCTTCTATTACAATTGCACGTGTTTCCATTCATACATCCCTCCATATCCTTCCATTATAAAAGTCCTGTTAGAAATTCGGAAACGATTTGCTTTAATCAAATAAATGAGATTCTAAAAGATAATTCGTTTGATACTTTTGCGCTAACTTTTTCAAATAAGACAATGCGTCATTGTTAGTTTCTGTCATCTGATTTAGCAATGTAAAAAAGTGTTGTTTTTCTTCTATCGTAGCTACTTTTTTGAAATACCCCCAAACATGTTCGTAAGCATTTCTTTGAGCATTTAAATTAATAGGCAACTTTTTCACCTCAGCCAAATGCTGATAAAATTGCTCAGTTTTCTTCTCTGACCACTGATTGCCGGAAAAAAGCTGTCGCAATACTAAATACTCCTTTTGCGACCGTGCCATGACAAAATACTTTCATTGTGCCCATTCTTTCTGAAGCTCATGCATTGTTCCCACCTCCTCTTCAGCTTAACATCTGATAATCTGATTTTTGAAGAGAAAAGCTTGCTGATTCGTCTAATCATGTATCTCTATCTCGAAATAGAGCATTCATTTTTCAAAAAAAAGACTGTAGACCTCATCTACAGTCATAAAAATATTTTTGTGTTTTTGTTATAAATCAGCAACTGTTGTTCCTTCTCCGAAAATTGCCTCCCAATCTCCTGTAAAATCAGTCACTGCTTGGGCAATTGATGGCATTGCTAACGCTTGTTGAATAATATCAACACCCATTGTGGCTGCTTGACTGCCATTTTCCAAGGCGGCATTTACTTGACCAACATTCTTGAAACTAGCTGCCAATATTTTTGTTTCACTCTTTGTTCGAGCGATTTCTTCTGCCATTTCGAAAATAGCTTCCCGTGGATCGATATTCAAGTTTTCCATCCGATTAAAATACGGTGCGATATAATCCGCACCAGCTGCGATTGCAAGATAAGCCTGAAACTTCGTATAGATAGCTGTTGCAGTGACGTTAACACCGCGGCGTTTTAATTCTTTGATCGCCTTCAAGCCGGGTTCATTGACCGGAATCTTGATGAATACCTTTTGATCAATGTTTGCTAAGATCGTTTCAGCATCTTTGATAATTCCTTCATAGTCTGTTGCCACTACTTGTACATGTAATGAACGGTGTTCTCCAATGATGCCGCGAATTTCTTTCATGTGGTGGAAAAAATCTATTTTTCCTTCTTTTTTAACAATTGAAGGATTCGAAGTGACTCCCGCAATCGGTAAAAAATCCGCAAATTTCTTAATATCAGCAAGATTGGCTGTATCTAACATAAATTCCATCTTTGAAAACTCCCTTACTTTTTTGTATAGAACTAGCATAGCACCTTCAAAAAAAGATTTGTGCCTTCTCATTACAAAAAATGCGGAAAGCTTTTACGCAAGCCTTCCGCAGATAAATTTCTTAAGTGAATCGCACAAATGTGCATTTTGTAATTAATAAACTACTTTCGTTGATTCAGCCGTAAAATCTCTTGGGCCGTCTCTTGATCGGTAATCAATGTTTTAAGGTACCCTTTTTCCAGCAATGGAGCGATTGAACGAGCCTTCGAAACGCCGCGAGCAATTCCCACTGTTTGAGGAACCCTAGCTAGCTCAGCTAATGACAAGCCTATTGTTCGTTGATTTAAAGGTCCATTCAAAAGCTTTCCGTAGCCGTCATAGAAACGACAACAACAATCTCCTACTGCTTCACGTAATTTTAACTCCTCATAATCTGCCTGCGATAGCAAATCTCGCCACTGACTTTTATGATAGCTTAAAGGTCCACCAACACCTACAATGACTAAATCGAGTCGTTTCCAATATTCTTTTAGATCGTGGAAATATTTCGAATTGAAGATTCCTTCTGCTAGTTCTTTTGTTTCTTGAATAACTGTGGCATTTACAAATAAGCTTTGTCCATTCAATTTGCGGGCCAACTCATAGACCAGTGTATTCACATGATAGCGCGAATTAATATGACTTGGTCCACCGACTATCGGAACGACAGAAACATTTGACAATTGCTTTGGATCAATCCTGTTCACTGCTCTTCCAACGCTGGCACCCCAAGACAAGCCAATCACCATATCATCCGATAAATGACGACGAATCCAAGCACCGGCTGCTTCAGCTAACTGCTCTTCTTTAGCCTCTTCACTGTTGTCACTTTCATTTGGGACTATTTCAACGGCAGTCAGATTAAAGGCATGTTTTAACTGCTCTTCTAACTCAAACAGACTCGCATCAAAATGATTAATCTTGATCTCTACAATTCCTTCTGCTTTCGCTTGACTCAACATGCGGCTAACCGTTGTACGATAGATATCCAACTCTTTAGCAATCTGAGCCTGTGTCATTTCTTGTTCATAATACATATAGGCAATCTTAGCTAGCAGCTTCTTTTTATCCTCTTTCATATTCGATTCCTCCTATGAGAACCTCTTTTCCTATTCTAACAAAATATTATTTACTACGTCCGATAAAGCGTGTATCATTATTAATTAAATAAACGTACAGATGAAATGATCACATTAAGAATGTCAACTCTTCGCAGAATATTTAGCTAAAAAGAATTTCGACATTCAGATCCACCTAATTTCTCTCTTGAGAAAAATTTTATTGCTTTTAAATAAATAAGGAGGAAAATATATGTCAGTTGAAGCTGTAAAAGAGTACTTCTCACACTATGGAATGGCTGACCGGATTCAAGAATTCCCTGTCTCTAGTGCAACGGTTGAACTAGCGGCCCAAGCTCTAAATTGTGCTCCTGAACGCATCGCAAAAACTCTGTCCTTTAAACTAAAAAGAGCGGATAAAAGTATTTTGATTGTTACTGCCGGTGATGCAAAGATCGACAATGCAAAATTCAAAGCTACTTTTGGTGAACGTGCTCTAATGTTGAAGGCAGAGAAGGTAGAATCAACCATTGGACACCCAGTCGGCGGTGTTTGTCCTTTTGGAATCAATGATGGTATCGATGTTTTTCTTGATGATTCCTTAAAGCGCTTCGAAAGTGTTTATCCTGCTTGCGGTAGTTCAAATAATGCCATCGAACTGACCATACCTGAATTAGAAAAATATACACAGTTCAAGCAATGGATCGATGTTTGTAAAAATTGGGAATAGACAACGAGGCAGATTTTTGCCTCGTTTTTTATATAACCCCTTGTTCAATGATTCGACAGTCAGCCAAATATCTTTCCAGAATAGATCTGACTTCTGCTTGATCAATAACCGTTTCATCCTCAAATTGGTACCCAACCAATAATGCACGTGTTGTTTCCTCAGCAATCATCCCGCGTGTCGAATCAGATGTTGGGCTACCGAATGGTCCGGCATCGTCCGCTAACACCAAAAGATTTTCAATATTGACGGATTTTTTTCCAATCCCTGTATAACGTGCGCCTGCTTGTCCCACGGTCAATTGAATTGGTTCTGTGATTTTTTCTAGATCGTAGGCCCCAAATGGCAGTTTCCATTTTAATGAAAAATAGTTATTCAGATCAACGAGTGCATTAATCTGGTACAGTCCTTTTTGCTGAACAATCCGCCGCCATAAACTATCAGAAGACGGTCTAAAACGAGCAGGGTCTTTTCCTAACAGTTTATAAACTTTTTTTGTTGTGATAATCTGCGGATTTTCTTTAATAGTATCTAATGTGTCAGTTGATTCAATACTTTTTAATAAAGGATTCAACATTTCCTGCCAAATTTTCTCGTTGTGTGCTTCATTTTTAAACTCGATAACACTATAAGCTAGTGATACACCTTGTTCTTTCACTTTTGGATCAATCGCTAATTTCATCTTCTTCCCTCCGTTAGTTTCTGATTTGCTTTTCTCCTATTTTAAACGATTTCAAACGAAAGCAAAAGCTTACTTATTATTGTGTAGCTTCGATATAATAGCTTTATAGAAAGAGAGGGATACACTATGAAAATCACTTATCATGGTCACTCCGTTCTATCGATCATTACAGAAGACGGACAAAAATTGTTGTTTGACCCTTTTATTACAGGAAATTCTTTGACAGACTTAAAGACAAATGAAGTAGAAACGGATTGGCTCTTGATCACCCATGGACATAGCGATCACATCGGAGATATGATTCCAATTGCGAAACACAATGATGCCACAGTTATTAGTAACGTTGAAATCTGCAGTTTTGCAGAAAAAAATGGCGTGAATAAGACTCATGGTATGAATATCGGTGGAAAATTTGATTTTCCCTTTGGGCGAGTAAAAATGGTCCATGCTCAACATAGCTCGGGATATGAAGTAGATGGACAAATGATTTATATGGGTGAACCGGCTGGTTTTATTTTTCAGACAGAAGGTAAAACAATCTATCATGCTGGAGACACCTCAAATTTCGGGGATATGTCACTTTTTGGTGAGGCCTTTGATATCGATATCGCCTTTTTACCAATTGGAGATAATTTCACGATGGGACCATCTGAAGCGGCTAATGCTGCGAAACGTTTAAGGGCAAAAAAGGTTGTACCGATTCATTTCAATACCTTCCCGCTCATCAAACAAGATCCTGAAGCTTTTATCAAGCTATTACCAGAAAATGTCGGTAAGGTTATGGCTGTTGGAGAAACGATTACTCTTTAATTAAATTGAGACATGTGAGCAATTTTGCCGCATGTCTTTTTATCATTTCTACACTCTGTCAATCTGCTACAATAAAAGAGAACTATTTTAAATGAAAGGGGTACACTATGTTAAATTTTGAAAGTGATTATTTAGAAGGGGCGCACGAAAAAATCCTGCAACGCATGCTAGAAACAAATGAGGAAAAATTGAGCGGGTATGGACGAGATAAATATTCAGCCTCCGCTATTAACAAAATTCGTCAAGCATGTCATTGCCCTGATGCCGATGTCTTTTTCATCTCTGGTGGCACAATGACTAATGCTTTAGTGATCGCCTCTCTGTTAAAAAAAATTGAAGGTGTTATTGCTGCTGAAACAGGCCACATCGCTACACATGAGACAGGCGCAATCGAGTTTTCTGGACACAAGGTTTTGAGTTTAACTCCAACCAATGGCAAGATTTCAGCACAACAAATCCGTGCTTATCTTGAACAATTTTGGTCAGATGATAATAAAGAATTCATGGTTTTCCCAGGAATGGTCTATCTCTCCCACCCAACCGAGTATGGCACGCTGTATTCCAAACAAGAATTAAAAAATATTTCTGATGTCTGCCGCGAATACCAAATCCCCTTATTCTTAGATGGGGCTCGATTGGGCTACGGTTTAGCTAGTCCAGAATCTGATTTGACGTTGCCGTTAATTGCAGAGTATTGTGATGTCTTTTACATCGGAGGTACTAAAGTTGGGGCCTTATTAGGCGAAGCCATTGTTTTTACGAAAAACAACGTACCTGAATACTTTGTTGCCCATATGAAGCAACAAGGAGCATTATTGGCCAAAGGTCGATTGCTTGGGTTGCAATTTGATACCTTATTCACTGACCAACTGTATTTCGAGATTAGTCAACACGCTATCGCGATGGCAATGCGATTGAAGCAAGGATTGGCTGAAAAGAATTACCGTTTTTATTTAGAATCACCTACAAATCAGCAATTCGTTATTCTGGAAAATGAACAAATGGCGGAACTAAAAAAAGCAGTCGCTTTTAGCTTTTGGGAAAAATATGATGATACCCATACAGTGATTCGTTTTGCAACTAGTTGGGCAACGAAGGAAAAAGATATTGATGCTTTATTGGCATTATTATGAGGTTCTATAATATTTTGTGTTGGTGGAAAATCGAAGGCGATTTTCTACTAACACTTTTTTCTTCGTTTCAACTCAAAAAGAGACTCACTTTTGGTAAAATTTAGTCGACCAAAACGTCACCCTACCAAAGGAGTCTCTCAATGGATAATCATACTAGAAAATTACTCGGATTAACAGATAAACATTTATTTTTTGATGAAGAATGGCTGATTGAAAAAGAATATAAAGGCGTTCAAGCGCAGTTTATTAAAGGAAAATTGGATGACTCTCCTTCCTGTTGTGAACACTGTCGATCGGTTCGTATTATCCGCAACGGTTCCTATACGACACGCACTCAGATGTTGAAAGTCAAAGAAAAGTTAACTATTTTAGAATTAAAACGTACCCGTTTTCTCTGTCATGATTGTGGAAGGACCTTTTCTGCGAAAACGGACTTAGTTGATGAACATCATCAACTAACAAAGGAACTGAAGCAGGCGATTCTCATGGAACTGTACGAAAATCAATCACGTAAACTAATCGCTAAGAAGTACTTCGTCTCGGATGGGACGGTGACACGGATCTTGCGTGAAGCAACGAAGCATTACCAGCCACGTATGAACTTCCTTCCGACGGTGTTATGCATGGATGAGTTCAAATCAATGAAGTCTGTTTCTGGTTCCATGAGTTTTATTTGTGTTGATGGAACAACCAATCAGCTATTTACGATCCTTGAAGATCGTAGACTTTACAAACTAACTCAATACTTCCTGCGCTTTCCTAGAAAAGCTCGTTTAAAGGTCAAGTACCTAGTGATGGACATGAATGCCAGCTATTGTCAGCTGCTTAAAACGGTCTTTCCAAATGCGGAGATCGTAACTGACCGCTTTCATATTGTCCAACATATCAATCGCAGCTTCAATCAATTGCGTGTCCAGATCATGAATCGTTTTCGAACCTCACACTCTGAAAATCAGAAGAAGTACCGTCGGCTCAAGCGATATTGGAAACTCTTACTCAAAGATTCCACGACATTGGAGCCACTCAAAAGACATTATCACCGACTGTTTAAACGACCGATTAGTCAAACAGAAATCGTCGATGAACTGTTAAGCTACAACGAAGAATTGCGAACAGCGTATCATTTTTGTCAATTATTACGCTATTATTTCGTTAAACGAGATACGGAAGGCTTTCAAGAAACCCTTAAAACAATTTCATCTACGTTACCTCAGTCGTTTAAAAAGAAATTTACGATCTTCCATCGCTACCAATCGGGTATTTCAAATGCCTTTAAGGTGTCCCACTCAAACGGCGTCACTGAGGGGCTGAATAACAAGATCAAGCTGATTAAACGAATTGCGTTTGGTTATCGCAACTTTTATAACTTTCGGGCACGGATCTATTTACAACAAGGTCTGATCTTTGAAAACTAAAAATATGCGGCGCACAGAACGCGCCGCATATCGGACTAAGTTTTATTCAAATTTGTCTTCACCAACACGATTTGACGAAGAGCCTATTATGAAAAAGGCGGCTCGGAATTCCGAGCCACCTTCAGTTTAAAAATTATAAACTGATTAAACGGTAGGTCAAACAAGCGATGTAACATTCATAACTCTCTGAAAAACGCATAACGTTATAACCTAATGCTTCACTAATTTTTTTAATTCGATACTTCACTGTATTTTTGTGAATAAACAGCTGTTCGCTGCAAATTTGAAAATCGGCTCCAGCATCTAATAAAAAACTGCACAACGTCATCAGCTGTTCCTTGCTATCCATAATCGGCGATAATACGCTCAGTGTCTCTTCCACTTCTGCTTCACCCGATTGAATCAGCTTACTCGCATTCGCCACTTGCCGGATCTCACTGATAGAAAAGCTCTTTTTCCCATGAAATAGTTTTGGCAATTGTAACGCAACTTTATTGACTAACTGATAGGTCGTTCTTACATCCATGGTGTTGCGCAAACGTGGACACAAAACGATACTGTCAATCATTTCTTGATAAGGACTTGTCCGCAGATAAGACTCCCCTAGCTCTAGCTCAGAATCATTATGACAATAATTTCCTAATAGTACGATCAATTGATCATCCATTAATTGAGCAACACAGGTCTTATAAAATTTTGAGGCGTAATCTAGAATATCCTGTCTTAATTTCTTTTCTTCTCTCAAATCGTTCAACTGTAGGAGCCACATCAAACCGATTCCCTTAACATCAATCTTCAAATGATTAGCCAGACGATACATTTTTTCGCTTTCATCACTCAAAATTGCCTGCACTAAAGCATACTCACTGATTTCTCCATGCTTCTTTCCCCAAAAATTCATCGCCACCTGCAGCAATTCAACGGATTGATTGCATTCAACCTCCGTCAATAACTCGTTCTCCTTTATTAAATAGAATCGCAGAAGACCGTTTTCTTTGTGATAAAGCTCTTTGTAAAAAATCGCGAAATCATTTTTTTGAACCTGTTTATCATCCTCCACTACGACTCGACGTAACAGTTGCTCTAGATCAACAGAAGAATTACGCGGCCATTTGACCTGATTAATCACCTCATTATCAGGATTAGTCAAAATGATATTCGTCCGTAGTAAGTCAGAAAGCAATCTCAATGTCACCTCGACTGTTCGCAAATGGTCTGGCAATAATGAGGCCTTCTCCAAAACCTCGTTTACAATATTTTCTGTCGGGCGACTCTCAAGAATTGCTGTCATCACTTCTACGATGACTTCACTATAGCGAAGCTGATTTTGATTTTTCGGCATTTGAATAATCACAAAATCTAGATCTTCTGCTGTTTGGATCACTTCTGATGATAATTTTGGAACTACGATCCCTACGTAATAGAGGACGATCCCCAGCACACCCATTTTATGTAACCGCCGAATTGTTTCACATTGCTTTTCTATGTCGTCTTTGATGCTGAAAAAAGAAGTCAGTGCTAACTCGCCAGAATGGTATTCATTTGTCTCAAGCAAAGTAACATAATCATCCATATCTGAAATATCCAAGAAAGATAAGGATGTGACCGTTTGATTTAAGCAATTTTGTCCACTCATTAACTGAGCTTCACGTAAAGATGGCAGCCCTAACAACTCTTTTAATTTAGCACCCACATTTATTCCTCCTTATTCCTATCAAAGTAAAATTAATATCGTTAAAATTTTCACATCAAATTTTATTTTTCTTCTAACATTATCAGATTCACTTTTTATTGTCTATCCATTTTTATTCAAAAATTATAAAATCTCTTTAATCATATGATGTTAGAAGCAGTTATATAGGAAATGGGACAAAAAAAGATAGGCTTTCGCCTACCTCGAAAAATATATCTTCTCTTATTTTACTGCAGAGTCAGATTCTATAATTTTCCCAACAATTCCGTAATCTTTTGCTTCTTCGGCTGACAGCCAAAAATTACGATCTGTATCTTTTTCGATTTGCTCCAATGTTTGACCAGTTGCTTTGGCAATCAATTTGTTTACACGTTTACGCATACGTAAAATTTCTTTTGCCTCGATCTGGATTTCAGTTGATTGACCTTGTACACCACCTGCTGGCTGATGGATCATATATCGTGTATTTGGCAGACTATAGCGATCCTTTTTGTCTGCAGCCAAATAGATTGTAATTCCCGCACTTGCAACCCAACCAGTCCCAATCATTTTCACTTTCGGCTTAATGAAACGGATGACGTCATGGATCGTATCACCAGATTCCACATGACCGCCTTGACTGTTGATAAACATCGTGATGGGATCATCACTGACAGCAGATAGATAAAGCAATTGCTCTGTCACGGACTTCGCCAAGTCCTGGTTAATTTCTCCGTAAATCAATATCGTGCGCTGCTTCAATAATTTTAACATCATCGGATTTTTTTCTTCCGATTTCTCCAATTCTTCCTCGGCTAAAAATTCATTCATATGAACGTCCTCCTTTTCTTCTAAAACCAGTATAGCTAAAAAGAAGAGGAATGAACAGAATAAGCCTATAATCAATGATATTCTGTACCAATAAGGTTTCTATGCTAAACTATGAATGAAAAAATAGTTATTAGTAGCGAAATTCTATTATCTATGGGATGATAAATCGTATTTTGTGAATAGAAAGGGGATTTTCGTGACCTATCGGAATAAGCCTCCATCACCATCACTGTCTCCAGAGAGATAACCTTTCTCATATTTCAGTAAGTTAAAAAAATTAAGACCTTAATAGAAATAGGAGCAATTTGTATGATTGAGGAAAAGAAAAGCTTTATCTCATGGCCTGTACTTGCCATGATGTCATTTGTTACAGTCATCGGCTTTGATGATATTATTTATAATTTTGCTAATCAAGGATTAGGTGTGATCACTTCTTGGATAATTTTACTGCTATTATACGTGATTCCCTATTCTTTAATGGTTGGCCAATTGGGTTCTGTTTTTAATCATGAAGGCGGCGGTCTGACCTCGTGGGTTCGAGGAACCAGCGGTGATCGTTTAGGTTATTTCACTGCCTGGACCTACTGGGCAGCGTCAATTCCTTATGTAGTTGATACTGCCAATGCCGTTGTTGTCGGCTTTGGTTGGTTGATCAATGGAAATGATTCAATGGAAGACAAAATGTCTAATTCGATGTTTGCCTTATTAACCTTCTGTGTTTTCCTAGCTTTTATTTTCTTGCAACGTCATTTTAAAAAATCACTAGAAGTATTGAGCACATTAGGTGGCGGCGCCATGTTCATCATGGCAATCTTATTCGTCTTCATGACGTTCGCTTCATTGTTTATGCCCAATGGACACATTGAAACGCAGCCAATGAATCTTGGAGCTGTCATACCGAAGTTTGATCTTCATTATTTGACTACGATTGGTCTTTTAATCTATGCCATTAACGGAGCCGAACTGGTTGCTCCATTTGTCACGCGGATGCGTAAACCGCAACGAGAATTTCCCAAAGCCATGATTATGTTGACCGTGATGACAATTTTCTTAACAGTTTTTGGTTCTTTCTCATTAGGCGTCTTCTTCAATGCGCATCACCTGCCAGATAACTTAAAGATGAATGGCTCTTATTATGCCTTTCAGCGTTTGGGAGAGTTCTTCCATTTAGGCAATACTCTGATGTATATTTTTGCCGTTACACAAATTATTTATATGTGTGCGTTGCTAGCCGTCTTACTAGATGCTATGACGCGTATGCTGATTTCTGATACTGGTAAACAATTCATGCCAAAAAAATTAACGAAATTGAACGCTGAAGGCTTACCAATCAACGGCTACATTTTAACCACAGCCTTAAGTGCGTTTATTCTATTATTGGGCGTTTTCTTACCTGAAATGAATGACATTTTCAATTGGTTATTGAATCTTAACGGCATCATTTCGCCAGGTGTAACTTGCTGGATTTTCTATGCCTTTATTCGGATTCGTCTAGATAGTCAAAAATTTCAATCAGACTATGTCTTCATTAAGAATGATCGAATGGCCGTGTTTGTTGGCGGCTGGTGTTTAGTTGTTACTATTATCGCTACTTTATTCGGTGTTTTACCACAGGATGCCCCTTATGGTTCAAGCCTGTTTTGGCACGAACTAATTATCAATATTGTTGGAATCGCTGTGCTGATTGGTTTGGGCTTCATTATGCCAACCTTAGCTAAACGTGAACGAGAAAAAACGACATAATATCTAGCTATCAGACTATACACCACTTTCTTTTAAGGAAGTGGTGTACAGTTTTTTTTACTATTCAAAAAAAATCCCACTCATGGTAAGATGATGTCTAAATAAGAATTAATTATTTTTTAATCGAAATCATAGAAACGGGTGAATAGTATGTTGTTGGGGTCATTGGTAAATTGCCTTGCGATTATGGCTGGAAGTTTTTCTGGTATCATTTTACGAAATATTACGGAACAAACGAAAGATACAGTAACAAAAGGGATTTCTTTAGGGGTTGTTGCATTGGCCATTCAAATGTCGTTACAAGCAAGTTCTTTTATCATTATCATCATCAGTATTTGCCTTGGGGGAATGATCGGCGAATTTCTAAAAATCGAAGACTCCATGACACGCTTAGGACTTTTTCTTGAAAATCGTTTTGCTCGGGGCAATAGCAACTTCGCAGAGGGCTTTGTCACTGCAACTTTGATTTATGTCATTGGCTCAATGGGGATTATTGGAGCTATCGAAAGTGGCGTTACCGGTAACCACCAGACCCTATTTACTAAAGCGGTAATGGATGGCTTCATGTCCATCATGCTGACTGCTTCACTGGGCATCGGTGTTCTGTTCTCGGCATTTCCAGTTTTGATTTATCAAGGCGCTATCACGATTTTTGCTAGCGTCATTGTTCGTTATTTACCTACAGAGCTGCTAGATAGTCTAATGAATGAAATCAGTGCAATCGGCGGTTTGATGATCTTAGCCATTGGCTTAAACGTCATGAAACTGACCAAGATTCGTGTCTCTAACTATTTGCCAGGTATTCTCGTTTTGATAGCTATTATGGTCGTACAGTATTATTACTTTTAATAAGCAGATGAAGGGAGCTTTCCTTCATCTGCTTATTTTTTTTACCAGATAATATTTTGTTGTGCCTATCATCGGAACATCTTCCAGTTCGCCAAACACCTCATACCCTTGCTTTAAATAGAAGCCTAATGCTTGATAAGCTTTTGTCGTTAAAGTAATCGTCGTAACTTGGTGTTTTAAAGCTACTTGTTCCATTTTAGCCAACAATTGACTACCTATACCGTCTTTACGATAAGCTGGATCAACAGCTAATAATGAAATGTGCATTGTCTGATATTGCTTTTTCGCTGTGATTCCACCAACTATATGCTTATCCTCCTTCGCACAAAAAGCCCATTCAGACGCATCGGGTTCAGGTTCCGATGCAAAAAAATCAACCTGCTGCTGATCCAATATTTCTAATAATCTATCTGTAACCTCACCCTTAGTAACAGCTTGGATCTTCATTGAGGAGTCCTCCTTTCCAACGAAACATTTCAATACACTATTTACATTTCTCTAACTCATTCATGCTTTAAACCCCTGTGGAATTCAATCAAAAGAAATGAAATAAACAGCTTAAAATTTTAGTTCCATCTTCATATCTGCTTCGATATATTTATTTTGAGCTACTGGTACCTCTTTAAAACCAAACTTTTCGTAAAGGTTAATCGCTGGCAATAACCTTCGATTTGTATATAGAAAAACAGTAATTGCTTTTCTTTGACTTGCAAATTCCAAAGATTTCTCCATCAGCAGATTTCCGATTTTTAAACCTTTATAGCCTTCCGTTACGGCTAATTTGGCTAGTTCGAAGCTCCCATCTTTCTGTCTTATCATAGCAACAGTTCCAACGATTAGACCATCACAAAGGGCAAAGAAGATCATTCCACCATTGTCTAAAATACTCCTATGGGGATTATTTATGATTTCTAAGTCTGCTGGTTCAACAGAAACATATTTTTCCAACCACTCCAATGAAAGTCGTTTAAACTGTTCGGCATACTTATCTTCCCATTCAATAATTTTAATAGCCACCATAAAATCGTCCTCCCCTAACCCTTATTTAATACAATACTTCAATTATAATGGACTGCTTAGTTTTTTTTCAAATGTAATTGAACAGTTTCTGCTTTTCCAATAACAAAAATCTTCGTAATTTTCTGTTCATTAAACATACTATCTGTTTTATTGGCACAATTTCGTGAATTTATCCATCAACGAGGTGTATACTGAAGTCAATTAACACTTAGAAAGAGGATTTATTATGACTGATTATCTGAATGAGCTTGAAACATTTTGGGATGAGTTTGCCGAAGAATATGAAGCGATTCAACAAGAATCAATATTTCCCATTGCTGAAGAGCTGCGAGATTTTTTACTAGCAGAAAATCTCCTTCCCTGCCAAACTTTTTTGGATCTTGCTGGAGGTTCCGGTCGTTATTTATCTACATTAAAAGCATATGTAGAAAAATATGATCTTGTAGATTTATCAGCGGAAATGTTGAAACTTGCAGCTGCTAAATCTAGTAGTACTGTTCAGTTGATCAAAAACGATCAAAAAAGTTTCTTATCACAGAATAAACAGCGTTATGGCATTGTTTTTTCAGCCATGAATCCTGCTTTACAAACAAAAGAAGAGCTACTCGATTTTTGCCAAGCAAGTCATGATTGGTGTTTGATTTTACGTGTTATAACAGACGAGGATCAGCTCTTCTCGCCTTACGAGGAGATAAACTCTGATTTGTTATTGAATGAACGTTATAAAGCATTTTTAAATGAGCTGCACATTCCATATCTTACAAAAAAATTTGCGTATACAAATTCTGAAGATGTCCCTCGTGATTTTTTTCAGGAATACTTTTTGGGGGAGTTTTCTCCAGTGGAATTAGCTAAAATCACCGAGAAAACCTTTGGGAACAAACAACAAAAAATGAATCAGCAGTCACTCGTCTTTGAATTGATTTATTTTCACGTACCAAAGACTTATAATGAGAACGGATTTTAATATCAAGGGGGATTTTTAATGGAAGAAAAAACGTTTCAACGAATTAAAGATTTAACGGAACTGCAAGGAACGAGCGGTTTTGAAGAAGATATTCGCGACTATCTGCGAACTGCTATCACGCCTTTAGTAGATGATGTGCAGCAAGATGGTTTAGGCGGAATTTTTGGTCTGCGTCAAGCTGATGAAAGCAAACCACGTGTGATGGTTGCAGCTCATATGGATGAGGTTGGCTTCATGTTAACAGAAATCACCTCGCGCGGATTATTCAGGGTTGTGCCTTTAGGTGGTTGGAATCCTTATGTGGTTTCTGCTCAACGCTTTACTCTAAAAACTAGCAAAGGTAATTATCCATGCATCTCTTCTTCTGTGCCCCCACATTTGTTACGCGGAACAAACGGACAAGGACAGGTTAAAGTTGAAGATATTCTTTTTGATGCTGGATTTGAATCAAAGGATGAAGCTTTGGCTTACGGTGTTCTTCCAGGCGACACGATTGTTCCGCAAACTGAAACAATCAAAACCGCGAATGGAAAAAACATTATCAGTAAAGCTTGGGACAATCGCTACGGCTGCACTGTCGTTTTGGAAGCCTTAGAGGCACTGCAAAAAGAAGAACTAGATTATACGCTGATCGCTGGCGCAAACGTGCAAGAAGAAGTCGGCTTACGTGGAGCAAAACCGGCTGTTACAAAATTCAAGCCAGATTTATTCTTTGCAGTTGATTGTTCAGCCGCTGATGATCTAGTGACAACGAATGGGACTTTTGGCCACTTAGGCGAAGGGACGCTTTTACGTATCCAAGATCCCGGTATGATCCTATTACCGCGGTTACGGGAATATCTATTGGACACTGCCGAAACACACAATATTCCTTATCAATACTTTGTTTCTAAAGGTGGAACCGATGCCGGCGCTGCTCATACGGCAAATGAAGGAATCCCAAGTACCGTTATTGGTGTTTGTGGTCGTTACATTCATACCCATCAAACCATGTTCAGCATTGCAGATTTTGATGCTGCTCGGGAAATGCTAATCCACGTTTTAAAGGGCTTGGACGAAAGCACAATCAACACAATCATCAAAGGAAAATAGTCGCTTAAGAAAAATTAAATAACTTCAGATAAATCGAGATTATCAAGGCTTTCCTAACTTATTTGATGACTTTATTAAGTGAAACCAGCATTTTTCTTGCAATCAAAAATCATTTCCGTTAAGATTTAAACATATTAATAACTCCTTAGGGGAGTAACCGGCAACGTTGTTGTTGTGATATCAACAGTAAGTTAACCAGCGATGGTTTTCTGGTATCGTATGAAATGGTGAGACCTAAGACAAGTTTAAACACTTGCCTTAGGTCTCTTTTTGTCAGTTTTTCTTCACGCTTCAGCGTGATTAGAAAAATGATATGCGTACGAAAATAAATTCCTTTTTTCGTTTTTTGAAAAAGGATTTCGTAAATATTGAGCTAGCCACTATTAACGGATTAGTCAATCACACGCACAGAACAGTATCAACTGCCAAAAGTTACGAATCAAGTGAAATAAAAATTATTGGAGGCTATAAATTGACAAAACACGTGTACCAACAAGAAACAGACGGATTAATGAAAGACTTGAATACCTCACCAGAAGGTTTGAGCCAAACAGAAGCTCAACAGCGATTACAAGAAAATGGTTCAAATCAATTAAAAGAAGCGAAGAAAAAATCCTCGCTAACTTTATTTTTAGAAACCTTCAAAGACGCGATGGTGATTGTCTTATTGATCGTTGCCGTTGTTCAAATGATTATGGGAGCCCACATTGAATCAATCGTTATTTTTGCTGTGTTATTACTTAATTCAGTCGTAAGTGTCATCCAAACAAAAAAGGCTGAGGGCTCATTAGATGCTTTGAAAAAACTTTCTGCACCTGATGCTAGTGTTCTTCGTGGTGGACAGGAGCAAAGTATTCCGGCTAAAGAAATCGTTACTGGAGATATCGTTATTCTAGAAGCTGGTGACTATGTGCCAGCTGACGGGCGATTGCTCGAAGCCGGATCGCTAAAAGTTGATGAGGGGATGCTGACTGGTGAATCGACACCAGCTGAAAAAGAAATCAAAACATTTGGTAATGATGTCCCTATTGGTGATCGTATCAACATGGTCTTTAGCGGAACAATCGTGACTTATGGTCGCGGGAAATTTTTAGTAACTGCTACAGGCAATGATACTGAGATTGGTCAAGTCGCTGGTTTATTAGAATCAACGACCGAACAAAAAACACCGCTTCAACGAGGATTAGACAGTTTCAGTAAGAAATTAAGTATGGCGATTTTGGTTCTATCTTTAGTGATCCTAGGTGTTCAATTATTGCGCGTTTTCTTAGATGGTTCAGCCGATATGACGCAAGATATTGTCAATGCCTTTATGTTCGCTGTCGCCGTAGCCGTAGCGGCAATTCCCGAAGCGCTGCAATCAATCGTTACAATCGTTCTTTCATTAGGAACAAAGAAAATGGCGAAACAGCATGCGATCATTCGTAAGCTGCCTGCGGTAGAAACACTAGGCTCAACGAGTATTATTTGTACTGACAAAACAGGGACCTTGACACAAAATAAAATGACCGTTGTTGATCACTTCTTAGCCGACGGACAAAGCGGAGAATTTTCAAATGATCCCAAGCAATGGGAAGCAGATGAACAACGTTTAATCGAAATTAGCGTTCTAGCCAATGATGCAACGATTAGTGAAGACGGGACAAAATTAGGCGATCCAACGGAGATTGCATTGATCGATTATAGCGAAGAACAAAACCAATCGTATCGTGACTTGCGTAAGAAATATCCACGACAGGCGGAACTGCCTTTTGACTCTGATCGTAAATTAATGTCAACACTTCACACGATCGATCAACAAAAAACCATGGTAACGAAAGGTGGCCCGGATATCGTTTTTGAGCGCAGCTCGAAAGTGTTGCTTGACGGACAGGTTGTCGATTTTACACCAGAGCTTAAAGCACGTTTCCAAAAACAAAACGAAGCTTTTTCTGAGCGGGCATTACGTGTATTGGCCTTTGCTTATAAAGAAGTAGCAACGGATTCGCTAACGTTAGATGATGAAAAAGATCTGATCTTAGTCGGATTGCTGGCAATGATCGACCCGCCGCGGGAAGAAGTTTTCCAAGCAGTTGCTGATGCCAACTCTGCCGGTATCCAAACAGTGATGATCACCGGTGACCATAAAACGACTGCTGTTGCCATTGCGAAAGAAATTGGGATTTTCCAACAAGGCGATCTTGCATTGACTGGTGCTGAATTGGATCAATTGAGTGAAGCTGAGTTAGCCGAACAATTAGAACAAATCACGGTCTACGCTCGTGTCTCACCAGAAAACAAAATCCGAATCGTCCGTGCTTGGCAGGACAAAGGCAAAATCTCCGCTATGACTGGCGATGGTGTCAATGATGCTCCAGCCTTGAAGCAGGCAGATATCGGAATTGCGATGGGAACCGGAACAGATGTTGCGAAAGATGCTGCCGCGATGGTTCTAACGGATGACAACTTTGCTTCAATCATTAAAGCCGTCGAAGTTGGACGAAATGTTTTTGATAATATCAAAAAGGCTGTTGCTTATCTATTTGCTGGGAATTTAGGTGCGATCATCGCAATCATCTTTGCCTTAGCAATTGGTTGGGCAAATCCCTTTACCGCTTTGCAGCTACTTTTTATCAATTTGGTAAATGATTCACTGCCGGCAATTGCTTTAGGCATGGAAAAAGCGGAGCCAACGATTATGAAGCGTCAGCCACGGGATCCAGATAGCGGGATTTTCACTGGAAAAACATTGATTTCTGTAACCTATCGAGGGATTTTGATCGCCATTGCCGTGATTACTGCTCAATGGATCGGAAATCTGCAATCAGCTGAAATGGGAGTCGCGATGGCCTTTTCAACCTTGATTTTAAGTCGGACACTACAAACTTTTGCAGCTCGTTCCAACACGCAAACTTCTATACAAGTTGGTTTATTCTCCAATAAAATGGTTTTGCTGGCAATTCTTGTTTGTGGTGGATTCTTCAGTCTGACATTATTACCAGGGTTACGAGAAGTTTTCGCTATTCCAGCAACCTTTGCTTTGAAGGAAATTGGTTTGGCTCTAGTTCTAGCGATTTCAGCAGTTTTATTGATGGAAATCACTAAGATGATCATAATAAAAGTTCAAGAACCAAAAACAAAGGCACAATTGAATAAATATTAAGCTAGATCAACCGCATGAAAAAACCGACATCAAAATTCTGATGTCGGTTTTTAGCTTATAATAATTGTTGCAGATAACGTTGAATTCGCGGATTGTCACTTTCAAAGAAAGCCTGACTGCTGCCGCTAAAAGTAACTTGTCCTTCTTCAAGGAAAACGATTCGATCTGCTACCTTGCGAGCAAACTCTAAATGGTGAGTTACAACAATTTGGCCGTTTCCTGATTCTGCTAAATCCTTGATTACTTGCAGCACTTCTTGTGCCAACTCTGGGTCTAGCGCACTCGTTGGTTCATCATAAAGCATAAACTCCGGTTCCATTGCTAATGCACGAGCAATCGCTACCCGTTGCATTTGTCCACCAGATAATTGTTTTGGATGCTCGTTTGCTTTGTCTAATAATCCGACCTTTGTCAGTAATTGCTCTGCCTGCGTCTTTGCTTGCTCTTTCGAAATTTTCTTCACCTGTGTAGGACCCTCCATGACGTTTTGGAGTACCGTCAAGTGAGGAAAAAGGTTATAGGCTTGGAAAACGATACTGAAATGTCCACGATATTCCTTCAATTGACGAAAGGATAGATTTTGTGGGAAAGAAAGATTGTCCTGATCGATTTTGATTCTGCCGCTGTCTGGTGTCTCCAATAAATCGATCGAACGCAACAAAGTACTTTTCCCTGAACCCGAAGGTCCTAAGATAACAGTTGTCTCTCCGGGTTGAAAGGTTAAATCAATTTCCTTTAACACTTGATTATCATTAAAGCTTTTATTTAATTTCTCGATGGTTAACATGTTGCTTCCCCCTAATAGACCATCCGTTTTTCAAGTACGGACTGCAAATAATTCAAGAAGGTACAAAACACTAAATAATAGACCGCCACCATGCAGTAAAGCAATAATGGTTCGTAAGTGCGAGCAGCGATTCGTTGAGCAGTCATAAAAATTTCTACAATCGTGATACTTGCTGCCAACGAGGTATCTTTGACGAGACTAACAAAGTTGTTGGACAAGGGCGGCAAAGCGATCTTAAAAGCTTGCGGCGCAATAATACGATACAAAATCTGCCAACGGCTCATCCCTAAAGAAGCGGCGGACTCATATTGACCCTGAGGAATCGCTAGTAAAGCGGAACGAATGTTTTCAGAAGCATACGCGCCGGTATTCAATGAAAAAGTCAAAATCGCTGCAGTCCATGCGTCCATTTGGATTCCTACAGAAGGGAGTCCAAAAAAGACGATAAATAATTGGACTAATAAAGGCGTTCCGCGGAAGACCCAAACATATAGGAAAAAGATTCCATTTAAAATGCGATTTTTTGAAATCCGTGCTAAGGCAGTGATTAATGCCAAGACCATTCCCAAAGCGAAAGAAATCAGAGTTAAGGGAATCGTCATTTTTAAGAGTGCCCAAAACAACGGCAGCGCTGAGCTTTGAATAATATCAATTGTTCGTTCCATTTTACTTAGTCCTTCCCTCTATTTAGAAATGTCCTTCTTGAAATATTTTTCTGATAGCTTCGTCAAGGTACCATCTGCTTCTAACTCTTTGATGGCCTTATCGACTTTCTCAGCTAATTCTTTATCATCTTTATGGAACATTGCGGCTACTTCTGTGGCTTCATCCGAAGTTTTAACGATTTTGATTGGCGCATTTGGCTTTTGATTCAAATAATCGTAATAGGTCACATCATCGTTTAAAGTAGCATCTGCACGATTGTCGCCAACCAGTTCCACTGCCTTACTAAAACCATCAACACTGGAGATCTCTGCACCAAGATCTTCTGCCATTTGAGCGTAGTTACTAGTTAATGACTGAGCGGAGGTTTTGCCCTTCAAATCAGCGAAGTCCTTAATCTCATTATTGTCTTTATTTACGATCAATGCTGGATGAGAAACTGAATACGGTGTACTAAACAAATATTTTTCTTTACGTTCAGGGGTGATCGACACTTGGTTGAAGATCACATCGGATTTATTTGCATCAAAGGCTGCTAACATCGAATCCCAAGGTGCTTCCACAAATTTAACTTTGTAGTTGATTTTTTTCGCCACTGCTTTTGCGACATCCACATCGTAACCAGTCAACTTATCATTATCATCCCGAAAAGAAAATGGTGAATACGTTCCTTCTGTTCCTACACGCAAAACCTTTTCCGAGTTTGCTTCACCATCACCTTTTGACTGGCAGCCTGCCAAAAACAAGGCACCGACGACTAATAAACTAGCAACTACAATAATTGATTTTTTCATTTTATTTTTTCCCTTCTAACGCTTGGTTTAAATCCTGCTTTAAATCTTCAATATCTTCAATTCCCACCGATAATCGAATCAAGCCATCATTAATGCCAGACGCTTCTCGTTTTTCTTTTGGTATCGAGGCATGAGTCATCACCGCTGGAACCTCAATTAAACTTTCAACACCACCGAGGCTTTCGGCCAAAGTAACGACTTCCAGTGCTTCAACAAATTCGGCAACTTTACTTTCATTCACTAACTCAAAAGCCACCATTCCTCCAAAACCGCGCATCTGTTTCGCAGCGATTTCATGTCCAGTATGGCCAAATAGTCCAGGATAGTATACTTTTTCCACGGCAGGATGGGCAACTAAATAGTTTGCAAGTGTTGCCGCATTCTTTTGATGAGCTTCCATTCGTACAGCTAAGGTTTTGATTCCTCTTTGAAGCAACCAGCTGTCTTGTGGTCCAAGAACTCCGCCAATCGAATTCTGATAGAAACCAATTTTTTCAGCTAACTCCTGACTATTCGTTGTTGCTAAACCAGCCACTAAATCACTGTGTCCCCCTAAATATTTTGTCCCACTATGCAAAACAATATCTGCGCCCAGTAATAACGGCTGCTGAAAATAAGGGGTTGCAAATGTATTATCAACAATTGTCAGTAACTCATGATTCTTTGCCCACGCTGCACTCTCTTTTATATCGACAATTTTTAATAACGGATTACTTGGTGTTTCTAAATAGAGTGCCTTTGTTTTTTCGGTAAAAGCCGCTTCTAATTGTGAAAGTTCCCGACTGTCTACCATCGTGTAGCTTAAACCCAGCGGCTTAAAGACTTTTTCCAATAAACGGAACGTTCCACCATACACATCATCACCTAGAATCAAATGATCTCCCGGTTGGAATAAGGATAATGTCGCATGAATAGCTGCTAAGCCAGACCCAAAAGCAAAACCCTTCACTCCACCTTCAAGTTCGGCAATTAGTTCTTCTAGGGCTAAACGAGTCGGATTACCAGAACGTGAGTATTCAAAATCTCCCGGTTCTCCTAATTTTGTTTGACGGTATGTCGAGGTTTGATAGATTGGTACACTGACCGATCCTGTCAATGGGTCTTCACTGATTCCTCCGTGAATTAATTTCGTTGATAAATGCATTTGATTTCCTCCTAATATTTAGTCATTTCTTCAGCGTTCATCTGTTAAGCAACAACACATGGTGGTTCCTCCTGTCTTTTTTTATATGGGTACTATTTTCTAATCACGTTAGAATGTGATAACAACGGCATCTAGCTCATTTTTGATGTAATCATTTTTCTAAAAACCAGAAAAATGAAGTTATTTTCGTACGCATATCATTCCGCTAAACAGCACGATCATAAATTTTCTGATCCAATGAACCTCCCTCGATCTTTTTACACTCAGAAAAGCGAGACTGACAAAAAAGAGGTGCAGCTATTAAAGCTGCACCTCTTGGAATCGTTAAAATGAGAAGTATCCTTCTTTTCAAACGAACTCAGAACAGTTAATAGGCATGACAAAATGGTATACTGCTTTTATGCACCATACAACAACATGCTGATTCAACTGTCTGAAGATTCATAGATTTCGCAATGTTGTTTGTCATGAGTCCTGACCTCCTTAAATGATTGGATTAAACTTAGCACTTAAAAAATGAGAAGTCAATCAATAAACTATCAGAAAAAAAGTAAAATAACTAATTAAATAATTAGATAAATCTAAATAGCACATTAATTTCAGGCATTTATCCAATAAAAACAGAGTTATAAAAAACGATGTATTTAAATTTTTAATACATCAGAAACCGAGTAATTACCTGGTGGCTGTTTAGCCAAAAATAGTGCGCAATCGCAAGCTCCTTTTGCGAACCCTCGCCAATCGGTCGAATGATGACTAATCTCTAACCGTTCACCGAATCCGCCAAAGAAAACGGTGTGGCTACTTGGTGTATCTCCCATACGAACAGAGTGATAACCGATCGTTCCCTTTCCACGTTCGCCAGTTCCTTCACGTCCATAGATCGCTAAATTCGAAAGCTCAGCTCCTAACTCATGTGCAATCAACTCACCTATTTCTTTTGACGTTCCGCTTGGTGCGTCCTTTTTCCAGCGATCATGCATTTCTACAATTTCAATATCCGTTTCTTCTCCAATAGCCGCGGTGGCCAACTGCAATAATTTATTCATGACATTTACCAGTTTTGAAGTATTGGCGGCATAGAGCATTGGAATTGTCTCTCCAGCTTCACGAAATAATTTCATTTCTTCTGAACTAAATCCAGTCGTTCCACAAACCAAAGCTTTTCTATGTTTCTTAGCTAATTGTAATACCTTCAAGCCCATCTCTCTTGTTGAAAAATCAATAATAACATCGCACTCGTCAATTACTTCTTCCAAATTATCCACAACAAATACTCCTAGATTACGTCCAAGTAATGCCGTCTGTCCTAAATCCTGACCTATATAGTCACGATCCTTTGCTCCGACTCCAGCTATTAGCTCTAATTCTTTACTATCAGCAGCTATTTGCGTGATTAAGCGCCCCATCTTCCCCCGTGGTCCAACAACGATTGTTTTGATCACATTTTTCCCTCCTGTACTAACTATAAAACGATTTCAAAAATAGTTTACCATGGAAAGAACTTCATTGATGCGAAATCAAAGAAAAATAAAAAATCACCCGTAGATATCTCTACAGATGATAACCTTGAACTTAATTAAAAAAACATTCGTAGGAACGACCATAAATAACGTAATAATCGAAATAAAATAAATAAGAGGAAAATATTACCTAAAATAAAGCTAACCGCATTTCCAGCACTCGCCTTTAAATTACTCAAAGTAAATCGTCTTAAAAAGCGTGGTACTGAGCTATAACCGTTACGCTTTAAACGGAATTTTTCTTCATATGTAAGGTCAAGCATGTCATAATAGACAATTTGTAGCGGCTCCCGAGAAAAAAAGGCTTTTGAGAATCCAACCATCATTGTGTACTGTTTGTTATTAGAAGGCAGATTGCGCACCCCTTTTTTATTGATCCGGACTTTTTCAGCATCTATCACATTGTAGCTGTATTCTTCTTCTTGAATTTTATGAATCTGCACTTCTGGTTGATTTTCTGCGAGAAAAGCTTGATAGACTTCTGAAAATTTTTGTTTTTCTAAAAATAAATAAACCATTGCACAAGCTAGTATTCCCATCAATAAGATATTCAAAAACAAGTTATCTTGGAAAATACTACTGTAAGCTATAATAATAACTAATGCAATTCCACTAACCATAAGCCGTTTCCAATAATAGTTCTGATACATGACCTTGATTGTGCGTTCATAATAATCAAAATCTGACGCTGCAAAATTCATCGTTCTCATCCCCTTCATTACTTTCTTGTTTTAAGTATAGCTGAGCAATTGCTTGGTGTCAGTCCATTTTATTTATTCACGAAAAAAGCAAAGATAGTTTAAAACTATCTTAAAAAAGCTGGCGCGATAAAATCACGCCAGCTTCAGACTGTAGACAAAAGACGTCTCGAACTCGTAATTTGAGTTTGAGACGTCTTTTTATCTGATTTCTTTCGAAATTTTGAACAAAAAAATAAAGGCTCCTTGCCTTTCCATAGCCAGGTGGCTAATTTCTTTAAATTCATTGCAGCAAACACTAGCATCGTATGCGTCGCGACTTTTTCCAAGCCTCGATACTTGGTCCAACGCATCCCATGCTTTTCTTTTGCATCCGCAAATATTCGTTCAATCGTTTGTTTCCGTTTTTTGTAAATTGATTTATTCAGATCCGTTAGGCGAAGATGTTCTGCTTCATCCATTAGGTCACCCCAAACATGTCTCGTGATGACTCGTTGATGATTTTTACTTTTGGTACATTGGTTTAGCAGAGGACAGTTCACACATTCTTTTGGATTGGATTTGTATTCTCGGTACCCTTCTCGAGTAACCGTTGAAAAAGCGAGCATTTGATCTTGCGGACAAATGTAACAATCATAATACTCGTCATAGAGAAACTCGTTTTTTGATAATAGCCCCTTTTTCCCTTTAGGCCTTGAATAAGGCAAACAAGGTCGAAGGTTCAAATGAGTCAAAAAGTGAACAAACTTAGGTGTCTTATACCCAGCATCAGCGACAACACAGTTGATTTCAGGAAAAAGTCTCTTCGATTGTTTGACGAGCTGAAAGGCGACTTGACTGTCATGAATATTTCCAGGAGTGATGATTGTGCTAAGAATAAATCCGTTGTCGTCGCATGAAGTATGGGCAGAATAAGCAAATTGTTTTTCTCGTTCGCCTTTGACGTAGTAGCCGCTTTCCGGATCAGCCTTACTTATTTTTCTTTCTTTCAGCTTCACTTCCTTTTCTAAGTCCAAAGTAAAAGGGCGTTTTCCGGCCTCTATTCGTTGACGATTGATCTCATCTTCTAATTCATCCTGATAGGCTTTCGCTTCATCGTGGGTCATTTCTTTCGTAAACTTATGTTTATTGGCGTTAGCTTTGATGTGGGTAGAATCAAGATACAAATTATCCTCTGTTACAAAACCTGCTTTAACTGCTTGTTCTAAAATATAGGCAAAAATATCCTCAAACACCGTCGTTTCTCTAAATCGGCGGACATAATTCTTTCCAAAAGTTGAGAAGTGGGGGATTTTCTCCTCGAAGGAATAGCCTAAAAACCAGCGGTAAGCGACATTGGTATCGACTTCCTTAATGGTTTGTCGCATGGAACGGATACCGAATAAATACTGAATAAACACCAATTTGATCAGAATCACTGGATCGATACTTGGGCGACCTAGATCGGAGTAAGTGGCTTCAACGATTGGATAAATAAATTCAAAATCAAGCGCAGCATCAATCTTTCGAACGAGATGATCTTGAGGAACCAAATCATCAATCGTGAGCATCGCAAATTGATTTCTACCGTTCGTATTGTTTTTAGACATCATAACTATCACTCCTTGCATTCGTTTTCATAAATCTATTATAAAAGAAAAGACTGTAGACATCATCCATAAAATGGACTTTGTCTACAGTCTGAAGCTGGCGCGATAAAATCACGCCAGCTTTTTAGCTATTTGTTTCAATAACAGGCTTTCCCACTATATCCCGAAAAACTCTTAAAGGAAACATTTCTTCTGGAAGTGCATAATCATGCCCTGACTCTGTTTGCCAGCAGGCTGAAACAGATAACTCTTTTGATCCCGTATTAATTAAACGATGAGCCTTATTTCCTGGTATATAGTGAACTGATCCAGGACGTACTTCTTCTAAAATCGTTTCGCTATTTTCTGTCATCATTAACAAACCATGACCTTCTAGCCCAAAATAGTACTCCCCAGTGTTTCTTTTCGCATGAAAGTGTCCTTTTGTCAAAAAATATTCTGCTCCAACAACTCCTGGATATAAATGAGTAATACCAAAATACAATCCTCCGGGAGTTCCTTCGACTAAATCATTGTCTTGATATTCCACACGATACATCACCGTTTCCGGATCTAATTTTTCATATGCTTCTGAATTTAAAAAATATCCCGCTAAGTCTTTTGCCCGAGTCTCTTTCTCTTTGATACCCGTACCTTCTAGCTTGAACGTCTCTCCGTTATACATTACTTTACTTTTATTGATCATCACAGACTCCTTTTCGTATCATTTCATGGGAGATAATTTTCCCATTTTTCTTTACATAGATCTGGACGGACAACAAAATCAAATTTATTCTTATCTTGTTGATACTGCTGATAAATTGGTAAATCAGATTCGATCATAAACTCTGTGTATTCACGTGGTGATTTCTCAACTAGCTTGTCTGAGCGGTAACTAGGATTCTGATCCCAGACGATTGTACCTTGAGCATCAAATTTAGGATAATAAGCTAAACCGTTATGCGCTCGTACGTCTTCATATTCAAAACCGAAATCTCGTACACACCATGCGCCAAAAATCATTTTCTCAGATCTTGAGGCGTTGATTGTGCAGTGTGCCCAGCCGGGCGGAACAATCACGACTTCTCCAGCTTTTGCTTGAACAGCATAGCAACGACCTGGGGCATCTGTTGCTCTTTCCTGCATATAGATAATCGCTTCTCCTGTCCAGATCTCATAAACCTCCGGTGTCGACATTTGACAAGCCTTAGAAATTGAATGGATATGCCCTTGACTCTTGACTGGTTCTTCACCGATCGTACCCTTCGCGTAAGCAACGACGCCAAAAAGTAATTCGCGTTTCAGCAAGTCTGCTCGATCTCTTTCTAATCCTACATCCATCGCGATCGAATAAACGATCTCAGGCCCTGTCGCCTTATGATCCGCCAGACTTTGAAGAATATCTTTTAAATAGCGTTGCTCAGTTTGAGACGGACCAAAAACAGAAGATGGATAGATAAATTCATGGGAGGATTCATCAAAGGTTATACCTAGTCCTGTATCAATCATTTTCTCACCTCTTAATTTACGATAAATTTCTGACAAATGCTTGAATCACTGCTACCTCTTTATTTGGGTCACCTTGATTGACTAATTTGTACTCTTTGATTGTTTCTGGAACGATGAAAGTCTCTCCGTAATGAATCTCAAAAGGTTCAAAGCTGTTATTCAAACTTTCGACCGTGATTGTCTCACCTTCCACTAAGTTCAACATGTTGACGCTTTGATGAACATCCACTATCACTTCTTTTTTGAACCAATGACGATGAGTCTCAATAAACTCCAGTTCATGCAATCCAGTCTTTTCAACTCGTCTTTCACTATCCTTATGAAGTGTTTCAACCGGATTGATCAGATTTTCTTGGACCCAAGTCGTGTCAAAATCAGTATTCACATTTTCTTCTCCATGTGCCAAATGGACAGGTCTTGGAACACCATCTAATCCTAAACGTTCCCAATCCCATAGTTTAAAGGTAAAAATGTACGGTGTTTGACTGATTTCCAACACCACTGTATCTGGTCCACCACAATGAATCGTACCAGCTGGGATCGAATAGTGGTCATGTTTTTTCACTGGGAAACAATTGATGTATTTTTCATCTGGGAAACGATAGTCGCCCTTTTCTGCTTTGCGCAGCTCATTAAAAAGTTCGGCTTTCTCTGTTCCTTCTTTTACACCGAGATAGATCGTTGATTTTTCAGAAGCCTGCAAAATATAATAGCTTTCATTTTGCGTATAGGGCATACCAAATTTATCCTGAATATAATCCACCCGTGGATGGACCTGTAGGCTTAAATTGCCACCACCTACAGTGTCCAGGTAATCGAAACGAATCGGGAATTCATTTCCAAAGCGTGCCTGAACTTTTTTTCCTAGTAAAGCAATCGGACGTTGGTGTACCACGTTGATTGCTGGAATTTCTATCTCAGTTCCTGAAAAATTCAGACATAGACTGTTTTCCTCCGGTACGCCATCAAAGGCCCAACCGTAGTTCTCCTTTTCAGAATCCAAATTAAATTCTTTCTTCATCCATTGACCACCCCAAACACTGGCGTCAAAATATGGAACTAATCGGAACGGCTGTTCCACGATTTGATCCAAAGCAACCTGATAGCTCGTTCCATCGACCATTTTTGCCTGTTCAGGGATATTTGTATCAATCAGGTAATCAATTTGTTCAGTTAGCTGTTGTTTTAATCTATCAGCGATGCGCCATTCGAAGAAGTATCCGCGCTTCACCTTTTTTAGATTATCTTCTTTTTCATTCGCGGCTTTCCAGTTCGACATACCTGCGCGATGACGTTTTTGAATCTCCCAGCGCGTTAAATCGGCATAACATAAAATATCTGGCTGCGGCTGTATAATCGCAGCCCCTGTACCATAAACTACGATCCTCTTCTTTTCTTCAGCTAGTTCTTTTTGCACTTGTTTCACTTCATATTCTGGATAAAAATCATTTAGTGTTGCATGAGACATAATGCCAAAAACACGATCTTCGGTCATGTTCGCAGCAATTCTATTCGTCACCGTTTCAGCGTCATAGGCGTAGTCATCCGCTTTAACTAGTCGAGCATCTGTCAATTTACTCAGCAGCTGTTTCTCCAGTTCAAGTAAATTAACGCCCGGATAGCATTCTAAAGTAATAGTTTTCTTGCCATCATTAAATTGTTTATTTAGTTCTTCGGCAATCTCGTCATAATTATTCCATGTTTGTGCAGCGTGTTTAATCTTGATTTCCGGTCGCAAATTATACGTCATTTTTACCCCTCTTTAATAATTATAATGATATGACATTAGAATTCTTCGTCATCCTCTTCTTCTGAAAAATCCATTCGATCAATACTTTCTTTCCCAGCTTTGATTCCATCTGCGATCAATTGCTGGAGTTCTTTTCCTTCACGCATCAATATCATATCTAGTAGCATCGCCAGATTCATGCCAGATAGCATCTCAACCTCCATGCCAGTTTGAACCAGAATATCATAAGCGTTTGTTCCAGGTGAACCTGATGGAATATCACAGACAATAATCATCTGTTTGATTTCTTTTGGCAAATCGGCAACTAATTTTTCCAGTTTCGCTCTATACATCGCTACTCCTGATTCTTCTAATCCAAGAGAAAAGAAATTTTTCTGCTCACCGGCGACAAATTCAACTGCTGTTTTCATACCATGAGCTAGTTCTGAATGACTCACTAATAAAACTCCGATCATCGTCATTGCTCCTTCTACTAAATTATGTTTAAAACATCATTTGGATCAAATAAGCGATCCCTACACCGCCAAAGGCTGCAATAAAATAAATTCCGATTAGTTTTAAGGCAGAAACGCCTTTTTTTGCCATCAAGTACCATGAAACTAAGACCAAAACTAACGGCAATAGATTTGGGAAAATACCATCTAAAATCTGTTGAATATCAATCTTCGCACTGCTGAATTTCAAGACGATTGGCAGTTTTAAATTAACATAGCTTGCCGCGACTCCGCCGATCACGATCATTCCTAGAACTGAAAAAGCTTGCGTGATCTGTTGCGCTTTTTCTCCGACAAAAGTATCAACGGACTCAGCTCCCAGTTCATAGCCTTTAAAAAATAAGAAGCGTGAACCTAGCATTATGATTGTATTGTAAGCAACGATATAAAAGATTGGTCCTAGAATACTACCCTTTTCTGATAATCCCATCCCGATCGAAAGCAGGATCGGAATCAGCATCCCAGGAATCATTGAATCACCAATCCCTGCTAAAGGCCCCATCAAACCGACTTTTAAACCATTGACAAAATCATCATCGATTTCTTCTTTACCTAATGCTCGTTGTTCTTCTAACCCAACAACAACACCATTAATCAATGAACCGATTTGTGGTTCCGTATTGTAAAAAACAGAGTGTCTTTTCAGCATCGCTTTTTGTGCTTCAGGATTATCTTTATATATCTTTTTTGCGATTGGCTCCATTGATAAGGCAAAACCAAAGGCTTCCAAGAATTCAAAACTTGTCGCTACTAGGTTGTACATCATCCAACGAATATACGATTTATTCAACGTTTTTTTATCTAGAAGTTGGTAAGATTTTTTTTGTTCCATTAGAATTCCTCCTCGTCATCGAAATCATCATAAGAACCTTCATCTGTAGCTGCTTTTAGTGTTGGTTTAGATTTTGCCTGGAAATAGATATACGCGATCACTCCTGCTACAATTGCCAAAGCGATCATATTTAATTTTAGGAAAATTACGCAGACAAAACCAAACAAGAAGAATAGTAGCATAATGTCTTCTTTGACAACCGCCGTGAGTAACATGACGATCCCGATTGCAGGGAGTGCACCACCTAAGATGCCCATAACATCAATTAGGTATTGCGGCATACTGGCTAATAACTCCTTAGCAAAGCTTGAGCCAAAGTAGATTACTAAAAATGACGGAATAAAACGTAAGGCAAAGCTCAGTAGTTGTGGTCCAATGATTGAATTAAAATGAAAGGCTTTTTCGTTGCCTTCTTCAATCGCTTTTTGTGCCCGATGATTCCAAAAAGAATTGGCAACCTGAAAGAAATTAAACACGATCGTACCGATAACGCCAATTGTTGTAGCTAACGTCACAGCTACTTCTGTTGATGAGTTAGATAAAATAGCTAAAGCAATTGCCGGATATGCCACAAAATTTAAATCAGCCGGCATCTGACCGCCAGGAGTAACCATTGCAATATACACTGCCTGAATAGCGACTCCAATAATAATTCCCTGAGTGACATCTCCTAAAATAAGTCCAATTAAAAAACCTGATACTAAAGGGCGGCTAATCGTATACCAGCCGCCGGTTAACCCCATCAACCAAGGAGTGCCGAGAGCACCTAAGTAACATAGTAGTGAGATTAATACAGCTTGGAAAAAGAGCATAATAATTTCCTCCGTTCTTTATTTTTCGATATCTTTCCAAGTAAAGCCTTTTGAATCCGGTACCAATTTGAATTGAATGTCCATCCCTAATTCATCTAAACGCTTGAAAGCAGCTCGTTCACCTTCAGTAATTGCTACATTCGGACCAATTTTTTTGGCACCTTCTCGTGCGCTCATGGGCCCGACATTTAAAATAGAATAACAAGAAATGAAATCAGCTCCAGCATCATACAAACGTACAAGTGTTTCAGGTGTTTTTGCGATTAAAAAATAATTTTTTTTGCTGTTGACGATTTCTTCCCACTTCAAAGCCGTGCGATCAACTGTCATAACGAAGCCTTTCAATGGTTTAGGAACAGCCCCTTTAAGAGCTTTCGATAAAGTTGAATTGTTGGCTGAACGATCGTCCACTGCAATCACGCCATCACAAGCACGTTCACTCATCCATCGTGTTACCACTTGTCCATGGATAATCCGATCATCAATTCGAATAAAAGATATTGCCATTTTTTCCACTCCTGTTCTTTTATGTCATTTTGTTATAACAATAGCACATTCAAAGTATATGCTATTTTTCAAAAAAAGACAACGCTTTCTTCCTACTTTTTAAAAAAAGTGCAAAATTACTTATCGTATTCTGCACTTTTCGTCCATTAAATTTCAATGTAATAACGGTATTGATCGCCAATATAGTAACAGTCGCTGATTTCTTTGTATTGTCCATCTGCTCTTGAAACCATCCGGACTCTTTTTAAAATTGGAGTATTCTCTGGTACATCTAAGACGGCTTGCAGTTCTGGTGTTGCACTTAATGCCTCGACATATTCTTTGCTCTCACTCATGACAATATCAAAGGTTTTCAAATAATCGTATAAGGAACCATAATAATCCTTGCTATCTAACGAAAATTTTTCTGTATAGGGAATATGTGTAACGAAATAGGCAAAGGCTTTTCCATCATCAACTCCTCGAGTTCTTCTTAGCTGAAGCACTTTTGACCCCTTTTCAATTCCTAACTGTTGAGAAATTCTTTCTGAAGCATCAATAAGTTGAACCTGAGCAGATAAAGTTCGTACTTTTTTTCCTAACTCCTCCATTTCACGAGTAAAGCTACGGACCATTGTATAATGTTCCTTTTCCGTAGAATGATCCATTGATAAAACAAAGGTTCCTTTTGCTCGTTCGCGATATAAATGGCCTTCACGAACCAATTCGTCAATTGCTTTTCTAATGGTGATTCGACTAACATGATAAATATCACATAAATCTAGCTCTGGCGGTATTTTCTCTCCATCTCCCCATTCACCTGAAATAATTTTGAATCTTAAATCATCTGCAATTTGACTGTATAAAGGACTAGCGCCTTTTCCTTTAGCTAGCTTCTCATTCAAAATATCACTCCTTAAAAGTTCTATTGTCATAACAATAATATATTCAGCCAAAAATATCAACCTTATTAGTATCCGTTTTCTTTCTGTCATTCATAATAATTAAGTTTGATTTAGTGGTTCTTCAGATTTGGCTTTACCCCTTTTTTTCTAAAAATTGCGTAGTATAATGAGAAAGAGAAAAACGATTACTTTTAATCAAGTGAGGGGCACACCAATGAAAATCGCCATCATCTTATCAACGATCATACTTGTGCTAGCAAATTTCTATCTTTTCCTAGTCTATTTCAAAGAGAAAAAAATTAATGATAAACTGGAACGGTTGGCTGTGATGTTCGGAACCAATATGAGTGTCCTATTTGTCGATAGCCTGATTCTCTTCTTTGGCGCCCTAGCTGAAGAAGGCCTATTCGTGATGATCATTCTTTCTGATTTTTGATTCTGTAAACTAAAACTCTGTCACCTCAATAAGGCGACAGAGTTTTTTAGCGTTCAACAAAACCGTATTCGAGTATTTTCAGCTTGCGTTTCAACCGATCAATCACCGGCATCAGATCCTCGATTGTTTTCCATTCCGGATGTTGTGTCAATTCCTGCTGAATCTTGGTCGTCTCACTATTTAAAATGGCATAGATCGTCTCGATCACGTCCTTTTCTTGAACCTCTTTTCGCAAGGGAAGTTTGCCAATCACTTCGTCTGTTAAATTCATACTGCGGCTAAAATCCTGATTTAGGCGCTGTACCATTTCTTTTCGTAGAGGTTCTGGCAACGTCTGCATTTCAGTATAAGATTTCATCAAAAATGCAAACTCACGCGGATATTTCAACTGCAACTCGATTTTATATTTCGTAGCTTCAACGACCATCTCTAACAGATCAGAGGCATTCGTCCAAACCGAATAATCGATTCGCTGATAGAAAAAATCTGAAGCATAAGTATACGTTGCCTGATATAACCCCCCCTTATTTCCATAATAATGAAATAGCAAGCCTTTTGAAACCCCAGCTTCTTCCGCAATCTGATCAGTCTTTGTCTCACGATAGCCATGCTGACCAAATAAACTGGCGCTCGTTATTAAAATGCGTTGTTCCTTTTGCGGATCTTTCACTACTTCCTTCATTCAATCACTCCAAGTCCCGCTTATTGTAGCCCATTAATCCAACAATCGTCAAAATAAGAAAAACTGCAACTAAGACAATTGCCACAGTCGTATGAACATTCTCGGTCGGTACTTTTCCCACCCAGCCTAAAGGCGAAATATTTGCCACATCATCCGATAAGTTCAACAACGGACCAAACATTTTGACTAATACACTGGCAGCTAAATAAATCCACAGAACAGTCGTTAATTTAGGTAACGCACCAGATAAGAATGTTCCGATACCAACAAAGAATAAAGTTGCCGGTAGGAAGCCCAGCAGCGTCTCCCAGAAATATTTGATTGCAATCGGGTCATCCAGTGTGCTGTTGCCAGTAAAAAAGGCGCCAGCTAAAGTTGCTGTAAACACCACAACACTCACGATTGTCCCAACACTGAAATAGCTGAAGGCTAGGCGTGTCTTAGAAATACTTTTTGAGTGAAGGATTTCCAGATAGCCCTTTTTGTCATCTGATTTCAATCGAAAAATAATCAGAATTCCGCTAATCGCAGCGATCGCTACAAAAAACAAGCTTAACATGTTCAAAAAATTCAAGATCAATTCTCGATTCGCCGCATGAATTTGCGTTACACCGAGAATTTTACGATAGGTTGGATTACTGCCGATAATATCGCCAATCGTACTGAAGATTGATCCATAAGCCGCTCCTAGTATAACACCGCCAAAAATCCACCCAATGATACTATTTCGTTCAATCGTTAAAACTAATCCTAACGGTGAAGACAACAACCTACCTGCTTTTCCTTTTCCATCACGAGTTGCTAGAACACCGCTGCCAATATCCCTTGTCTTAGTGATCTTTACAGCAATCGCTAAACAAATCAGACCTAGCCCTAAAGTCATTATGACCGGAAGCCAATTATTATAAGTGTAGATTGCCGTTTTTTGAATCCATCCAACAGGAGATATCCAAGTCCAATTAGGATTTGTCACATCGGTCATCATTCGGATGATATAGAAGAATCCATACAACCCATAGCTCATAAAGTTCGCGCTACGAGAATTATTCGCTAGCTGAGCCAGCAGCAGACTGATAAAACCGAACATGATTCCAATACTGGCAATACTAACGCCCATCAATAGATCTCCTTGCAGCGTTGCCCCATTAAGATCAGCAGCAATCAAACTAGCGACATATAAAATTCCCATCAACCCATTGATCAAAAGTATCTCAACAGCTGTTGCGTAGGTTGGTGCCAAGCGTCCGACTGTTCGTGAGCGAACCATTTCCAACAGTCCTGAATCTTCCTCCGCCCGTGTATTTGAGATTGCCAACGAAATATTCATAAAGACCATAAACATTCCCATAAAAACCAGCATTTCAGAAGCAAAAACATTCGCTGTCGTATACGGCTCAATAGCAGAAAATTCACCAAACAGCGAAACCATAGCTGGGGTCTTCAACGTTTCAACAATTGCATTGATATCTGTTTGCGTCCCAAATAATACATTGAACTTCGTTGAAGCTGAAGCAAATAGGCCAACTAAAATCACGATCCAGATAAGGTGTTTGATACGGTTTTGCTTCAAATTTGCCTTTAACAAATAACCTGTTTTTGCTCCACTATTCATGAGAATCAGCCCCTTGTTTTTCATAATAACGCATGAATAGATCTTCTAAAGTTGGCGGCATAGATGTTAAATTGATAATTTGTTTTTCTGCTAAAAAAATCATAATTTGTGTCATTTGATCACGATCGACTGAAAGAACAGCTTTCCTGTGCGCATCGCCTGAAAAATGCGCCGTATGCACACCAGCTAATTGTTCAATACCATCAAGAGGCTCTTTCGTTTCTACTGCAATCTCCAATCGTGTTAAATGCCGCATGGAATTCAAGTCACCCGTCTCGATTATCTCTCCTTCACGAATAATCGCAATCCGATCACACATCTTTTCAACCTCTGACAATATATGGCTAGACAACAAAATGCTCTTACCTGCTTCTTTTAATTTCAACACTTCTTCTTGGAAGGATTTCTCATTCAGCGGGTCCAGTCCGGAAGTCGGCTCATCAAAAATGTACAGCTCCGCTTCTTGAGATAAAGCTGCAACTAATGCTATCTTTTGGCGATTGCCTTTTGAATAGGTTCGCGCTTTTTTCTTAGGGTCTAATTGAAATTTTTTTATCAGTTCTTCTGTTCTCTGCGTACGTTTTTGGTCATTTAATCTTAGTAGTAAGTCAATGATTTCCCCGCCCGTCAAATTAGGCCAAAGAAAGACATCCCCAGGGACATAGGAAATATTCTTATGAATTGCTGTGTCTTCTTTCCACACATCTTTACCAAAAATCGTTGCTTCTCCGCCAGACTTTTTCAGCATACCTAACAAAATCCGGATCGTAGTAGATTTTCCTGACCCGTTAGGACCGATAAAGCCTAATACTTCCCCTTTGTTCACATCGAAGGTGACATCCTTTAATGCCTGAAACTTTCCAAATCTTTTTTCTACCTTATTCAACGACACGATCTGGTTTTCCATCGTTCTCACTCCTGTTTTTATCTATTCATTTTTTAGTTTAAAAAAATTTGCTGGCTCGTTACCTATACTCAAATTGATTTCTTCTTACTGTAGCTCTATATCGAGAGAATACTCCTTTTTGACTATAGAGTCAATGACTGGCTAGTCAATTCTAAATTATTTTTTTAGTTACGAAAAGAAAGTGAAAAAAGTCTGTATTTTTCTTATTTCTCGAACTTTTGACAAAAGTACAGTATTATATAGAAAACTTTTCGTAGGAGCAGCCGATGACTATTTTGAAAAAACTTTCACCACTATTTCTGATTTGTGCAGTTATTGGTGACTTTTCATTACCTTACTACTTGGGACGCTTTTATTCTGATTTTAATCAAATGACGATGATCATTAGTCAACTAGGCGAACCGACTAGTCCTGTACAAAATTATTTTAATAATGGTTCAGTTGTTACAGGTACCTTGTTTGTCTTAGCAAGTTTCGGTATTTATAATTTCTTTCAGTCAGAATCAAAACGGTTCGCACAAATTATAGCCGGAGCGATTGCTCTCTATGGCTTTGGCGATTGTATACTAACTGGTTTGGTTCATATCAGCGAATCCGCAAGTTTCTTTAGTCCTGCTTATTTTCTGCATGCGGCATTTTCCGGGATCTCGATGGTAGCGATGATGTTTGTTCCGCTATTATTAGCTTGTCAGGCAGCTCTGAAACAGCAAAAAGTTCTTTCGCTTTTTTATTCTGTTTGTCTAATCGGTTCGATCTTAGCCTTACTATTGTTCGCTGCTTATTATCTGCCAGTGATTGGACGATGGCTTTCTTCTACTCGCGGATTTTGGCAACGATTATCCCTGTTCTTTCTCTATCTGCCAGCACTCAGTATTGCATTTAGACAACTTGCAAAAAAGAACTAGCTACGTTTCGTTGACGTATAAGACAACAAGCAAAAAGGATACCACCTCAGCCGTATCCTTTTTGCTTGTTTGCTTATCTTAATTTCTTTAGTCCAATCTGTGCTGCCCCAATAGCTCCAGCATATTGCGACAGATTGTCTCGTTTGACTGGCGCTGATACGTATTGTTCCAAGACTTTTCCAAAGATCACGCTTTTGGATAAGCCGCCTGTGAAAAGGACCTCTTCGCCTCGTACAGGTCTTAATTTTGAATATTGACTGCTGATTCGTTGAGCAATAGAATGCAAAACACCTAGTGCAATATCTTCACGTGCCTCACCTTTGGAAATCAGACTAATAACTTCTGACTCTGCAAAAACCGTACACATACTGTTGATAGTAACTGGCTTTGCATCTTGAACAAACTGGTCCAAATCAGAAATATCTTCACCTAAGGTTCGCATCATGACTTCAACAAAGCGTCCTGTTCCCGCAGCACAACGATCGTTCATACTGAACTCGACGACATTGCCTTTACCGTTTAGCTGAATGGTCTTGCAGTCCTGTCCGCCAATATCAATAACTTGCTTAACTCCTGGAGACAAATAGTCTGCTCCTTTTCCGTGGCAAGTAATTTCCGTAACTACTAGATCCGCAGGCAGCAGCTTACGACCATAACCGGTTGTCACAAGTTTTAGATCATTTAAAACATAACTACGTTTGAAGTAATCAACAACATCCGTCATCGCTCCTTTAGGATTTCCAGCGGTGGGAATCAAATACTTATCGATTAATTCCTCGTTGGAAAAAAGCACACCTTTTGTTGTGGTGGATCCTGAATCTAATCCTATTGTGTACATACAGCCTCTTCCTCTAACATTTCGATAAACGCGGTGACGCGAGTGTTGATCTGTTCGATATCTGAAGTCGAATAATCCGTCTCTAAATACATATAAGGAATATTCTTTTCTTCATTTAGGAAGCGTTTGATTTTTAATGATTCCACTGAAAACGGAATACAATTTTGCAATACCATGTCGATTACGCCATCTACTTGATAATCGTCAATCATTTGGCTCAATAATTCTTTACGCGGCTGGTTATTAGACATGCAGGCACAGCCGATATTGATGTATTTATCCGTTAAAGCCTGGTACACATCAGATTCATTCTCATCAACTAAACGTTCTACGGCTTTTGCCACGGTACAGTTTTCATAAGCAACCACCAAACCGCCATTTTCTTCAATCGCACGAATCACCTTTTCCGTCACTCCGCCCATCGGAGAACCTGTTACCAAGATTCTTGGCTTCTCTTCTAAACGTTTGCCCGCTTTGTATTCTTCTTTGACTTTTACTGTCGTTTCCTCCAGCATTTGAATAACTTCTTCTTTGTCAAATTTGTATTGTGAACCATACATCACTTGGAAAATCTCTTGACCTGTGATTGCTGGCGGATTCAGCTGGCCTAACCGATAAAAGTTTTGTTTTACCTGACGTTCGCGGTTCTTCAGCACAATCGCCTCACGAATTTTTTCATCAGTGATCTCAACACCTAAGAAATCCTCTAGCTTCTCTTTGAAACGCACGAGTTCGCTGTACCATAATTTTTTGCTCTCTTCAGTATCGCGCATATGCGGCAATTGCATCAAATAGGTATCCTTGAATTCTTCCATATATTCATACATTTTCTTCTTGCCATCACAAGTAGTCTCGCCAACCACTAAATCAGAAAAATAGAAATAGGGACATTTATCTGTTTTACCAAAGCCATAACTCGATTTAATTAGCGGGCAAAGATTTCGTGGCAAGTCTTCTTCTGCATCGGGAATCGTTTCATCTGACGTTGAACACAAACTAATCTGAATCGCCCCACCGGCTAAGACTAATTCCTCTGGCATAAAGGTACAATACACACCTACAACGGGTTTTCCCTGTTCTTTGATATCCTTAACCGCTAAAAAGCCCTGTCTTCTCGCTTCGCCAAAATCATCAAAAATCTCTGGTAAACTTGTTTTTAATTCCATTTTATCCGTTCCTTTCTTATTTGGAGGTCATTCTTTTGATTCTCGAGACGTACACCCTTCCGCTAGTCGCGTTAAACACGCGAAGTAGGATGGGCATCCTTCTCATTTTTAGTTTTTGCCTATGTTCGATATCACAAACACAGTAAAGTACGCAGTTGTACTCGCCATTTTCCCCCGAAAGAAAAGAGCACACCAAAAAAAGGCCTGCTCCTGGATAGTTTTTTACTTCACTTGATCCGAGGAGGAAAAATATTCAGTTAACGCGCTTAGAACCTCTAAGTTTTGTGTTACTCAAAGTCATCGCCTAACCATTTTTCCCACCTCCAACTATGTACCTTTAAATTTTTGATAGATGTCTTTCTAGCAACATCCCAAAAGTTTGTGTAAGCATTTACAATTACCTCCTTAGTATAACGAAGGGAATTTTCTCCCGCAATACTTCCAAAAGAGAATCGTTCTCATTTCTGGTCGGATACTCATAGGGAAAGAAAAAAGACTTGAACGTAGTATTTCCCTATTTTGAAACAGTCCTTTATAATTCACAAAAATCCAACATCATCGAGATGCTGGACTCAATTTATACTATTTTCTTTTCACTGGCACCCATATCTCCATCTCTTCACCTTGAGTATAGACTTCCAAATCAGGTCCGCCAGAAGTCATTTCTCCAGTCATGTATCCGCTGTTCAACAGCTCGTACTCTTCAGATTCAGGACCCCATTTCGTCACGATTTCGATCTGAGTCGTCCCGGATGTTTTTCCCGTACATGGGAAAACTGCCCACGTATTTGCCGGAACTTCTACTTCCTCCATACCATCAGGTGTTGCTGCTGTGGTTGCCGCGGCAATATAGTAATCAAATTTTTTACTATCCTCTGGATCAACATTATAAAAACTTGCTCCGATCACCCCAAACGGTTCACGATTAATTAAAGGTGCTACCGTTTCTTGCCTATTACCAGAAATAAATTGATTCCAGAAAGTCTCACAATCTTTCATCCCCTGCTGATTTTCATTTGTTGAACTCATTTTCACGCCTGCTAATTTGAAGCCTTCTAATTCTAAGATCCTGTAATCCATTTTCCATTCCTCCAGTTATGTGTATTGGTTGTGTTTCTCTTTGCTACATTTATAATTTATCATCTCAGGAGGTGAATTTTAGTAATGTGTCATGTTTGCTAGGGTTTCTCGTCATGTTTGCTCAAATAAGTTAAAGGTTAGCTTGAAGGAATAGTCGTCGATTGCATAATTAAGCTTGCCATGATACTTCTCGACGATTTGGCGGATTGATTTTAGGCCAAAGCCATGGCTGCTCTTGTCTTTTTTGCGGGTGGTCAGCGTTGTAACCTTACTATCCGTACTGTTCTCACAGGAGCCCACTAGAGAGTGATTAAAATAAACAAGTTTTAGCTGTACATATTTTCGCGTACTGCTATGCTCACATGCTTCTCGAGCATTGTCCAAAATATTTCCAATTAACGATGAGAGATCGGAATCGGAAAACGTCATTGTTTCTGGACACTTGATCTCAAACTCGCAAGTAATTCCTGTCTCCTTCATTGTTCGGAAATGTAAACGCAACAGAGCATTCAATCCAGTATGTTGCGTAAATGAGGGCAATTCATTTGAATCTAGCTGGTTGATTAACTGGTTGATCTGTTGATTTGCATCATCTTCCTTATTGGCATCTAAATAACCAACAATCGAATACAGCTGATTCTTCAAATCGTGTTTGATTTTTCGGACTTCTTGCTGATGTTTTTCTACCTGCTGATAGTAGTCCTCCAGCAATTCATGCCGCTGTTTTTGTAGTTGAAATTCCTGATTCTTTTTTGATAGGTTGTCCGACATTTCAAAGCTTAAATAAAATAGAATCAATAATAAAACGAAGCTGATTATCAAAATAATATCCCTCGTGACAAACTGTTCGGTTCCCGTCACGCTAATGATCAATATTCCGATCGAAAGACTGCATATGGATGCGATCAATAATTGCAGAATTGAAAAATTTCGTTGGATCGAAATGTCACGTTTCTTTCTAGCTGACCAGAAAGAAAAGACCATTAGAAAATTAATCAGCATAGCTATGCGATTTCCTATTCCACCAGAGCTTACGAAATCTAGTAAATTATCAACGGGTAAAATCAGTCGGGCCAGAATCAGCAGAATTCCTTCACTGATAATCGAAAAAACAATAAATAAGACAGCAACCAATCCTCTTTGATAAGCTTTACCATTAAAAAAGGCCTGCACACAAAGTAATAATAGCAAAGTGCTTAAGGTGGTTAAAATAGGTCGTAAACTCCCTGTTCCAGACTCATTCGCTAGATTATTAATAAAATAGTATGGGACGCAGGTCAAGTAAATCACAAGAAAAAGACTTCTTTTCGGAATTTGCGGCTTTGTTGGAAAAAAACTCGAAAACAATAAACTTAAGCTCAGGGATGTTAAAATTGTGACCGGAATAAAATTTTCTAAAAAAGCCATCCACAGTCCTCCTTATTTTCTCTGAAAAGTTTTCCTTTTGATAAGTTGGATCGCATCCTTTAACGGGATAAAATAAATTGCTGAAATTGCTCATGAAAGGAAGCGTGAAATTTTTTACTGATGGGTAATTTTTCGCCTTCTTTTAAATAGACGAAATTACTCTCCACTGTACTCAAGCTCTCCAAGTTGATAATGATCGAATTATGTATCTGGGCAAAAAGAATTCCCTTTACTTGTTCCCGCGCATCCTTCAAGGTTCCATAGTATTCGTAGTTCGCCCCATCGATTGTATGCAAAAAAATTTTTCGTCCGGAGCTTTCAATGTAATGAATTTGATTCAAGAAGAAGGTATAGATTTTCTTTTGCGACACGAATTGAAAAACACCCTTACGTTTTTGCAAATAACGTACCGCTGCGGATAAAATGCTCGATGTCTTCTCATGATCAAAAGGCTTAATGATAAATTGAAAAGCCAAAACTTCAAAAGCCTCTGACATCAATTCCGCGTGACTGGTCATGAAGATAATCACCGCATCAGAATCTGCTTCGCGAATTCTCGCAGCTGTTTCTAAGCCATCAGCCCCCTCCATTTCGATATCCAATAAATACATATGGAAATAATTAGGAGACTGCTCCAAAAAATCCAACAAACGATCCCCAGAAAAAAAGACTTCCGTGTTGTATTTACTGGTTTCGCCATGGAAGACTTGTTCGACTAATTTTTCAATTTGACCGCTCATCAAGCGATCATCATCACAGATTGCAATATTCATATCCATCTCCTTTTTTGATAGCGTTTCCTCTAGTATACCTGAGAATTCTAGCCAGTTGTTTTTCAAATTGGAACTATTGGAATCAAATCCCTGATTTTTAACTTAAAAGTTGGTTTAATCGACAACTCACAAGAAAGGCTTCGCGAACTTGCTCAGCTTTTGAGCACCAGGTAGGTACTGTTCCACATCAGCTCTGCAAGCAGTCGCTGTGTGTCTCAGCAATAAGACCAAAATATTTCTAAATTGCCAAGAAACACAGTGATCGAAGAGAACTGATGTTGATTGGCACCTACTTGGTGCTTCTCAAATTTCGAAATATTTTTGCTTATTGCCGAAATGCTAGTTCTGCTTAACGGAGTTTAGCAGTAACAGTATGCGTAGCTTGCGTAGAAAAGCTAGTTCGTGAAGCCGGACATGGATATACCTGCTAAAAAGCGATTTATCCATGTGAAATTTTATACTTTCTTTATTGGTCAAGAAAAAGCTGCCGCATTTTTGCGACAGCCTCACAAATACTCTTAGGACTTCTTTCGATTAAATAGGAAGTACATTCCCGCCAACAATACACACGAAGCTAACGATACGATATGTCCGTTGCTTAGTCCTCGAAACAAGTGATGAATGAAATGATCCTCCACCAGCATAGTGCCTGCCGTATACGCGATCAATAAAGCACCAAGCCAGATTAACCATGGGAAACGATCCATCAGTTTCAAAATAACCTGACTGCCGAAAATAACAATCGGAATACTAATAATCAAACCTAAAACGGCTAACATAAAATGACCATCAGCGACACCAGCAATCGCCAAAAAATTATCCAGACTCATCACTAGATCCGCAATAATGATCGTACGAATCGCGGATAAAAGTGTCGTCTCGCTTTTGACTTCAGTCTCTTCCCCATTTGTTTTCAGCAAATCATAGGCAATATAAAACAACAAGATAGCTCCAATGATCTTCACATAAGGCACCGTTAATAGCTCGACTGCGATCAGCATCAACAAAATTCGCAAAACAACAGCACCAGCAGCCCCAATTACAATTGCCTTATTCTGTGATGAAGCTGGCAGTTTTCGGGTTGCAAGTGCAATCACCACCGCATTATCACCGCTCAATACTAAATTCAATACAATAATCGAAAGAATCTTCGATAAAATTGCAATACTCATTTACCTGTCTCCTCAGTTTTTGAATATTTATCTTTTCTAAGATACCACCTTTTACTGAAAAAAACATGAAAATAAGTAAATGATTTGGTTTGAGAATCCTTTTTTATCGCAGCAGTGGTAAGCTTCCGGTCAGCTTATTAACCTGTTTCTTATTGCCAAAAAGAGTTAGACCAAAATAATCAATGGCAGATTCTGGAACGTGAGTCATTTTCTCGATATATTCACTATAAGTTTTACAGCCTTGGGCCACGTCAAAGAAATCAACGACTGTCAGCTGTTCAAAATTTGGTTCATACAACCGTTCCCGCATATCTCGTAAAAAATCACGATTGCCTTTTAAGATCGGGATGGGAAATTCGATGATTCCTTGGTGACGATAGCCGGTCTGATCAACGACATCTTGACCAACGACTTCAGGAAATAATTTTCCAATTGTTACACCCATAACGGCCGTACTGTTCGCAATAATTCCCTGAGGCATTGCTTCATCTACAACCATGACACATTTTAACTCATTTGCTGGCATCTTCTTCCTCATTTCCTTTCGCAAAAATGTTGCGATATTGATTAGGGGTCAAGCCGATGAATCGACTAAAATAATTGGTAAAGTGGCTCTGATCATAAAAGCCAGTCCGATTTGCAGTCTCGATCAAGCTGCAGCCTTGCTCCAATAATTCCTTTGCTTTTACGATCCGATAAGTTTCAAGATAACGATAGGGTGTAATGCCCTTTTCTCGCGTAAACTGCCGAACCAATGAATGCTTATTGAGATGAACCAATTTGCAAAGCTGATCCAACGTGACTTTCTGATCGTAATGAGCTTCTAGATACTCACAGATGACAGCAATTGGTTTTGGTGCCGGCAGCATTTGATTTTGTTTGTCTTGTGCGTAGTTTTGCAAGAGCTCCTCAATCAATAAAATGAATAATGTCTCCTTCTCCGACTTGTCACCTTCATTCATGATTAGCTGATGTAAACGATTGAAATCTTCAGCCAACGCTGTCTGACTCTGCATTGGCGAAAGAAATTTTGGCAGCTCCGTTCCTGTAAAGGGCTGAAAAATTTCTTTTTTTAGATTGATACAATGGTAAGTGAGTCGGCTATCATCGATTCCTTCGCAACTATGATTGTCATAGGGATTAAAGGTCAATAAATCGCCCGGTTCAAGTGTATAGGCTTGATTATTCACTACCATCTTTCGAAAACCTTCTTCAATTAACCCCACTACATAGTAATCGTGGAAATGATTGGGAAAATTTTGCGATACACCAGTGAAGGAATAAGCTTCAATCCCTAGATCCTCGTCATAACAAATAATTTTCTGATTCAACGCCTCGCCCCCTTTCTTTTTCCTATTGTAACAAGTCTGCCGAAGCAGTGCTTGGAAGATATTGACTTTATGGTATCATCGAATCAAAGATAAAATTGGAGGCGAATACATTTGAAGCATAAAGATCATTACAACGATCAATATATTTTAGATCTATCTGAAAAATTGACACAAGCAGTGCCTGATTTTAATAAGGAGACTTTTTCCAATTCTCTAATCGGCAAACTGGAGGATAAAGAATTGTTTGCAAGATTTGATTTTATTGTCGATGCCTTAGAGACAAATCTTGGATCAGACTATCGAGAAAATCTCCAAGCCTTCTACCAGATTCTCGGACCGGAGTTAGAGCAATCAACGGGGATGTTTAGCTTTGGTTGGTGGCTTTGGCCGATCGGTCGTTACGTGGAACGACATGGAAATGAAGATTGGAAAGCTTCTCTGACCTTTTTGAAAAAATTGACTAAACGGTTTACTGGTGAATATGCGATCCGTCCTTTGTTAAAGGAGCATCCGCAGGAAGTGATGAAGGAATTGATTGACTGGAGCAAAGATCCGAATGTTCACGTGCGTCGCTTAGCTTGTGAAGGAGTGCGAATTCGTCTACCTTGGTCGGAAAAAATCTATGTCGCTTTAGATGAATTTGAACATTATGCTGAAATTCTTACAAATTTGAAGGATGATCCGGAAAAGTTTGTACAAAAAAGTGTCGGGAATAATCTCAATGATCTCTATAAAGATGCTCCGGAAAAAGCTGACTTTCTCATTAGCGAATGGCAAAAAACACCTACTACAAAAGCACAGGAATGGATCATCAAACACGGACGCAGAAATCAAAAATAACGATAGACACAAAAAGCCTCCTTCAAAAATAATGAAGGAAGCTTCCTCATATTAATTTACTTTTCTTGCTCGTTTAAGCACAAATGCTAGAAGTACCATGATGCCACCGATCATAGCAACCCATAAGCTGCTGGATTCCTCACCGGTTTTCGGTAATTGTTTGTTAGTTTGAGTGCTCATACGTGTAGGAACAGTCTTATTATTTGTCACATTATTTCCTGTACCTGCTACATTTTTGGTTTCATCGTTTGTTTTAGTCGGTTCTTCTGTCGAACGATTTTTTACAGTCAAAGTGATTGACTTAGTACTCGTTTCACCTTCTGGTGTAGAAGCATAAAACTCAATAGTGTGCTCGCCAGCTTCAACTAACGTATTATCTGCAACTTTTACTTTAATCTCACCATTCGTTACCTTGAATCCATCAATCGTATCTGCTGGATTCTCTGTTTTGGCCCAAGCCATAATCATCTTTTCATCTAATTTATCGCCCACATACATCACTTTGTCTTCAACTAAGATTTTCGGTGTACGTTTTTCAGCTTTTTCTTTTACTGTAACACCCATTGTTTTCGTAATCGTCGCACCTGATGCTGCTAATGCTGTATAGGTCACTTTATAATTGCCCGCTTTTGTTGTATCGACAGTTGATTCTGCCCACACACCGACACCGCCTGCTGCACTTGCTTTGGTAAGTTTGTCTTCTTTGCCAGACGCGTTTAGCGCATAAGCCTGAGCAAAATTGTAGGGATCAAAGGCCTGACCGATTTCAAGGCGCAATGTCTTTTGAACGTCTAATCTGATTGTTTCATTCGTATCAAGAATGGTAATATTTACGATTTTTTTTGTCACTGTATTGTATTCAGAAACCACCGCAATCTCGACTGCAAGCTTGCCAGGTGCATCTGTTGAGTGATGGGCGACTACTACAATATTCGCATCTGCTGTTGGCACTTCTTTTCCATCAGGTTTTCTAATCACGATCCGCTCACGAATCGCTTGAATATAGTCGCTGCCTTTTGGCAAACTAAAATCTGCGATCTCGATTTCATACATACCGATATTATCCTCAACAACCTGGATAATAGCGCTTTGAGTCGTCGTATTTCCTTGTGAGTTCGTCACGGAATACGTCAAAAGATACTCACCAACTGTATCAGTATCCACTGTTCCAGTAACTGTAATCTTCGAAGTCAAATCCCCATCGGTCTTGTCGCTCGCACTGACACCTTGCTTTGGATCAAAGCTGCTACCTTTGCGAATACTTTGAGTCGGTAAAATATTTATCGCAGGATGTGTATCCGTTGGTTTATTAGGTGGGAATGGATTAACGTCTAACGGCTTCACTTCTACCTTTTCTGTTTCTACCGCTGATGAATTTGTTTCATTTTTTATCTGACTATCCGTAGTCGTCTCTGTACTTATTTTTCCGACTGGCTTCACAGTACTGCTTTCAGTAGTCAACTGCTCCGTTGTATTTTTGCTGTTCTTAGTTGTATTTCGTTTTTTACTCTGTTGGTTAGAAGTCGCTGTGTTTTCTTTTGCAGGTGAAGTATTGCTTGATTGAGTATTACTTACTTTCTTCGCAGGTTTCCCCATTTCGCTAACTGCTGTTTGAACTTCTTCTGTCGCAAGTGCCGTTGGTGCAGCAAGCAGAGCAGGTACTATTAATCCCGCAAGTGCTACACCTGTTAATTGTTTTCTTTTCATTTTTTCTCCCTTTCTCTCTTTTTTATAAGAGACTTATTTCAACTTAACCCCGTTCTTAAGCCACTTGCAAAACGTATTTAATAAATCTAGTTATTTAACACACAGACGAATAGGTGAAAAACAGTCGTAAAATAACTCGAAAAATATACATATAGTGACTCTTTTTCAAAGATACCACACAAAAACCATTGAATCAACGGCAGTTCCATCGTATAAAATTCGTAATTATTTTATTTTCGCATTGTTAAAAAAACAATAACAAAATTTTCTCTTGTTAAAATATTGTTACTTTTTCTAGCAGAATAAAATTACGAAAGAAATAAATTTAATAATTAAATCCCTTTGTTCAATATTTGATTTCAAAATTTTTTTCAGCATATACAAGAAAGAATAAAAAAGCAGAAAACAGCTAAAATTAGCCGTCTTCCGTTTTACCAAAATCTACCACGATAATAAGCAAATATCTGAAAAAAAATAAGTGGAGTTGTATTTGTCTATAGGAATTCAATTAACTAATGGACAGTTGAAAAGAAAAGCAAACGCCAAAATTGCTGCAAGCTGATTCGATCAAGCGATTTTGTTCCCATTTTCTAAAATTCTTAAGTCACAGTCAGGATCATTTTTTCCGTTGGATAATTGACCTCGACAATTTTTTGACTAGGAAGAAATCCAAGATTCAACAATCGCTGTCGATGACCAATATCTAATTTGTCGGACTCTCTAAAGGTCGTCGTGTAAAGCAGCCGCGGTCTTTTATCACGAATTACACTCGTAATAAGTTTTTTCTCCGGCTCTAACTTCCAACATGCCGGTAATGCTGTAAGGTTCTCGATTTTTTGTACCTTTGGGTCAAATAGCAGCAATCCCACAATTCGTCCTTTTGCCCAAGCCAGATAACAATTTCCTTCATTAATAAATAAGCGCAGTGAATGAAGATACGCCTCTTTCTCTAAATAAGGAAGAGCACCTCGCATCAATTGAACAAACGCAAGAATCATTTCATGCTCCTTCCATTTTCCCTGTCGAATACGAATATCCTGATTTTCAACCCAAAGCAGATAATCAATTGCGCTAAAGGGTTCCTCAATCAAGAATTCTTTTTTCTGTAAACGAAATCGGTATGGTGTAAGCTTGAAAAGCTCTTCAAATGCCTTGCTAAAGGCCTGCTGACTTTGATACCCTAATTGCAGCGCTATTTCAAGGATTCTCTGATCCGAATAAAGTAAGGCCTTTGCTGCCTCATTCAATCGACGGCGCTTGATATAGTTATAAAGAGATTGATGAGTCGTCTCCTTGAACTCATGCAGCAAATAATATTTGGAATAATGAAGCTGCTTCGCTAGTTCATCAAGCGTCATTCTTTCTTGAAGATGTGCCTCTACATAATCTGTGATAGAGGCTACTAACTGAGAATTGTTCAATGCTTCTCACTCCCTTTGGAGAAAATAGAGCGCGTGCATCGCTCGTGTGGCGGCAACGAATAATTGCTGTCTTCCTAATAAGCCAGGATATGTTGCTTCATCTGCGTCAACAACGATCACCGCATCAAATTCCAGTCCTTTCGACTGAACAAGAGGACAAATGGATAGCCTTTCCTGTAAGCTTGTCGATTCATCCGTCAATACTTCGCAGGCTAGTCCTTGATTTTCTAATAACCCTCGCCATTCATATGCTCGTACTAAGGTCTTTGTGATCAAAGCAATCGTTGCTAAATCTTGTTTTCTTAACTGTTCTACTAGTTCTAGTATACTTGATATTTCCTCTTCCTGAGAACTAACTACCCATTTTTTTGGTTTCATGCCATGACGCAACACCGGTTCAATCATGTGATCATCAATAATTTTTTTCGCACAAGTTATAATTTCATAGGTCGAGCGATAGCTTTTTGTTAAGAAAATCGATTGTGCGTTTGGATAATAGTTTTGCACGTCAGGCAAATGCAGCTCATTAATCGTAGTCAGAGATTGCGTAAAATCACCAATTAGCAACACCGGACAGGTAAACATTTTCTTGAATACTTCAAATTGGATCGGTGTATAGTCCTGCATCTCATCGATAATTAAATAGTGAATTTTGGAAAACTCATCCATTCCTTCAAGAAATAGCCGAATATAAATAATCGGGAATAAATCAGAGTAGCTTACAGCCTTTTTCATTTCGAATCCTTGTTCTGTTAAAAAATCTCGATAAAGTTGATGGCTGTTGGTCTTATTGAACATCTTTTTCAAACGATTAACTAGCTGTTTTTTCGTTGGTTTTCTTTTTGGTTGAAAAGGGCGAGTACGCAGATTTTCAAAAATATCCTCTGCGATTAGTTGAAACCGTTGAAAGATTGATTTCTTCTCGTACGCTTTGTATCGTCTCAGAATAAATTCCGCATTATACTCGTAATCGCCGATTAGGATCGATTGAGGAGAAAATGCTTCGATTTTTCTAAGATAGCCCTTCAAATCAGCAACACATTTTTTGGAAGAGAGATAACGGACTCGTTCGTTTAGTTGCGGATCTTTTTCTAGATAAAGCAGCTCAATTTCTTGAAAGCGAGAAGGAACATCGGCAATGTCAGATAGTGTTTGTCCAAACTGATCGATCGTCCATTCTGTCACCGGCTCTTCTCCTAGCTCAGGCAGTACCTGTGCGATAAATCTGCTGAAGGTACGATTGGGAGAAAGAATCATCACTTGATCTGACGTGATACGATTACGAAAATGATAAAGTAAAAAAGCAATACGATGCAATGCAATAGATGTTTTACCTGATCCAGCCACTCCTTGGATGATCATATCCTTTGAACGGTTATCACGAATGACTTTATTTTGCTCCTTTTGAATCGTGCTGATGATGGTTGACATCTGTCCACCCTTTTGCTGCCGCAATTCATTTTGCAGCACCTCATCAAAAACGGTCGTATCAGACTCCACTACATAATCGATTGCCCCATCCTTAAACTTGATCTGACGTTTTCGTTGAATGTCACCAGAGGCTGTTCCTGCTGGTGTTTGAAAATGTGCTTTACCTAAATCATAATCATAGAAAATACTCGCAATTGGCGCACGCCAATCATAAATCAACAGTCTCTCTTCCTTCGTCGAAAATGAAAAAGAGCCTATATATATTTTTTCCGCTGTCTGTTCACCATCATAAACAAAATCTACTCGGGTAAAATAAGGATTCTTTTTTTGCTTCTCCAATCGAATCAACTGCTTTCCGCTAACCGTTTCCGCAACTTGCTGTTGTTCTAAAAGTCGTGAATTGATAAACATTTCATGAGGATCGATTTCTCCTTTATAATCGACTAGATACTGATGAAACTGCTTCGTTTCCTTTGAAAAATGAAGTAGCTCATCTTTAAGAATGGTTTCCTTTTCCTCAATCTGCTTGCGAATGACTTGCCATTCCTGTTGCTCTTCTATTAAAACGTCCATCTTAATCACCTCTCACAATTGTGGTCAAATAGATAGTATAAATGAGAAGTAAAACTTTTTTTGCATCAATGTTGCGGTGTTTTTATACAAACAAAAAGAAACGAGTGCTTATTTCGTCGGCACTCGTTGGTTTTCTATCGTTTGATCATTTCATTTTAGACCAGCAACAAAGCGTTCTGTGATTTCTTTTGGTCGTGTGATCGCTCCGCCTACAACAATACCGCACACCCCCATACCTTGAATCCTTTTCGCTTGTTCTGGTGTATGAATCTTTCCTTCAGCAATCACAGAAAAATCTGCCTCCACCAATTTTTCTATTAATTCATAATCCGGCCCCTGAGCAGTCCGATTAACAGTCTCTGATGTATATCCGCTTAACGTCGTTCCTACAAAATCAATCCCTGCTTTAACGGCATTTTCGCCTTCATCAAAAGTAGCGATGTCTGCCATCAATAATTGCTCTGGGTATTTTTCTTTAATCTGTTGGATAAACTGATTGATCGTCAGTCCGTCATGCCGTTTACGCAGGGTACAATCCAAGGCGATTACCTCCACACCCGTTTCCACTAGTGCATCAACTTCCTGTATACTAGCAGTAATAAATGGTTCTTCTGGCGGATATTGTTTTTTGATCAAGCCAATCATAGGCAGCTCTACTACTGCTTTGATTTCTCGAATATCTCGTACAGAATTTGCTCTAATCGCTGCTGCGCCGCCTTCTTTTGCTGCCATAGCTAATAAGGGCATCACTCCACCTTTTTCACTATATAATGGTTCGCCGGGTAAAGCCTGACAAGACACGATCAAGCCATTTTTTATGATGGTTAGAAATTCTTCTTTTTTCATTTTCTTCTCTCCTATCCAATCTTTACATGCTTCTTATGATTTTCAATAATAAAAGGTTAACACGGCTAAAATAATCTGTATAGACAAAAAATCTCACCTAAAAAATCTTAAGGTGAGAACATGTTTACGCTTTTTCTGTTGTAACAAAACTTTGCTTCAACGTCATCACTTTTTCCGTATAGGAACCTGGTTGATCATTGAAAAGTGCAGATGTTCCAACGACATAGAGATCCGCACCGATTTTACTGATAGCAGCAGCTGTTTCTGAATGGATATTGCCATCTACTTCTATCAAGGGTTTGTTTGGTTTCATTTTTAGCTGCTGATTCAAGCTTTTGAGTTTTTCTAAAACATTCTGTTGAAACGTTTGACCCGCAAATCCAGGATTTACAGTCATTACCAGAATCAGTTCAATGACATCAAGGTAAGGAAATAGACTTTCTATTGGGGTTTCAGGATTGATAGCAATCCCCACTTTTATTCCCAAGTCATGAATTCTTTGTATTAATCTCTCAGGCTCTTCTGTTGTTTCAATGTGGAATGTAAGAAAATCTGGTTTCAGCGGTGCAAACATTTCAATATACTTTTCTGGAGTCACACAGGCTAAATGAATATCGGTGGTAAATTTTCCTGTCTGAATAATCGGTTCCAATACATAAGGAGCCATCGCCAAGTTATTTACATAAACACCATCCATCACATCACAATGGAGCCAGTCAATCCCAGCAGCGCGTATATTCTGCAGCTCCTGTCCTAGTGTCAACTGATTTCCACACATAATCGATGCAACTATCCTTTCCATCTTCTCCCCTCCATCATTCATTTCATTGAAAAGCTATGGCTTCATAAAAATTTCCATCGCGGCTTTTACATTGTCCTTCATTGCTGCAGTAGCCTTTAGTGACAGCTCATCAAAGAAAACAGCGTCTTCTGTATTGTTTTCCAAACACTCTTGAACAGCCTTGCCAGCTGCTTTGTTCATATAGGTGTAATAGTTGATTTTACATATACCATTTTTTATTGCTGTTCGATAATTTTCTTCGGATACACCTGACCCGCCATGCATGACAAAAGGTACATCGATTTTTTCTTTGATTTGCAGAATTCGATTTAAGTCAAGCTTCGGTTCTTTCAAATAAATGCCGTGAACAGTCCCAAAACCAATAGCCAAGCAATCAACACCAGTTGCTTCAACAAATTTCCGAGCCAAATCAGGATCGGTATAGACATCCTCCAAGTCCTCGTAATCATCGCTAGAGTCTGAGCCTCGTCCTTCACCGCCACCAACAGCTGAGGTGAAAATATGTCCTAGTTCCGCCTCAACACTAACACCAGCTGCGTGAGCGATTTTCACAATTTCTTTCGTTTCTTCCAAGTTTAATTCATATTCTTTGCTAGAGGCATCATACATGACCGAAGTAAAACCCAATCGAATCGCCTTGACGCACATTTCATAGGAGGCTCCATGGTCTAAATGCACTGCTACAGGTACCTTCGCCGCCTTAGCATACTGAAGCATAATGGGTCCAATTTCTTCCAAGCCAATCAAATTTTCATGTACCTCGGCGTGCTGCAGAATAACCGGAGACTCAAGTTCCTCCGCTGCTTGAATGACCCCGCGGATTGCTTCGAGGTTCGGTACATTAAACGCCCCAACTGCATATTTTTCTTCTTTCGCATCTTTTAAAAGCTCACTCAATGTTACTAACATGAATCTTCCTCCTCGTTTTATTTACTAAAACGATATTCAAGATTTGTTGAGAAAACATCCGTATAGACATAGGAAAGTTCAATCGGTTTACCATCCCAATAGGCCATGTTGTTTACAACCATGACCACTGCAGGATTAGAAATATTCAAATATTCAATCTCTGAGTAATTCGCCATCCGAGCATTCACTCGTTGACTAACGATTTCCGGATAGATTCCAAATTGATTTAAAACCTTCCAAAGAGATTTATCTGTTAAATCAAAGGAACCAATCTCCGGGCAGCGATTGAGGGGAATAAAACTTTCAGATAAGGAATACACCGCGCCATCGACACTCCGTAAGCGCAAAAGATAGAAAACGTACTCATTTTCCGCTATCTTCAATTCCTTACTTAACTTTTGATCTGCTTGAATCACGTTTTTTTTCAACACTTTAGAACTAATTTTCTTTTTACGTGAAACAATGTCCTCATAAAACCCAGAAATATGCATACTTGAAACAATCTTTACATCTCGATTGGGAATAATATATCCTTTTCCTTCTATATAAGTAACAATGCCTTGTCTTTCCAGTGACTCTAAAGCACGCTTAATTGTCGTTCTGCTCACCTCAAAGGTTTCTGATAGCTTTCGTTCACTGGGAAGCGGTTTTCCTTGTCCGCTCAACACTTTGGCTAAATTTTGAATATCATCGCTGATTTTTTTATACTTTGGAATAAATTCTTCCACTTAATAATCCTCCCTTCACTCGTCTTGTCTTGGATAGGGAGATCTATCAAAACAGACAGGCAGCTACATAATAAATAATTATCTGATCAACTAACGTTTCACTATTGATTATAACTGATTTTTTATACAACTACCTATCATACTATAGTTGCCAATATTCCTTTTTTTATTGTATAGCTAAAATTTTATTACTACACGATATTTATCACCCTTAATCGCTGATTCAAAACCTGCTACAACCTCTTCAAAAGGAATGATTTCACTGATAAACGGTCGCATATCTATAACTCTTTCACTGATCATTCTAGACGCCCGAACAAAATCACGACTGTTAGAATTAGCTGTACCAGCGATCGAATAACCGCCTTTATGCAGCTTGTCAGGACTAAAGCTAACAGGCTCATCTGGATAGAAGGATGAGTAAAGAATCACTTTACCAGTATTCGACACCAGCTCCACTGATTCTTCTGCTACACTATGAATCGGCGTCGTATCGAAAACTACATTCGCGCCCAGATTATGACTAATTTCTTTGACCTTCGCTAAAAGATCTTCTTTAGAAGAATCAATAATATAGTGAGCCCCAATTTTTTTAGCCAGTTCCAAACGTTCTGGATTTAGATCACAAGCAAGCACGCGCGCGCCGCTTTTCACAGCCAATGCAACATGTAATAATCCCATGATGCCGCAGCCGATCACTACGACCAAATCTCCATATTGAATATTGGCAGTCTCGCAACTATGAACCACGCATGACAATGGTTCGGTTAAAGCCGCTTCTTCGGGCGTTACGCCAAAATAATGAAAAAGATGCTTCGGCTCTACCAGTATATATTCTGATAGTCCTCCCATCCCCTTATGCGGAAGACCTTCAAGATGCTTGCTATGATTGAAATCGATACAATTTTGTTCCTCGCCGCTCTTACAAAAATCACAGTCTCCACAAGCAAGGTTGGTACCAAATACAACTTTATCGCCAATCTGCCATTTTGTCGGATCAATTTTATTTCCTAGCGCAACAATTTCTGCTGCTATCTCATGTCCGCCAATAAATGGATAATCAACTTTTTTTACTCCTGTATATACTCGCTGCTCCCAAGTACAAAGCGCACAGGCCTCAATTTTTATTAAAATTTTATTTTCAGATACTTCCGGTAACGGACACTCCTCAATTCTCAAATCCTCAATTCCGTAAAAAACTGCTGTCTTCATTTCTATCCCCTTCCTAACAATTGACTAGAATATATTAAATGCTCCAAATAATACCCCAATAGCCACTAAGACCAGCATTACTCTCGTTGACTTCATTTTCCTGTTTTTTAGCAGGTATAAGGTCAGCAAGGTAATCCCCAGAGGTAAGATACCTTTGAATAATTTATCGAGAATGTCTTCTTGTAATCCCAGCTTCACGGCTCCGACTTTGATCACAAAAGGAGAAGAAACAGAAACAAAGTTGGCTGTCAAAGCTCCTAAAACAATCGCTCCCATTGCCGATGCTCCAGTGATTAAATACTGCAAAATATTACTGCTTAAGATTTTTTCGATCCCAGCTTTCCCCATCTTGTATCCCTGCATCCAAACAAAATAAGCTAGAGAAAACATGATGCCAAACATCAAAAGCCCATAGACAACTGGACCCATCAAATTTCCTTCAGCCCCCAGGCTGACACCAAAGGCTAAAAGAATAGGTGTCAATGTTCCTTGCCACAAGGTATCGCCGATCCCGGCAAAAGGTCCCATCAAACCAGTCTTGATCCCATTGATGGCATCATCTGTGATCGGCGCACCATTTGCTCGGTCTTCTTCCATTGCAATCACCATGCCGCAAATAATTCCACCAAAATGCGGTTCTGTATTAAAAAAGGCCATATGTCTTTTCAGAGCATTTTGATATTCCTGCGGATCATCTGCATAAAGCTTTTTAATGATTGGACTTAGCGAATGGACAAGACCCGTTGCTTCTAACCGCTCATAGTTATAATTAGCATGACTGAAAAAAGTCCAGCGCCAAAAAGAACGAGTGACATCCTTTTTCGATAATTCTTTTTTTGGTTGTTGACTTTCATTTTCTAATGATTGCTCCATCTCTTTTCCTCCTAACTAAACCCGCCGATTTCATTTCTAGGTGTGATGGTATAAAGATATGCAATAATCGCACCTAAAACAGCAATTACAATAACATCCAGACCCATATAAATCGACATGACAAACCCTAAAATGAAAAACAGCATCGTATTCGGACGATTGATGGAACGTAAATTCATCGCAATCCCCAATGCTGGTAATAATCCACCGATTACTTGGAGCACATGTAACGGTGTGCCATCCAAGTACCCCAAAATGGTCGTTACTGCCCCAGCGCCATAATAAGCAGCTAAGGTTACTGGTATCACACTGATTAAGAAAAGAATGATTTGCGGCGGCACTACATGTAAGAAATTGATCCGATCAAGATCACCTTCACCGGCTGCCTTATCTGCCATATGAACAAAGAAAACATCGATCGTCATATGCGCGACCCAGATAACCGTTCCTAATAGTCCAATCGGCATAGCTAAGGTTACCGCAGTTTGCGGATCAGCCCCCGATGCAATCGCTAAGGCTGTTCCTAAAGTCCCAGCCAACCCAGGATCAACCGGTGCTGTTCCACCTGCTGAAATAAAAGCGATATAAGGCAATTGGATCGCAGCTCCAATAATGACACCTTGGACTGGATCACCTAAAATAATTCCTACAACGGTTCCAGCAACTAAAGGTTTCTGCATAAAAGAAATACTTCCCAATAACGACAGCCAAGGTGTTCCAGTTACCCCAAGATAGTAAACAACTCCAATTAAAATTGCTTGAATAAAAGAAATTTTCATTAATACCCCTCCCTAGGTTAATAGCTTCGCTACGTCGATCGCTTTATCTTCGGCAATAATCTGGATAGTCACTGTTGCTCCAGTATCAATTAATTTTTTGAGACTAGCTTTTTCTGCCGAAGAGGCAGAAATATTTTTATAAAATTTTGTTCTGCCTTCTTTTGCACCCATACCGCCAATGTTTACTTTCTCCAATGCGATACCTTGATTCATTAATTCAACGTATGCTTCAGGCGATTTAGCTAAAAGAATCACTTTATCCGATGCTGCTAACTGTTTAATAGTCTCGGCACCTTCATGAACGCTAAAGACTTCTGTTTTGATATTCGCTGGAGCGACAGATGTCACGATCATCTTCAAAAATGTATCATTTGCTGTTTCATCATCCACGATAATGATTCGATTAGCGCCAGTGTAATTAAGCCATGAAGTCATAACCTGGCCGTGAATCAAACGATCGTCAATTCTTGCTAATACAATACTCATTATTATTCCCCTGCCTTTGCGATTAAATTGTTATATACTTCATTCAAATCTTGGAGACTTTCTTTACCGCTTTGTAGAGCCGTTTTAGCCAATGCCTCAACATCTGTCGAAAATTCACGATTCACAACAATTTCCAGCAGCATTGCCATATTCACTCCAGAAAGCACTTTCATTTCATTTGTCGTTAAAAGCTTCATCACTTCATTCCCAGGAGTTCCCCCATAAAAATCTACTAAGACAAGTACGCCATCTCCTGTATCTAATTTTTTTACTTTCTCCTGAATCTCCTCCCTCAATCGAACCGGACTATCTCCATGATACAAACCAACAGATGCAGAACCCTTTACTTCCCCCGCAATAATAGCAATTGACTTTAAAAGCGACTCTCCTAAATCCCCATGTGTAACGACTAACAGACCAATCAAACAAAACATCTCCTTCCAAAAAGCCTTTGGTTCTAAAAAAGAACCATTGGTACTATTCACAAATCAAATATATATCCGTTTCGCTTCTTTGTCAACGAAATCTTTGAAAACATTTTCAAAACAAGAAAAATGGCTTCTGTTTATTAATAAAAGAATCATTGCTATTTTCAAAAAATATCTTTTATTTTTATAATTAGTTTTATAACTAACACGATTTTCACATTCTCTGTTGGATATAAGTCGTCTGCTTAATGTTTTTATCTAACAAAAAAAGCCAGCTCTGCTTTTTTTGTTTAAAGCAAAACTGACTCTCTTAACTATTTAATTGTATAGAAATAACGAAGCTGTTTTATTCCTTAATCTTCGTCGCTGCTAAACTAAATTCCGAAATCGCTGTCCTAGTTTTTACAATATCCGAAACGTCGTTAGTTAGTATGACAATCACAAATGGATTATCTTTGGTTAAAACGATGCCGATATCATTTTCAACATTTTGCTGTTCACCAGTAATATTAGCTACAGTAATATTATTCGGCAGTTTTGCAGGAATCTTTGTGCGAATGACTTGGCCCTTCAAAATATCTAACATTGTCTTTTGCGGTTCTTTATCACGACCGTCATAGATTTTTTTCAGCAATTTCATGCAATCATTCAAAGAAGTGTAATTATCCTTATCCGTACTTCGGACATTGATATCCACCATACGGCGTTCAATGTATGTGTCAGGGTATCCTTGATCCTTGAAATAGCTGTTCATATTCCCCATTCCATAATGATCGATTAAAACATTGGTCGCATTGATATCATTTTGTTGGATCATTGGCGTTAACCACTCATTCAACGGTTTGTCTTCAATTACTTGATTGCTGCCATCTTTTTGAGCAAGTGCATAATCCATAATGAAAAGTTCGATAATATTCGCCGCAATCGTTCGTTCAGAATTATTACTAGAAAACTCCTGCTTGCTCTTCAAATATTGCACACCGTAATAGACTTTCCCCGCACTTTGCGTTAATGCTGAAGCATCTAGTTTAGCAGCGGTCTTCTTTTTAGCCTTTGAAGTTGATTTTTTCTCAGAGCTTGCCTGTTTTTCACTTGAATTTGAGGTCTTAGTTTTTTTCTTTGAAGATTCCGTTGTTTTTTTCGTTTTTTCTTTCTTCTCGGAACTATTTTTTGTTGGTTTCTTTGCTGACTTTTTTGTGCTGCTTACGGCAGATTCCTTTTTTGACGATGATTGACTTTCTCTAGCAGTGACTGCTTCCTTTGGTTTTTCAGCTGTATTATTTAAAATGCGCGTCGCTCCAAAATATACGCCCCCTGCCAATAGAAGCGCAGCCAGACCGACCACGACATATTTTCCTTTGTTTTTTTCATTTGGATCCGTATGTCTTCCCAAATCCTTCACCTTCTCCCTTTCAGTACTTACGTTTCATTCAATAATTAGTTTATCATATTTCATTTATAAAATAATTTCTTTTAGAAAAGAATATGTGATTTATAATTTCTTAACATTATTGCTGAACGGCTTTTTTACTTCTTTTAGGGATTTCTCAACTTGGTGAATATATTAGAATGTATTTTTATCATACCTATGAATCAGTGCAGCCAGTTTCTTAATTCTTCCCGCAAAGAAGCCCATCCTATGAAAATCACAAGACAGGCTTCTTCGTTTATTTATTTTTGATTTTTGGATCAAGGTAATCTCGTAACCCGTCACCGACAAAGTTGGCGCCAATCGACATAGAAAAGATTGCAACACCTGGGAAAGTGGATATCCACCAATAGTTCATATTATTTACACCATCAGATACCATCGAACCCCATTCAGGTGTTGGCGGTTGTGTTCCCAAGCCTAAAAAGCTTAGTCCCGAGAAGGTCACAATCGCATTCCCAATATCCAGAGTTGCCATAACTAATAATGAGCCTAACGCATTTGGTACAATTTCTTTGACTAGGATGCGTAAATGACTTGCTCCTAAGACTTTTGAGGCGACGATGTACTCATTTTCCTTCAACGTAATCACGAGACTTCGCATCAGTCGAGCATAATTGGGCCACCAAATAATCGTCATTGCCAGCACAGAGTTAAAAATACTTGGTCCTAAAGCCGCCGCAATCACCATCGCTAAAATTAATGGTGGGAAAGCAGCAATCAATTCCGCAAAACGCATCATGACATCATCGATGATTCCGCCAACATAGCCAGCAATACCGCCGTAAATGGTTCCGATAACAATCGTAATACAGACCGTTACCACCCCTGCGGTAATCGACACCCTACTTCCCATCAAAACACGAGAAAATACATCACGCCCTAGCTCATCTGTTCCTAAGAAATGGCCTGCTGAGCCCGGCGGTAAAAAACGTTCCATCATATCTTGTGTCAACGGATTCCGTGGTACGATCAGCGGAGCAAGAACTGCAATGAGCACCCATAACACACAAATAACGATTCCTAATTTGAATAAAAAGTTTTTTTGTTTCAGTAATCGTTTCATTAGCTGTACCTCACTCTCGGATCAATGACCCCATAAAGAATGTCAATCACGAGATTCAGTATCACATTAATCATCGCGATCAATAATGAAACGCCGCAGATTGCCGGAAAATCTAATGTCGTAGCGGACAAATACGCGTACTGTCCAATTCCCGGCCACGAAAAGATTTTTTCAACAAAGACCATTCCGCCTAACAAGTTGCTAAACCCCATTCCCATAACAGTAATAACAGGAATCAAAGCATTTCCTAGCGCATGGCGCAAAACGATCTGACGCTGTGAAAGTCCCTTCGCTTTAGCGGTTCGGATATAGTCTAATGAAGAAACTTCCAAAAGATTCGAACGCGTCTGCCGGGAAATCAGCCCCATCGTAAAGAAGCCAAGGACGATCGCGGGTAAAATCAAATGGGAGAGAGCGTCATTGAATAACGCCCAATTGCCACTGGTTAAGGCATCCCAGACATAAAGTCCCGTTCCCCCTGTCGGTGCCGAGATTCGCGAACTGACTCGCCCGCCGCCAGGAAACAAATGCCATTTGGAATAAAACAACAGCAGCATAACTAACGCGAACCAGAAATTCGGGATCGAAACCCCGCTGATTGAGATCGTACGAACTAGATAATCAAACGGCTTGTTGCGATAGACTGCAGAGATGATCCCAAATGTGATCCCGAATAGAACAGCGATCAGCATCGCCATGATGGATAGTTCTAAAGTCGCAGGGAAAAACTGTTTCAAATCACTGATAACAGGATTACCGGTGCGAATCGAAGTTCCTAAATCTCCCCGCAACAAATTACTTAGATAAATAAAGTATTGTTCCATTAGCGGCTTGTCCAAACCCCAGCGTGCTTTGTAAGCCGCAACTGCTGCAGGATCGCTCATCGCATTTGGACTCATATTCGATGCAATCGGATCACTGGGAACGAGATGCGAGATCATAAATACTAAGAACGTCACCCCAATGATCAAAAAGCAGACAAATAGTAAGCGCCGTAATAAAAATCTAGCCATATTCCTCATACACTTTTGCCCCTTGCTATTTGGTTAGTTGATACTGACATCTTGGAAATTGATTTTTTGTACTTCGTAATAGTTAACGCCCTTTAAGTTGTCACGATAAGCCAATACTTTCGGATGCTGAACTAAGAAAGCATATGGCATATTATCTGCCAGTAATTTTTGTAACTCTTCTGATGCGGCAACGCGTTTTTCTTCATCTGATTCTGTTTGAATTGTTTGCTTCAACTCTGCCATCTTCGTATTTGAAGTGTCTGTCCATTTCGCACGCTCACCGACTGTATCACCTGGTAAGAAGACTAGCTGATTATTGATTTCCATATAGTCTGGATGCCAATGCATTAGCAAGAAGGCTTCTTTTCCTTCACGGTAAGAATCGATCACGACCCCAATCTCAGATGTTTCAATCTTGGCATTGATGCCGATTTTTTCTAGATCATCTTTGATTTTTTGACCGAGAGTCGTCCAAGACATCCCCTCTGTATCAAAGTTGGCAACCGTGAATTTCACTTCGAAGCCATCTTTATAGCCAGCTTCTTCCATTAATTTCTTCGCTTCATCAAGGTCCTGATAGTCCTCATCCTTTTCTAAAGCGCCAGTAAATCCTTTTGGCACGATATCTAGCGGCAACACAGCTTTATCGCCAGAGATTTTCAATAATTCTTTATAATTGATCGCTTTACGAACGGCTTCCTGCACTTTCGGATTGGCCATCGGTCCGCCGATTTCTTCATCTTGGTTCATTAATAGGAAGGTAGTTGTTGAACCAACGTAGTTTTTGATCTTCACGCCTTCTTGATCTTTTAATTGCGAGACATTGTCTACACCAATACCTAAAGCAATATCAATGTCCCCTTGTTTCAACATTTGAATCTGTGTGTTCACATCTGGGATTTCTTTACAAATAACTTTATCATTTTTCACTTCGCCCCAGTATTCCTTGTTCTTCGTTAAACTAAGTTCTTCGTTTTGTTTCCATTTGTCCAAGACATAAGCGCCTGAACCTGCTGAATTTGAATTCAACCATTTTTCAGCTGTATCTTTCGAAGAAGCATCCTCTGCATCCGTACCGCCATGTTCTTTGACAACTTCAGAATCAACGATCGCAAAGGAGTTATTCGCTAATTTTGACAAGAAGGCTGCATCTGGTTCCTTCAACGTAAACTTCACTGTATAATCATCTGGTGTTTCGACACTTTCCACATTTTCCGTATGATGCGTCGTATTACTCTTCAGATTTTTGGTCCGCATCACACTGAACTTCACATCTTTAGAAGTCAAGTCATTTCCGCTTGAGAATTTTACACCTTCTTTGATTTTAAAGGTATGGACTTTTTGTGAATCATCCATTTCGTGAGATTCTGCTAATGAAGGCTCTGGGGTTGACGATTCATAGGTACGATACAGATAATCATACATTGCGTAATACACCATATTCCCGTAAACTTCATAGCCATGGTGAGGATCCAAAGTCTTTAAATCAGATGCCATCCCGACTACCAACGTCTTATCGCCATCTGCACTGCCGCCACCATCACTTGACCCGTCTGTACTATCGCCACCGCCGCCACAACCAGCGAGTGTCAACATTGCCAGACAAATGACGCTCCATAACAACTTCCTTTTTTTCATACCTTTTACTCCTCCTTGTTTTTACTAATGTATTTAATTTTCCTAGGAAAAATTAAGTCTGATTAAAACGCCGTATACCATCCAACTAGATCCCTATTCTTTTATTTCACAGAAATTTTTTTTTGCACACTCCACTTTGAGGACCTGTCAAAAGTTGGACTGGCATCCTTATGTTTACTAAAAATTACTCCTCTTTATTATGCAAATGACATGCCACAAAGTGATTGTCCTTTACTTCCAATAATTCAGGTATATCTGTCTTACATTTTTCCATCGCAAATGGACAGCGGGTATGGAACTTACAGCCCTTAGGCGGATTCGCTGGACTTGGCACGTCACCAGTCAATACGATCCGGTCGATTTTTTCCTTATCAATCGTCGGTGCAGCTGAGATCAAGGCTTTTGTGTAAGGATGCAACGTATCATTATATAAAGCATCCCGATTCGCCAATTCTACGATATTTCCTAAATACATCACGGCTATACGATCACACAGATGATAAACGACTCCTAAATCATGAGAAATGAAGAAATAGGTTAAATTCATCTGTTCTTGCAACTCTACCAGCAAATTAATGACCTGCGCTTGGATCGACACATCCAGCGCTGAAACGGGTTCGTCACAGATAATGATTTCCGGCTTTAACGCTAACGCGCGAGCGATTCCAATTCGCTGTTTTTGTCCTCCTGACATCTCGTGAGGATAACGGTTTTTGTATTCGGGAGCTAATCCGACCATCGTTAATAAGCGATCAATCTCGGATTCAATTTCAGCCTTCGTCATATCCTTTTTATGATGAATCTGGAAGGGTTCAGCTAAAATACCTTTGATTTTATTTCGTGGATTTAAACAAGCAGACGGATCTTGGAAAACGAGTTGAACCTTTGAACCAAAAGCTACTTTTTCTTTCCGATTCTTAAAAGCGCTAACATCTTGTCCATCAATAATAATCGTTCCATCAGTGATCGCCCCAAGATTCAACATCGTTTTACCTAACGTGCTTTTCCCGCAACCACTTTCACCGACGATCCCGAAAGTCTCACCCTTTTTTACTGTTAACGTCACATCATCAACGGCTTTTAACGTTCCCTTTTTACCTTTACTGTCGCGAATTTCAAAATATTGTTTGACGTGCTCCATTTGAATAATCGGTTCTTGCGTCATCATTTACGTCGTCACCTCAGTTTCTTCTTCTGTCGAATACTTAAAGCAACGGACTTTTCGTCCATCTTCACTAGTTGTAATTGCCGGCCTTTTCTCCTTGCAGATAGCCATCGCGTAAGGACAACGAGGATGAAAGCTGCAACCTTGCGGCATCTCATTTAATTGAGGAACCATACCCTCGATACTGCTTAGTTTCCCTTTTTTATCATTGATAGTTGGAATTGCCGCAATTAAGCCTTCTGTATAAGGATGTTTGGGATTGTCCAATATTTCGCGAATCAATCCCTGTTCCACAACTTTTCCAGTGTACATTACAACGACGCGATCACATATTTCTGACACCACACCTAAATCATGAGTGATCAAAATGATCCCCATTTTGAGACGTTCCTTTAATTCCTTCAAAACTTCTAAAATTTGTGCTTGAATCGTCACATCTAATGCGGTAGTCGGTTCATCTGCGATTAGAAGCTGCGGATCACAAGCAAGCGCCATCGCAATCATTACCCGCTGCCGCATCCCACCGGACATTTGATGAGGATATTCGTTGAAACGCTGCTCAGGTGCGGGAATCCCTACAAGCTTTAACAATTCTATCGCTTTTTCCTTCGCATCTGTCTTTGAGATATCCGTATGGATCAACATGGATTCGACAATTTGTTTTCCGCATTTATGAAGCGGATTCAAAGAAGTCATTGGTTCTTGAAAAATCATCGCTAAATGATTACCGCGAAAATGCTGTTTCTCCCTCTCTTTCATAGCAATCAAATCTTCACCTCTAAATAGAGCTTTTCCCGTAACTGTACTGGTTGCTTCATCTAATAGGCCCATGATGCTTAAAGAAGTTACACTTTTTCCGCTACCACTTTCCCCAACAATACCCAATGTTTCATTTTCATTTAATAGAAGCTCTAAATTATTTACGGCAGTCACTTCTCCGTTATAGGTCCGAAATTTGACTGTAAGTCCTTCGACCCTTAGCAGTTCTTTCTCCATAAAATAATTAACTCCCTACTTTTTGATTTTTAAATTATGGTTAAAAAATAACTATATATTCTAATTTTAAAACTAGCCATTTACAGTTTAATTGTTCAGAATTTTCGGAAAATATTTTATTTTTTGATTATACCAGCTGACAAAAGATTGTCAACTTAAAGTTTGATCCACTATTTTTGAAAATCAAGCAATAATAACTCTCATCGTCCTTTACCCAAAATCATTATTTTTAATATGAAATAATGATGAGCGTTTCTAATTTTAAAAAAACGAAATTTATTATCAATCAAATTATTGTCTGTATTAATGCCCCGAAATAACAAAACAAGAGTTTTCGACAGTTTGCTTTTAAAAACTGTCAAAAACTCTTGTGTAAAGAATTGATTGGGTATTACATTAATTTCTCAAAGCGGCTTTCGATCACTCCTAAGTGCAGCTGATTGAAGTCTCGGAAAGATTGACAAGGCACAGTTGCTTTGTCACAATTTTCTGCAATGTACAATGGTTTAAAGCCTAATTTCTTTGCTTCATGCAGCTGTTTCAAGGAATTCGAGATGAAATTGACCTTTTGATGCGCCAACTCCACCTGCAGAAAATCCACTAATCCATGAGGAACCGTCTCAGCTTTTTCACCGTTGATCGAAAAATCTAAATAGTCAGCCAGATGATGCTCCAGTAAAACTCGATTCATCATCTCTTGATCGTAGAAAACCATGCCGATTTGCTGTTTTCGACTTTTCAAATAATCTAGCAATTGCTGGACCTTTGTTTGATCTTCTTCTCGTAAAAAAATACTCTCACTTGAAAATACAAAAGTTTCAATCATTCCGTTTCCTCCTACTCTATTCGTTTGTTCATAAATTCACTAATTGCGCTAAAAAAAATATTTCCTGGTTTTCTTCCCTGATAAGAACAAATGTAAAACTTGTTCATCAAGTTGTCTTTTAACTTACATCATTTTTGAAGCGCTGTCAAACCTTCTCATAGGTTGTGCTCATCTCGGATACGAGAAAATCTTCTAACATTAATCCATTTCATACTTTTCGTTATCTACGGGAAAAACAGGATTTATTCGTATGTTATCTATAGAAGAGTTTTTCCCGCACGTTCTATAATAAAAGCGAGAAAAGCCTTTCAATACGTTGTCAGAAAGGCATGATACGATGGAAAAATATTTACCGACAAACGATTTGTTGTTTAATAAGCTACTGACCTCTGAGGATTCTCCGCACATTCTGAAAGCCTTCGTCAAAGATTTATTAGGACTGGAATTTATGACTCTGAAACCAAAAGTTCCTTACCATATTGATACGTACAAGAAAAATTATGATGAACTGACGCTTCGAATGACCGAAGTGGATATCTTGGCCACGGCAGATGATGGCAGCTGTACAACGATTGAATGCCAGATTCAAAAGCATAAATATTTCAACGAACGCACGCTTTTTTATCTGGCAGAGGCCTATTGCTCACCCTTTGGCAATACCAAAACCGTGGAATTTATCGAGAATAATAATTTTTCTGCGCTCCGACCAGTGTACGGAATCAAGGTCGTTGATTTTGATTTATTCGATCGTGAAAAAGCGGCACTGAGAATTTTCCGTCTACTAGATGAGCAGACACACGAACCCTTTATAGGTCAAGAGAACAGACAATTGCTGATGCTCTGCTTCCTTAGCTTGACCAATAAGAATATCAAGGAAACCAGCGCAGCCTGCCACTGGCAGCATTTTCTAAAAACCGGCGAAGTCACACCAGATGCTCCCAACTATCTTAAAGAAGCCAAACGTAAAATCGATTTCTATTCGCTAAAGGAGGATGAACAGACGATGATTATGAACATCAATAAAACCGAAGCCATCCGAAATGCCGAACTTTCAACTGCGAGAGATGAAGGGATTGAACAAGGACTTAGAAAAGAAAAATGTACCATTGCTCGGAAAATGCTAGCGGCAAACCTTTCCTTTGAACAAATCGCAGAATTCACTGGTTTGAAGATTGATGAGATCAAAAAACTGCGGGATGAGCAAAAATAATCTCCGTCACAGAAAACACAACGCAAAAAGGCAGGAACTTCGAATTCCCGTCTTTTTGCGTTGTGCTAATATAATAAGCTCTGCATTCTTTCTTCTATTAAAGAAGCTCTTTTACCATATCTAATAAAGCTTTGACATCTTCTGCTCGTGTATCGCCCGTCACAGAATCAATAATCGAACTGTAAACATGAGGAATAACCTTTTTTACCCCGGCATCTAAAGCGATTTTAACGATCTCTTGAAAATTCTCCAAATCGATCCCGCCTGTTGGTTCTAAATAGAAATCATTTTCTGCGCAGGCTTTTGCAACTGCCTCGTATTCTTCTTTATGAGCAAGGCCCTTCATTGGAAAATATTTCACTGAGCTTCCGCCCATATCCTTTAATAAAGCGATGGCTGTCTCAATTGGAACGATGGCTTCTTCTGTTTGAGAGCTCAAAGGTCCGGTCGCGATATTAACATAGCCGACTTTACCGCAAGGAGAAACCAATCCATTGATCACTGTGTCCGCTTGGTCTAACAACGCTCGGGAGGTTCCGACACCTGTGAAGACTTGATTTACATGCTGTGGCTGCAGCACGCCAGAAATCCGCGAAACCATTTGGCTTTGATTTGGATCACCGGCACCAAGACCGACAGATAACGCATTTTCTGTTGCTTCCTGATAGTCTTTCATCGCTTCAATCGCGGCTTCATCGCTGTTATAATTTTTTGACAGCACTCCTAAAACAACGTGTCCTTCTGCCGCTTCGTAACAGTCACGAGCATTTTCGACAGAGTTGGCTAAGACGTTTAAACAAACACGATCTTGATAGTAATTTGGGGTTAAAGACATTTAAATTTGCTCCTTCAATTTATAATATGTTTTGATATCTCTACATGATTTCATTTAATCGTGTAACGATCTTTCCTAGTTCTTCCTCATTGACAGCGCGGATATCAAATTCGATGATGCCATTATTGGCTTGATATTCTCGTGTATAGATCGCAGGATTTTCTACTTTTAGCGCGTTAATCACTTCTGTCGCCGGTTTATTTTGGACTTTTACACTGGCCCGATAAATGTCTCTGCCAGCACCATCTTGAACAGTTTTGGCTTCGAGTCCTTCAATTTTATTAAGCTCTTCAATAAAAGGCATTAGACGCTGTTTCATCGATTCGCCTGACTCGCTGCCATTTTGTAAACGATCCTCCAAAGCCTGCGTGAAGCCTAAAATATTGTCCTTGCCGATCTTCATAGCCCGACCGATTCCTTTGCCCTGCAGACGAACCCATTCAATATATTTTGCTGTGCCAATCACCAATCCGCTGCTAGGGCCTTCAATCGCTTTGGCGCCTGAATAAATGACCAAATCCGCTCCGGCTTGAGTATATTTATAAAGGTCTTCTTCCGCCGCCGCATCAACGATCAACGGCACTTGATGCTTCTTTGCTACTGCAGCAGCATCAGCGACTGTCAGCATACTTTTTTGTACTGTGTGATGGCTCTTGATATAAAGTAGTGCTGCAGTATTGTCGGTAATCATCATTTCTATTTGTTCGGCTGAACAGCCATTGGCATATCCCGCCTCAACAACTTCACCGCCGCCTAGCTCCACCATTACTTCAACAGGAGTACCATAATCGACATTGTGTCCTTTAGGAACAATAATCTCACGTTTTTTGATCCGATCGGTATAAGGGTGATAGGCATGATACAAACTGCCTTGTCCAATAATCGCAGCGACAGATTGTGCGATGCCTGCTGATGCAGAAGATACGATCTGCGCATCCTCAACCTTTAAAAGCTTTGCCAGATAGGCGCCGGTCTGAATAAATAATTCACTCATCTCAAAGAAATGCTCTCCACCAAAGCGCTGCGCTGCTAAAACATTTTCTGATACTTTCGATACACCGAGGATCGTCATTTTTCCTGATGCATTGATAACTTCCTTTAAGCCAAATTTGTCATAACTAATTGTCATAAATGGTGCCTCCAATAATCGTTTTCACTGGTTTGATCAATTCCTTCGCAGTACGCGTAAAGCCATTTGAATCGGTCAATGTCTTTTCTCCGTTGGACAAATCAAAAATCGTTAAATCAGCATCATACCCAGCTGCCAATTTACCTTTTTTCTCTAAATGGAAATAGTGTGCCGGTACATTTGTTACCTTATCTAAAATCTCTTCCCACGAATATCCTACCACACGCAGCTTTTCCATTGTTGTTGCCAAATCGTAGACAGGTCCATTTTCGCGATTGCGATGATAAATGTCAGTACTAATTGATGTGGCTTTGATACCTGCTTTTAGCGCAGTCTCTGCAACGTGAAAGTTAAAACTGTCCGTGCCGTGGCCTATATCAAAAACGATTCCTTTTTCATATCCTACTTTAGCAAAATCCTTGATTTGATCTGTCTCCTTGTCCAAAATCCCATTTGGTTTGCCGTTAAAGCAATGAGTCAACACATCACCTTCATCCAATACTGCTAATATTTCCTGCAGCTCTGGCGGCGCTGACCCGATATGGATCATTAATGGCAGGTTTTGATTTTTCCGTTGAATATCTTTTGCTAATTCCAACGGTGTAATCCCATTTTCACCAATAACGGTCTTACTCATTCGCGCTTTGATTCCTACGATAAATTGTGGAAGCTCAACCAATCGATCATGTACAAGATCCGCCTGAATCTTCGTCAAATCGGCTAGTTCATCTTGTTCAACGATACCCCATTTTGAAATATTAATTAGTGCGTAAACATTGGTCTTGACCTTTTTAGCCAGTTCATAAAAATCACCAATATTTTCTGCACCAGTCGTTCCAGCATCAATCACGGTTGTCACGCCTTTGGTTACGCCGATTTCATCCGGATAATCATAATAAAGCGTCATTTTTTCATAACAATGAACATGATCATCAATCCAACCAGCGGATACATAATGCTCTCCTGCTAAATCGATTATTTTTTCAGCGGGAGATTCAATCGTGGTGTCTACATTTAAGATCACACCATCTTTGATTGCTACTTCGACTTTTTCCCCATTGATACGTTTCCCATTTTTGACTAATAAATCAAACATCCTTTGGCCTTCTTTCTACTGCAATGCGACTGGGAAGATCGTACCAAGTACCATCGCTCCAAGAATCGCACCGCCAGCTATAGGTTTTTTCCAAGCGTAAAATCCTAATGCTCCCAATGTTGCGCCGATCCCAATCGGAATTGAAGCACCACAAGCACTCAAAATAATCAGTGGTCCTAAGAAACGTCCTGAAGAATTACCAGCACCCATCATCACATCAGCACCAAAGGTTGAGTTCGCCTGATTGATGGTGAACTTACGAATCAAAATAATCACGCCACCAACTAATAACCCTAAAACAGCACCTGTTATCAGTGACAAGGCAAAGTTATCGATCGGTGCACGAATCCCCATACTCAAGAAGATCGCCGGAATTCCGATACCGATCCCCGTTAAAATAGATCCGCCTAAATCCAGAATCCCTACCAAAGAACCTTCCAGAATACGTGCAAATAGAAAGCTTGCACCAAATGCCGCCGCTGCTCCATATGAGCCGCCATCTAATCCTGCCTTCAACATCGCAACAATTGACACTTCATTAAAAGCTCCTACTCCGTGTACGAAATACATATGAGTCCCAGCAAAAACCGCCGCTGCCATGATTCCTACGGTGATCGGAAATGCCCAATCCGCATACCAGAAGCTTTTCGCTTTTTTCTCTTCAGAAAGCATTGCTTGTTCCCTTTCCAATTCCTCTGTGTTATCCATGTATTTCCCTCCTAATTAATGAATTACTTTTCCGTAAAAAATATGATTCTCTTCACATGTTTCAATCTATCTTCTACTCTTTTCAACAATTTTTTAACTAACTCAAAATTCAAAAATACCTTAACTCAACCCAAGCATTTTATGGATATTTTCTAACCAATTTGGTGCTTGTAGTTTGAAGCTTTCCAAGACTTGTAAATCGAACCCGCGGAAGAAACCACTCAAGACAAATAGCAAGATGATTGCACCCATCATCATCTTCGTTACTTTTGACCAGCCGATTTCATCGACGCCTTTACCGATCAGGATACCTAATACCACGCCAGGAACGGCATTCCCCATAATCAATTGTGCAATACCGCCAAATAACGTGCCCCAGAAACCCGTACGTTTTCCTGCATCTAGTGCAGCTAACCAGAAAATGACTGGCATAACAACATTAATCAAGGTGGTGGCCGCTGGGACCAATACGGCTACAGCTGTTACCTGCAAAGCTTCTGGAATAGCTGCGGCAGTTGAATTCAAAAATGCAACAACAAGTGCTCCGACAACAGCACCAACAAAGCCCATTTTCCTAGGATCATGCATCGTTTCTGAAACATTTTTATTTTTCGCTAATAAGACCGAAGCTGCCCAATTGGGAATAATCCGATGCGTAACATCCTGTGTAAATGCGCCTGCTCCAACAGTCGAAGCCCAAGCGTTGAAGAAAAAGCCTAGTCCAAATGAGAAATGCGATGCTGGATCTCCCATACACGCGTTCATTTCTCCTAATGTACGAAAGGCTCCCAAGCCCTGCGTACTTGGAGCATGAAACATCCGCGCTGCTCCCATTGAAGCTGAAAACCCAAGCAAGCCGCCAATGATAATTGATTTAATTAAGATAACTGTAAACTCCACTTCTTTACTTCCTTTCTATTTTTCCTTATATTTTTTTGGAAATAACAGGAATTTGAATACCATCAGGATCATCTGTCATTTCCTTGGTAAATTCTACTTCACCAACTTGAAGCGTTGTTACACTGACCGTTACTTCCAATTCCACATGATAGCTCGTTCTTTTTCTTGGAAAGAAGAAAAAGAGAAAGCGTTCCTTATACGTCTTTTCGATCGCTTTAATCACTTCTACTTCAATCGGTTCAATTCGTAAAATCACTTCTGATTCCTGCATCATCTTCTTTTGGATTTGACCCAGCGCACTAGCAAACGCGTGCTGCTTAGAATCCCCTTCGCCTTCGACTGTCACGATGACTTGTTGGCAATCTTGAATACTCATTTACTCATCTCCTAATTGTGTTTCTTTTCAAAGGCTTCTACTAGACGTTTGCCTAATTCTTCTTGATCCATAAAGCCGAAGCCTAAGACAGTTTTTCCGTCATTAATCGCCGTGACTCCTTCTTCGATTGAACGCATGCCATGACGTTCTGGATAGCCATATTTTGTTGAGGCAGTCAATGCTCCTGCGCCACCGCTGCCGCAAAATGAAATACCCATATCCGCATTTTCCTGCTGCATCACATCGCCTAAACGCATATCTGCGCCCATTCCTGGAACAACGACTGCTCGTGCGCCTGCTGCTTCTACCCCTTTTGCTACGTTTTGTCCTTTGCCCATACGGTCTGCAATTACTACTGTGATCATTTATATTTCCTCCTAAAGTTCATTTTGTTTGGCTGTTTCAAAATGGATCGATAAAACATACATCTCATCTTGAGACAAATTATCGATTTTTCTTACAACGCCGTCTGCTAACTGCAATGCTTCTTTTGATACTTCACTGAACATTTCCGGGTCAACCTCTGGAATTGTTTCCTGTTCCTTTGAACGCTTTAACATTTCATTCAAATGATTGATTAAAATTGTCCATTGCAGCTCAGTAGGTTCAATTTTCACTAATGTAAGTTCTTTTTTTAACCAATCAATCAATTCTTCTAATTCTTGTTGATATTCGCTGGTTGATATAATTTGTAACGCTTCTCCAGTCACGGTCATTCATTTCCTCCTTTGATATACGCAAATAGTGCTGTGATTTCTGATTGATTAATCGCTAAGTTGTGTTCGGCAAACAGCTCCTCGATCTGTTTGTTGTATGATGTAGAAGTCGGTAACACTTCATCCACTTTGTTTCCTTCCATCATATATTGCTGATCAAAGGTAATTCGATGGACCATTAGAAAGACATGCAATAAGAACGCTTCACGATACTCTTGGTTTAGCTGCTCTTGGAATAGGAGCAATAGCTTTTCGTAAATTGTGTATGCCTGTAAAATCAATTCCTTACTGAAATCTTCTAATGACGTTCGATTTCCTGCCGGCTCCCATCTCACTTTTCTGACACCGTGTTGCGGTGTTTGGCTCAGGATTTTTTTGACTGCTTGTTGAATCTTTTCCAAATCCTGCTTCGTCGGTAACGGGTGCACTTTGATAAACTCGCAATCTATTCCTTCAATTGGAAAAATGCTGATGACTAATTCAGGCTCTTTTTGCTTAATGACTTCCTTTGCATTCAGCACCGAAGCAAACGCTGCGATTTCGATATTCGAAAGCTCTTCTGATATTTTCTGCTTAATCAAACTCGTTACGCCTAAGCCAGTAGAGCAAACATAGACCGCCCGAACACTGCGCATGTCAGCCGCCTTTTCATAAGATACGAGAAAGTGCAAGGCGATATAAGCAATAAACGAATCATTGATCAGCAAGCTTTTTCCTCGAATCTCACGTCGAACGACCATTTCAATCGCATCGAACAGCTCAGGATACTTTGCCTTGATGTCATCCTTGAACGGATTGTATTCATTGACGAATTTTTGTTTACGAGATAATCGCATCGATAAATGTGCATAGAGATTATTCAGTAGCTGTGGATCATTGAAAAAGGAATAGTTGATCTTTTTACTCACCTTCTGAATCAGATTCTCGGTCAACACCATCACATCCTGCTGCAGATCATTTTCGAAGGTATCGCTGTAGATGTAGCGATATTCATCCTCAAATAGCGGCAGCTGGTAATGTGCAAAGACCTGTTGCATCAATAAGTAAGAGAGTTCCTGATGCTCTTTTGGATCATTCAGCAATTGATAACGGCCAATCGTATATTCATTTTGCAGTCGTATTGTGGCGATCGCTACTCGAATCAGCATGTTCAGCAGTTCCGCGTAATTTAACTCCGCCGTATCGATCTGCTTCAATAACTGGCGCATGTCCGCAAGAACCTGATTAAAAACTTCTTGAAAAGCTGTGCCTTTGGCTGAATAAAGCTCATAGCCTTCCTTTTTTTCACTCTGTAAAAGTAAATCCATAATTTTGTAGATGTCATAATCGGTTAAGTCCTTTTGCAGTACTTCTTCAATCAACAATCGAACCTGATGCTCAGGACCTGTGATCAAAAAACCTTTGCGGGACAAACGTTCAAGCGTCATTCCCTGATCAGTTAGACGTTTTTCTAAAACCTCCAAGTCGTTAAGAACCGTATCCTTGCTGACCATCAAACGCTCCGCCAATTCAAAAGAGGTGATTGCTTGATTTGTCAGCATCAAAAAAATACTTAGGCGGTCCAGTCGCAAGGTTTGATCGGCATACAATTCCAGACGGTCAACATCCATCAGCTCACTTTTCAGCTTGATTCGTTCAGAATCGCTTAGTGTCAACCAAACACCTTGGCTTCTTTTACTTGTCAAATCCTGATTTCGCGCCTTTAGCCACAAACGAATCGTGTCCAAATCATATTTTATTGTGCGCACGCTTACATTTTGCTGAGCAGCCAATTCCTTTGTAGTCACCGGTTGCGAATCCTCAAGCAATTGAAGCAATACTTGGATCTGTCGTTTCGTAATCTGCTGCATGATGCTCTCTCCTTACACGTTTAACTATAGTCATTTATTTCTCATTCAACAATATGAAATGATTGCACTTACTCTAGTGCAAAAAATCCATATTTTATAGGATATAGAGTGCCTTCGAGTAAAAAATAAAGTATAGTAAAGCAACTTTATCGTTAATAACTGATATACTCATTGCACTAACCACTTCATAAGGTATCATCTTTTACCTTAAAAATGTCCGTTTATTCAAAATATTTTTTTTCCATAAAAAAACGGACATGTTCCTTCTAAAAAAGGAAACAGTGTCCGTTTAGCTTGATTGATTCTTAGTGAGATCGTTCATAATGAGGCTTGATTGCTTCAGGCAGCTCCTCCGGTGTAAGGTTTTTGAGCCGTTCTTCATTGCCAAACTTCATGGCTTCATCATAATACCAACACTTGTAGTGAATCATATCGAGTACTTTATTCAACTTGGCGATTTCTTCTTCAACTGCTGCTTTTTGTTTCTCAAAAAGTTCCCTGCGTACTTCAAAAGTCTGACTTCCTTGCTTGCTCCATTCCATGAATTGTTTGATATCCTTGATTTCTAAACCAGATTTCTTTAGACATTCAATAACTCTAAGAGCTTCTAATTCACTGTCTGAAAATTTGCGAATGCCAGATACTCGCTGAATGTCTGGAAACAAACCTTCTTTATCATAATACCTCAGCGTAGATACTGGTAAATCAAACATTTGAGAAACTTGACCAATAGTATACATTATTTTACCTCTTTCTATTCCGCTTCTTAACTTAAAGTCAAGTTTAGGTATCACTATAATAATTTGTTCAATTAGCGGTTGTCAAAGATTTTTCTATACATAATCCTTGTTTAGCTTATAAACCAAACGGATTTTAATGTCAGAAAAAGAGATCGTGTCATTCTCTTCTCCTGTTTTATTAAGTTGTTAAATTCGAGTCTATGTCACTTTAGAATTATTTCATCAGTTTCCGCAGAACATACGATAATCCAAACCACAAGAAGAGACTAACGATGATCGTAATAATCCAGCCAAAAGCATTGTGCTCCAATGGTAGCGGCATGTTCATTCCGAAAAAGCCCGAGACGATCGTAGGAATCGTCAAAAGAACCGAAAGAACAGTCAAAATACGCATCGTATCATTCAAGTTATTATTCAAAACATTGTTATAAGTGCCTGAAAGCTGCTGTAAAATCTGCGATGACAGCTTCGTCATCTCCACTAATTGCTGCGCTTCAATCAGGACATCATCTAAACGTTCCTTTTCCTGATCACTTAAGCGACGATAGATACCATGGCTTTTGATTTGTTGCACTAATAGCACATTTTGCCGCGAAGCCGTTACAAAATAAACAATTCCAGTTTCTAAATCGGATAGCAGCAGCAAATTTTGCTTCGTCGTTTTTTCCTTTAACAAATTACTAATACGTTTGCGATCGCGATCCATTCCTTCGACAAATGGGAAATACTGCTCCGAGATAATGAAGAGACTGCCAAATAGCAGCTCAAACAGCGTGCTCTCGGGATTTTTTTCTAAATAATTTTTAATTTCAAAGTACAAATATTTCGTTTGCTGATTGGTCACTGTAATTAGTGTTCGATTTACAACGATAAAAGTCATCGGTACTGTCTCATAATGATTGTCGATCTTGCGCCGATTCGGTGCGTTAAAAATCAGCAACAGGACATCCGTTGCTTTATCATAATCTAAATGAGCACGTTCGTTGCGGTCTAAGGAATAATCCACAAATTCACGATCAATTCCATAATCCCGATAAAGATTCTTTAGTTCGTCTGTATTTTCCGCATCAATGTTGATCCAGCTGTTCATCTTATTATTGAAAACTTCTTTTGTATACATAGGCCTGTCTCCTAGCTATCGTTCATTCCGTCTGCATTCTATCATAGAATATGTGGATATACTAACAGAGTTTATAGTGGTTTTAGCGATGGGATCAAAATTAATTTTGGTGTTTCTAGGTGAGGAGTTCTATCAATATCTAAAAAAACAGTTTTGGTTCAAGTACAATAACATCATTCTGAAAAAAACTCGAGAATATTTTTCTTAGCTCCATCAAGGAAATCTTACATAACTTTTTAATCAGTTCCATCTAGTTATCCACTTGTGGATTATGTGGAAAATGTGGAAAATCCCGATACTTTCCCAACGAATTCCACAGAAACGAGCCGTGCTCCAAGTTATCAACAAAAGAAAATCGACAAACTACTACGATTGCTATGAATGGAGAATTTCCGGCTTAAAACAATGATTAGCATCCTACTTATCCCTTTCAACTCCACGTGTGGTAAAGACCTTTTGTGTACAAAAAATAAAAGGCGAAAGATGCGCATTCATCTTCCACCTCTTATTTATGACTATCTACGTGCATAAAGCCCCAGTTTGTCGGCATATAGTAACCATCTACAGCCATGTTTTTCAAATCGCTGGAGACTAGCTGTCCTGTAATGTAGTATATCCTTTTTGCTTTACGTTCAGCCTCACCGAGTTTTGCCAACAGACCATTTAAGTCGTATTCAGGCATCAAAAAATAATGAAAATTGAAGCCCTTCAAGCGTTCATGTGTGATCGCTCCTTCAAAGGTCAATAATTTTTGTAATTCTTCATCACTGAAGGCCAAGTCTGTCGATTTTATGGTCAAGCCCTTGTATTCAAATGAATCTGCCATTGCGCCACCCCTTCGATTCATTTTACCACATCCGAAAAAGTGTCACTACCCTTTCAGCCATTCGCGAGCGTTTTGAAGTTCGTCCATCGAGATTTGATGACCGTGGGGTGTCTCAATAACGGTGATATCTGCATCGCGATCGCGAAAGGCCGCGACTAATTTCGCAAAAGAAGCATCGCTAACGATTGGATCATTGTCTCCGCCATAAGAAACCCAAATCTTTTTATCGATTAAAGGAAATGGTTGGGTGTGGACCTCTAATGACATTGGATGGAAAAAGACACCTTTGTTTAGCATCGTTTCACGTTCCAGCAATAGATGCGCTGCGATATTTGCCCCATTTGAGTAACCGACTAATATCCATTCCTCCAAGGGGATTGCTTTTTCTTCGCTGATCTCCTTGATCACTTCCAATAGGTTATCTGTTTCCTTTTCTAAACTTTCAAAATCAAATTGATTCAGTCCATTGCGTTTGAAGAAACGATTCATGCCATCCTCTATGATCTTGCCGCGGAAGGATAAGATCGTACTATCGGCATCTAAGTATTTGGCCAATTCAATTAACGATGTTTCATCGCCGCCCGTTCCATGAAGCAAAATAAACTTTTTTCCCTCTGGTCTTCCTGCTTGATAAAGATATTCCATCTTCACACACCTCACTTACTAATTGTAAGTTAACATGAATATAAACGCTAGACAACTATTTTGATTGAAATTACCAGAGCATCCCAGCGCAATCAATTTTTTCCACAAAAAAATACCCATCAGACAAATCTGACAGGTGGTTTTCCTATTGCTATTAACATTAAATTCGTACTAAATTATTCATTCGTTTCTTTATTAAGGTAGAAATGAAATATCCCAGCATACATCCAGCAAAATTCGTAAAGATATCCCAAATATCAAACGTACCAATATAGAAAACATATTGAATCGTCTCAATCCCAATAATCGTAATCAAGGCAATTAACGCTGCCTCCACCGGCTTCGCTCGCAGTCCGTACAGACAACCTAAAGGGATAAAGTAAGCAGTATTCAAAATCAGTTCAATGATCTGCTGTCCATTGTTTAAATACAGCTCAAAGGGATTCAAGTTAAACGAGTGATACGCCCGCGCCTTCGTGAAGAGCATGATAAACAGCAATAAAAAGTAGCAGCTATAAAAAAGATACAAATATATGTTCCATAGCTTGCGCTGCTCCCACTGCCAATAGAACAGCCATAAACTCAAAAAGATGAACAGCCACAGAGCTTCATCCGTATATTCAAATCGCTGCGCCATCCTGTCCAAGCGGGGATAATTCTGCAAGGTTGGCATGACCAGATAGTAAATCATTCCATAGCTTGCCACAAAAGATACGATACCTGCGATGATTTTCTTCATACAATCCCCTCCTCGATCACTTTATCTGTGAATCCTTAACGTGATTCCTATAGCAACTAATTATAGCGAAACTTCTCAAAAGCTTCATTAAAAAGGGAGAGGTCACAAGAAAAGCTTAAAGAAAGGTATTAAAAAAAGACTGTGATGTACTTTTATCAATCACAGTCTCAATTTCTCAATACTATCGAGTTGGGATAATTCCAGTTAAAAAAGCTTGAACCGTCTTTCCTTTATCGCTTGATACTTCGGCCGCATGACTGGATCACCATTCACCAAATCCCTAGCCATTTGCTGCATGTCCGCTACCATCTTTTTCCCGCCGACTTTTTGAATCACCTTGTAGGCTTCCTTCATGTAAAAGTTCCGATGCCGCAAACTGTGGGCATCAGAAGCAACCATATACAGCATCTGGTGCTCCAGCATTTGTTTAGCCGTTCGCTGGATCTCATCTCCGAAGACACCTACGATACTTGGGGCCGTCAGTTGTGTCAGCACACCCATTTCAAGAAATGGCAGCAAGCGATTGGGTTCTCTGCGAAAAACGGTGTTCCTTTCAGGATGAACAATTACCGGAACATGCCCTTGCTTCAACAAATGATAAAAGACTTCCTCTGCATATAACGGAACCTCATTTGTCGGCAGTTCCACCAATAAATAGGTATCATCTAAATCCGTAAACAAGAGCTCTCCACGCTCGATTTCCATCAAGAGGTATTCCGTTAACCGAACTTCTTGCCCTTCCAGCAAGGTCAGCTTCAATCCCCGCTGGTCAATTTCTTTTTGTAAAGCTTCCACCTGTTGAATGATCTTGTCTGCTGGATTGTGATACTTTCCGTTGTTGTGATGGGGCGTACACATCAGATGAGTGATTCCCTGACTAATCGCCTTGCGAATCATTTCCAGACTATCCTCTAGATTTTGCGCGCCATCATCCACCCCAGGCAAGACGTGACTATGTAGATCGATCATTTATTGCTCACTTAGTTCCTTCCGCACCGTAATAATAGTAGGAGTCGTCGCCTTGTTTCTTCCCGTTGTAAATGACCCCGATGATTTTCGCCTGAACCATATCCAGCATTTTTTTCGCTTCTATCACGGCTTGCTTCTTGGTCGCCCGTTCCCGAATCACTAGGATCGTCCCGTCCACGTAAGCAGATAGAATTTGCGCGTCTGTTACTGTCACCACCGGCGGCATATCAAAAATCACTAAGTCAAAGGATTCCTCCAACACATCTACCAATTCCTGCATCTTTTTCGATCGTAGCAGTTCAGAAGGATTCGGCGGCATCGGACCGCTTGGCATGATATACAAATTCTCCGTGCTAGTTTCAATTAACCGATTATCAAGTGCCGTGCTACCTTGTGTCAGATACGTGCTCTCTTTACGAAAGCTGCCGCTGGAGGAATTTCCTTCCGTTAAATAATTGCTCAACCCATTCACATTAGGAACCTTGAAGCTCAACGCCACACTCGGCCGTCGCAAGTCCGCATCCACCAGCAGCACACGACTTCCTGTATTCGCAAACACAATCGCTAAATTAGCCGCTGTCGTCGATTTTCCTTCTGAAGGTCCTGATGAAGTAACAACCAACGATTTAATTTTTTTGTCCGCTGAAGAAAATTCAATATTTGTACGAATTTTTCGGTATTGTTCTGCTGCTGTAGAAAAAGGGTTGATTGAAGCAATTAAATCAACTGGATTGACCATCTGTTTTCTTTTCGCCATCTACTTATCTTCTCCTAGTTCTCAATAATATCGTTTCCTACACACGCTTACGTTTGCGTGTATTGACTGTCCGAGCACCCATTCGCTGAGTCTCCTCCGGCGTTTTTACAATCACGCCACGATTTTCGAACAGATCCTTTTTACTTATTTCAGATACCTGACCTAGAATTGGCAAACCTAATGATTCAGCAATAAACCGATCATCTTTAACCGTTTTATCGAACAATTCAATTAAGAATGCTAATCCGACACCAAGCATCATCCCTACGACTGCACCGATCAGTAGATTCAGTTTGTTATTAGGAAAGATCGCTTTTGATGGAACGACGCCCTTTGAAGTGATCGTCACCTTGCTGACCTCCAACACATCCTCCGCTTTTTGTTTAAATATTTCCGCGGTCACATTAGCGATCGTTGCTGCCTTCCGCGGTTCCGGAGATTTCGCGATAATACGGAACATTTGAGAATTTTGCGCCTGCTCCACTTCAATGATCTCCTTCAACTCGTTATTACTATAGGTATATTGATATTCCTTTTGCAGCTCCTTTTGAACCGCATCGATAACGATATCTCCTTTGATCATATCTTTATATGTATTGATTAACAGCACATTGCCATTGATATCATTTTGCAAATTGGTCGCTGTTCCCTCGGCCTGCTTATTTTGCACGATCAGCTGCGCCGCTGAATCATAAATCGGAGTGAGCATGAAAAAGGTGACCCCAGCCGCCAGTCCAATCCCCGCGATCGTGGTCATGATGATCAATAATGCCTTCTTCTTTAAAATTTGAATTAATTCTACTAAGCTGATTGTCTCTTCCATCACTTTTCCCCTCACTAACGAACCTTAAGTATTTTCTTACGACGAAACCGTTCACTGATAAGCACCAGTAGAATCGCCAGAACCGTTGAACCCAGTCCCGCAAAAACAAAACTCAGATCAAACGCCGTAATATATTGCGTCACAAAACGATACAAGCCTTCAGACATAATCCCTAAACGATTAATCACACCGCTAAAATAAATCGCTGCTGGCAAGACGATTAACATCAGCCCCGCGCCAAAAAAGACAATACTGCTCCAGCGCATACGTTGATGCTTCATTTTGACCATCATGATTAATCCTAGAAAAATAAACAATGCAGCGACTGCCACCAAAATCAAAATCAGATTTAACGAAGAACGAAAGCTCATGACCTTCTTCCCGTACTCCAGTAAATATGGAATCTCAATATAGGAAGAATAATTCTTAGTTGCACTCTCTGCTAAACTATTCAAATTCGTGTGTGTCGCGTCATCAATCGTGTAATTCTTCTGTTTTGCATACAGATCGACATTTTTGAGAATATTTTCTTTAATCAGATTCTCCCCTTGAAGCTCAAAAGGAATTTCCTGATAAATACTTCGAATATAATTCTCAACATTTGACGAAACCATCTCTTTAGGAACAACATCTGCCAAGACTTCAGGAGGAATATTACTACCCCGCCCTAAGTCTTGAATACTTTCTGTCATATCCTTGCAAATCGTCTCAACGTACCCCGTCCGGCGAACCTGTTGGATCATAAAATCCTGATTGAACAACGTCATGCGGATACACACCAAAGCCAACGTCGCAAAAAGAAGCAAGGACCCGATAAAGGCCAAAATCCATCGGGGAATAGTTCGTCTCATATGATTCATTGTCGTTGCTTCCTCCTTATTCTGCGATCGTTTTTTTGATAATTACCATTACTCATTGCCATTGATCATCGGCCCAGAGACAAATTCTCCGATGGCAAATAACCGTTCATTGGTTAATCCCAAGCTATCAATTGGATAACAGGTATAAAGAATCACTCGCCGATCATTGCGCTGATAGATCATGTCATTGATTTCTTTATCCTTCTTATCTCGTACTTCAATTTGATTGATGCGATAGACATAATTTCCATAGGTTGTTTGGAGTGTAATCTCATCGCCAACCTGTGCCGCACCCAACTTGCCAAAGTCATCGACATTGTGTCCGCCGATCAACGATGTTCCCAATTCCCCAGGATAAACAGAACCCATAAATTGCCCCGCACCTTCACGCAAAATTTCTTCGGTATCTCCAAAATATAAAGGAACATTCAATTGCAGTTTTTCTATCTTCACTTTCCCATAAAGCTGCCCGCCTACCGGATAATCAATCTTACTCGATGGCAGTTCATTTCTCGCATTCGTTGCGATCTTTTTATTGTCCACAGCCGTAAATGACTGTTTCGTAGTCTCAAAGTTAGGAGTGTCCGTTAATAAAAACAGTTGGATAGAAGAAGTCACAAATTGTATGACAGGTTTTCCTATTACATAAATCAAAGAATAGCCGATAACCAGAAAGATGATTGGAGCGACTAAAGTCACTCCAACCCTCTTCAAGCTTGAAGACCTAGGCAAACTTTTTACGTCCTACTACAAATGCACCTGCTGCAACGAGTAGTAAACTTGCGAAGGAAATCGCGCTAGACAAATAGGTCACGCCTGTCTGCTTCACAGCACCACCTGATGTGTAAACAGTGCTACCTGAACTTGTTGAACCGGCTGAACCAGAGCCCGGCTGAGTAATAGAATAGCCTCCAGGGTAGAAGGTAATTGTCAGCCCAAGGGTATTCGCCGCTTTGGTGATCATATCCTTCAATTGGTTCTTAGTGTTCAGCGGCAACGCCTTAATCAATGCTTCGATCGAATGGATGTTTGATACATCAAGACCTGACGCTTCAACTAAAGCACGAGCACTCTGAATCTGTTCAACCACCACATTCACCTTATCCGCAGACACATCATTCTGCTTCAAAAAGTTTTCTGCTTGCGCACGTTCAGATGCGCCAATATTGAACGTCTTTCCGCCCACAGTTACACCTTTGTCCAGTTCCGACAAAATTCTTTGCTCATCCGCAGTAATCGCACCATCCGCTTGAGCACTAGGCCCCACAAATAAAATCACCGCAATGAGTGCAATGAACCCACTTACAATTTTCTTCATCTACATACCTCCTTTACTAAAAAATGACAAACAAAAAATCATCAAAAATAATATTTTGATGATTTAAGTATACTTTTTATTAAACAAAAAGACAATATTTTTCATATTTTCGTTTTACCGATATAAAATAATAGACAAATTAATTCTTTGTTAACGAAAACAAATAAAAACTATTTATATCTTATTAATCATTAGTTGCTTCATAATCTCTTTCGAAAAATCCAAAAAAAATAAGTTTCCCCGTCAAATATTTCTATTGCAAATAGTTCTTTATTATCAAACAAAAAATTCATGATTATGACTAAAAAATTATCAGCTGTGCTGCAATCGAGTAGCAATCAATTAAAAAAATCCAAAACAGAATATTCGATGATATTCTTATCTTGGATTTTTCTATCAACTTTATTTTAATTGCGCCTTCAATTCATCCTGCACGCGCTTCAACTCAGTCGGATCGATTCGTTGATAAGAAACTCCATCTTGCATAAAGCCTTCACCCTTCATTTGATCCGATTTAATATTGCCAAACGCCCCACGATAGTCACCCATCAATGTCCGCATATCCGTAAAGCTCAAGTCCGTCTTCACATTTTCACCCATCGTTGTTAAGATCGATTGGTAATTCGTCAAGCCATTTGTACTTAACACCTTCTTCGAGACGCCTGTAATAATCTGGCGCTGCCGTTCCTGACGACCATAGTCTCCATTCGGATCATCATAACGCATCCGCGAATACTTCAAGGCCAGCTCACCATCAAGCTCCTGAGACCCCTTCGGAAAAGTCGTTCCCTCATACGTAAACTCAAAAGGATTATTAACCTCAATCCCGCCAACCGCATCAACTAAAGCCTCAATGCCTTCCATATTAATCGTGATATAGTGATTAATCGGAATATCCACTAACTTCTCTACCGTATCCATCGACATCGCAGCTCCGCCAAAGGCATACGCATGATTAATCTTATCTTCCGTATTATGGCCAACAATCTCCGCATACGTATCCCGAGGCAAACTTACTAATAAAGACTCATTCGTTGACGGATTCACCGTCGCCACCATCATCGTATCCGAGCGACCTTGCTCGGTACGACCGAGCGCGCCCGTGTCCACTCCTAGAAGTAACACACTGAACGGTTCCTGTTCAGATAAATTCACCTGACGCTTTTCAGAACCGCTACGCTTCACCGTCTCATAGGCATCATCCGCTGTAGACTTCACATCATAATACATTTTTGCACCAACACCAACGATTACGAGGATGATCGCTAGTAAGATTCCTAGTAATGTTAAGAAAATCTTTTTTGATCTGCTTGCTCTTTTGACGCCTTCACGCCTACGCTTTTTCTTTTCTGTCATTTGATCAACCCTCTTTTTTTAATTACCTATAATAAAAAATTATTTTAGTCCTTTTATATATTCTATAAACTTATCGCGGTAGCCATCATAAATTACTGAAAAAGCAAGTGATAATCCAACAGTTAAGAGCGCTACTATCACTAAAACGAAAAAATTAGTAGTGTTTACTTTCACTTTTTCTAGTACAAGAAAAAGTACCTTTAAAAAAAGGAGGTGAACGTAATATATAGTTAACGAATGTTTATCAAGCGTTCTAAAAAAACTCAACGGTTTAGATAACCTCATAAGAAACACACTCATTATTCCGATCGAATAGAAAATCATTGTGGGTCTTATTGTACTAGTTATTAAATTTATGGGTCTTTCACTAAATTCAAAAAAAAGTCCTGCTGAAAACAAAATGGCTATTGTCCCAATCAAAAATATAAAAGTACTTTTTCTTTTAATTGTCATTAATAGATTATGATTATTCGCTAAGTATATTCCAAAATTAAAATAGAAAAGCCAATTCCAAATAGTATAAGTTTCAAAATTGTATCCACTCTGATACATTATTTGGCAACTCACTGTTATAACAAAAAAAATTAGCAAACCAATTTTCCTAACTGCTATTCTTCTTATAAAAGGGAACAGTAAATAAAATTGAATTAGGACAATTACAAAATATAATTGACCACTCGCGTTCCCAGTGATAATATCTATTAATAATTTTGAAAGAGATTTATCGTTAGAACTGAAAACAAAATAGACAATTGACCAGAATATGTACTCTGGAATTATCTTTAATCTCTTTTTGTAAAAATTTAATATATTAGTTTCTGTCATATGTTTTAAACCTAAACCAAATCCTGAGGACATGAAAAATACAGGAACCGCAAATCTAGAAACTTGATCAAAAAAAAGATTAATCCAATTATTCAGCATACTGCTACTATTAAATCTCATTGTTGTAGTATGAATAATGATAACACTTAGAATAGCCAACCCTCTGATATTTATCCATTGTTCCTTTCTCATAAAAACCCCCTAAAAACTCAAAGATTACAACTAGATTAACTAGTAAAAGTATTATTATAGATACATAGTCATTATTATTAAGTATTTCGATAAATGACTATCGATCTTCAACTTGGAATATGCCATTTCCACCAGTTAAGTGCATAACAGTTCCGACAGCATATTGACCAATGGCGGAAACCATGTAAACGGCCCATTCACCAATTTCAACAGGCGTAACCAAGCGCCCAGTAGGATTTTCAAAACTTTCTATAGAATCTGTTTCTGATAAACCTTGCATGCTTGAAAAAACTGGACCAGGAGCTATTGAATTTACTATGATGCCATAAGGAATGAGAAACTGAGCCATACCAATAGTTGCTGAATCCAAGGCTTGTTTTGAAATTTGATAAGGAGTCCAACCGGGTTTTAGACCACTTCCCGAAGATATATTCAAAATATTCCCTTTTATACCTTTTTCTATCCAAAGATTAGAGACAATTTGACTTAAAAAGAAGGTACCTTTTAAATTTGTATCTATAACCTCATCCCAAGTTTTTTCTGAAACATGTCCAAAATGCTCTTTAGTAAGGATTCCAGCACTATTAACAAGAATATCGATCTCATAATTAGCTAGTCTTAATAATTCTAGTGCATTCTCTTTCATCATTTTTACATTTGTAATATCCATTTGATAGTAGTCGCAATTATCACCAAGTCTATCAGATACACTTTTCAACTTATCTGAACTTCTTCCTATCAAATAAACTTTAGCCCCACTTTCAATAAAAGCAGTTGCAATCGCTTGACCTATTGCTCCTGTACCACCAGTAATCATAGCCGTTCTATTTTTTAATAAACTATCTTTAGATGATTCTTTGATAATCGGTATTTTCTGTTTTTGTCTCATTGATAAAAAAAAATTTTTAATTTTTTTTAAGAATTCCATCTTTTTCTCCTAGTTCTTCAAATTTCTTCTTATTTTTTTTAAGCTTTCCTTTGGCAAAATACGTTCAGAAAAATTATAAGCTTTTCCTTTCAATGAATATTCTTTATCTAAGCTAACCATCTTCTCTAGAGAATCTGATTCATCCTTTGGAGTGGTAAATACCTCCACAAGAATTGGGGTATCAGTATCAGATTCCATAAAATTTGGCAAAATATTTAAATATTCATCCTTAGATTTTGCTGAGTAATATTTAAATCCTATAGTAGTTGCCCATGCTTGAGCTAAAGATTGACCTTTGACACTCGAATTGAATTTTTGTTGAAAGTGGCCTCCAGCGGCGATAAATTGATCAGATTGCTCACCAAACTGAGATCCAATATGAGAAGAGTTTCTAAACTCTGTTCCCGTACCATTATTAATTAATAGTATTCTTATATTTTTACCTAAATGTCTATTCCCTAAACTATTTACATCATAAAAAAAGGCTAGATCTCCCAATACAACAAAATATAATTTTTTCTTATCAACTAAAGAAGCGCCCAACGTAGTCGAAAGTAATCCATCTATACCAAACCCGCCAACATTTGATTCTACTTGAATAGACAAATCCATAGGATAAAAATTCCAATTTCTCAATGAATTCAAAATACCAAAATTTATAAAAGAATTCTTTGGTATCTCGGGTATTGTTTTTTGTGCAATCCAAGAGTTAGCAAAAGGTAATTCCGGAATTGAGTTGCGTAATGATGATATATACTTCCTCCATGTTTCAAAAAAAGAAATGTTTTTAGTATCACAGTGTTCTCCAATGTAATTGCTGAAAAAAACACTTTCTTTCATTTCAAATACATAACTAAGTCTTTTAAAAGTATCTCTTAACTCACCATCTTCGGAAACTCTCCAAACAGGTCCATTACTTTTATTAAAGGTATCCATACTTGAATAGTCACCTGTAACCTCACCGAGATGAATAGTTAATGTTGGTGCGTAACTAGAAAATTTAGCATGTTTTCTAGTTAAATTTACTCCCCCTAATGAAGAATTCAGAAGATACTTTCCACTATAGCCATTTGTTCTATCCCCAAAAACTGCTCCATTGTGTTGTTCACAAAATTTATCAATCAGGTGCTCTTCCTCTTTAGTAAACTTTTTATGTCTTCCAATAAATATCCCAATTTTAGAATTTTCGGGAATCTGAGGTAATTCTTGATTATGAGAAAAAAATCTTTGAACGTAATTAACATTAGGAAGTTCTTTAGTAGTAAAAGTCGCCATATAATTAGTATTTAAATTAATATGGACAGGACCACCTCCGTGACGAGTCGTTTCTAAAAAGGCTCTATTCACCTGATGATTTACGAACCAATAGTCTTGAGAAGAATTAACGACTGGAAGATTAACAGACATCTTTACAACATCATTTGGTAATTGACTTCTGTCAATATTTTGAGGCTTCAAATTTCCTACATCCTGTAAATCGTTAAGTGATGTTAGTGCAATTATAGGAATTTTACTGTAATAAGCTTCTGTAAGACCAGGAAGATAATTTCTAGATGCAGTTGCACCTGTACATGTCAATACAACAGGTTTCCCACTTTCTCTAGCAAGTCCACAAGCCATGTAAGCAGCTGATCTTTCGTCTACAGAAGAAAAAACAGTGAAAAAAGGATCATTTTGTACACTACCAACAATTGGTATATTAGTTGTTCCTGGAGAAGCAATAATCTGGTTAATTCCATGCTTTTTTAAAAGTGCTATTACTATTTGAGCATTCTTTTCATCTGTATAATATTTCTCCACTAGTATCTCTCCTTAAAACTAAATTATCTCTTTACATAATTAATCATTTTTTTTATATTACTTAATTCAAAATCAGTAGCACTGATGCACAGATAAAGGACTATGTAAATTACAGAATAGATTAATCCTAATAAAACGAAAGTAACTATATTTATATTTCCAATAATATTAGATATCGTAAACACAATAGTTGTAGCTATGATGAAAGGAATAAAAACATTCACAATACTTTTCCAAAAAAAACCCATATCTAATCCCATTTTTTTCTGATAGTACCAATTCATAGCGATACCATTTGCACATACAGTAGCAATTATGTAACCAGAAATTGATCCTAAAATTCCAAAATTAATAACTGAAAATACAGTAATGCCAACATTGATTAAAGCAAAAATTGAATAAACAATTGATCGAAAATAGTGCCTGTTCATAGCTCTTTGTATCTCAATTCCTACATTTTGGCTAAGTGGAACTAACACTGGCAAAACCATTAATATCAAAAGATAATAAGCCTGAATATTATCTTCTCCTGCCCAAGTTACTATAAAAAATTTACCAATAGCAATGAACCCCCCTAGAATGAAGGTCAAAAGAATTAGTTGAAGTCTACCGACTTTAATCATTAAATGTAACAATTTGTTTTTTGTAGTCCCAGAACTCACCAACTCATTAATATGAGGAACGTATACTCCAGACAGTCCCACGGATAGCATAAAAAATAAATTCTTTATTTGTGAAGCTACAGAATATACAGCTACATCTTTAGCGCCAAGAAACATTCCAACAATAAAACTAGGAACGTTATTATTTACTAAGTCAATTACTTGAGATAAAAAAATAAAAAACGAAAAAATCGAAACTTCCTTAAGAAGATCTAATGGTATTTTTTTAAAACTAAAACGCATGTTCAATTTGGTTACAGCAAAATTGATATTCATAATCAACAATATAATGGTGGTGATGGTTTGAGTAATCACAATCGCTTCAGCACCGGCTCCAAAAATTATTAGAGGAATACTGATTATTGGTACTGCAATAGTTTGAGCAACCTGCCGTCCTTGCTGAAACTTTAACTTCTCATTAGCCAGAATATTACAATCGAAAACTGTTGAAGGAAATGTGATAGCGATATTTAAAACTAATATCCCCATTAATAATTGAGTTTGTTGAACCTGTTCTTCAGTAAATGAAGCTCCAAAAAATCTTTTTGTATTTATAACCAATATCGATCCTATAATAAGACTTAACAGAGCAATTCCAACGAACAATATTAAATACATTCCATTTAAGTTATTAATAGATTTTTTGTCTTTTGCGTTTTTAAACTTCATATAAAATCTAACATATGAGCCCGAAAAACCCATAGATAGAACACTTAAACCCATAATAACAGAATTAGTCATCTGGTAAATTCCATATTCAGATTGACCTAAATATTTTAATAAAAAGGGGGTATAAAGAAAAACTATTAAGTTTTTCAATATGATATTTGTATATGAAAGCACTACTGCAAACTTGCGTTCGGAACTTTTATTCATTGCTGGTCACCCTATTGTCAAGAAAACAATCAAGATACTCTTTTGATTGTTTTCTTTCACTTGATAAAACAGAATCCGTTTCAGTAAAATCTGTATTTAATATATCATCGAAACTCAAACCCTCCCTATCTAAATTTTTAGTTAGTTTGAATTTTTCTAATAATGTTTCTAGCCTAGAATTCATATTACCCGTTCTACGTTCCAGAACTTGGAATGGCGTATTCAAAATTATCGAAAAAACAGCCCCGTGAAAAGAGTCAGTTACAACAAGCTCAGCCCTGTCAATCGCCTGAACAAATTGAATTACAGTAAGTATTTGGCTTTTTTCATCAATCGAATCTCCCATTATTGAAAGAATTTCATAATTCTTATTTTCAGCAAAATTACTTATCTCCTCTTTCTTGGCTCTATCCATTCCACGTAAAGTGTATACTAAAATAAATTTTTTTGAAGGTAACCATCTTATGTTTTCCTTAAGACTCAGTTCTCTCCATTCTTGAGAAGTTAATAGCATTGTTGGATCAATATGCACATATGCCTGTTTATTAGTCAACTCTTTTACAATCTTTTTACCTTGCCATTCTCGAACAGAAATTTTTTTCATCCCATTTAAGTTGTCTCTAAAGTAGCTTTTGTCTGCTCTTAAAATCTTTGATTTTCCGAAACTAGCAGCATACGAAAACCTTTTTTCATATGGAATAAAATCTAAAAAATAAGTCGAATCACTCATTGATGATTGATTCCAAACTTGATCGCTTCCAGTAATAAAACAATCATATTCGGAATGAATTTTTTTCAGTTCATTTTCTGACTTTATGAAACGTGTTATAATATATTTTTCAGTAAATGGAAGTAATTGAGGAGATTTCAGTGCAGACATTTCCAGAAACTCTTTACCGTATTCTCTTTGTTTGAATAGCTTTTTTATTAGACTTGGGCTTAAACAACATCTTTTAAATGCGGCGATAGTTTTTCTAAATTTATTCATTCGAGAAAACGTTATCTCCAATGTTTCTACTTCGTATCCTCTTTGTTTTAAAATTGTTTGTAACGCATAATTCTGTAACCTATTTCCATAATTAAAATTTCCCGGTAATGTTACTATTCCAATTTTCCCCATTATCTCTTTCTCCAATGTTTTTTTTTGCATCCGATAAAATTATTCCTAATAATCCAAAACCTAATACACCAGCACTAGATTTTACACTCCCACTTCCTATAGAGGCAATCAGATATGTGATGATGGTCGAAAGAGCAAGAATTCTTTGTCTACTTATCTTTAAATTCAAAGATAATTTGATAATTATTAAAAATAACGAGTAATACAATATCGCACCAATCCAACCGAACTGAGCTAACAACATTGCTAAATAATTATCATTCAAAGTAGAAAAATCCTGATTTCCATCTAAACCATACATATTTCCGTATCCTAAAGAATAATATATTGGTGAATAGTATCTAGCAGCCATCTCTGAACCGAATGAACCAAATCCCGTTCCAAGAGGAAAATTTTGATTTGCCAATCTTAGTGAATCCAACAACATAATTTTTCTTGGAGAATAGTGGTATACATCCAAAAAATAATCTTGTAGCTGAGAATATCCGGCTATTAATAACATGATGCCAATTACAGAAAACGCACCAATATTTACTTTCATCTTTAATTTTTTGAAAAGACCCATTCCTAGTAAAGCTATTGGAAATATCATTGCTTGTATTTTTGTTGTTTCAAAAATAACCAATCCACCTAATAAGATAAAAATATAATCGTTCATCTTTAATTTATTTGGTTTCAGCATAATAATAATCATTAGTGCTAAAACTAGAAATCCCGTATCTCCAGCAAAATCATATACAAACTTAAATGGACGTAACCCATACCTTTTTTCTATTAAAACCATATCATTGAGTATAAATTGTGATATCGTTCCTAGAAAGAACAAGCATGATATAAAAATTTTGGCAAAAACTTCCATTTTCTCATTAATATATTCTTTAGTATTATGAAAACTGATGCCATAATAAAAAGTAAAGGTAATCAATATTTTCATACTCATCAATATGTCTACCATTTTTGGAAATATTGTAATTTGAAACCCAGAGAAGTGATTTGATAACAACCCTATAATTGTTGTAATTATTATGACAATTACACAGTAACAGAAAAAAACATCAATATTCCCTTTATTCCTAAGAAGCATAATAAATATAAAAATTAAATAAACAATAGTTAATATTTCATCGGAATTAGATAAACTACTAAAAAAATTGGATATTACGCTTGTAATAATAGATAAGAAAAGAAAAAGTGTAGTTATAGAATTTGTTTTTATCATCTATTTGCTCCCTCGAAAATAGATACTAATTGGTCAGACATTTTATCAATAGAAAAATCTTGTAATGTTTTTTCAGCATTACTATGAATTAGTGACTTCTCTAATTCGCTCATATTCATTATTTCAGATACTTTTTTTACTAAACTTTCAACATTCTGACTTTCAAATAGAAAACCATTTACTTCATCCACTACGTAACTAGTAGGACCATAATTGTTAGCTGCAAGTAGAATAGTATTAGTAGACATTGCTTCTAGACCAACTAATCCTAAGCTTTCACTCTTTCTAAATGTAGGAAAAACGAAAATATCTAGGACGTTAAAAATATAATTTATATCTCGTTGAGATAATAAATTGTATTTTATAATTCTATCAGTTAATTTCAAATCCTTTACCTTTTTATCATATTCTGTTCTTTCAGATCCATCACCTACTATGATAAACTCTATATCAGTATCATCAATATTATTAATCATATCTAAGAAAATATTCCACCCTTTTGAAGTTTCAATCCTACCAATATAACCAATATAATGACGATCCTTTTTTAAACCCAATTTACTTATTGAAATGTCTCTGTCAATTTTGTTAAATGTTTTGGTATCTACGCCACCAGATGGAAAAACCACCACTTTATCACTCAAATCTGGATTTTTTTTAACAATTATCTCTCTGAAATACTCTGAAGGAACTATAACTTTAGTTGCTAGAGATGCTAGTCTCAATGTACACCTTACAAATATGGAATCCTTCTTACATTCGGGAACCAAATCATTTCCATGAATATTGATAATAATATTTTGTTTCTTAAAAAAATTGCTTAATATAACCGGTACCCCTGAAAGTGAAGGATAATGAATATATACATAATCATTTGTTTTGAATAAAAGCATATATAAAGATTTAAAAAAGTATATAAAATATGACCAAAATTTCAAAAATTTTCTATCTTCTTTTTCCATTACTACTTTAATTACTTCATAATCATTTTCATTTAAAATTTTTTCAGTGTTTCTAACGAATATCCCATAATGAGGATATCTCTTTGAAGGATACATATTTGATAACAGTAAAATTTTTTTCATTTCATTTCATCCTATACTTTAAATCATTCGAATTTTAATTCAAAAAATTTTTTTCATAGTTGGAGCAGATACTTTCCCAAGTATATATTTTTTTAATTCTTTCAGTTGCTTTTTCATGATATTGAATTTTTTTTCTCACGGTGATTTCCTCAGAAAAATCAATCATTTGATTAAGATTATTTTTTTCCCAATATATCGCGCCATCCAAAGCAACTTCTCTATTAAATCCAACATTTAATAGTAGATTCAAATCTGTAAGAATAAGAGATTCTAATAACGAAGGATTTGTTCCTCCAACTTCATGCCCATGCAAATAAGCGTATGCATTTTCTCTAATGTATTTAAGCAGCTCTTGGTCGTAAACTGTTCCAACGAACTTAATTCGAGAATCAAGATTAAAACGGGTATCTCTTTTTATTTTTTCATAAAATGAGTTTTTTTCTACATTTGTGATTATTACCAAATCTCTAATTGTATTAGATTTCATAAACTCTTTGATCATTGACTCATAATTATTTTCCGGAACAAACCTTCCAACGACTAAAAAATAATTATTTTCTCTAATCTTTTTGTCTTTAAACCATTTTCGAACAATCATACTTTTATTTTTAAGTGATGACTTTGCTAAATCAGTCCCATAAGCAATATAAATTGTCTTAGGAAAATACTTTTTGTATTCTTGTAGAATATATTCTTCGATATTTTTACTATCACAAATCAATATATCGGAATGCTTCACCATCAATCTTTCAGAATATTTCCAATAACGGCGAATGGGATAGCTCCATTTAGCTCTCATCCACTCATGACCATCTGGATTAACAAATAATTTACCATTCAAAGCAGCAATATTTTTTTTAAAACTACTAATAAATGGTCCTATTCGACAGGCTAACACATAAAAAATTGGTTTATAATCTTGATTCTTCTTAGATAATTGAATTGCGTATTTTAAAGAAGCAATATCATAATATATTGCTCGAGCTGGACCAATTCTCGGTACATCAACGTTAAAGCACTTTGCGCCATTATGCTCAAAGTGCTTGTCAGTAATACCTGATTTGGCTGAATTTTCAGTCATGCACGCTACATGATATTGGATGTTTTTATCAACTTGATATTCTGTCAATTTTTCAACAAAGGTCTCAAACCCTCCATATTTTGCAGGTATTCCTTTTGAACCAATGATATATACATGCTGCTTCTTATCTACCACAAAAAATACTCCTTAATATGCCCCACCCGGCTTAATCATTACTTTAACTGTTTTAAAAATCAATGAGATATCATAGCGAATCCCCCGATTTTGAATATAATCAATATCAAAACGAACCATCTCATCAAAATGAACATCGTTCCGACCGCTAACTTGCCATAGTCCTGAACACCCTGGTTTCACTAACAATCGCTGCATATCATACTGTGTATACTCAACAACTTCCCTCTGCAGAGGTGGCCTTGGCCCGATCAAACTCATGTCCCCTTTAATAACGTTAATCAGTTGTGGGAGTTCATCCAAACTTGTTCTTCTAATAAATTTCCCGAACTCAGTCACTCTCGGGTCTTCTTTCATTTTAAACATGGCACCCTTAATTTCATTTTTATCAACCAATCCGTCTAATCTTTCTTCTGCATCAACACACATCGAACGAAACTTATACATAGTAAATAGTTTCCCATTTCGTCCGACACGTCTTTGTGCAAAGATGACTGGAGAACCTGGCTCATCTTTATGTATTTTATAAGCAATCCAAAGCATTATCGGAGAGATTAATATAATCCCGACAATTCCTGCAAAAAAATCAATGAGTCGTTTAACGAAATCATATCCCTTTTGCTTCTGAATTTTTTCTTTATCTACCCAAATTAATTGAGAGCCTTCTCTCTTTACAGGAGACTTGGTCTTCAAAATATTCACATCCCCAAAAGCTTTTTCACTTTTCATAATAAGCTCCCCCAAACAAACTATTAATTAAAGAATTTGAAGCGTGATTCCTTCATAATCATAAATTCCGGTCTGACAACTTCATCACCATTCACCAAATCTTTTGCCATCTGCTCCATCTCTTCAATCATTCTTTCTCCACCGATTTTACGAATTTCTTCATAGGCTTCTTTCATCAGAAACGTTCGGTGTCTTAAATTATGTGCATCAGAGGCAACCATATATAGCATGTTATGCTTTAACATAAGCTTTGCTGTCTTTTGAATATCTTTTCCAAATACACCAACAATACTTGGAGCCGTTAATTGAGTAAGCACGCCCATCTGCAAAAATGGTATTAAACGATTTGGTTCTTTTCGAAAAACCGCGTTTCTCTCTGGATGAACAATTACTGGTACATGACCATGACTCATTAATTCAAAAAAAAGCTGTTCTGAATACTCTGGTACATCACCAGAAGGAAACTCAATTAAGATGTAAGTATTATCCAGATCAGTAAACAAGATTTCTTGATTGTTTATGTCTTCTAAAAGTGCCCCAGTAATCCGTACTTCTTGTCCTTCTAGTAAAGTAAGTGGAATATCCTCTTGATCCAATACTGCTTGCAATTGGTTGACCCTAGTGATCACTTGCTGAGCAGGATTGGAATACTTTCCATTATTATGATGCGGTGTGCACATCAAGTGTGTGATTCCTTGACTCACCGCTTTTTTTGCCATTTCGATACTATCTTCAATTGTTTGAGCACCATCATCTACCCCTGGTAAAATATGACTATGTAGGTCAATCAAACTGTTCACCTTCTTATACTATTTATCGGTACCATAATAGTAATAGCCTTGATCATTTGCATCCGTACTACCGTTAAAAACAGCGCCTAATACATTGGCATTGACCATTGATAGAAGTTCACGGGCTTTTTGTAATGAATCCTTACGCGTGACATTTTCACGTACTACTAACATTGTGCCATCGGCTTTAGAGGCTACGATTTGGGCATCGGTTACCGCTACGATCGGCGGCATATCAAAGATCACAAAATCATAATCAGCTCTCAATTCCCTGACCAATTGATCCATTCGAGTTGAACCTAATAGTTCTGATGGATTGGGTGACTTTGGTCCACTGGTCATCACATACAGGTTAGGAACAACACTGCGTTGAACCGCATCACTCACATTCATGTCCGTGCTTAAAACATTACTTAAACCCACACCATTATTTAATAGGAAGGTTTTGTGTACTGTTGCTTTCCGCATGTCCGCATCCACTAATAAAACACTTTGACCAGAATTAGCAAACACCACTGCCAGATTCGCTGCTGTCGTTGATTTTCCTTCTCCTGGTCCTGACGAAGTGATTACTAATGTCTTAATTTGTCGATCTGCTGAAGACGCAAATTGGATGTTTGTTCGAATTGTACGATAGCGTTCTGATACAGGTGAACTTTTATCTACTAAAGTGAACAGGCTAACTGCCTGAGCCACATCTGATTGTTTCATTCTTTTAGCCATAGTTACCTCCTAGACCCGTTTCCGTCTGCGACGATCAAGAGTCATGTCTGTTTCTTTTTTTGGAACTTCTCTTTTAGTGATTGTCGGTGCTGGTTCGCGACGGATTTTAGCATTCAATTCTTTTTGTGTTAATTCTGGAACGTTACCTAAAAGCGTCAAACCAAACTCATCTGTTAATGTTTTACTTTCTTTTACTGTACGATCCAGTAATTCAAGAGCGACTGCTAGAAAGACCCCTATCATCAACCCAATTAATAACCCAGCAGCAATTGTCAACTTCTTATTCGGAAAGACTGGATCACTACTTGCTACTGCTTGCGAGATAATTGAAATACGATCGACATTCAATACATCTTTTGCATTTGCTTTAAATATCTCAGCAGTTGTATTTGAAATATTTGCTGCAGCTCTTGGACTATTACTCGTTGCTATAATTGAAAACATTTGTGAATTCTGATTTTGTTCGACTTTAATTGTTTCTTTCAAATCATTTGTACTCATTTTCAATCCGTATTCAGAACTTAATTTCTCTGATACTTCCTTAGTTACCAAATCTCCGGTAATAATATCCTTATATGTATTGATCATCTGCAAGTTGGTATTCACGTCATTGGCATTGGTTGTTTCTGTTTGCGGTAATGTGACTACTAACTGTGCTTGTGAACTGTATTTCGGCGTTAAAATGAAAAAGGCTAATAGACCTGAAATCAAAAGGCCTGCTAGTCCTCCTAATATGATCAATCCGATCCTCTTCCTTAGTAGTTCAAATAATTGTTTGATACTGATTGTTTGTTCCATAAGCCCCTCAACTTCCCTAAAATTTACTTTTAAACTCTTCGGTTAATCCCCTTAAATTGCAGCCACATTATATCAAATACGCTTGACATGAAAGGCTTTCCTTTTAGAAATTTCATCTTCTTTTTTCAATGTTTTTTATAAAGAAAAAGAACTTTTCATCTTGTTTGCTTCCCTTTTACTCTTTCAATTAGTGCTACATTATGCGTGAAATTACGTTATTCTTTTCTCTCATAAAAAAACAAGATAATTACTTCTTTATTACACCAACGCTTCGATTTTGTTTTTTATACAACAAAAACCCAATAAGATTACAACGACTTTTTGTTTATTTATTCACTTGTATGATTGCACAGTCATTTTATTCTAACTTAAAAAACACAATCAACGTTATTATTATAGTTCAGAAAGGCTACAATATCAATGATTATTTAAATAGTGTATATAATATTATATACACTATTTATTTCAAAAAAATATAAAAGAATTAAAAGTATTTTTGTATATTATAATTAATTTGTATTAGTCTTCACTGCTGTTTTAAATAAGAATGGGTTTGCTGAAACTATTTGGGCACCACAAATAATTGATTCTTTTATTTTCGTCACAGTTGAAATATATTTGATACATTTCAAACCAATTTTTTTATGAAAAAAACTGCTGAGGAATATTCCTCAACAGTTTTACCAATCTGAACTTGCGCCACCACCGCCAGAACTGCCGCCGCCAAATGAATCTCCGCCGCTAGAAGAGCTTCCACTGCCGTATCTGTCACTACTGGAGCTGCCCTCATTCCACAAATCTTTATGGTGATAATAGACGGAGTAGCGTTTCATCTCTTTCTTTTTCTTCGTAAATAAATCCATGAACTTCAAAGTACCAAAGGCGTAACAAAAATGGTAATATAGCGGCTTTTTATTTTTCAACCGCTTATAGCGTTTTACGATTTTTTCTCTAGCGATCACTACTTCCGGCTCTTTACTGTGAATCATTTTTCTAACCGAATAGCGTTGAAATCTCGGATCTTCCTTCACTAAATCCTTCTTCAGCTCAGCGGAAAATTCTCTGCGAGCTTTCCAATAAATGTAAAGCTTCACCAATGGCGTCTCTAAAAAAGCATAGAGGATCATTATCACGACCAGGGCTGGAAATACATAATTGCGGATAATTTCCCAAGCACTTTTACCTGCAAAATGTTTTTCAAAGAACCCTGGTTCAAAATCCTTGATCGTTTTTCTTCCTATTAAAATGTGATCAATATTACCTGTAACGATTTTGATCCCTTCATCATAATTTTCCCCGCGAAAATAGTCCTTTGCTTCTTCCGTCATAAGTTCCATCGCCAAGGCATCAGGGATATCCTCTTCCAGACCGTAGCCTACTTCAATCCGTTGTTTACGATCCTTTACCGCAATCACATACATGATTCCAGAATCATACTCTTTATCCCCAACTCCCAGTTGATTGAACTTCTCATTGGCAAAGCTCTCGATCGACTGATCAGCTGGCAGTTGTTTCAAAGTTACCACGGCTAGCTGAGGACGCAGCTCTAATTCTTTATATTTTTGATTGTATGATAGATTTGTTCTTTCGTTTCGGAGGACAGGACGTTTGCATGATCCTCCACATAGATATTCTCTGCTTGGACTGTGCCGCACCAGAATAATCCTATTAGTACCAACGAAAGAAAATAAAGTACCCGCTTCATTTTCTCACCCACTTTACTTTTCCTCAATTATGGCGGTTCTTCGCTTACCGTGCAATCACTTTTTCCTTACTTTGATTGCTTATGAATGAAAAGACCCTACTTGCAAAAAATCTTTTTTTCTATATTCTTTCGCTTTTTTGGGTAAATAGTTTCAGAAATATGCGAAAAAAGCATTTACAATGTAATTGTTTTCTGTTTATAATTATTTTAAATAAAAGAAGATCAATACTAGCTTTTTCAGATTTTCTTTTATCAATTACGAGAATATTTTCTCACTATTAAACAGGAGGGTACATCTATGTCATTAATCGGAAAACAAGTTGAAGCGTTTCAAGCGCAAGCCTATCGTCAAGGAAAATTTATCGAGGTTTCTGAAGAAGTCTTACAGGGCAAATGGTCCGTTGTTTGTTTTTATCCAGCAGATTTTACTTTTGTTTGTCCAACAGAATTAGAGGATTTACAAGACCAATATGAAAAATTACAAGAGTTAGGTGTTGAGGTGTATTCTTGCTCAACAGATACTCATTTCACGCACAAAGCATGGCACGATACATCTGATGCGATCGGCAAGATTAACTACACCATGATCGGCGATCCTTCTCATCATATCTCACGTATCTTTGATGTTTTAGATGAAGAAGCAGGTTTGGCACAGCGTGGTACCTTTATCATTGACCCAGACGGTGTTGTCCAAGCAATGGAAATCAATGCTGACGGAATTGGCCGTGATGCCAGCAGCTTGATCGACAAAATTCGCGCAGCGCAATACGTTCGCACTCATCCAGGTGAAGTTTGTCCTGCTAAATGGAAAGAAGACGGTGAAACGCTGAAACCAAGCTTTGACTTAGTCGGCAAGATTTAAGGTGTTTCTATGTTAGATAATGAAACGAAGGAACAACTAAAACAATATTTAGCCTTATTAGAATCAAAGATCGTTTTTTCAGCAAGTTTGGATGAATCTGAAGAGTCGAAAAAAGTAGAAGATTTCTTGACTGAAGTCGCGGCGATGGATGATAAGATTTTGATCGAAACCAAGAACTTAAAACGGACACCAAGCTTTGAGATTAATCAGGTGGGCGCAGATGCTAGCGGCATCGTCTTTGCCGGCTTACCAATGGGACACGAATTTACTTCCTTTATCCTAGCTTTGCTGCAAGTCAGCGGTCGTGCACCGAAGATCGATGATTCGCTGATCCAACAAATCAAATCGATTGATCGGGAGTTAGCATTTGAAACCTATGTCAGCCTAACCTGTCATAACTGCCCGGATGTCGTCCAAGCGTTGAACATTATGTCTGTGTTGAATCCAAAGATTTCGCACACCATGATCGAAGGCGGGATGTACCAAGCCGAAGTTGATGAAAAGGAAGTCATGGCCGTACCGACTGTTTTTCTAAACGATGAAGAATTTGATAGCGGTCGGATGACGATCGAACAGATTATCGAAAAAGTCAGCGGACCTTTGGGCGCGGATGAATTCGACGATAAAGAAACCTTTGATGTTTTAGTCATCGGGGGCGGTCCTGCTGGTGCCAGCTCAGCAATTTATGCTGCTCGTAAAGGAATCAAGACCGGAATGGTCGTGGATACCTTCGGCGGTCAAGTCTTAGAAACGCTGGGAATCGAAAATGTGATCGGCACGCCTTACGTGGAAGGTCCGCAATTAATGCGTCAAGTGGAAGAACACGTGAAACAATATGATGTAGATATCATGAAAGGACAACGTGCCAAATCCATTCAGAAGAAGGATTTGATCGAAGTTGAATTAGAAAACGGTGCGCACTTAACGACGAAAACGGCGATTCTTTCAACCGGTGCCCGTTGGCGTGCCATCAATGTTCCTGGTGAAAAGGAATTTAAGAACAAAGGCATCGCTTATTGTCCGCATTGCGATGGCCCATTGTTCAAAGATAAAGAAGTTGTGGTGATTGGTGGCGGAAACTCAGGGATTGAAGCCGCCATTGACTTAGCTGGATTAGCGAAACATATTTATGTACTGGAATTTCTTCCTGAACTAAAGGCCGATCAAGTGTTGCAAGAAAAGCTTTACTCGTTGTCGAATGTCACGGTAATTACAAATGCAGCAACGAAGGAGATCACCGGTTCTTCTCACGTTGAAGCATTGACGTATACGGATCGTCTAACAAATGAAGAACATACCTTGAATGTTGAAGGGGTCTTCATCTTGATTGGTCTAATGCCGAACACTGAGTGGTTAGCCGATACAGTCGCCTTGAGCGATCGTGGCGAAATTCTAGTAGACAAACATGGCGCAACCAATGTAGAAGGGATTTTTGCCGCAGGTGATTGTACAGACAGCGCCTATAAGCAAATCATTATATCCATGGGATCTGGAGCCACCGCCGCTCTTGGCGCCTTTGACCATTTGATTCGTCAAACAGTTGGCACATAGGATAGGAAACATTTTATCTGAAAAATAGCTCTTGTCTTCGTGCGCATACGATTAAGCTAAACTGCTTAAGCATTTTTTGGTAAATAAGCAATGTTTATGTTTCAAGCTTAATTAACTGCGAAAAATCTAACTCGCAGCTACCTCAATTGAATAGTAATCATTTTTCCAAAAGCGCGAAAAATGATTTTATTCTCGTACGCATACGATTAAGCTAAACTGCTTGTCCATCATTTTGCTAAAAAGTTCTGTCTACATTTCACACCGAATAAACTGCGAAAGCTTAACTCGCAAAATAATCCCCAGCCTGTTCCTACCAACAAAAAAGAACGGGATGGGGATTTATCTATAATTATGTCTTTATACAAGACTTTCTTTTTGCAAATCCATATAAAGCAAGACTCTAGCCATTTTCTTCGAAGTCACTCTGCGAACTTCTCTCGGAATAAACTGATGGATCTCATCTTCGTTGTAACCGACTTGGAATTTCGTTTCATCAAAAACAAGCGGACGTCTCAACAAGCTTGGATATTTTTCGATGATATCGACCAATTCGCTTAGAGATAGCTCATCGAAATCAACGTCTAATTTTTCATAGACCTTTGAACGCGTGGAAATAATTTCATCTGTTCCTGTTTCGGTCATCGTAAGAATTTCTTTGATTTCATCCTTTGTCAAAGGATTCGACATTATATTTCTTTCTTCAAATGCCAATCCATTTTCTCTTAACCATGCTTTGGCTTTCCTACATGATGTACAACTAGCTGACGTATACAATTTAATCATTTTACATTCACCCTTCTGTTTTTCAATTTAAGTTATTAAGTAACACGAGTCATTCTACACATATTACGATACAAGATTTTTAAACTAATGTTAAATATTTCATTTGCTAAAATATTGAAAAAGGCTACTTCAGCGAACGATAAAGTTTCTTATTATAACTAAATTTGATACATATTCTCCATAAGGTATACATGATAAGATAGAATGATTCTAAGCAATACAGGCATAATGAGTATTCCTGTATAGAAAATATACATAACTAGTGTAATGTTTTACTAAAGTGATTACTCAATAATTTCTTTGTCAATCCAAAAGATGATTGTGAATTATAAAGTTCTGATTTTTATTATTATTATGACGATTTTCTGATTTAATAATAGTAATACTAATGATATCTGTATTTTCTAATGGATAATCTGTATCACTATTTACAGCAGATTTATCAACCAACTATTCTTCGTAAACACCTTTTTTTACTCTTCAACCTCATTTCATCCTATAAGTCTAAAACTACCCTTCTTACCTTTTCTCCATAAACATATGCAGATCGCGTTTTTCTTTGTAGACATAAAGCAATTTTATACACGTGTTTCCAGGGTCTGTCAGTCAGCTTAGTCGATTTTTTATACTTTTGATTTAACAGTTTCTGCTAAAGTAACTTGTAGTTTAATAATGAAGGCTTTTGACACGGTTGATAAATTGTCCATGGATCTCTTTAAATAGCTGATTACGCAAAAAAAGCACCGTCTGAAATCCTATGATCTCAAACGGTGCTTCACTTGTCTTAACTAATAACGGTCACAGTTACTGAACGACGTCCCCATTGGATACATTGTTCAACTGTTGGAAAATGGACATCAATAATATTCCCTTTGATGGCACCACCGGTATCACCGGCGATTGCAATTCCATAGCCAGATACTTCTACCATTGAACCTAATGGAATGACACTTGGATCAACAGCTACAACCTGTGGATTTTGACGTAAGTCGATTCCCATCGCTGTAAAGAATGTATTCACTGACTCTGCACATGAATAACCCGTTGATTCCATTTGCATCGTACGACCAGATGTCGTCGGTGTGCTTGGTGCTGGTTGCGCTGGTTCTTGTTTTGGTTGTTCGCTTGTTTGTGTTGTTTGTTGTGAACTTGACGCTGATGAAGCTGGTTTTGACGATTGTGAAGATGCTTGCGATGACGCTTCAGCCTTCGCCTTTTCTTGTGCCTGTGCTGCCGCAGCTTTTGAAGCTTTTTCGGCTTCCGCCGCTTTTGCAGCCTCGGCTGCTTTGGCTTCTTTCTCCGCTTTTTCCGCTTGTGCTTTTTCAGCAGCTTGGCGGGCCTTTTCTACTTCTTTGTCTTGGCTGATTTTTTCTAAGCTAGTTTTATTATCGGCTAACTCTTGCTTTAAGTTGGCCATTTTTTCATCTAACTTCGTCGTTTCAGCTTCCAGACTTTGACTATTTTGTTTTAATTGGGCTTGTGTTTTTTCTTGTGTTGCTTTTAATTCGGTTAATTTGTCTTTGGCCTCGCCTAGACTAGCAACTTTTGTTTTCTCTGCATTTTGGATAACGGTCATCGCAAAGGCACGATTCAAAAACTCGCCAAGATCCTTTGATTCCAATAATGCATTAATCGAACGATCCGTCATACCATTGACTTGAGCAGTTTTCATCCGCTCTGCAATTGCTTCTTTACGCTGTTCAATCTTCTTTTCTGTTTCCACGATATCTGTTTTGGTCTTTTCCAAAACTGCTTCATTCTCACTGATTTTTGTCCGAATATCGTTAACTTCTTGATATTTTTCGTTGACATCATTCAGTGCGATCTGTAATTCTCCGCTGATTTTATCACTTTGTCGAGCGATTGCGGATTCTTTTTTATCTAACTCATTCAGTGACTCTGCCTGTGCAAAGACTGGTAAAAGTACGTTAGCACCCAACAATAGCGTGGCAACGAACCCAAACGTTTGCTTTCTCACTTAAAAGTCCACCTTTCTATTTACCCTCAGTTATTATACGAGAAAATGACGGACTTTTTGTTTCACCAACATTACATTTCATTACAAAACGAAACATGTTTTAGTAACATTTGTTTTATTTTCCCTAGACACCATAAAAAAGATAGTCCCTTCAAGCTTTGAAAGGACTAATTTTTGTCATATTTTTGTAATATTATTTTTTCCGCAGCTCTTTAGATAACTGGCGAATCTCCGCTAAAGGACTTTTTATTTCCTTCGATTTCATATTTGGGAAGCTATTCAAGAAGCGGCGTTCTTGGAAATTCAGCCTTGGCAGTTGTTTACGCCACTCAGGCTGTTCTTTGATTTCAGCCATCCAACCCTGGCGACGTTCTTCTGCTGCTACCTTTAATTCTCCAAGATCTGCTTGCAGCTGTTCTTTCTTGTCTTGGATCGTAGCACTCATCTTGTTTATCGCCTGACGCAATGATGCAAGGTTCGCTAGGGTAAAACCTAGATCAAAACTTGTTAGCATTAATAGAAGCATTGGTAGAAAAATTCCAAAGCGCTGCTGCCAGCTGCTAACAACAGTCATTAAATAAGGATTTAAGACGCGAACAATAAACACACAGGCAATGCCCCAAAAGATGGAGACTGGTACGGCCACCCGTCCATTGATATTCAATGGAACATCCTTATAATCCCATAATGTCAGATGAAAAATTTTCTCTAATAAAAAGCTGGTCAGATATTCCAAGGCGGTCACGAGAATCAGCGCTAAGAAAAACAGGAGCACGATATTCTGCTGATAGGGTTCAATAAAATAAAGCACGCCAACGACTCCAAAGCCGTAGATTGGTGTGATTGGTCCTAATAGAAAGCCGCGATACACGAAATGTTTCGCCTTGATCGAGCAATAAATCGTCTCCCATAACCAACCAATAAATGAATAGCAAAAAAATAAGAGCACAATGATCGTAAATATTTTTTCCATTTTCTTCCTCCATTAAACGAATGCTTGGCTTTCATTATTCCACGGATAGTCAGAAAATGCTAGTTTCATGGGTAAAGCTTCCACTATGTGCCTTGTGCTTAACTTTAGAAAGCGTCTTGCCTTTCCAACTTTTAACTATTCTAGTAAATGAATCACATTGATAATAGGCAAAAGATCGCTTGCAGATTTTGTTCATTATCCATTCAGTCTTAAACCAAATGACGCTGCTAAGGTCTAAACTTAGAGCAGCTACTTGTATAAAGCTGTGTTCAATATGCTAAAAACACTTATTTTTAAGAGTATTTACAATTAACGCTTGTTTTTAACGCTTTCTCCCTATATCATTTTTATATAGAAAACGTTTTAATCACAGTGGTATTGTTACCGTATTCGTATCTTTATTTCGATCATCATCACTTTCAACTGTCAAAAATTGTAAATTTATTATTTTCGCAAAAAAAGGATTGTACTTAGCTTGTAGTTTCTAATTGTTTAAGAACTTGCTCAAAAAAAGGAGGGAACGACGATGGATTTTCGCACAACTTTAGGAACCAGCAATAAACGTCGTTTGTTGTTATTGGAGCATTTATACTACCGGCGAGATGGTCTATCCAGTGATCAATTATTAAGCCTGTTAAATTGTTCCCTGCCGATCCTATTGAACGATATCGATTTGATCAATTCTGAAAAACCAAATGTCGTCCAAATAGTCAAAGTGAAGGGCTTGTTTCGAATTATCATGGATAAATCGATCAGCCTTGGTGTCATCTATGCGGATTTTTTAAATGCTTGTCCTGAATTTCAAATTATCGAAGAGCTTCTGTATGAAGAATGCGAAAATATTACTGCACTATCAAAAAAACTATATTTAAGCTCCTCTAATACCCAACGCTACCTAAAAAAAATCGAAACTACCTTGACCAAAGCAGGGATGCAGCTTCACTATCGTCCCCTGCGAATAGAAGGAAACGAAGGTGAGATTCGAAATTTCTATTATCGTTTTTACACAGAACGACAAAGCGCCTTTGAAAGCACTCTTCCTAAATTGCCGCCCGATCATTACTACATCATCGAAAAATACGTTCAAGAATTTATTGATATGAATTGTATTCATGAGAAATATGTGTACGAGAAACGCCTGATTTACAATATGTACATTAGTTTTTGGCGACTAAAAAGAGGTCATAGGTTCCCTAAGGAAGAATTAAGGACAAATGCCATTCTTCTTCCAACAGGACTCGCCTACAAAAAATTAAAGCAGGCACTTAGAGAAGGTGTCGGCTTGGAACTAACAATCGAGATGGTTCGAGACGCACTTTGGTTAACCTTTTCTGACGCTATTGTCTTCAGCCTACTGCATCGAGATGTCGCTCTGATAGAAAATCCAAGATATCGCCGGTTATTTACACAGCACTATGCTTTAGCGAAAGAATTTGATGAAATGCTGGGAAATCGTCTCAGCAACTTGAATCGATTAGACATAGCGACGGTTTTATGCAATGATTTTTACTTATGCGATCCAAATGGAAAGTACATTGGCGTATTATGGCGCAATCGTTCTGTATTCGTACAAGAAGCATCAAAGGTCTATCGTCGAGGGGTTCAAAAGATTCGGGAATTAGTAGAACGGTTTGTCTCAAGACACAACATGTATCAAGAAGAGGATTTTATTCAAAATTATATGTATTTGTTGATTACAACCGAAGTGTATAGTATGGAATGGCTCGCCAGTCAAGATCAGCCACTAAAAGTTCTGTTACTGTCCGATTTATCTCCAACAGAAGAGACCTTTTTAGCAAAGCAGATTTCCGAAAAGGTCTATGGCAACTTCACGATCACACATTTCGAAAAATTATCAGGCGGCTTGCCTAACCTAAAAGAGGAATTAAAAAATTATGATTGCCTAATCACAACAGGTTCTTCCGAAGGACTACCAAAAGATTATCCAGTCGTCGTGATTGATCCGTTTATTACTAATCAAAGCAGGAATTTCATTCAAGAAACAATCAGTGAGCTATCCAAAAATAGAGAAGACAAAAAAGAGTGAAGGAAATTCTATCACTCTTTTTCTTTGACTCGTTTTCTACTTGGCAGACAAGTTTTCTGGTATTTCCAAGTATATTCTTCGGACTTGATTGACAAGTAAGTTACAATAGAAGCGATCCTATTTTGCAGATTATTTACTTTATCTATTGGAGGAACTTATATGCTTCAGCTTTTACGTTATGCCAAAGATTATCGAAAGCAGATTATTCTTGGCCCTTTTTTCAAATTTTTAGAGGCTGTCTTCGAACTGATTCTGCCCTTATTCATGGCTCGATTAGTAGATGAAGGCATCGCTCGCCACGATCAAGGCAAAGTGATTGAGATGACTGTCGCTATGCTGGGCTTGTCAATCGTCGGATTGCTCTGTGCGTTGATCTGTCAGTATTATGCTTCGATTGCCTCTCAGGGCTTCGGTACGGTTCTGCGAAATCGCTTGATGGAGAAAATCAACAGCTTCTCCCATAAGGAATTGAATCGCTTTGGGACAGATACCTTAATCACACGCATGACCAGTGACATCAATCAGATGCAAGGGGCTCTAGCGATGCTGATCCGCTTAGTCGTTCGAGCACCGTTTCTAAGTATTGGTTCGGTCATTATGGCTTTTTATATCGATTGGCAAATGGGATTGATTTTCTTGATTCTGCTGCCGCTTTTCTGTTTCATTCTCTTTTTGATTATCCATTATTCTGTACCCTTATATAGAAAAATTCAACAAAAACTCGATCAGTTAAATCAATTGGTGACCCAAAATTTGAGCGGCGTCCGAGTGATTCGCGCTTTTGCCCGAACAAATACCGAAACGGCTCACTTTAATGAAGAAACAGAAGAAATCTCCCGCTTAAATCAGCGGGTCGCTAACATCTCTGCCCTGCTTTCTCCTAGTACGACACTGATTATGAATGCGGGTGTCGTGGCGCTGCTTTATTTTGGCGGCTTTAAAGTCAATGTTGGACATTTAGAACAAGGTCAGGTACTTGCCCTGATCAATTACATGAACCAAATGCTTTTAGCGTTGATCGTCGTTTCTAACCTAGTTGTACTGTTCACTCGTGCAGCGGCCTCTGCGAATCGGATTAATGAAGTTTTTGCGACTGACACGACCTTAGAAGATGATGGCGCGGTTCAAAATGCTAACGAACAAGCACCATTAATTGATTTTGAGCATGTCGATTTTCGCTATACAGAAAAATCTGGTCTGGCTTTACAGGACGTCTCCTTCACTTTGCAGGAAAATAAAATTCTCGGTATTACTGGCGCTACCGGTAGTGGAAAATCAACCCTGATCAGTTTGATCCCACGGTTTTACGATGCTTCAAAGGGAGCAGTCAGCTTTGCCGGGAGCAATGTCAAAGACTGGTCGTTGGATCATTTACGTTCTGAAATCGCGATTGTACCCCAAACTGCTGTCCTCTTTAGTGGAACGATTCGGGAAAATCTGCAATGGGGAAAACAGGATGCCACAGATGAAGATTGCTGGGAAGCCTTAGCCATCGCTCAGGCTAGTGAATTTGTTGAAACCCTGCCAAAGGGCTTGGATACCATGATCTTGGAAAATGGAAAGAATTTTTCTGGCGGTCAGCGTCAACGCTTAACAATTGCCCGCGCGTTGATTCGCAAACCAAAATTGTTGATCTTAGATGATTCCTTATCTGCGTTGGATTATCAGACTGACCTAGATTTGCGCCAAGCACTGAAACGCGAGCTTGATTGTGGTGTAGTCATTATTTCTCAGCGTTTGCGCTCAATCCAAGACGCGGAAACAATTCTTTTGATGGATAACGGAAAAATCGCGGCTCAAGGCAGTCATGAAGAGCTATTGCAAGAATCTGAGCTGTATCAGGAACTGGTCAATTCTCAAGCAGAAGGAGGTGCTGTTCAATGATCAAGAAAAAGAATTTTTTCCGTTCATTGAAATTGTTCATTCCTTATTTAGCGGCTTATTCAAAGGAATTGTTTGCAGCAATTATTTTAGGAATCGCTAGTGGGATCACCTCTGTGTTGATGACCTATTATATTGGTGTCGCTGTCGATCAAATGGTCAATCAAGGCTCCGTTGACTTTACCCGACTCTTTCAGATTCTTCAATTATTTGTCGGCATCTTTTTAGTAACGGTTATCAGTCAATATTTTATTCAGCGATTAGGAAACACGGTTGCCTTTGATTCAGTGGCTAAACTGCGGGAAGAAACCTTTACTCATATGAATAAACTGCCGCTGAGTTATTACGATCAAAGCTCAAAAGGCGATATTGTCAGCCGCTTTACCAATGATATGGATAATATCTCTACTGCTATCTCCGCGGTCTTCAATCAGGTATTCTCTGGCATGACCGTTGTTCTAGTCGCCTTAGTTTTTATGCTTTATCTTAGTCCAATGCTGACGTTCGTTGTACTGGTGGTAACGCCGATCATCTTTTTGATTACCTATATCGTCGCTCGCACCTCGCAGCAATACTTTACAAGTCAGCAGCAACTAGTCGGTTCAATCTCTGGCTTCATTACAGAAATGGTCGGCAATCAAAAAATCGTCAAAGCGTTCCAACGAGAAAACCAAAATCAAACAAACTTTGAAGCGTTGAATCAAGAGCTTTATGTACGGGGACAAAAAGCTCAGTTTGCTTCTTCCTTGACCAATCCTTCCTCGCGTTTTGTCGATCATCTAGCCTATTTGATGGTTGGCCTGGTGGGTGGTTTATTAGCATTAAAAACTGATAGCGGGGTGACAATCGGGATTATCTCCAGCTTCACGATCTATTCCAGCCAGTTTACAAAGCCTTTTATTGAATTATCTGGAATCACGATTCAGATTCAAACTGCGATCGCCGGTCTTGATCGCTCGTTTGAATTATTGAAGGAACCTGTTGAACAAGCCGATGATCCTGATGCCTTCACCTTAACTGCCGCAAAGGGAAAGGTCGTTTTCGAGCATGTTGATTTCGCTTATCAAAAGGATCAGCCATTGATTGAAGACTTCAATTTAACTGTCGAACCGGGAGAAACCATCGCGATCGTCGGAAAAACCGGCGCTGGAAAATCAACACTGGTTAATCTTCTAATGCGATTTTATGAAGTAGACAAAGGAACGATCACGATTGATGGTACGGATATCCGTCATTTAACCCGAGACAGTCTTCGCCAGCAATTCGGCATGGTATTGCAAGAAACCTGGTTGATGGATAGCAGCTTACGAGCCAATTTGCGTTACGGCCGTAAGTCAGCAACAGATGAAGAAATCTATGCAGCATTGAAGGATGCCTATATGTATGATTTCGTGATGCGCTTGCCGGATAAATTAGATACGATTGTAGGCGATGCTGGTGTTAAGCTTTCCGATGGGCAGCGGCAATTGCTGACGATCGCTCGAACGATGATCAGTCAACCTTCCATGCTAATTCTTGATGAAGCGACCAGTTCAGTGGATACCTTGACTGAACAAAAAATCCAAAGCGCCTTTTTGGCAATGATGAAGAATCATACCAGCTTTGTGATCGCCCATCGTCTGTCAACAATCCAAAATGCTGATCAGATCCTCGTGCTGGATCACGGACAAATCGTTGAAATTGGCAGTCATCAAGAGCTGTTGGAAAAAGATGGTTTTTATAAGAAGTTGTATGAAGCACAGTTTTCACGGAGTTAGGTTTATATTTAGATTTCACTTATCTATCAAGTAGCGAGACTTAAAGTACGAGGTTATATTTACTTCGTACTTTAAGTCTCGCATATTTATCTCTTGAATTTTTCGCTTATCATTTTAAATCGGGATTCTCCTATTCCTTCCAAAAATCTATACTATCTTTCCACTACCTTTACACTGACTGAATCGGCTACAACTAGACAGAATTTCTTTTCGTAGTTTCAGAGAAACGCTCGATAAATGCCTCCACTTTATTAACATAGATTCATAATATTTTAGTACTCATTCTGTTTACGCTCTTTGAGTTCTCCATCTTTTAACTCTATAGAAAATATTTTATTAGAATCACTCCAAACAAAATATTCATATTGATGTTTACTATGTCTTAATACCATTTCTGAAGTTGGATATCCCAATTTTTTTATTATCTCTTCTTTAGAATAAGTTTGTCCATTCATCATTTGATTAAACTCGTTTAAAAATCCAGGAATACTTTCTTCATGTTTTTTAGCAATATCTAATGACTTAGCTACTACTTTTCCATTTCTAAAGGTTATCATCACTGAAACTACTGGATCATCCCAAGGAAAATAATTCCAGGAGTAAGAAGTCGCTTTTTCCCCTGCATTGTAATCTTCTATTTTTGAGTCTGGTTTTCCAAGCAAATTTTTAACTTCATTTTTTTTGCTCCCACCAGATCCAGAATCTTCTTCCCCAACAGTTATTTTTTCAAAAGTATATTTCAAAGTAGTTAAGCTATCAATTTTTTTATTTACTTTTGATTTAGTTAGTTCTCCATTTTTGATACTTGAATGTGTGGAAGTCACCCTCTTGTCATTTTCTCCTTGAAGATCATAATATTGGTAAAATAGCGCTACAAACGCTAAACAAATTAGTATTGTTCCCAATACAATCAATAAATTATTAAAAACTTTCGAATTTCTCTTTCTCACTATTGCCTCCTACACTGAAACAGTTAATAGATATCATTGTCTATATACCAATATGAAGATTAATCTCTAGCCATTGTAGTTAATAGTATCATCAAATCACCTATTTCTTTTTCTATTTTAACTTATTTTTCATAAAATTTATTCTTTTTTTGATGTTTTTTAACTTTTTTCATTTCAAAACAGGTAGATTTTATAATAAACTTAGTCACTTAGAAAAATAAAAAAGAGCCCTTGCAAATTTCATGTATTATTGAAGCTCCTACACAATCAATAAAGGATGAATTCGCAATGACGCAAATTGAGAATACCATAATTTCACACACAAAGGAAAACAGCTAACTTATGAGGAACGCTGCCAAATCGAAGCCTTGAAAGCTCAAGAACGTCCGTTATCAAACCGAAAAATCGTCAAACAGCTAGGTCGTGCACCACAGACCATCCATATCGAAGTGAAGAATGGTACTGTTCGTCTAATTTGGCTACAGAAAAAAATGGCATGCGTTACGAATATGAAACGTTCATCTATTCCACCTAGGCTGGTCAAGCTGCCTATGAAAAAGCGCGTTAGGATAGCACTAAGCAACCTAAATGGGGCGCTGCACCTGATTTTATGGCCTACGCCGACCAACAGATGAAAAGAGAAAAACCATCCTTTGATGCCGTGGTAGGACGAGCAAAAACTGAATCTCTTTCCACCTGAAAAGATTCCAAGAAGGACAACTCTCTACAACTATATTTATCTTGGTTTGATGACTGGTCGAAACGATAAGATGTTCACCCACTGGAATCTCGAAAAAACTCTCATAAATCATGTCTGAGGTATTGACTCAAATCCACAAGTGCCACCTAGAGAAGATTGTGCGAACTAAGTTCAGATACAATCTATTATTTGTTCCAGAAAATCTAATAAGATGAGATAGAAGGATTTAAGTCTATTGATTTGTGTAAAAAATACAAAGAAATAGGTAATAACCCTAAACATTTCTTGAAACACGAACCCCCCAAAAAATTTATAATTCGATTTTGGAATAGCATTTTACTTGATTCCTATCTCTAATAATTAAGTAAATCAAGACAATCTTCCACTAGTATAAAAAGATGTCAACCATCGGCGAAAAGAACTAACAAGACTGGTGTCTCTCACCCACACAATCAATCTCCTATCTCATCATCTGATATTTAACATTAAACAACGTGAAGAATTGCTTCTTAGCCATTTTATGAGAAGCCTTAACCCGCCATTTCTGCTCAATAGACTATGTTTGTTTAAAAATCTCACCGAACAAGTTTATGTATATTAATCTTCACAAAATACTACTTAATTTAAAATCGATCATAGAATCTTTCGTTAAAAATAAGTCGATTTTGCGACAATTGATTTAAATAAAATAAATTGCTCAAAAAACAAAAGTTATTAATTAAAAATTGATCATTATATCCTTAAAAAAAGATTTATTATTTACACACAACAAATTATAAAAGGATTTGAATTATGAAAAATAAATTATATTTACTTATCAAGAGTTCTATAATACTAGGATCTGTATTGAGTCTCCCTCTCCAAGTCACAGCTGAAACAACGACATACAGCAGTGAATCTGCTATTTCGAATTTCTCTGAACCACCCATGTCTATTAGTTCAACAAATAACGTAAGTTTATCTTCTTCACAATCTGAAACAGCTAGTTCAAACAGCACGTCGAATTCAACTGAAAGCTCCATGGTTCCTTTACAAACTGAAACAAGTTCAACGCCGAGTATACCTGAAACGCGTGCTGCGGACATCAATGCATGGATACCTGATCCTGTCTTACAAGAAATCGTCGCAAAGGCGATCGGAAAAACAAAGGAAGCGTTGACTCAAGAGGATATGTCCAAGTTAACTAGTTTATATATCCAAAACGCAGACAGTGCCATTGCTAGTTTAAAAGGTTTAGAACTGGCTACGAATCTTGATTATTTTTATATGAATTCAAACAATCAAATCAGTGATTTTTCTGTATTAGCTGGCTTGCCAAATTTGAAACAAGTTTATTTGATGGGCACGAATGTCACTGACCAAAATGTACCTGATTTCGGTACGACGATCACTCGCTTAGACCTTTCTGGAAGCAGTGTAACTAACGGTGTATACGACAAAATTACTAAAATGACCAATTTAGAATCTTTGGTCTTCCAAAGTAATATGAATATCACAACAATTGAACCACTCACTGTTTTAAAAAAATTGAATGAATTGCGTGTCCAATTTTGTGGTATTACTGATTTTAGACCGATAAATCAAATGCCTGCTTTGACGCAACTTGCTGCTTTTGGCCAAAATACCGGACGGAATGATCCTGCAACAGACATCAATGCTAAAGACTTAAATTATGATGCAGATAAACAAACAATCGATATTCCATTTTCAATTATGCCAAATCGAATGACTAACTATGACGGCTATGTTCCCCCATTCACTACGTCAAATAGTTCTAGTCAGACCTATCTTGATTTCAATGGTGTACAGCTAGACAGCAGTCGATTGACAATAACAGATGAGGGCATTACTGTTTCCGGGGTGTCGCAGGAAGAATTCGATCAGCTGCAAACCTTTGAATACAACGCTCGTTTGAATAATCCTTCTGGAACATACAATCAACCTGAGCGCTTTACTTTCTATGCCATTTCATCAGGAACCTATTTGCATCAATTCAATGTTCAACACATTATCGCATCACCCGGGGTAACGATCAAATACGTTGACGCGGATGGCGACAATATCCATGCTCCTCAAACAATCGAAGGAAACGTTGGTGACCAATACGATACAACTACAGCAGATTATCAGTTGATTATTCCCGGCTATAGCCTCGATCAAACGAGCATCCCGGAAAATGCAAAAGGCAGCTTAACTGCCGACCTGCAAACCGTTACTTATATCTATCAACGAAACGTCGCGGAATTAAAGGCGCATGACTCTACGATTTATGTTGGTGAAAGTTGGAAGGCAGAAGATAATTTTGACGGCGGAACTGATCCTCAAGGAAATCCAATCACCTTTGAAGATGTTTCTGTTGTTGGTGATGTCGATAATACCAAAGTTGGTAAATATGAGATCACTTATACTTACAATCGTGTGCCAAATAGGATATGGACGGGCGATCATGCTACAGTAAAAGCTACCGTTACCGTGATTGACACTGAAAAAAAAGCCCAACCAGTCATTGTTAAATATGTTGATCCAGCTGGTAAAATAATCCATGAAGAAAAAGTTGTGAAGGGTGAATTAGGCACGGACTTCGATGTTTCCGGCAAAGAGTATCAACCAGCGATTAAGGGATATGTTTTAGATGAAAAACAATTGCCGAAAAATTCAAAAGGAAGTTTTAGTGATAAAACGCAGATCGTCACCTACGTTTATCAGCCGGAAACAAAACCGACTACAGAAACAAGCGATTCGAGTACGTCTGGCAAGCCCTCAGCCCCAACAACGAGCACTGATTCCAGCAACCAATCCATAACAGGAAAAATTTCTGATTCAAATAATAACGTGTCTCCTGCTGGATCATCGACCAATCTTAGTCACCAAACTGTAACTACCAAAAATACAAGCACAAAATTACCAAAGACTGGTGAAACTATCGTATCGAATTATCTTATTGCGGGTATTTGTACTCTGTTCCTCGCGACTGCCTTACTGCTTTTTAGTCGAAAAAAAATAAAATGATAACGAAGAAGCATCCTAGCAGATTTAGCTAGGATGCTTCTTGTATAGCTTTCATAAACACTAATTTCTCAATAAGAGAGATCACATAAAAAATTCTCTTACGTTGATTTACTCATGCTTTTCACTTTCGCTCGGCGATAAAACACTAAACATAAAAGGCTAAAGAATAGCGTCAAAATTCCTGAAATCAAAAACCAGCGTGCGATTCCCAGCTTTTCTGAAAAAGGCCCTGCCAGTAATAAACCAACAGGCATGGCGGCGGACATCACGCTGCCAAACAAAGAAAAAACCCGACCCAGTTTTTCTGGTGCCACTGTTTCTTGCAGGTAAGCCATAAAGGGAATATTGTACAGATTTCCCACGCCGCCCATCAGAATACAGAAAAAGACAAACAGCCAGTAACCGTTTTGGTTTGCAGGCGCTAAGCCGCTGCCGATAAACGTAAGGGCTAAGCCGACACATGACAACTGTGCTGCTAATAATTTTTCCCGCCATTCCTTTTTCATTCCAATCAGAAATGCACTGATCATCATTCCAGCCGCGTAAGAAAACTCCACCATACTAGCAAACCAGGCGGATAATCCAAAATGAACATTTGTCATTAAAGGAAATAGTGTGCCCAACGGCAAATAGAAAATCATAATACAAAAGGAAAAGATCATGACCACCAACATCGGCGGATCTTCTCTAAATACATTGAGTCCATCCTTCAGCTCCTGAAAATAATGTTGCGGATGTTCATCATTGCGAACAATATTTGGTACCGCCACAATCCACAAGGTGAAGGAGGCAGCCAATGCACCGATCAAGTCCGTTAGTAGAATCAGCCACAAGGGCATCACCGCGAACATTGCAGCTCCTAAAACCGGCCCCAGCATAAACGCCCCAGATTGTAAAAATTGGTTCCAGCTGTTGGCTTTGACCAGTTCCTCTTCTGGAACCAGCAATGGTACAATCGCTTGGATCGAGGGTGTGTGAAAGACATTTGCCAATGCCCGCAAGAACAACGCCACGATCACTACAGCAAAGCCCGGTCGTCCCAATAAGAACCACATAGACAGCACGAATGCAACAAGCCCCATAAATAAATCAGCAAAAATCACCACATATTTTCGTTTTAGCCGATCCAGCCAGACACCGACAAAAGGACCTAAGAACATTTGAGGTAAATAGGCGAAAAGTCCTGCTAAAGACAACATGATCGCTGATTTTGATTCGTTGGTCAGCCACCAAATCAATGAAAACTGAACGGCCGAGCTTCCGATCAAGGAAACTGTCTGTCCAGATAAAATTGTTAAATACTTCTTTCTCCATTGTTGTTTTTCCATCATTGCTCCTTTGTTTGTCGTTTGAACAAACAAAAAGTTCGTCAAACGTTAATTATTTGGCGAATCGGTTAATTTTCAAACGCATCGAAGCACACATAAGAATTCCTCCTTTTCTATTTTACTTGATTAAACCTAATTCAACTTTCCATGTCAACAGCCGTTCCACCGATTGATTGAGCTGCTCTTCACTATATTGACCATTTTTGATCGCCTCTAGGATATAAGGAATCTGGCTGCTGTAGCTTGAGGATAAAATCATATCATTTCCCGCCTGCAAAGCCTGCAATCCGGCTTCTTCTTGAGAGATAAAATCAGCAAGTCCAGCCATATCCATATCGTCTGTCATAATCACACCCTTGAAGCCTAATTCATTGCGAATCAAGTCATGCACTGGTTTTGAAATTGAAGCTGGCCGCTGACCGTCAATTGCAGAAACGATATTGTGGGAGACCATAATACTATCAACACCTGCCTTGATTCCTGCTTCAAAGGGGAGAAAATCATTTCTTCGCAGTTCATCCAGCGAACGATTATCGGTTACAATTTCTACATGGGAATCGCGATTATTCCCATAACCGGGAAAATGTTTGATAGTTGAACCCAGCTTTTGCTTTTTCATTTCTTCTACGCTTAATTTGACATAGTGACTGGTACCAGCTGCATCCATCCCAATCGTCCGATCATAGATAAAGGATTGCGGATCTGTTGAGACATCCGCATCAGGAAACATCCCTAGTTGAATTCCTAATTCACCAAAGACCTGTGCTTTACGATCAATATCTTGTTTGATTCCATCCCAGCCATTTTTTTGATACAGCGCTTGAGGACTTTGAAAAGGCGGCGAAACGATTTGATTTCTGCTCAAACGACTCACCGTACCGCCTTCTTCATCGGACCCAATAAACATTGGCGTTTTGCTGGCCTCTTGATAACTTGTGATCGCCTGCTTCACTTCTGCTTGCCCTTTTCCTTCCATGTCACGGTCAAAAAGCAAATAACCGCCTAAATGATAATTTTGGATATCGGCTACCTGATTTTGCTCTGGTACACGAGCCATAAATAATTGCCCGACTTTTTCTTCCAAGGTCATGGCATTCATTGTTTTATCAACAGTTTCTTTCATTGTCGACTCCTTTTTCTGGGATTCAGACGTCTGCTCTGTTTGCTTTACGGACTCACTTGGTTTTGTTGAGTCACTAGTTATTGAAGACTCTTTCTTAGAATTTCCACACGCAGTCAAACTCAGGACCGCTGATAGGATCATCAAACTCAGTACAACGCTTTTTTTCACTTGGATACACTCCTTATATGAAGGGTGATCTAATAAATTAGATTGTCTTCACTAATATATGCCTTCCGTTTAACTCTGTATGCTTATTGTAAATATTCTATTATTTTTTCACATTTATAAAAAGGCGGATTATAAATATCAGAACGGATATTTTTTAATATTTACGATATTATTCTAGCACAGCTTGCGAAAAGAAAGCATCATTTCAAATTTTTCTATAAAAAATGCTGAGAAAAGAAGATATCTTCTTTTCTCAGCATTGCTTTACTTGTATGAAATTGCAGCACTTTTACGAAAACGATAGCCTTTGCCCCAAATCGTTTGAATAATCTCGTGATCAACCTCCATAATTTCCAGCTTCAGCTTGATATTCTTTACTAAAGAAGAGAGCTGGGCTAAACGCGATTGGGAAATATGTCCCCACAAGCTCTTACACAACTCATCGCGCGAGATGATCTCTCCTGGGTTACTCCGTAATTTTTCTAAAAGCTGCAGCTCTAATGACGATAAATTAACTAGCGTCATCGCTGAAAGATCCAGATCTTCTTCGACTACTTCCTGACGCTTTTCCGTTACCACAGGTTCAAAGGATTTATTCTGATATTGTGTAGCAACTTCGGCTAATTGTTCTCTCAACAGCTCTACCGAATCACTATTTTGTACGATCCCATTTATTCCTTGTACTTCTAACAATGAACGTTCCTTCTCGCTGAGGGAATGATCAACTTCTCTCAGTATGTTTTGACCATTTTCCCGTAGTTTCGGTAACATCAATTCCATCTCGTAGCTTGAAATGGTCTCACCGATGATGATAATCGGAAAATGATTGACTAAATTCGAAACGCGTCCTTCCATCTGAATCTCATTGAGAATACTGGTGGAACAAAACACTTCATAATTTAAATGCTGCAATTTATTTGTTAAAGCTTCTTCTGCTAATACATTTTTTGTTAAAACTAAGATTCGAACCATTCTCATACCCTCATTTTCTACTCATAATACTCATGAATAGAATATAACTTAAATTTAAGTAAATAAAAGTTCTTTTTTTAGAGGATAATAAACAAAATATTGAACATTATAAATTATATCGTTTTTTTGAGGCCTTAATAAAGAAAAACCGTGATTTATTATCACGGTTAAGCAGCTACCTTATTTAATTCTTTTGTATGTTTCACAGCTTTCTCAAAAATTGGTAAGTTGAATTGTTTATACAACGCACCTGCCACGAAGTAAGCAATGTTGAAATCAACTAAGCTATGAACTAAACCACCAACGCCCATCAGAATAAAGACGGTATAGATATATCCTTGTGAATAGAAGGTGTCTGGCATATTTCCCATAAAGTAAAAGGCTGAGACGACAATCATTTCAGCAATCGCGTGGATCAGACCGATGACTAGGTTAAATACTTGAAAACGCCCATTTGCTAGTGTGAATTTTCCATTTTTTAGCACAAGCTCAGGATGTTTTTGTAGATAATAAGCACCAAGCAGTGCAAAAATCAAATGTGAAAAGGCTCGTAAAGCAATAATCGGCGTAGTAGAAATAAAAAAGCCGAATGTAGTTCCTAAAACAACCGCGATCGCCACTAGCGGTGAGAAGAACATCGCAATAAACACGGGAACATGACTGGCTAACGTAAATGACGCTGGTCCAATCACAATTTTCGGCATAACCATCGGAATCAAGATCCCAAGTCCGATCAGTAACGCTGAAATCGTCAAATTTCTAATAGAATGATTTTTCATTTTTTCCTCCTTGATATGTCAAGACACTTAATTGAGTTTCAGTTTAGTCCAAAACCACTCAGGTGTCAAGACAGTTGGAGTGAGAATTTTATGAAAAATTTCATTATTGATCAATTCGTGCTAAATGTTCATCCCGTTGCTTTAGCGTCATGTGATGTTTTTTCAAATATCGATTATTAGGATGTTTGGCGCAGGCAATCGAACAAGCCCCTAAATATTTTTCTTCATTTTCTTCAGAAACAAGTATTTGCCTATTACACTCTGGATTGCTGCAATTGATATATCGTTCGCAAGGAGTACCGTCAAACCATTCTTTGCCGATCACCTGTTTGTCGACTTGGTTAATTTCCACACTGATCCGTTCATCAAAGACGTACATTTTCCCATCCCATAACTCGCCTCTGGTAGTTTCGTTTTTACCATAAGCCGCAATCCCACCGTGAAGCTGCGCCACATCTTCAAAGCCTTCACGGATTAACCAGCCAGAGAATTTCTCACAGCGAATACCGCCAGTACAATAAGTAACGATTTTTTTGTCCATGAACTGTTCCTTATTCTCGCGAATCCACGCAGGGAGCTCACGAAAGTTATGAATCTCTGGACGAATCGCCCCGCGAAAGTGCCCCAGGTCATATTCATAATCATTTCGAGCATCAATGACCACCGTGTCTTCGTCTAATAGAGCCTCACGAAATGCTTGAGGCTCTAAATAATTTCCAGTCAATTGCCGCGGATCAATGTCTTCTTCCAAATGCAACGCTACTAATTCCTTTCGAGGACGGACAAATAATTTCTTAAACGCATGCCCCTCACTTTCATCCATCTTGAAATAAGTATCTTTGAAGCGTTCATCTGCCAGCATAACATCCATATAGCGATCCGTAGCTTCCTTCGTTCCTGAAAGAGTGCCATTGATCCCCTCTGGTGCCACTAAAATCCGGCCCTTAATATCTAAATCACGACAAAAAGCCAAATGCTCTTTAGCAAACGCTTCGGGGTCTTCGATTGTTGTGTAGTTATAGTAAAGTAATACGCGATAATCCATGATGATTCCTCCTGTTTCTTTATCCTTTACTACTATAGGAGATAGACCCTGTTTTTTCGAGCTTGATGCTTGTGGATTCTTTCTCAAGTTTGGGTGTAATAAAAAATTAGTGGTACATTCGACACTTGTTGAAAACAAGATCAAATGTACCACCAATCTGTGCTATAACCATCTCTCGAGAAAAAATTGCTTGTGATTGCAGGAGCTATTTTACCTTTTTCTTTCTATACCTTCCTAAAATACAATGGAGATTATTCTAAGTTCTGATAAATCAACGTGTCCTAACGTTGTTAATCAAACCTTATCACTCGTTGTTTCTATTGATTTATCAGTACTTAAAATAGCTGCATTAGCAAAACACCCAATCCCTAATACTACAAAACTTTTTTTCTTAAACACTACCCCTGATAATAAGAAATAGCTTCCTAAAATTTTATTTGTACGAGCAATCGATTCTTTTGTTTTTCTGTCTGGTCGAGGAAGCTTTACACTCACACCTAATCTTTCACCAAACGCTTCAAAAAAATCTGCTGATTTATTTATCATCTTTCTGCTCCTCCTTTTTACTGCAACGACAGCCATTGTTGACATAAACAATCCAAAACAACTTTCTAAAGCCTTTCTAACCTGAAGCCTCTACAAATAATTCTCCAATCAATTTATCCGTCATAAAATCAAAAACAGTAAAAAAGTCGCAAACTGGTTCGATAGTTTTTTTCGTAGCGATAGAAGACAGCAAGGTACTCAGTACACCAAAAGCAGTCGCATCATCAATAACAGGTTGCAAATTAACAATCTGGCAAACCTCTTTGAAAAAAGACATACTTTCAAATTTGATTGTTTCTATTTCCTCCGTTGATAACTTTGTAACAAACGCACGAAAATCAACTGAGTTTACATCATAAAGAAATGGGTTATGATCAAACTCACGTGCTAGTTTTTTTAATGCCTTTGATAACCCCATACGATTAGGTGTCTGGAGGACAGTCTCCTTAAATCGTTCCGTCAAACGTGACTGGATTGTTTGCGCTGTTTCTAAAAATAGCTGTTCTTTTGTAGCAAACAACACATAAAACGTACCAATAGAAATCTTTGCCTCACTACAAAGGGCTTTAATGCTCGTCTTTTTATAGCCCTGAGCAATCCAAAAATCCTCACACAGTTGAAGCAGCTTCTGTTTGATTACTAATTTATCTTCTGGACTTAATACTGGTTTATTAGGCATGATCGAATTCCTTTCTAACTATACGAATATTTATATAATTATATTCGTAAAAAGAATAGCATGATCCCTTGATCCTGTCAATCTACACTTCTGCCTACATATCTTTTAATGATAAACACCTGGTCTGAAATCAAAAGCTGGATCATGCGTCTTTATTTATCCTCATTAAATGGATAGTCTGTCTTAATTTACTACTTTAGATTTCTGGAAAACAGAAAAAAATCAGGTTCTCCTTTCATCGTCTGAAAGTGAAACCTGATTTATCTATAATCTGATCCTGCTTAAAAATCGTCTATTTGCGTCGTCCTAAGAAAAACGAAACAATCAGTACTAAAATCACAGCACCAATAATTGATGGTACTAAGGCCATGCCCGCCAACGATGGTCCCCAAGAACCAAGTAACGCTTGACCTAGTGCTGAACCAACTAAACCTGCAACGATATTAGCAATCCAGCCCATACTATTTCCTCTACCTGTAATCGCTCCAGCGATTGCACCAATCACTGCGCCAATAATTAATGACCATAATAAACCCATAATAAATTTCTCCTCACTTCTATATTCTCTCTTGTTTTATCAAAAGTTTTTCTCACTGTTGTATTTTAATTTGTTTTCGTTTGTTTCTTCTTTAAGATAATAGGAATCAAAAACAGCAGCGTTGGAATAACTACTTTTTTTGCTAATTTAGCCATTTTTGCACCTCCTAAAACAACTAATATTTTAAGTCTTTTAACTAAAGAAATAATTCTTCAGTTTCATATTGTAATCCAATACTCCATCTGAATTTTCTAAAATGAAGCTGTTCAATTCATTGCAGTAATCCAATTCAATCTCTGTGCCTAAGTTAGCTTGATCCTCAGTAGAAATAAAGACTTGAAATTCCTCGTTTTCTACCGATTGATTGTATTGCTGGCTTTTTCCATAAATAGGAACGATTTGGAAATAGCTACCCTTTGCGCAGCAGCCTTTATCTCTTAATTCTTGATTTTCTTCTGTTCTGGAGGCCAATATAAACGCATGATTCTCCCCCAGCTGACGGCATAAAACATCCTTTGCTTCAGTACTTACTAGCATTTCCATAGGTATCCTCCTCGATAAATTTCTTATTTTTCAAATTCTGTCATTCGTGAATATTTAATATAAAGCTTTCCAGCTGTGACATTCTTCTTCTTTTTGTTCCACGGCTTAATGTGTCCAGTAAAATGAATAATCGCTGGCTGTTGTCGTGTCTCCTCGTATTCTTCTTCGCCTTTTTTCCGAGGATTTACGATTTCACGTTTCAAAATATAGCTTTGGGCATTCCATCTTGAATGCAGCGGAACCCAGCAATCGTGCAAGATCGCATTCAATGCATCCTGATCATGGAAACGTAATTTCTCAGGATTTTCTTCAATAAATTGAAAGACTCTCTCGGTAACATTTTCCTCCAGCCATTTTTTTACGTTAATCAGCATCAAACCAGAATTGAAGTAACGATTTGATTTTGTTTTAATCCCCATCTTTTCTAATCGCTGGTGAAATCCTGCGTCTTCTACGGCAGCTAGAATATGATCCTGCAGGTCTGTTTCCCATAGTTTAGTAATGTCCGTAAGAGCGATCATATCGCAATCCATATATAATACTTTCTCAATATTCTTGTCTCGGAATAGTTCTGGAATTTCAATTCTGAAGTAGGCAGTCGCCGGAATGCGATCGCTAGTTACGACATTTTTGAAAATTGCTTTGTCAATCGTTAAGAACGTCAAAGACCCAAAGTTTTCGAAATTCTCTAAGGTTTCACGCAGCGTTTCTTTACAATCATCTTCGATTGAATCGTCAACGATATAAAAATCAAACGTATATTCTCGATCCTCGCAATTATCTAAAATAGATACCCATAAAGCAGCTAGATGGGGAACAAATTGTGTGTTGCAGCTGGCAACTAAATGCATCTTTTTCTCTTCCTGATTATTCATTGCTAACACCTACTTCATAAGATTTATCTTCAGTAAAGATTTGCATATATTGCTCTTGATAAGGATGATTCTCTAACGTATTCCATGGTTTATCATGCCCTGTAAAATGTACAATTGCCGGTTTATTTCTACCTGATTGATACAAATGATCATAATACTTCGTTGGAGCCGGATGGACATCAAACATCAATGAGGTTTGCATATTCCATTTAGGATGCAATTGTTTCCAGTTATCATGCAAAATAGCATTCAACGCGTCTTGATCGTGGAACACAATGAGCTGTTCTTTCTCCTCAAGGAATTGAATGGTTTTTTCAGTTACATTATTCTTTCTCCATTGATCCAAATCGACCAGCATCACACCTGAATTAAAATAATAGTCATGTGAATCAACTTCTAGTCGAGCAAGAGCTTTTGCTTGACCGGGATCAATCACGGCACCAATGATATGATCGCCCAAATTTTGGTCGTATAATTCAGCCACATCAGTTAAAACAAATGTATCTGAGTCTAAATAAAGCACTTTATTATAAGGAGAATTTTCTAATAATTCTGGCAATGAAATGCGTAAATAGGCAGTTGTATTAATATGATCACTGATCATAAACTCTTCATAAAGCCCTCTATTGACGGTTAAAAATTCGATTGCTGCCTTATCTGAATATGCATCTATTAAAGCCTCCAGCTCATCTTTGCTTTGAGAGGAAAGATTATCATCAATTACAAAGAAGATTCCCCTCCTATCCTTAGAAATAGTATCCATTACTGAACGGATCATTACTTTCAAACAGGGAACATAATTCTCATCAGAGGCTGTAACAATTGGAATATCCATTTCGTTACACATTGTTAAAAGCTTTGTCATTAAAATTCTCTCCTTTTTATTATTTTTAATTAATTTTCGTTGAGACCATCCTAATACGGAAAATCAACAATTTCAAAAAATACGCTCAGCAATTATTCAATATCGTTAAAAAAATAAACAAAAAACACCAAAAAAATGATATAATAATAGACTACAGTTATATAAAAAACAGCTGTTTTTAAAATTGACAAAAACAACTGTAAATAGCATTAAATCAAGAAAATAGACAGATTAAATTATGAACATAATAGATGCTTTTCACTCTTAAAATAGTGACTAAAACGTTACACAAAATTGGAAGAAAAATGTTTTTTTCACTTTTATATCTTTTTTTGATTTTTATGGTGAGCAAAACAATATTCGAAAACATTTTGCATTAATAAATCAAATCTATATACAATTAATTATTATATTTAGTCAAACATAGCGCTCTTTATAATTTTTCCTTTTCTAAGAAAAATTTGAAGCTCTCTCAAAAACAACCGAACCCTTCCTCAAAGACTATATCTCTGTTCCACTCTTTATTATTCTTATTAATAAATAGACGAGCAGGCTTTTTTACAAAGAGTAACTAGCATCTTATGCTTTTAGAGTAAACAAATTAGAAAGGAAGTTTTGTTATGAATAAAGGCCTGAAAGCCATCTTAATCATTATCTTATTGATTCTGCTTTCCATCTTCTTACCAATCATCGCGATTTACTATTTTGTCGCATCAAAATCTTTAGATCTTACTTCTCTGCAACGTCTTGTATTAACAAATGAGTATATTCAAAGCTACTTATTCTGGGCTGCGGTTGTCCTAGCAATCTTAACAGTAGTCATTATGTTGATTATTTTGCTTTATCCAAAACGTGTGTCAACATTCATTTTGAAAGAACAACGAGGAGCTTTGGCTTTAGATAAGCGCGCAATTGAAGGGTATGTTCGAACAAGTTTAAAACAGGAAAACTTCATGGATACACCAAAAGTCAATGTGATTGCGACAAAAAATAAGCTTAAAGTCAATGTGCGAGGACAATTGAAAAAAACATCGGCATTAATTGATAGAACTGATAATTGGGCCAAAGGAATGGAAAAACAAATACACCAATTATTGGGATCTAAAGAGAAGTTCTCGATCAACGTAAAATTTTATTCTTTTGATTCTGATTCGTCTAAAACAGGCGTTGTAGAATCACGAGTGGGTTAGGAGGAAATATGATGAAAGATTTTTTAACTAGAGATAGATTGCCTCTGATTGGCGGCATCTTAGGTTTTATTTTGGCTGTATTGTTCTTTACAGTCGGCTTCTTCAAAACAATTCTATTGATTCTTATTACGATCATCGGAGGAGCGATCGGCATCTACGTGAAGAACAATCATCTCTTAGATAACCATCTAAAGAAATAGGAGGAATAGACAATGGAAAACACAACAACTAAAAGTGGTGCAGACACAAATGTGAACAACCAAAACGTGAAGGGTGACCTCACTTATGAAGACAAAGTGATTCAAAAAATTATCGGAATTGCCTTAGAAAATATTGATGGGCTATTAACAGTAGACGGCGGCTTTTTCTCAAATATGAAAGAGAAGCTGGTAAATACAGATGACATGACCGCTGGTATTTCAACTGAAGTTGGGAAGAAGCAAGTAGCTGTCGATATGGATATCGTTGTAGAATATGGTAAAGATGTAGAAAAGGTCTTTGATCAAATGACAGAATTAATTTCTAAAGAGGTTGAAAGGATGACTCATTTGGAGGTCATTGAAGTCAACGTAAATGTTGTGGATATTAAAACTCGAGAAGAATATGAAGAAGATAGCGAAACCGTTCAAGATAAGGTCAGCAGCGCTGCTCAAACAACTGGAAAATTCGCTGCTAAACAAACCGATCGAGCAAAAAATGCATTAAGCAATCAAAAAGCGAAAACAAGTGATCAATTAAACTCAGAACCCCGTGTTCACTAATTTTTTAAAAAAAGAGCAGCATAAAAACCGTGTAAGTAACCCTTGACCCTAGGTAGGTGGTAACTTCACGGTTTTTATTTTTTTATGCAGACCTTCGCTCATGGGATCGTCTATTTATTTACGTCAAGGTCATTCGTAAAAATCTTGTGTAGCACCAATACGGTGAAAGGCAGTTGAACACCGTTAAACAACCAAACGCCGCTTTTCGTCATGACTATCCATTATTCTGATTTCCATCTATCATCCTAATAAAGCAACAACTAATGGTCCCATTATTGTAAGCAGTACATTTCCAATCGCATAAGCGGGGGTAAAACTAATTGAGAAGACGCTGCTCTGTGTTTCTTCACTGACCGCGTTTAAGGCCGCATTGATTGTTCCAGCTCCTGTCAATGACCCAATGTTATCAATTGCATTCAACTTGAGTACATATTTACTGAAAAACAATGTAATCACATGCGGTAAAATGGAAATTACCGCGCCAATCAATAGGACTTGAACCCCCATTGACCCTAATGCTTTAACGAATTGGCTTCCAGCTTCCAACCCGACAGCCGCAATAAAAAGATTCAATCCGACACTTTTTAAGAACCAACGTGTAGCACTAGGAATATTGCCAAGATAAGCCTTTTTATTTTGGTACCAGCCAAAGAAGATACCGCTAAATAACGCTCCGCCACCAGCACCTAGAGTCAAAGGAATGCCGCCAATCGTCAATACTAAAGTTCCGATCAAGATACCTAAAACAATCCCAATCGACATAAAGGTAACATCTGTTTCAGAACTATTATCAACAGCATAGCCTAAAGTAGGCAGGACTTTTTTGACAGAACGATCAGGTCCCGCAATCGTCAAGCGATCCCCAGGCGTCAAAGTAGAAAGATCCTCGATTTTTTTCCCGTCGCGGGTGGCATCGATTACGACGATATTCTCATCAATCAATGTCGATAATGCATGATGGTTGAACACGTTTGTCAGCATCAGCTCAACGGTTCGCAACGGTATTTTTCGGTAAGCATCATCAAAGACTTCTTTATAGTAAACCCCCGCTTGCATAACTTTCCATAAATCTTCACTGTCTCCAAGAACTGTCAATACCTGACCTTTCTTCAAAACTGTGTGACTGTCAAAAGTCTGGGGTTTATGTTTACTGAATACTTGCTGAACAATGACCTTGTTATGAAAATCTTTTTCGAACCTACTAATCGTCAAATTTTCTTTTGGTGTCTGCAAGATTTGAAAAGATCTTGTGGACATATTGCTTAATAAGGGCGAAACATTGCGATCATCTGAGCCGATGTCCAAGGACTCAACCATTTTTTTCGTTTCATCCTTCAAATTAACTCGTAAAAGTACAGGGGCGATATTCTTTAAAAAGATCGTTACCCCCATCGTTCCAAATACATATGTCACCGCATAGGCAATCGCAACATTAGAAGTCATAGTAGCTTTGGCAGCTGCAGAGATATTTAGTCCGTTGATGGCAGAAGTTGCTGTACCGATCGTTGCTGATTGAGTCAAGGACCCAGCGATAATGCCAGCTGCTTCTCCGGCGTTAAGTTTAAATAGTTTGAAGAGTATTATTGCAACTCCAAATCCCACTACTGAAAAAAAGACCGACTGAACGACTAGCTTCAATCCAGAACTTTTCAAGCTTTGGATGAAGGCTGGTCCAACTTCATAACCAACAACAAAAATAAAGAGATCAAAAAAGACACTTTTAAGAATCGGTGCGATCGTAAATATACCTAATTGCCCGACCAACAACCCCACCAACAAGACACCAACAGTCGAACCTAAGCTAAAAGATTTAATTTTAAATTTGCCGATAAAATAGCCCCCAGCAAGTGCCAGAAAGATACTGATGATCGGATTCGCTATTAAAAAACTGCTAAATTCCTTCCACATCGGTCTTCCTCCTTACTGCTGTAAGAAACTTTGATGGTATTCATCAATTAATTCAAGAATTTGTTTCGCGATAATTTCATAGTCTTCATCAGGAAGATTGGCCTCAGAGACGCGTAGTTCTCCCGGCTGAGAACCGAAGCCCACACCGTCCATCAAAACCACACCATTTTTTTGCGATAAATTATAGAGAAAATCGACTTGTTCAAACTGTTCCATCAGATATTTTTTAAATTCTGAACCATAGATTTTTTCTGCCAACTGATAAATATTGATCAAAGAATAATACTTGCTGTTTTCTTTGCTGGCATTTCCCTCAATATTCAATCCTTTAAACAAATCTTCATAACGACGATTAACAATGGCTTTAGAGGTCTCAATATATACATCTTTTTCTTGTGAAAGTAAATGAGTCAACGAGAAAAGAACCTCCATAATTTGTTGTGGAGTCGACAATCCAGATGTGTGGTAAAGTCCAACTGACCGACTATCTGCTACCATTCGGTCAATAAACTTCATCTTTTCTGGTTCCAGCACATTGATTGAATAGCGTGTCGTCAGCTCAGCTTTCTTTTCTTGTGAAAAATTGCTGATTAAGTGATCAAAAACATTTTCCTTGTTCACAGCGACCACCCCTAAACGCCAGCCCGTTGCTCCAAAAAGCTTCGAATACGAGTATACTAATAGTGTATTGTATGGAACCACACTATAAATCGTCTTGAACTCATCGACAAATGTCCCATAAACATCATCGGTAATAATAATCAGTTCCGGTTTTTCGGCTACAACTTTTTTGATTTCTTCTAACGCCGTATCATCGAAGGCCATTGCTCCAGGATTTGATGGATTTACCGCAAAGAAAGCCTTAATTTCTGGGTCCTTTAGCTTGTCGAGTTCACTAGCTTGAATTTCCCAGTTATGTTCTTCATCAGAACGTAGATCGACTTCGACCATTTCGTAATCATTCAATTCAGGAATTTGTAAATAAGGCGTGAATATCGGTGTATTGATCGCTATTTTATCTCCTTGCTTGATTAATTTATTCTCCTTTAGTGAATTAAAAATATAAACGATTGCCGCAGTTCCACCCTCTGTTGGGAATAAATCAGTTTGTTCAGCTAGTTTTTCACCACGATACAAAGTAGATTCTAAATAAGTGTTGATTACGCGTTCGCTATGTTTCAGAATTCTGCTGGGAACTGGGTAATTATTGCCAATCACACCATCTACCAATTCTTTAACAAATTCATCTTTATCAATTTTTAGCGTATCGTGTGCGTAATTCACTGCATCGATCAAAAATTGATCAATTTCACTTGTTTTAGGTGATAAGAAAGTTTCCAAACGCTCGCGAATTCCTTCAAGTGTAGTATATCCTGCCAAATCGCCTTCCGAAATTGTACGACTGGATTCTTTAGCACCAAATTCAATGATTCGCGCAAATGCTAAACGTGCTTTTGTATTGATCCAATTGGGATTTCCTCTGCCTGCATTGAGAAAAATATTACTTTTTTTGTTGTGCTGAGCTAATTTCAACATTTCGTTGCTGATTTCAAACGCACCTAATTTCTCTAATTGTTGTTCTTCCTCTCTTATACTCATCGTTAATCCCCCTTTGTTATTATAAAAATCTTTTTGATGCTGACAGACTAGCATTTAAGCGCTTAATTGAAAAATAAGTTGCTCAAGAAATCATGTAATAGTCGAATTCGCATAATGGAGTATTAGAAAAAGGCATGCAAAATAGCCTGACACAGCATTTGTCAGGCTACTCTACTGGATTGATTCTTTTCATTTAATTAGACCACAACAAAAACAATAGATGATTATATTGGCAACTTCATCTGATCATTTGATTATTTTCTTCTTTTCCTCATTCTACTTTTCTTTTGCCTGCAGTGATAGTCATTCAACATCTTCTTGGTTGCTTCTATTCCTGGTTTCTTTTTATCTAATAATCCTGTTACTGGCTTCTGATCATCCTTAGGCGGCGACATGAGTGCAGTCATCAGTGAATGATCAGCTTGTTTTGATGTGAGATTCTTCGAGTCATCAGACGGCAGAATTTCTCCTTGCTCCGATTCCCCCTCTGACACAAGTCGCAAATCCGTCAAAGTAGCCTCCTCTGGTAATTGTTCTTTGACAATTTCCAGCAATTCCTCGCTGTTCAGATTCTCCAATTTAATCCCTGCCGGCAACGCAATCTGCTTTTCTTCTAACTCTTCAATCGTTTCTTCATTTGTCGCAGACTGAATAAGATCAGCTAATGTTGATCTAAAAGGCAGCTTCTTTTCTTCGGCTACTTCTAGCTCCTCAAACTCTTCTCCTTTTTTGGGAGCTTTGCTTTTTTTAATCAGTGAGTGGCGGGTACAGTTCATCACATCTGAACTAACTACCTCTACAAAAAGACGAACCCCATCCTTTTCAAAAACAGTTAACAGACTTAAAAGCTCCAAGATTGCCTTAACCTTCTCCTCCGATAGATAGGGATCGGCATCCCGCAGGCTCCAAGCTTGTGTCTTTTTATTTTCTTTTAAAAAGATCGAGGTAAGTTTATATTGCTGATCCTCCAGCTCCTCGATCGGTGTTGTCTTTTCAAATAAAAACTCTTTATAATGACTGATTGCCGTATCATAAGAATGATAGTTTTTCTCATTGTCAAATAAGCGGGTCATTACTTGTTTCCAATCCCCGCCAGAAAAATAGCTTTTAAAGAATGGAGCGAGCGCACGCAGAGTGTCATCAGGTTGTGAGTACAGAAGAATCTGTTGAACAATCGTTGTTAGCATCCCTGAGAAGTCAGTTACCGTCAACGCATTGCGTAATAATAAAGCAAACACAAATTGAAGCACAGTTGCAGCATCTTTTGTTTCTTCGAAATACTCTTCAATTCTTTTTTCAACAGACTCTCTTTTCATACCAAAGATTTGACGACTAGTTATTTCCTTTACTGACATGACACTCTCTCCTCACTATTTTAAAATATATATTTTCAGTTGATAGCAACACTAAACAACTCTTCGAAATTAATATACGTCAAAAATTTAAAAAAATTAATGAGTTATTGAAAAATATCCGATTCAATATTTTTATTTTTAATCATTGAAATGAATGGAAGGCGGTCTGAAGGGATTTTCTTAAAAAAATTGAGTCATTCTTGATTTTTTTAGGCAGGAAGTATACAGCTTCTGTTTATAAGAAATAAGAAATCAGAGGTTTATTTTTGGTGCTAACTTTAAGGCTTATACCTGATTAAGTACAAAATGAATTAAGGAATAAGGGGTGAAAGAGTAATTATCACACCATCCTTGGTTAATCTGGTCCACCCTTTGAAATATATAGAATATCGTTATTTTATCAATAAGAAAAATGTCAGTATTATCCCTTTTAACAACACATTACAAATCTCATTAATGAGATAAAGCACAGGGATAAGTTATTGTTTTACATTTTTAACTATAGGCATACAACTTCAGCATATAGTTACTAAAAAGACGGAGACAGATACTAAAGTAAAATACACCTCCTCCTACCGATCATCCGATCTTAACCTCCTGTAATTTAATGAACCCATTTCAGACTTCACACTCTTTAAGAATCGATAATCGACACTCATAACTGTTTTTAAAAACAGTCACATCACTAAAGAACACCGTACCACCTTTCCAATTCTTCATGTTTCCGTTATATTAAAGTTATCTTATTCCAAAACACTTCTACTAAAATAATAATCTCCTAATAATGATTTGAAAAATGAAGCCAATCATATTTATTGAACGTTCCATGATATCTTTAGCCATTTGAACTGAGGAGGAAGTATGAACTCAACAAATTTCAATGCCATTATCGGCTTACTGCTGTCACTGATTGTTATTGCAATTGCACTTGGTTTGATGTTCCTTTTTTCATTAACCTTTTTTAAAATATTAAAAACGCTTCTTTTGGGTGAAAAAATCTCCTTAGTGCCTTATTCAAAGGTGACAGAGAAAATGTATGAGGAAAGCTTCCTTTTAGCTCATAAAAGGAGCATGATCGTTCGGCTGCTGTTCAAATCTAGACGTTTCAAATCACCTGCCAATCCAAAAGGGATCGTGTCTTGTCTTAATCATAAGCAGTCTTACTATTATCCACGACGATTTCCTAACATGAAACAAACATGGCCGCTGAAATATTTGAAGGACTCCAAAGGGAGAATCCTTTTGGTTCACGCTGGATATAGAACCTTGATTTCTTTAATTACCCTCGTTTTAGTCCTTCTAATTCTGTTATTTTTGCTTTTTTCAGGTATTCAATTTTTATTAGATTGCGGGCAAGAACTTTGGATTAGGTATTAGAACAGAATTCCTAATGTAATTTCGAAATAAATCTATTTTTTTATTCAGGAGGCTCGATATGAAAAAAATACTAATTATTGATGATGAACGAGATCTGCTGGAAACCTTCAGGGATTATTTTCAACTGATGAATTATCTCGTCTACACCGCTGAAAATGGCTACGAAGGACTAAAGCAGCTTCAGTATCAACCAGACATCATTATTTTAGATGTTAATATGCCAGAGATGGACGGCTTTGAGCTCTGTGCAGCCATCCGAGAACAAATTACTTGTCCAATTGTTTTTCTATCTGCGAAAGAAGATGAAGAAAGCCGAATACAAGGGTTGACGATTGGCGGCGATGATTATTTAGTTAAGCCCGTCAGCTTAAAGGAGCTGGGATTGCGAATTGAGGCGCATCTTAGACGAGAAAATCGTAAACAATCCGCACGAAAGATAACATATTTTGACGAGTTGATGATTGACTATGATCAAAAGGTACTTTTCTATCGCAAACAAGAGATTTATTTAACTAAAGTCGAATTTTCAATCGTTGAGCTGTTGTCTAAGCATCCCGGAAGAGCTTTTTCAAAAGAAGAAATCTATCAGTATCTTTGGGACTGGGATAAACTTGGTGATGCCGCAATCATTACGGAGCATATTCGGCGGATACGAAAGAAGCTCTCAGAATACTCAGCGACTGACTATATTCAAACCGTTTGGGGGGTCGGCTATAAATGGATTGGCTAGATGATGTAATTGCTCGGCTGTTTGCTAAAAGGAGCAGCCTTGACCAAAGTCTGCTCCTTTACCTTTTAATTGGCATCTTTGGAATCGTCTGTGCAACACTTATCACCGTCTCCATCTGTGTTAGCTGGGAACGGCTAATACTTATGCCAGAAGAGGAACCTACTTTTTTTTGGAATTATTTGACTTGGGCGCCGCCTAGCACTTCATTACCAACGATTAAGCTGTTGGAAATGGTCCGACAGTCTGCGGTTTTTGTATATAGCTTTTTGGGGATATTTTTTGCAACGAAAATGTTTTACCGCAAACGAATCTTGCAGCCGATTACGATTTTAGAAAAGAGCATCCAGCAGATTGAACAAGGAAATTATCAACAGCCGGTCTACTACAATACCTACGATGAGTTTGAAAAAACCTCTCTTGGGCTGGAGCATCTGCGACTGACATTGCAGACAAACGAGAAAAAACTCAAAGAAATGTATCGTGATCAAAAAAAAGTCAACGCCGCCTTTTCCCATGATCTGCGTACACCATTAGCAACAATCCAAAATAATCTGGAGCTACTAGAAGCCTACTATGAACAAGATTGTCTGAGTCCGGAAGCCTTTGATAAATCCGCGACAAAAATCAAAAACAGTATTATCCGGCTAAGCTCCTTTTCTGAAACGATGCAGCAATTACAGAAGCTAGAAGATCGTCCGCTGTACAAAAAAATGCAACCTTTGAGTCTAATTGAAGAGCATATTCGAGAGATTGATCAACATTATCCGGAAAAAGAGCTGCTGATTACGAAAGACTATCCAAAAATCACTGCGAAATACGATCTTGATCTGATTAACGAAGTAGTGGAGAACTTGCTAAATAACGCTTATCGTTTCGCTAAGCAAACAATCGACATTACCATTGCGCTACAGGAACAGTTAGTCATTATTTATGTTAAGGATGATGGCCCTGGTTTTTCTAAAAAGGAACTGTTAACAGCGACAGAACCCTATTACTCACAAAATAAAAACAGTCATTTTGGACTGAGCTTGACCATTGCCGAAGCGCTGGCTCAAAAACATGGCGGACAATTAAAAATTGCGAATAGTCTTGATAGTGGCGCGATCGTTTCGGCTGTTTTTTTGCTTGATTAATAGAAAAATCGACAATTGTAGAGAATTTATAGAGATTTGATGAGTATCCTTTAAGTAAGGCAACAGAAGAATGAGGAGGGATCACCGATGCAAATCGAAATCAATCATTTGAATCAATACTATGGCAAAAAACAAGTTCTCTACGATATAAACCTGTCTATTTCAACGGGGATGTTCGGCCTGCTTGGTCGAAATGGTGCCGGCAAAACGACTCTGTTAAAAACCCTCGTTACCCTGCTTCCGACAAATGAGGGCGAGATCCGCATGAATGGAATCGACATTCATGATCAGAAAAGAATCCGTTCGATCATCGGCTTTCTTCCGCAGGAATTTTCGATGTACGGCAATATGACTGCTTATCAGGCACTGGATTATTTAGCTGTGCTTTCCGAGTTAGATAAACGAACACGCCAAACACGGATCAACGCTTTGCTGGAGCAGGTGAACCTGACGATCCATAAAAATGTCAAAGTCAAAGCCATGTCTGGCGGTATGAAACGACGTTTAGGAATTGCGCAGGCTTTACTGAACGATCCGAAAATTCTGGTGGTGGATGAGCCGACAGCAGGGTTAGACCCAGAAGAACGGCTACGCTTTAGAAACCTCTTAGCGGAGGTCAGTGAAAACAAAATCGTTTTACTATCGACCCATATCGCTGGAGATATTGAAGCTGCTGCAGAAAATGTCGCGATTTTGGAACAGGGACGAATCATCTTTTCAGATTCAATTGAACAATTACTGTTGAACGCCCAAGGAAAAATCTTTAGCGTTCAGGTTCCGCGAACAGAGTTGAATGCTGCAAAAAAACAAGTTCAAATTATCAGCCTGCAACAAGATGGCAGTACCTCTCACCTGCGCTTCATTGGTAATCCAGATGCCGCAATCATGAGCCATCCGCTGGTGATTGAAGAGCGTCCGACATTAGAGGATGCTTATCTCTACCTTTTATCAATGAAAGGTGGGGATTAGCATGTTACTCAAAAAAGAACTGGGATTAACCTTGAAAAGTTTGACATATTGGTTAGTCGTCCTATTTATCGGCGGATTTCTCTTTACACAACTTGGTTCGGATTTTATTTCCTTGAAGCAACCGGAACCTGGTAAAAACGATTATGGGATTGCTCGAACGACCAATAAAAAGGACATTCAACAGCAAACGATCTTTTCATTGTTGCAGCAATACAACAGTAAAGGCTTTAACACCTATCCTTTTGGTTTCTTAAAAACCGTTACACCGTCAAAATCCGATAAAGCAACGATCAAAGAAATTCTAGAGCGAGCGACTGGAAAGTCAGTCGCGGAATTAAATCAAGCCCAATCGAATCTGGCCATCGAAAATCCGCAAATCGATCAATTTGCTTTGGCAGAAAAATTTGTACTAGCAAAAGACTATACCTATCCTGCCTTCGAAAAGGATATGCGCAAAGTAGAAGAGCTGATTGGTAAAGGGTCGGATTTCTCTAAGAATGTCTATTTGAATCAAACGCGAAGACAATTAAACTATGAAGAAGCCACGAAGAACTTTCAAACAACATTGACTAAAGACCGAGTCTCTGGCGCCTTTGCTCGTATGACCTGTGATTATTTAGGATTGGTGCTGGCTTTGGTTCCAGTCTTTATCGCGGCGACCGTCGTTCTGCGGGATAAACGTGCTCAAAGCCAATTGGTGATTCACTCTAAACGAATTTGTAGCTTTAAATTATACGGCACTCGTTTTTTAGCGACCGTTCTCTTGGTGCTATTGCCAGTTATTCTGTTCAGTCTATTGCCGGCCATTCAATCCGTCTATGTCGCTCAAAAATATCAACATGTTGGAGATTTGCTGCTGTTTTATCAATACATTATCGGCTGGTCCTTACCAACAATCGTAGCGGTTATCGGAATTAGCTTCCTGATCACTACTGTATTTAATGGGTTGGTGAGCGTCATCTTCCAATTAGGCTTTTGGCTCTTATCACTTATGAGCAACGGCCGTAATATCGTTGGCAGCGTTGGGGTCAATCTGATCCCGCGATTTAATACAGTAGGGTCTCGCGAAGTCTTTGAACAGATTTTTTCTGAATTAGTTATCAACCGCGTCCTTTGGTTTGCTCTCGGTTTGATTTGTTTCTTATTAAGCTGCGTGATCTTTGATCGGAAACGGAAAGGACGAATGCACTATGGGAATTCTCGCTAAAGTATCCATCGCTTTCTGGCGATTTCATTTTTACCCAGCAGTTTTTACGGCATTCCTGTTAACGCTGCTCTTTCCCACCTTCTTTGGGGTCGAAAATGCGCCATTTTTGCAAAGTGCGGAGATCTATGAACGCTTCTTTCCCTTGATCGGATTGATCCTGTTTATCCCTCTTTATCTACCTGACAGTTCGGAAGAAACGACATTGCTGATCAAAACCAAACGTTTTTCCTATGTAGGAATCTTGTTTTTACGCTTTCTTCAGATTCTTATTACTTTACTATTAATGACTTGCGGCTGCTTACTGATTTTTGAATTGAGCAACGCAACGATCGAGCTTGATCTCTTTTTCTTTAGCGGCTTGGCTAATGCGCTGTTTATGGGCGGGCTATACGCGATTGGTTTTGTCTTTACTACCCAACCTGTTGCAGGCTTGATTCTGCCTTTGGGCTATTACGTGGCTAGTCTGTTCGCTGGTGAAAAATATTTAAAGATGTTTTATCTCTTTGCTTTGGTAGAGAAAGATACCGATTCTAAATTTGTCCTGCTTTTCAGCGGATTGCTGCTGATAATTATCAGTTTTATGGTTCAGAAAAAAAGAAAATAGATGAGCTAAAAAAGTTGTAAAACATATTTGATAAAATAAAATCGAACGATCATTTTCTATCCTTGAGATAGTAACGACCGTTCGATTTTTATTTAACTATTTACTAAATTGTTAAGATGTCTATGACCAATAGACAGCGCTGTAAAACCATTTTCCCGTTCATTTTCAGGTTCCACTACTAACCACTGCGTACCAGCCTGTTTGCATGATAAATTGATTTTGCACCAATCATTCACATCCTCCGAATCTCCTAGCTTCACATCAAAAGAACCATCTCTTTTCACTGGTTTAGCATGAACTAATCGAGCACGAGCACCTAACTCTGCTATCAATTTTTGTGGGCACTGATTGCCTTTGATACTGCTGCCGGTATCTACTTCGATCCCAACCAGAGAATTCGTATTTTCACGAATAAGCTCAAAAGACGTTTGCTGACCCTCAATTTTTTCATTGAAGTCATAATCATGTGTATGATAGCTCAGTGTGAAACCGTTCCGAGACAAAGCCTCTTGAAGTTGATTCATCTTTTCGATATGAGCTTGCCATGTTGAACGTGTATTTTCAGTTTTCTTATGACCGGATTCCCAAGGACCGCCTAATGCGGAGATAATGATATTTTTGTTTCCAATAATATGATGGTAATCCATAACCTCTTGAAGATGTGCTTGATTGAGATAACGCCATGAGGTTTGTGCTCCGCTTACTTCCAGCTTGTATTTCTGACAAAGCTCTTTAATTTTGAGGGCTGGGTGGAAGAAATTTCCGTAAAGCTCGATTCCTTCGTAACCCATCAGTGCAATTTTTTTTAGCGTTTCATCGGGAGCTTTCTGGAATTCAGGGTAGACAGGAAAGAGTCCCGCTGAAAGCTTAAGCGCTGCTGCCATGTTAATCTTCCTTCACTTTATTTGCCATCAGCACAAACGGTAAATAAACGAACACCCCGACAACAATAATCACGATCTGCAAAATCGAAGCCCGAATGTCGCCTCCTGTTGACAAGTAGCCTGATAAACCAGCAGGCGTAACCCAAGGAACCGTCAAGTAGGTTTTCCCAACCCAGCCAAGACTTGTTGCTGTATAGGCGATCGTACTTGAGACAATCGGAACTAGGACATAGGGGATACCTAGCAATGGATTAAAAATTACGGGCAATCCGAACATTAACGGTTCACTAATGTTAAAGAAGCTTGGGACTGCTCCGATTTTTGCGACTGCCTTTAAATCGGCTTTTTTAGAACCAATCAGTACGGCGATAACTAACGAAACCATTGTAATATAGATATAGCAATCCACATAGGGCTGGGTCACGACGTTAGGAAGAGCCGTGCCATTTGCGTGTGCATCCATATTCTGTTGTAAGGAAGTCAATAAAACTGGACCTGATACTGATCCAAGTACAAAAGGACCATGGATACCAAAGAAAAAGAGCAAACAGGATAAGAAACAATAGAAGGTAATTCCGAAGTAGCTCTGGAAACCACCCACCAAAGGCATTTGAAAAACTTTAGCGACCACATCAGGAATCGAAAGGCCACTTAAATGACGGAGCGATACTTCTAAAATTCCAAAAATAATAGCAACGAACAACCCAGGCGCAAGGCCATTGAATGATTTAGCGATTGCCGGCGGGACACTTTCCGGCATTTTGATCTTTAATTTTTCACTGTTACTAAACAGAATAAACAAACGTACCCCAACTAACGCTGCAAAAATCCCTAAGAACAAGCCTGTTGCGCTGGTGTTCGATTGTGCGAAAACGCCTGTAACCTGTGCCGTTTCTCCTGTAGGTGTATAGGCAGTGACTGTATTGGGATTCAAAATAAAGAAACAGACAAGTGCGATTACTCCTTCTAAGTAGCCCTCTTTACCAAATGATTGGGCTAAGTGCAAACCAATCAGGAACGTGACAACCAACCCTAAAATTCCAATCGTTCCATTATAGATTTGACCGCCGATTTCCCGCAGTGCAACAAAATCTCCCAAGCTTCTGAGCAACCCATTCGTCGGATCCAAGAGTAAATTGTTAATCAAAATAAAGACCGAAGCGATGATCGTAAGCGGTATGGTACTAGCAAATGCATCACGAATCGCAGCGATGTACCGATTGCTTGCAAGCTTGTTCGCATAGTATGCGGCTTTTTCACCAAAAGCGTCTTTGTTAAACCAACCAGTTTTTTCCATTTTTTCTTCTCCTTTATTAAATGATTTTCGGTATAACTGCTCCATTCTCTCAAGCATTCATACCGATGACGGCAATGCATCTATTTTAAGAAAGGAATCCGGATTCTAATTGGCACAGATTCCATTTCTAATTATTTTTCTTCCATCTTATTTGAAATAAGAACGAACGGCATGTAAATGAAGACGCCCACAGCAATAATCACCAACTGTAAAATTGCGGCACGGATATCTCCAGCAGTTGCTAGATATCCTGATAATACAGGCGGCGTGACCCAAGGAATCAAGATATAGGTCGGATTGACTAAATGCAAGCTGGTGGCAACATAAGCCAAAATTGTTGAAACCATCGGCACGATACAAAACGGGATCGCATAGACCGGATTAAAGACGATCGGCAGTCCAAACATAATGGGTTCACTGATATTGAACAAGTTTGAGACACCACCCAATTTTGCGATCATACGTTGATCTTCTCTTTTTGAAAAGATTAATAGCGCAATGACTAAACAGATCATCGTACCGCCGCCGCCCATATAAACATAGGCATCAAGAAATGGCTGAGTCACGATATTCGGAGCAGCAGAACCTGTGTTAATCGCTTCCACATTTTGCTGCAATGATGTTAATAGAATTGGACCAGAAATTGCGCCAAAAACGAATGCTCCGTGAATCCCAAAGATAAAAACAAACGTTGATAAAAAGACATACATTAAAATCCCAGGCAAGGTTTGGAAGCCGCCAACTAATGGTGCTTGTAAAATATTGATGATAATTTCGGGAATCGTCAGACCTGTTGCAGTACGCAAACCTACTTCGACAATTGCAAATAAGCTAATCGTAAGAACCGTCGGAATCAAGCTGTTAAATGATTTAGCAATTGCCGGTGGAACACTATCCGGCATTTTGATCTTCAAGCGATCATTATTCGTTAACTTAACTACTAAAGGAACACTGACTAAAGCTGCTATAATTCCTAAAAGCATCGCAGAAGCACTGGTATATGTTTGAGTTAAAGCCCCAGCTATTTCCAGCCCTTTACCGTTTGTTCCAGTCACATTGATTACGTTAGGTACCAGTACAACGTAAGCAGCTAAGGCAACAATTCCTTCCAATGCACCATCAGCATCATAGGAGCGAGCCAAGCGCAACCCAATTAGAAACGTTACCATTAATCCCAAAATTCCTAGTGTACCATTATAAGCCTGCACACAAATTTCAGAGATCATCGCGCGACCAGGAATTCCTCGTAAAAGCCCCGTCTCTTCTGTCAGTAAAACATTATTTATTAATAAGAAAAATGCTGCAGTAATGGTGATTGGAATGGTACTGGCGAATGCATCACGAATCGCCGCAATAAAACGATTACTCGCAAGTTTATTTGCATATAAAGCAACTTTTTCTCCTAAAGCCTCTTTGTTGAACGTGCCATCTTTCATCATTGGTCTAAAACTCCTTCTTCATGTTATGGAATTAATTTTCAAGACGTCTATTATTTATTCTTCAGTTTTTATCAACTCTGCTACTAACGACAACCATTTACCGGCTATCCCAACCCATACCTCTTTATATGTGGCATTATTAAATTGCGGCCAGTAAGGTTCGTCCTCATTGCCGAAGGTCTGCATCCCAACCGGCATCTCGCCAGTCATTTCTCCGGAAGAAACGGAGTATTGCTGCGGATAGTTGTAGCCTTCACCATAGATCATGGATTGACCGAACGGATTTTTTCCAACCATCCATTGCAACTGCTGATCTGCTTGGTCCAGTAGTGTTTGACGATCAAGCAAACGCCCCATCACTGCAGCGCTTTTACCCATTGAGAGCAAAATACCGTTATTGCCGCGGAAGGAGAACCAAACTGGGAATCGCTTGATGTATAGACCCTCACCGATCTTGATTCCTTGCTTCAGCTGTTCCTGATAGCTTGTCTCTGCCTCGTCATCGACTAATAAATGCTGTCTGTAGAAGCTTTCCTTCTCCTGCCATTCGTCCTCATGGTAAATACCGCTGGCGTACATGGGATAAGGATCGGTAAATCGTCCTAGATAATCCAAATAATCCCCATAGTCATTTGCCTGTTTTAACCATTCAGTCCTTTTTTCATGTTTCGGTGAAGCAGCTAAAACTTCTTCGAAAGCCAAAGCGTAGAGATGCTCTCTGGCTTGATGATTGAAGTGCTGGAAGACTTTATGACTCTCGTCACGATAAAACATGCCTTTAAGCATGGTGCCATCTGACAGTTCAAGACCTGCTTGTTCCTGACAACGAAGCAACTCTTCAAACCATTCAGTCATTTGCTCTTGATACACTGCTTCTCCCGTTAGTTGATGCATGAGCGCTGCTGTCCAAGACATTGTCGCTAAGAAGAGACTCTTCGATGTATTGTAGGTATGTTCCCAGAAAATCGGTTCATGCGTGAAGCCCGTTTTCTTAAAGCCAGCAAGTGCATAGGAATAATCTTCTTTTACTACTTGCAGCAGCTGTGGTCGCAATGCATAGTTTTCGGGTAAGGTTTTAATGATCTTGGCTAACAAACCAGTAATCAAAAAATTATCATAGGGACTGTTATGAATTCTTGGTACCGCGTCGTCCATATTTCCAATACGATTGTCAGTCCAGCGAGTGATTCCCGCGCTAGTCACGCGATCGCCTTCATCCAAGCGGGTCTTTAGAATAAAATCGATGCCCCATTCGCCTTCTTCGATTAAACGCAGATAAAGCTCTTGTTGATCTTTGACTGTTTCCGCAGCTTCAAACAAGCTGCTAGTCACTTCGGCCGTTTGAACCAATTGCTGTGAAAGATCGCCAGCATCGTGCCAGCCACCATTGAAGCTGACCAATGAACCTTTGTATTCGACGGTTAAATCCTCATGACAAGTTCCGTGAATACCATGGACTGGACACCCGCAGCGCTCGCAGAAAATAAAGTTCAAGGACTTCCAAATCGAAGCTGCCTTTAGCATTGAAGTATTCCCGATCTGAAAGCTCGGTGTTTTCGTTTCACCAATTTGTAAATAATACATGCCAGATTCCTTGACAGATGTAAAATCCAATAAGCCGAAGGTGCCGGTTTCTGTTGAGGTCGTTTTAATCTCCGCTTGGAGCACGACCTGATCATCTTTTTTTAGCTCAAAAGTTTTCGCTGTGAAATCTTCACGATTAATAATTGCTGTTTTCGAATAATTCGGATGGTAGCCAATATGAGAAAAGACGATTTCATTTTTCGAGACCTGCCAGCCTTTCGCTGACGTGCTTTGCTGATTCCTTTCTAAAAATAATTTGCTGATGGTATAACTCAATTGCCCCTTTAGATTCATATAAGAACCATTTGCCCCAGTGAAGATGCGGATGCCTGTTACGACATCTCTTGGCAAATTGCTGATATCTAACACATACGTGCGTTGGGCCTGACCCTCCAAGTTAATCACATGGGTGCCTTCACGATTATAAATATCAGGAATTTTGATTTCCCCATCATTTTCTAAAGTAATCGTGATGTTGGGATTGACTGCATTGATGCACTCAGCCGAAATATCCAATTTGATCTGAGTAAACTCCGACCAGTCTTCTCTTGGAATCGGCAGGTACGCACCGACTTCACCAAAATTTACGTAATCGCCATCGTCTGGCGCCCCCTCTGCCCAACTGTCGTAACGCATTGGACTCAGTAACGTCACCGTTTGTTCGGTATGCTTGATTTCGCCGCGACTATTTTTTAGTGGTTGCCAATTTTGAAAACTATCGGTCAACGGCCACCGCGCTGTAATGACTTCTTTTTCTAGCTGTCGCTTCTCGAAGGAACGGCTGCTGTCTAATGGCAGTGGACGATGGATGTAGCCTGTTGCTTTTACATCTTGTATAAAATCACGCATATGTTTTCTTTAAGCCCCTTTCCATAATAAATGCCAAGGTTGCAGCACCTTTTAATGCCACTTCATTTGGGTTCAAGGTGGTTACCCGCATACCTTTTGTCACAAAACGGACGGTTTTGGCATTTAGAAACGTTACCAAATGTTTCAAAAACCAATCGTCATTCATCACGCCGCCACCGAAAACGACGGCTTCAGGATCGCTTACCCGCACCAAATTCATCGTCAAGGCTGCTACAGCCCGCAATGCCTGATCAACTACTTTTCTAGCCAGTGGATCATTGGCTTCATAGGCTGTAATCAACTCTTGAAAAGTAACACGGCGGTCTTCTTTAATCGTTAGCATCGTTTGTGGATAATTCGGAGCAAATTTCAGGGTCTGATTATGCATCCCTAACCCTGAGGCGAATAGCTCCACACAGCCGTTTCTTCCACAGGTGCATTGATCGTCACTGTTCATATCAACAACCATATGGCCGACTTCACCGGCATTGGAATTGCCGCCCTTGATTAATTGATTGTCAGCGACTACTCGTGCTGCGATTCCAGTACCGATATTGATGTAAACAAAATTACCGGTTTCTTGACCGATACCTAAAATACTTTCAGCCAGAGCCGCACTTGAAACATCATTCGTGATCCAGCAGGGTAATTGAAAAGCTTGTGCGATTTCATCAGCTAAGAAAATCGGCTCCGATAAGCCTGGATGAATCTCCAGCCACCGCCCCTGATCTGTATTCACTCTGCCTACTACACAAATTCCGATACCGACTAGATCACCTTGTATAATATGTTGTTGCAAGTAATTTTTGATTGCTAGTTTAATTTTTTCTGTTGCACTGCGTTGATCCATCACTGTTGATAGGTATTTCTCACTTGTGAGAATCTCACCAGCAGGAGTGACTTCACCAACTAAAATCTTGGTTCCGCCTAAATCAACCGCTAAAGCCGTTTGTGTCATTCTGCACCTCGCATCTGGTAACGTTACCAAATTTAAATATTATGTTTCCGTTTTCACAGTCATAATAACCTGTGTATATTCCACCTGTCAATAGTTTTTTTAACATTTAGAAACGTTACCAAAAATATCTTGCATTTTTTTCATTCCTCCCCTAAACTAAATTCTAGGAGGCGCTCTCTCATGAAAAAAAATATTACAATCAAAGAAATTGCTAAAGAAAGCGGTGTGTCTGTTTCGACCGTTTCTCGTGTTTTGAATAACCATCCTTCCGTTTCACCTGCTAAACGGGCCAAGGTCCAAGCGGTGATCGAAAAAGAAGGATTTCAACCAAGTATGTTAGCTCGCGGGATGATCTCTAATAAGACGAAAACCCTTGCAGTTGTCGTTTCGGATATCACTAACCCATACTTTACCTCATTGGTTTCAGAAATCGAACTAGCCAGTGTTGAACAGAATTATTCGCTCTTACTCTTTAATACCATGACTGCTGGCCGTCAAAAAAAAGCGGATAGCAGCTTTGCCGAACGCGATACCTTCAATACAATTTTTGAAAAAAAAGTCGATGGCGTATTGATACTCGGTGGTGAAATTGATCGGGACGAACCAAATCCTGATTATCTTCACACTCTGGAGCAGTTGAACAATCAAGTCCCTGTCCTGATCATTGGACAAAAACAGGCAAACTGCAGCTGTGAATTTATCGAGCGGGATCTGGAAAAGGGAATTTTTCTTTCCGTTCAGCATCTCTTAGCTCTTGGTCATCGAAAAATCGGCTTTATAGGTGGTGAACCGAATGTCAAAATCACGACACAACGGGTTCAAGCCTTTGAAAAGGTTATCTCGCTCTACAGCACCTTTGATCCGTCACTGATTCTTTTGAGTGATTTCTATACAGAGGATGGCTATCACAATATGGAAACCCTTATCCAAAAAGGTGACCTGCCTGATGCAGTCTTAGCGATTAATGATCGTGTGGCATTGGGGGCTTTTCGCGCATTGGCTGATCATGACCTGTCTTGTCCAAAAGACATTGCGATCGCCAGCTGCGATGCTTTTCCTGATGGGGATTATCAAATTCCTAGAATCACGACGATCAATCAGCACAATCAATTTCTGGGCAAACAGGCTGTGAAACGCTTGCTGAAAATGATTAATGAAGAACCGCTGGAAACCTTGGAGACACATTCGCCAGATTTGATCATTCGCGAATCCTGCGGTATTGGAAGGAAAAGAGGATAGATGGAAAAACATTTAATTTTTATGGATATTGATGGCACCCTCGTTGACCGTGATCAGCAGATCTCTCCACGAACGCGATCTGTCGTCACTGAACTTCAGCAAGAAGGACACGAATTTTATGTTGCTACCGGCAGAAAATATTCCTCCGCGTATGAAATGGCTAAAAAATTGACCGACGCCACACAGGTCATCGCTTCAAACGGCAGTGTTTACTCGATCAATGAGACTTTGCATAAGAAACGTTTATCGGATGCTGCTTTGGAATTTATCTATCAAACAATGTCAGTGCATGACTTGCCGATGTTTTTCTTTGGCGAGCATACGATTTTTTACACGCAGCAGCTGCCAAGCTATTTGCAAAAAAATGACCAATCGCGGATTGGCAATAGCGAAGAGGATTTTCTTTTTATTGACTCGCTGGAAACCTTGATGGCCATCAGCCAGCGAATCGTTAACGGGATCGTCATTGCGGATGAACGTGAAGCGGAGCTTGAACAGGTCCGTAAAATTTTGGAAGAGAGTCATTTGCTATCGGTCTCTTCTTCTCATCCCAATAATCTTGAGTTGATTCCCTTAGGCGTTAATAAAGCCACGGCGATTCAAGCCGTGCAAAATAATTTAGTGATCCCGCAGAAAAATATCATCAGCTTTGGCGATGGAATGAACGATCTAGAAATGCTCCAAGCTTCCGGTATAAGTGTCGCGATGGGCAATGCCGTCGCTGAGTTGAAAAAGCACGCGAAGTTCATCACTGATACCAATGTTGAAGATGGTATCGCCAATTTTCTGATTGATTATTTCAGCTAAAACAATTTAGGAGAAAAAATGATGTCAAAACCTACCATGTTGTCATATATTTTAGAAGAACAAGAAACCTTAACCGCAGCGATCAATGCCTACCCTACTAATATCGACGCAGCGATTAACGGACTAAATTTAGATGCCGCAAATTGGCTCGTTTTAGGAACAGGCTCAAGTATCAATGCGGCGAAAAGCGCAAAATACTATATCGAAAAAATGGCAGATGTGAAATTAGCCATTGAAGAGCCCTATAACTTCACGCATTATGAAAAAATCGATCCCCAGCTTCAAGTCGTTTTAGGAATCTCCCAAAGCGGACAAAGTACCTCAACGATTGAAGCGATGGCTAAGATTACGAATCATCATGCCGTGCATACAATGGCGGTCACCAGTATTCCAGATAGTGAAATAACAAAAGTCACGACCTCAACTTTGGATATCCTTTCTGGACGTGAACGTGTGGGCTACGTCACACTAGGCTTTTCTGCAACCGTTTTAGCTTTGATGCTTTTAGGTCTGCGTATCGGCGTGAAAAAAGGCTTGATTACACCTGAAAAAGAAGCCGCTGAACTACAAGAGTTTTTAGATCTGACTAGCCGCTTCAATCATGTGATTGAACAGTCCACTCGCTTCTTTGAGACACATCGCAAGGATTTCCAATTGGCTCCCCGCTTCACCTCGATCGCCTATGGACCAGCGGCGGGAACTGCCAAAGAAATGGAGACAAAATTCTCCGAAACGATTCGCGTCCCTTCACTGGGTGTCGAGCTGGAAGCCTTTATGCACGGGCCTTATCTAGAAATCAATCCAGAGCACCGCTTGTTCTTCATTGAGACTCCGGCAAAACCAGAGATCATTGAAAAAGCTGGGCTGTTAAAGGCATACGAGCAAAGGCATACGGGACATGTCTTTACCATTTCATTACGGACAAGTGCGGCCGAAGATCTGAATACGTTGGCCTTAGGAAATTGCACAGATGAGTTTAAAGCACCCTATCTAGCAATTCTTCCATTCCAAGTCTTTTGCTGGTATATCTCTCGAGAAAAAGGCATTGATATCACGAATCGAATCTTTACCGATTTTTCGCAAGCAGTAAAAAGTAAAACAGCTGTTCAAGATTACGTATAAACTTAACCCCCTATTTGATTTGGCAAACCCCTAAATTTGCCAATCAATTAGACATAAAAGCCGCGCCACTCAAGATTTCTCATAGAGTGGCGCGGCTTTATTTTATTATCCCTTCAGCAACTCCCCATGCTTAACCTGATTTTTATCCAATAAATCAAAACTTTCCCCGCCATTGGTAACCAGCGTTAAAACAACCTCGGCTTTTCCTGCATGCCGAATTTTATCAAAGTCTGCAATCACTAGTAGCGTATTTTCATCTACTACTTGTCCTTCTTGAACATGCACCTCAAAGGGAGAACCGGCTAATTCCACCGTGTCTAAACCAATATGAATCAAGACTTCACTACCTGACTGACTCGTCAAGCCAATTGCGTGCTTGGTTTGAAAAATCGTGGTGACCGTTCCTTTGATTGGTGCATAGATTTTGGATGAAGCCGGTTGAATTCCAAAGCCCTCACCCATCATCTTTTGTGAAAACACGGGATCAGCTACTTCGCTTAACGGAACAAACGTCCCATCCACGGGTGCAAAGAAAGCTTCTGCTTTTTTCTTTTTAAAGCGTTCAAACATTTTCTATTCTCCAATCCTGCGTATTAATCATCGCGTCCTAATAATTGATTGATTTCTTGACTAAACAAGTCGGCTTTTCCGCCAAAGACCGCCTGGATGCCACCTTGAACTTCAAAAACCGCAGTTGCTCCAAGTTTTTTGAATACCGGTTTTTGAACCTTATCGCCTTGTTTTACAGCCACGCGTAAACGCGTTGCACAGGCTGTCACGTTTTCAATATTTTCATCTCCGCCAAGTGCTTCAATGATCTGCCACGCTTGTTCCTTCAAACTCGCCGAACCAGAGTCATCGGCTACTTCAAGCATGTCCTCATCATTTTCCATACCAGGAATCGCAACTTTAAATTTTTTGATACAAAAACTGAAGACAAAGAAATAAATCAATGCCCAAGCGATCCCAAATGGAATCACTTTGATCCAATTGGTCTTATCATTTCCCTGCAGAACACCAAATAGCAAATAATCAATCAAGCCGCCAGAAAACGAATTTCCGATCCTAATATTCAAGATATCGGCAAAATAGAAGGACAATCCGTCTAAGAAGGCATGAATTACGTAGAGCCAAGGAGCAACAAATAAGAACATATACTCAATCGGTTCTGTAATCCCAGTTAAGAAAGACGTCAATGCCCCGCTGAAATACAAACCGCCATTTTTCTTGCGATTTTCTTTTGGAATCGCGCGATACATCGCATAACAAGCAGCTGGCAAGCCAAACATCATCGTTGCGAAACGGCCCGCAAAGAAGCGAGTTCCGTAAGTGAATAAACCCGTATGACTAGAATCTGCAAGTTGCGCGAAGAAAATATTCTGTGCTCCAGAGATCGATTGTCCGGCAACCGTTTCAACCCCGCCTAAAGAAGTGTACCAAAACATCGGGTAAATCGTGTGGTGCAAGCCCACAGCGCCAGTCAAACGCAATAAGAATCCATAAAAGAAGGTTCCGATACTCCCCATTTGCGCTACCTGCTGCCCAATGACCACCATCCCATTTTGAATCGGCGGCCAAATCAGATAGAAAACACAACCAATCGCAATCGCGCTAAAAGAAGAAACAATCGGGATAAAACGAGAACCTCCGAAGAAGCCTAAAAATTGCGGCAGCTCGATTTTACGATAACGATTATGCAGAAACGCCACCGTTCCACCGATCACAATCGAACCAACCACACCAGTATCAATGCTGGCATCTTTAGCAGAAAATAATTCCAATAACCCGCTGATCGTCGCTGTATAAACTAAAAATGCCACACCGCCTGCTAAACCGGCTGTCCCCTTATCTCCTTTAGCCAACCCAACTGCAAGTCCAATCGCAAAAATCAAGGCAAGATTGGCAAACACGGCATTTCCCGCAAAGCTCATGACACTTAAAATCGTTTGCAACCATGGCTGATTCAAAAATGGATAAGCCGCTACCGCACTCTCATTTGTCAGTGCGCCACCTAATCCCAACAACAAACCTGCCGCCGGCAAAATCGCGATTGGCAGCATAAAAGCTCGTCCTAACTGTGAAAACTTTTTAAACATGATTTATCCTCCTTATTCTTCATTCATCAATGCTTGAATAAAACGCGTCGCAATTTCCTTCGGTCTAGTAATCGCTCCGCCAACAACAACGCCCACAGCGCCTAAATCCTGAATACTTTTTGCCTCCTCTGGTGTATGAATTTGTCCTTCCGCAATCACATGAATTCCCTCATCAACCAAGGCTTTTACTAAATCACTGGTTGAGATCGAATCAGCTTTGGTATACCCTCTTAACGTTGTACCAACAAAGTCGACACCTGCTTGCCAAGCATTAACCCCTTCTTCAAAGGTTGAAATATCGGCCATCAAAAGTTGATTAGGATATTTCTCTTTGATTTGTTTAATCAATTGATTCATTGTCTGGCCATCGGGACGTTCACGCAAAGTACAATCAAGGGCAATCACCTCTACATTCGTTTCCGCTAACGCATCAACCTCTTTCATCGTAGGTGTGATAAAAACGTCAGAATTTGGATAGGTCTGTTTGATAATTCCAATAATCGGCAAATCAACTTTTTCTTGTATTTGCTGAATATCTCTGACGGTGTTCGCTCGAATCCCAACTGCTCCTGCTTCTTTTGCCGCTAAAGCCATTAATGGCATGATCCCCCCCTCTTCTGTATACAACGGTTCTCCTGGCAAAGCTTGACAAGAAACAATCAAGCCGCCTTTCATAATACTTAAAAACTCTTTTTTTCTCACGCTCCGTTTTCACTCCGTTTTTAAATTATTTTGGATTATTACTCCAAAAATATAGCATGCGCTTTCAAAAATGTAAATAGAAAATGAAAAAAAAAGTTTTTTGACGTATAATCGAAGATGACAACTGAGAGGAAAAAGGAGAAAGAATGACCATTTCATATACAATTCAAGAAAAATATGCGACCCTAACAAAATCCGAAAAAAAAATTGCTGACTATATTTTGTCCAGCGGTGAAAAAATCGTTCACAGCACCATGAGCGACATCAGGGAAGCCGCAACTGTTGGCGACGGAACGATTATGCGTTTTTGCCAAAAAATTGGCTTTTCTGGCTTTTCAGATTTAAAGATCGCCATCGCTAAAGAAGATTTCAGCAAACAGCAGGAAGATTCACAGGAATCTGATTTTTTTGATAAACGTACTAAAACCATCGACAAAGCTTTAAAAACCACGAATCAACGTTTGGATAATAATAAGCTTAAACAGGCTGTCCAGATGATTACCGAAGCCAATCAAATCTATATCTTTGGCGTAGGCTCTAGCGGTAATACTGGAAATGATTTAGAAGCAATGCTGCTGCGCGTCGGCGTCCAATCACGCTCAGTGATCGATCCTCATTTCCAAGCACAAATCGCTTCTCTGCTTACCGAAAAGGATTTAGTGATCGGCTTCTCCTTGTCTGGTCGAACAAAAGACACCCATGATTCTTTGAATATCGCTAAGAAAAATCATGCGAAGATCATCGCCATTACCAATTACCAACTGTCACCTATCGCCCAATTAGCTGACGTTGTCCTGCAAACAGCGATCGATGAATTTTTGGATGGCGCTTCACTGGCAGGTAAGATCTCCCAGTTATATTTGTGTGATTTACTTGTTCAAAGCTACGAGATCGAAAATAACGTAAACACAATCGAACTAAGAGAAACCGTGTTACGCTCTATTTTGGATAAAAGCTTGGATTGATAGTTAAAAGCCGCTCACCCTTGAGAAACTGTTTAGGGAAGCGGCTTTTTCTTCGTAAGATGTAGTAGGAAATCCAGGTTCATTTTCTTTCATGATGAACCCATACCAACAAAAAGGATATAATTTTCTGATTTGTCAAATTAAGCTAAACAATATATCTTTATCTATGCAGCTCAAAAATACTTCCAATGGTGTTCGTAATTGAGTGATTTTCTTGGATGCTTCTGTGCTTTAAATTAATGCTAGATCAGTTAGTTTGCTTAAAATTTCAGGTTTACTAGAGATGTAAAGCTCTTGCTTTCCTTTGTACTCACGAATTTTTGTAAACATATTTAATAATTCATAACTTAACGACAACTTTTCCAAGATTTGATAATTAAATTCTTTCACCACAACCACTCCTTTTTCTCCGCCATTTTATAATATTTGGCGGAGAAAGATCTTCTTTCAATTTTTTTATCCGCTAAGTAAAGCTTCATTTAATCACGATCAAAAAAGCTGCCTATCTTCTTCGACAGGCAGCGTCTTCTGATTTATTTTATTGTACGGTTTGCTGATTCGGATCAATAGCTTGAGGTTCTTGTTGGGCCGGTTGCTGATTTGGATCGGTTGTTTGTGTTCCTTGCGGATGCATCGCGAAATATTGTGCTTCACGATTCTCAGCATTTTGCTGCAGATTGTAATAATAGAAGCTGATGTCATTATTGTGGAATGAACCAGCTGGGAAAATCTTACGCGTACTTTCCGGCATCTCATATTTGGCTTTATCTACAGTTGAGGAGACCACCAGACCTCTTGTTCCATCAACCGTCGCATCTGCAAGATTCATGACCTTCGAGTAATCCCCGTTGTCATTTCGCACATAAGAACCTAGATTTTCTTCAGCTGTCGCTGGTGTGCCATCGGTTCTCCAGTTGATTGGATTAATCGCTAGTGCGCCTTCATCCCAAGTTGGCAAAGTACCAGTAAAATCTGGCGCAACCGTATTATATGAAATGACTACACCGGTATCATCCGGTCCTGTCGCAAATTTCACTTGCGGATTGTCGTTCATTTCTTGTTGGGTCACCGATTGACCTAATACATAGGCGGCGATCATCCGATCACTGACTCCAGGATTATTCTTGAAATAATCATACATGATGGCTTTGAGCATCCGAGCCCCTTGGGAGTGTCCCACTAAAATGAAAGGACGATTGTTGTTTTCATGTTTGATGTAATAATCAAAAGCTGCCATCACATCTGCTTTAGGAACACCATCCGTATATTGTGCCTGTTCTTCTTTAGATTTTGTCAGCAGCCATTTTGCATCCAATTGACGGTAATAAGGTGCATAAACATTGCCGCTTGTATCAAAGGCTGAACCTTGTGTCGCTAGAAATACTTGCGCTCCAGCACGCATCGTTGGGTTATCGATTTTTGCTACGGGAGATGAATTTTCATTTTTTTGTGCGTAAGCCGTTGGATACAACATAAAGACATCCGCTTGGCTCGTGATTTCTGTTGGCTTTGCCAGCCAATTATCAGTGTTGCTATAGTCGCTGGCTTTGATGGCTTCGCCGGCTTTTTCTGGTTCTTTTGCTTTTTTGATCGTTGTTTTCCGAGTTTCTTGCTTTGGTGCTTCTTCGCTAGTAAAGAAAGTCGTATAAGCATAGTAGCCGCCAACACCCAATACAGCTACTACTAATAGTCCAATAATGAATTTTTTCATTGTGTCCTCCAAAAAGATTTTATGTACCTCATTATAGGGTAGTTCGGTTTTATTTGACAAATTCCCTGTGTATTTAATTAGAAAAGCTTATGAATTGTTTGTTATTGATTAGTGAGTAATCATTAGAAATCAACTTCAAAATGCCAATAAGCCAACAGCATTGGTTGCCATGATGACATTTTTACTCGCAAATGGCTACTTAACTAACTTTAAGCCAAGAAGTTACAACAAAACAAGCGCTCAAAAGAAAAATCCGAGCGCTTGTTGATTAATTTTTTTTATTCGCTTCCAAGGCATTGGACAGTCTCGCAAATTCTTCTAAAGATAGCGTTTCACCGCGACGCTTTGGATCGATTTCGGCTTGTTCTAAGCTCGTTTCCAACCAAGTTTTCGTTAATTCGTCTTTGCCATAACTGCTTAACAAATTGTTCCATAACGTTTTACGGCGCATATTGAAAGCGGCTTTAGTCAATTTGAAGAATTCCGCTTCGTTTGTCACCTCGACTGCAGGTGTTTCGCGTCGTACTAAACGTAAAATCGCAGAATCCACGTTCGGCTGTGGAACGAACACTGTTTTTGGAACAATGAAGGCCGTACTTGCTTCCATATAATATTGAACAGCGATCGATAAGGAGCCATAAGCCTTTGTTCCCGGTTTTGCAGAGATTCGATCAGCGACTTCCCGCTGCATCATGACCACCATCTCATCAACAGCCAAATCTGATTCTAAGATGTGCATCATAATCGGTGTCGTAATATAATACGGCAGATTCGCCACGACTTTGATCGGCAGCGTTTGATCAAAATACTCGGTTTCTTTTTTCAGGTCCACCTTTAAAATGTCGTTGTGCACGACGCTAATATTGTCATAAGGACTCAAGGTATCTTCTAGTACCGGAATCAAACGATCATCAATCTCAAAGGCCAAGACTTGGTGAGCCGCACGAGCCAAGTGTTCAGTCAATGCGCCAATCCCCGGTCCAACTTCGATCACATTTGTGTGTTCGTCGATCTCGGCGGTAGCGACAATTTTTTGTAAAATATTTGGTTCGGTCAAAAAGTTCTGACCGAGACTCTTCTTGAAGGAGAAGCCATGCTTTTGCAAAATTTCTCTCGTTCTAGAAGGTGTTGCAATGTCTTTATAATTGTTCAAGAGGTTTCCTCAACTTTCTTCATAGCCTCATGCAATTGTGCTTCGGTGATCCGAAACATCGTTAAACGTTTTTCCAATTGTTTGGCGTTGGTATAGCCAATCTTCAGCTCATCCCCTAAACGTTCCCGCCGTTCACGGGCTTGAGCTCCCGCTATTAAACCATAATCTAAGAGCGTTTGTCTAGCTATTTTTGGTTCATCCCTCTCAGCGGGGGTGACAACCTTGTGCAGTGCGTCGATGATCGCCTCATCGCTAGCATGCTCCACTCCAAGACTGCTCCCGCGTTTTTGCGGTGCCGCCATTCTTCTAGATAAGAAGGCATGCTGAGCATCTGGGATTGCTTCCATAATCGTCTTGCGGATCTTTTCGCCGGAAAAATCAGGATCAGTAAAAACGATCACTCCCCGGGTTTCTTGCGCATGTTCGATTTGTTCTAGGATATTTTCATTGATGGCCGAACCGCGAGTCTCGATCGTATCCACATCAAAAACTTCCTTCAAACGTTTGGTATCGTCTTTGCCTTCGACTACGATGATTTCTTCAATTTTTTCCTTCTGTTTGTTATCCATTGGCTTTGATCCTGAATAAGCGGTGTGCATTTTCCGTCGTTTGCCGTGCTACTTCTTCCATTGGTAAATTCCGAAGTTCCGCGATTTTTTCTACAACATAACGGGTATAGCCGGGTTCATTGCGTTTCCCGCGATAAGGCATTGGTGCTAAATAAGGCGCGTCGGTCTCTACTAATAATTTATCCATCGGTACCACCGCTGCCGCCTCTTGAACATCTAAAGCCTTCTTAAAGGTCACAACCCCAGAAAAAGACACATGCATTCCTAAATCCAAAAAACGCTTCGCCCATTCACCGCTGCCGCTGAAGCTGTGCATGATTCCGCCGATGTCGCGAATGTCTTCTTCCTTCAGAATTTTATACGTATCCTCCAGTGCATCGCGGGTATGGATGCTGATAGGTAAATTCATTTCTTTTGCAATCGCTATTTGACGACGGAAAACTTTAGCTTGAACTTCCTTTGGATCTTCCATCCAGTAATAATCCAAACCAATTTCGCCAAGTGCTACAACCTTAGGCAATGTCAATTTCTGGATCAAATCTTCTTCGATTGCTTTCGTGTAGCTGCCCGCCTCTGTCGGATGCCAGCCGATGATGGAATAAATCCCCTCATATTGCTGGTTCAGCTCCAAGCTTTTTTCAATCGTCGGTGTATCAAAGCCAACTACAGCCATTTCTGTCACGCCAAGTTCACGCGCCCGTTCAACTGTCTCTGGAATCTCATTTTCAAATTGTTCCGCATTCAAATGTGTGTGAGAATCAAAAATCATGTGTAGTCCTCCTAAATCCTTCACTCTTATCTTCAAAATCCATTTAGAATCAACCTATTTTAACACATTGACTGCAAACAAACGAAAATCTAGTACAACAAAAAAAACTCTAAAACGATCATGTTCTAGAGTTCCCTTTCTTTGATTAGTTGTTTAACAATTGTTCAATCACTTCCAAAACTCCCTCTTGATTATTCGAACCAATCACTTCCTTTGAAGCTTGTTTGACTTTTTCCTGAGCATTTTCCATTGCATAACTCAAGCCGGCATATTCCAGCATTTCGATATCATTGCCGCTATCACCAAAAGCTGCGATCTCAGTAGGTGCAATGCCCCACTCGTTGCTTAATTTTGCCAACCCATTGGCCTTATGAACGCCAGGAATAATCAAGTCAATGTCACCATGCCCACTAGACACTGGAATCATTTGATCTGCCAACACTTCTTCCAAAGCGGCCAGCTTCTCCTCAATGCCAATATTAGAAAAGGTCAAGGCAAATTTGAATATTTCATCCTCTTGATTTGCGACATCTTCCAGCCGCTCAAGTTTTTTTATACTTGGATAATAAAATTTGACGATGCGAAACACATCATCTGGAATATCTTTTGAAACATAGGCACTTTTTTTGCCGCAAACGACTAGAACAATCGGTTGCAGTGCATTGATTTCCTTCAATGTTTCCAATACTTTATCCATTGCTAGTCGTGCATTGTAGTAATGCGTCCCTTCAACAATGATATTGGCTCCATTTTCCGAAACGAAGGACATTTCTGCATGATTCACAGGGAAAAAGCTTTTTAGCTGATCGTATTGATTCCCGCTGGCAACAACAAATTTTATCTCCTTTTCCTTCATTTGTTGGAAAATCCGATCAAATCGCTCCCGATTGTATTCTTTTTGATCATCTAAAAAGGTTCCATCCATATCAACTGCAATCATTTTTATACTCATTTTAGTCATCTCCCTCTATTTATTCGTCCTCATAAGAGTAACATAAACTATGGGACGCATTTCAGGTCAAGCGAAACTTCATTGAGAAAACTCGCCCATCTTTTGAGCATCAGGTAGGTACTGTTCCACATCAGCTCTGCAAGCAGTCGCTGTGTGTCTCAGCAATAAGACCAAAATATTTTTAAATTGCCAAGAAACACAGTGATCGAAGAGAACTGATGTTGATTGGTACCTCCTCGGTGCTCCTCAAATTTAGAAATTTTTTTACTTATTGCCGAAATGCTAGTTCTGCTTAACGGAGTTTAGCAGTAACTGTATGCGTAGAAAAGCTAGTTCGTGAAGCCGGACATGAATACACCTGCTGTCAAGCGACTTAATCATGTGAAAAATTTATTCTTTCCTTATATTTAAAAAATACTCCGTCTAAATCCCACAGAAAATCCGCCGAAAGTCGGATGTCTCTTTCAAATATTCTCTCTATAATAAGCGTTGTAAGTTACTATTTAGAAAGAGGTGAGTGTATGCCTGATTTTCAAAAGGAGTTTCCAAATGCCGCGCGTTATCTGAAACAACGCTATCCTGATAAGGAGCCACTAAGTAGCTTTTGGCATTGGGCGATTTTAGCACTTTTTGCCCTGCTATGTATCGCAACAATCAAGCAGCAATTGCTATTAATCGGTGGATTGATCCTTGTTTCCGCCTTGATCAAAGGACCAGGAATCTTAGTTTTCGGGGCCCTCTATTCCTTGTTAGTCAGTTTATTTCCGCCAATCGGTGTCGTTCTTTCCGCACTTTTTTTCCTATTAAATATTCGTTTATTGACTAAAAGCTGGCGGGTAAATATCGTAACTTCACTATTTTACTTGTATCCGTTAGGCTTGAGTATCCTGCGTTACTTCACCCAATGGGATGCGGTATGGCAGATTGGACTTCAGTTATTGCCAGGATTATTACTGCTCCATTTTGTATTGATGCAGGTTTACTATTTCCATCCAAGCGCCCGTCAAGTCGCTTGGACTGTATTAGCTACACCGTTTGAATTAATCTCACTTATCTTGCCAAAACGCTTCAAGAAACCGTTTCGGACTACCACACAATCAACGAGACTAAAAAACGTGAAAAAATATCGTTAAGGAAGGCAATCATGGCCCTTCTTTAACGATTTTTTATTGTAACCAGATTTTCCCGCTTCAATTAACCATGTTAAGATAAATGTGTAGAACTGACGTGTTTGTCTTTTGGAAGAGGTGACGATTATAAACCCTAAATATGAAATTCCTACGAATGAAGAGCGTTTAGCCAAAGAATTTGAAAAACTAGGCCGGCAATTCTTTGATAAAGTCGATGCGAAAAATTTCAGCCACGCCTATAAAATCCTGAATCAACTCACAGATAATCCGCAAAAAAATCCGCAAGAAACGAAGATTTATGACAAAAACAAAAAACTCATCTAAATGGATAATTCAGTTACGAAAAAAAAACTAATTCTCGCTACACATACGATTAGGCTAAACCACCTGTCTCGCATCTGGTTAAGAAGTAATCTCTGCCTATCAAAATTATTAAACTGCAAAAGGAACTGATTCACAAATAGGCAGCCAAGAAAGCTAGTCGCTTTCCTCGCTGCCTTTTTCTTTAGGGCTTTTGTGGTCGTCTAAGCCACGCCCTCTATTGGGTGGAAACGTACCCTTTCATCCGGCTAATTTGCTAACTAGCTGCTGCAATTGATACACATCTTGATTCGTCAAAAATGGATCAATGACAACAGTCGGATATTCCTCCGGTACTTCTTCCACACTGCTTGAAGTAATCAGTGCATCATATTTTTCTAACTCTGAACGATTGATGTTCACATTGGTCAATTTTTTCTCTACATAATGAACTTCAAAATTCCCGTAAATTTGATTCTCGATTTGACTGCCTAAAAAAAATTCCTCTGTCGGTGATAACTCAGACAATAGCAGCAGCTTCAATGGTCGATCACAGCTCGCCAACAATGTCAGACTTTGAGGAACCATTGTTATCAAAAGATATACGTAATTCCAGTTAAAATCCTCTTCTTGGTAGATCTGATAACGTCGGACAAAATGATCCACAATTTTCTTTACCTTTTTGACAGCTTGGTCATGGGTCTCAGACAATTTGTCTAAAAAGATTCTCCGCTGACGGAATAAAATATCAATCAGCTGTCCATCCGGCTCATAAATCCGATGCTCGTTCATCAAAACGATCGCCAATTCCTGTTTTTTGTCATTGCCCAATGAAAAATTCAATAAGCTATCGAACTCCTCCACTAGTTCTAAGTGACGATAATAATAGCTCGCGTACTCATCTTCTCTTCTTAGTGCACTGTTCAATTGCGTCTTGCTGGCAACCACCACATCCGCATACGACAACCATAGACAATCCTTGATTTTATCCGAAGACAGCTTCACGCGAAAAACTTCCAACGCCATCCGTTTGAAGGCATCTAAGATTTGTCTTTCCGGCAGCATCAGATCACTTTCCAGTTCTAAGGTTGGATAATAATGTCCATTTTTAATCCGCCACAAGCTGATATACATGTTATAGCCTAAACGTTTACGAGAAATGTAATTATCCTCTAGTTTATTCACTTGGATGAATTGATTCACCAATTCCGTGATGGCTTTGATCTGGAACTCTTTTAAATCCCGATATAACGAGTCCAAACGGTCTGATTTTTCAATGAAATAGCGGTAGTACATGTGCCGAATCACACTTTCATTCCCCTCCAAACGTAACGGACGGTATTGCAAGGTGATACCTGTTTTCAACAAGACACTCTCAATCTTCTTCAGATTCCTTTGGGTCTTCGATGGACTCAAAAAAAGCTTCTTCGACAGATCAATAATATTCTCGCACTCTTCATACAGCAGTTCCTCAATAATTTGAAACTCCGGCGATTGCTGGATCGTGTCGGCATATAGTCGATTGATACTGACATGCGATTTGATTTGCAGCTGATAAAGTCCTTTATATTTTACAATACGAAAAGCGTCTTGCTGGCTATTGATCAGCTTAACGTCCTTTAATAATACAGATAATGAGCATTCCAATTCTTCAAGTAATTGATCACTTGATAGACCAATGCGGCACGCGTAAAGTAATTCAACCAAACGCAGATGCCGCAGATTGCTTACCCCTAAAATATCTCTAAAATTCATACTATCACCCTCTTCACTAACTCCTATGCTTATCCCCACCAACTCCGACTTCTAAAAAACTAGCAGTCCTTGGTGCATGAAACAAAACCCCTTTTGTGCCATGCTGATAAACTCATTTTTTAAAGCACTAAAACTCGCTCATTTCCCCTCCTTTAGCTTTTTTGTCCGACAAAAGAAAAAGCCAAGCAATATCACAAAAATAAAATATTGCTTCGTTTTATCCATTGTCTTACTGTATAATAATGGTAACTGATAAAAGACTTCTCTGCTTTTGCCTTCTTAAAAAAAGAGAGTGTTATCGAATAGCTCATACAGCTCTTTGTAATAGCTTCATGACAAAGAAGCAAAGTTATTTAATTCACTTTTTAAAATAAAAATAAATTTTTTTAGAAACTAATAGTTAAATTTTTTTTATTCCGTTTGAATTAATGATAATTACGGATAATATAAAATAAATTCTGTAATTATTATTTTTATTAATTACTAAGAATTTTTCGCTTCTTCCTTTTTATATAACTTAATATATGACAAAAAAGAGTGATCCTAAGAAAAGGATCACTCTTTTTATTACTATTTGATTATTTAGCCGTACGAATGTTGACAAATTTGACGTTCACATATTCCTCGACTCCATACGTGCCATTTTCACGACCAAATCCTGAGTGTTTTACTCCGCCAAATGGTGTCGCCGAATTGGAAATAGAGGTATCATTGACGCCGACCATGCCATATTGTAATTTACTGCTGACATTTTCCACTGTATGGATATTGGTTGAGAAGAAATAAGATGCCAATCCAAATTCTGTATCATTTGCGTCTTCAATGACTTTTTCCTCATCCTCAAAGGTAATCAACGGAATCACCGGACCAAAGGTTTCTTCATAAAAGATATTCATTTCTTTTGTGACACCATCTAAGACAGTTGGTTCAAAGAAATTCCCATCAGCATACTCGCCTTCATCCAGCTTATGACCGCCAGCTAAGATTTTTGCGCCCTTATCCGTCGCATCCTTCAATTGTTCAACAACCTTTTCGACGCCAGCTTGATTGATCAGGGGTCCTACTGTTGGATCTTCTAATCCGTTTCCGACTGTTACTTCTTTGATCGCTTCCACGATACGATTCGTTACTTCATCTTTGATATCCTTATGGATAAAGGTTCGATTTGGTGAAGTGCAGACCTGACCATTATTGATGAACTTAGTTTGAATCAATGTTTCCACTGCCCGTTCAATGTCTGCGTCAGGGAAAATGATATATGGCGCATGTCCGCCTAATTCCATTGAAACATTTTTCAACGTTGGCGCTGCTTGTTCGTTTAGCTTTTGACCAACTCCAGTTGAACCAGTGAAGGTGATCTTTTGTACGTCTTCAGATTCTGAAAGAATTGGTCCAATCGTAGAAGAATCACCTAAGACGATGTTTACCACGCCGTCAGGAAACCCTGCCTGATCAAACAATTCCATCAACGCTAAAGCAGATAGCGGCGTTTCCTTCGATGGCTTCAAAATCACCGTACAGCCAGCAGCGATCGCTGGAGAAATCTTCCGAATAATCATATTCGATGGAAAATTCCATGGAGTGATGGCGCCCACGACACCCACCGCTTGCTTGCGTACCTGCCATTGATTGGTCACTGGGGATGGGACGATTTCACCTAATAATCGTTGTCCTTCTGCCGCGTTCCAGCGAAGATTCTCCACATTCGTTTGAATCTCACCTTTTGCCTGCGTCAAAGGCTTTCCCTGCTCCATTGTCATGATCGTCGCTAAGCGATCCGCGTCTTCTTCCACAAGATCAGCCATTTTATTCATTAATTTCGCTCGTTCAGCCGCAGATGTCCGCGACCATTCAGGAAACGCGTTGTTCGCCGCTTCAATTGCCGCGTGAACTTCCTTTTCCCCTCCGACATGAACCTCAACCAATGTTTCTCCTGTTGCCGGATTTGTTACTGGTTTGGTTCCTTCTGAGCCTTCCACCCATTTGCCATTAATATAGAGACGTGTTTCGACTGCTGGTAAAGCTTGTTCTTTTGCCATGTGTCTAATTCCTCCTATTTTATCATGTGCAGTAGTGGTTAAAATCGATCAACAGCATTCGTATCATTTTTTTCCTGCTGTTTACTACATTATTCACCGTAACACGGATAAAAAAACAACTCAAAAAATAAGCTTAAAGAAGAAAATGCTTATACAAATCTGATAAAAAAGGAAAATAGACAGTCCAAAACGAATGATCTCACCATTTTATTTTTGTTATGCTTAACGAAAAAAGGAGGACTGCTATGTTTGCGAATTTGAAATACCTTCCTTAAAAATACAAGCTCATATTTACGTTGATTGATCTGTTCAAAGGCGTTTCCAATCTCCAACAGCTTTGATACTATGGAAGAAAATGAATGGATGTGAGAACCATGGCTTTGATCGTGTTGATCGGCTCTCAGGCTGTCGGAAAGATGACTGTTGGAAAAGAATTGGAAAAACAAATAGATGGAAAGCTGTTGTTCAATCATCAAACATTGGATCTTTTCGCAGATTTCCTCGGCTACAGCAAAGACGCCTTTCTGCTCTCTGATAGGACCAGAAAAGAATTGTTCAAAGCCTTCGTCAATAGTCCAGAGACAAATACGACCAAAATAATCATCTTCACCGTAGTTATCGACTTCGATTCAGCCTATGACATTGAATTTTTACAGGATATCTCTTCGATCTTTTTAGAAGCCAATCAAGAGGTCTATTTTGTCGAACTTGTTGCCGCCTTGAGGGAACGCCTAAAGCGGAATGTTCATGAAGAGCGCTTGAAAGCTAAGCCTTCCAAACGAGATACCAAATTCTCAAGGAAAGAAATCTTAACTTCGGCACGAAAAAACCGTTTGGAAAGCCGTGAAAATGAAGTAAAGAAGCTTTTTCCAGCGGTGAAGCATTTAAAAATTAACAATACCAAGCTCGCTCCCAAAGAAGTTTGCACCCAGATCATTAGCGAGCTAGTATAATTAGTTCGTTTTTTGTAACTAAAGAAAAAAGGAGAATGTGAATGCCCTTAAAACATGAATTTGGGATCATAGATAAACTCACTGAAACGTCTTATGAGGAATACACACCTGAAAAATTTCATTGCATTTCAATTGATGATGCACATATTCAAATTTTACTACGGCCCCTATCTTTGTTTAAAACATATTTTCACGCCTTAGATCGACCGGAATACGGCTTAGCTTATTATGGAACGACAATTATACCTCCTGAATCATCGTCTGCCTTTTTAGAGATTGTTTTATCAGCTAAACAATTGAAGCAGAAAGATGAGATAAATGAACTTTGTAAAATAATCATGCAAGCAAAAAATGAAAATAAGTACATGATTCACTATGGAATTTGAGCTTGCTGGCACGCTGATCTTACTTCTCCATTTCTAGCTTTCGATACCATAAACTGCTTAGCTCAGTTCTTGTAGGTTGATTCTTTTGAGCGTACAATAGAAGAAAAGGAGGAGATTCGATGCGCTATATAATTGGTGTTTTTTTCCTGTTGCTTGCTATGTGGCAGTTTTGGATGACTAAACGTTCCTTTACTGGACTTAGACGAAATGGTAACGAAAATACGTCTCCCTTCATAATGTTAGGACAGTGGCATAGCTTATCACTCGCCATCGGGTTCCTGATTGTTGCAATCGCTTGTTTTTTTGTTGATATATCTAGCCTTTATTAAGCGATTAAAATTCTATTTTGATTATTTGCTACGATATCCTTATCACTAAATAGTTGGAGGGTTATTATGAAACAAAGTCTTGTTCACATTGCATTGATTGTAAACGATTACGATGAAGCGCTAAATTTTTATACAAATGTTCTTGATTTTGATTTGATTGAAGATACTTACCAACCTGAACAAGATAAACGCTGGGTGGTGGTTTCTCCCCGAAATTCAAACGGCGCCACCATATTATTGGCAAAAGCTTCTAAACCGATTCAGAAAGATTTTATAGGGAATCAGTCTGGCGGCAGAGTATTTCTATTTCTGGGAACGGATGATTTTTATCGTGATTATAACAACCTTGTTTCTAAAGGAGTGGAATTCGTCAGAGAGCCTAAAGTTGCGGATTATGGTACCGTCGCTGTTTTTAAAGATTTATACGGGAATTTATGGGATCTTGTTCAATTTAATCGGGATCATCCTATGGCTAATCGTTTAGTTTAATTGAATTTCTAATACTTTTGGGACTAGTTCTTCTAGTCTTTTTTTTGTGAGCCTACCTGTTCATACAGCTTAAATAGCTTCAGTTATATGAAATTAACATATACAAAGCGTTTTCTTAGATTTATCATTATTGTAAAAGGAATGATGCAGTATGAAAAAATATGCTTTGTGTTAACCGTCAGTACAGGTTTAACCTATACGTCAATTTTCCCCGCACCAGCTGTCCTGAATAACGAGGATTTAAAGAGGTATTTTTCAACGTATTACGATGTTTCGATTAATTACATTAGAGATAAGGATTCCGTTGATTATTTAGTTGTTCCGGATCCCTTTATTCCTTTTGAGAATGAAAACGAACTTCCTATAATCAAAGTCCCTGCACTACTATTCATGACGAATGATTTTGAAGGAATAAAGAATTCTATTGATAGTTATTTTAAAAATAGGAAAGACTAAGAATACAAGAGAAAAATCTCTTGTATTTTTTTGTTTTTTTCCCAATTATCGACCTTTTTAAACTATCTTTAGTAAACTGGAACAATCCAAAATATAACTATACTTTACTTTTTTAAAATAATAGTTTACTATGTTTTTAGAGGTGATTCTATGAAAAAAGATTTTGGCGATTCCATCGATAACAAAGTCTATGAGTTTAGAGTACTAGCGAGACTTTCACAACAAGAGCTCGCAAATAGAGTTGGTGTTTCTAAACAAACCATTTTTGTGATGGAAAAAGGAAATTATATTCCTACAATGTTACTTGCTTTCCGGCTTGCTAAAGTTTTTGAAGTTGATCTTAATGAACTATTCACTTACAAAGAAGGAGAAGATAATCATGAAAATTAAAGCTATTTCCGATATTCCAAATGCCGCGTTCTATTCACTTAAAACATGGGCCGAGAGCTCTAGTACTAATCTGAATATGCTAGTTGGTATTGGCTTTATCCTAATAATAATTGGAGCTATTCTAGTTTATTTTTATTATTAAAAATAGCATAAAAATCTAGTTATCCGCATAAAAACTGGACTTATCACACTTTATCAAGGTCAAAACCACTCAATTTACTACTAATTTACTACTTATGAATGAGCTTTGATACGACGATTTATCCTTGAAAAGTGAAGATATAAAGATACTTCCAATAAAATTTGAATATTTAATAGGTAGACACTTCAAAAAATGAGGTGTCTATTTTTTTACCCGATTTTGAAAGGAAGTGAACTTATGAAAACAAAAAATCAAGAATCAAAAGGTCGTTCCCCACTCTTTAAGACCATCAAACATTCATTCAGCCAATAAAAAAGAAAGGATAGGTAAAAATATGGAACTTAAATTTGTGATTCCCAACATGGAAAAAACATTCGGCAATTTAGAATTTGCTGGCGAGGATAAAGTCGTTCAGCGAAGAATCAACGGACGGCTAACTGTCTTATCAAGAAGCTATAATCTCTATTCTGATGTTCAAAGAGCAGATGATATTGTGGTGGTGCTTCCTGCTGAAGCTGGCGAAAAACATTTCGGCTTTGAGGAACGTGTGAAGTTAGTCAATCCACGTATTACCGCAGAGGGCTACAAAATCGGCACTCGTGGTTTTACAAATTACCTTTTACATGCTGACGACATGATAAAAGAATAAAGAAAGAGAGGAAAAATGATGAGATTAGCAAATGGCATTGTATTAGATAAAGACACGACTTTTGGAGAATTGAAATTCTCTGCTCTACGTCGTGAAGTGAGAATCCAAAATGAAGACGGGTCGGTTTCAGATGAAATCAAGGAACGTACCTATGACTTAAAATCCAAAGGACAAGGACGCATGATTCAAGTAAGTATTCCTGCCAGCGTGCCTTTGAAAGAGTTTGATTATAACGCACGGGTGGAACTTATCAATCCCATTGCGGACACCGTTGCTACTGCCACCTATCAAGGAGCAGATGTTGACTGGTATATCAAGGCAGACGATATTGTGCTGACAAAGGATTCTAGTTCATTCAAAGCTCAACCACAAGCAAAGAAAGAACCGACACAAGACAAATAGTCGCTAGGTAGAAAGGAGACTTTTTCGCATGAAACAGCGTGGTAAAAGGATTCGCCCATCTGGTAAAGATTTAGTCTTTCATTTTACGATAGCGTCACTCCTGCCTGTTTTCCTGCTGGTTGTCGGACTGTTTCATGTGAAGACAATCCAGCAGATCAACTGGCAGGATTTTAACCTATCACAAGCAGATAAGATTGACATTCCCTATTTAATTATCAGTTTCAGTGTCGCAATTCTTATCTGCTTGCTGGTAGCGTTTGTATTCAAACGGGTTCGCTATGATACGGTTAAACAACTTTACCACCGTCAAAAACTGGCAAAGATGATACTTGAAAACAAGTGGTATGAATCTGAACAGGTCAAAACAGAGGGTTTCTTTAAAGATAGTGCTGGTCGTACAAAGGAAAAGATAACCTACTTCCCTAAAATGTATTATCGACTTAAAAATGGCTTGATACAGATACGGGTGGAAATCACGCTGGGAAAATATCAAGACCAACTCTTACACTTGGAAAAGAAATTAGAGAGTGGCTTGTACTGTGAGCTGACGGATAAAGAGTTAAAGGATTCCTATGTGGAATATACTTTGCTCTATGACACCATAGCCAGTCGTATTTCTATTGATGAAGTAGAAGCTAAAGATGGTAAACTTCGCTTAATGAAAAACGTATGGTGGGAATATGATAAGCTCCCTCATATGTTGATTGCTGGTGGTACAGGTGGCGGTAAAACTTACTTTATACTGACACTGATTGAAGCCTTGCTTCATACAGATTCAAAACTGTATATTCTTGACCCGAAAAATGCTGACCTTGCGGACTTAGGTTCTGTGATGGCAAATGTCTACTATAGAAAAGAAGACTTGCTTTCTTGCATTGAAACATTCTATGAAGAAATGATGAAACGTAGTGAGGAAATGAAGCAGATGAAGAACTATAAGACTGGCAAAAATTATGCTTACTTAGGTCTCCCGGCACACTTCTTAATCTTTGATGAATACGTCGCTTTCATGGAAATGCTGGGAACAAAAGAAAACACCGCAGTTATGAATAAGCTGAAACAGATTGTCATGTTAGGTCGTCAAGCTGGCTTCTTTCTAATACTGGCTTGTCAACGTCCAGACGCAAAATATTTAGGCGACGGAATCCGTGATCAGTTTAATTTCAGAGTGGCTTTAGGTCGTATGTCTGAAATGGGCTATGGCATGATGTTTGGCAGTGACGTACAAAAGGATTTCTTCTTAAAGCGAATCAAAGGTCGTGGCTATGTTGATGTAGGAACAAGTGTCATATCAGAGTTTTATACTCCCCTTGTACCAAAAGGATATGATTTCTTGGAGGAAATTAAAAAGTTATCCAACAGCAGACAGTCCACGCAGGCGACGTGCGAAGCGGAAGTCGCAGGTGTGGACTGATCTTGCTGGCTGGTGTGGCAATAGCCACGCCAGCACTTAACCCCCCGTATCTAACAGGGGGGTACAAATCGACAGGAAACAGTCAAAAAAACATTAGAAAATCCTTTGGTTACAAGGGATTTACAAAATTTCAGCGTATGTCAAATGGGCTTTAAAAGTTGACATACGCCTTTTTGATTGGAGGGATTTTTACTGAATGAACAAACTTGGTTACAGCATTTAAAAGAAAAACGCTTGGCTTATGGACTATCTCAAAACCGTTTAGCTGTTGCGACTGGTATTACAAGGCAGTATCTAAGCGATATTGAAACAGGAAAAGTCAAGCCATCAGAGGATTTACAGCAGTCCCTTTGGGAAGCTCTGGAACGCTTCAATCCCGACGCTCCCCTTGAAATGCTGTTTGATTATGTAAGGATTCGCTTTCCGACAACAGACGTACAGCAGGTGGTCGAAAACATCTTACAACTGAAACTGTCCTATTTTCTTCATGAGGACTATGGTTTCTATTCTTATTCAGAGCATTATGCTTTAGGCGACATATTCGTCCTTTGCTCCCATGAACTGGACAAAGGAGTTCTGGTGGAATTGAAAGGTCGTGGGTGCAGACAATTTGAAAGCTATCTTCTGGCACAACAAAGAAGCTGGTATGAGTTCTTTATGGACGTTTTGGTGGCTGGCGGTGTGATGAAACGCCTTGACCTTGCCATTAACGATAAGACAGGGATTTTGAATATCCCTGTACTCACTGAAAAGTGCCAACAGGAAGAATGTATCTCCGTCTTCCGCAGTTTTAAAAGCTATCGCAGTGGCGAACTGGTACGCAAAGAGGAAAAGGAATGTATGGGAAACACCCTCTATATCGGTTCATTACAAAGTGAAGTTTATTTCTGTATCTATGAAAAGGACTACGAGCAGTACAAGAAAAATGATATTCCCATTGAAGACGCAGAAGTAAAAAACCGTTTTGAGATTCGATTGAAAAATGAGCGTGCCTATTATGCAGTCCGTGATTTACTCGTCTATGACAATCCAGAGCATACCGCCTTTAAAATTATCAATCGGTATATCCGTTTTGTAGATAAAGACGATTCCAAACCTCGTTCTGATTGGAAACTGAATGAAGAATGGGCTTGGTTTATTGGGAACAATCGTGAACGATTAAAACTAACCACAAAACCAGAGCCTTACTCCTTCCAAAGGACGCTGAACTGGCTATCTCATCAAGTTGCCCCGACCTTAAAGGTTGCGATTAAACTTGATGAAATCAACCAGACGCAGGTTGTAAAAGACATTCTCGACCATGCGAAACTGACAGACCGACACAAGCAGATTTTGAAGCAACAGTCAGTAAAAGAACAGGACGTGATAACAACAAAAAAATAACTCAAATACAAATTCATTGAATATAGAGAGGAGAACATTTTTATGAATTTTGGACAAAACCTTTATAACTGGTTTCTATCAAACGCTCAATCACTGGTGCTTTTAGCAATCGTTGTGATTGGCTTGTATCTTGGCTTCAAGCGTGAGTTTAGCAAACTGATTGGCTTTTTAATTATTGCGATTATTGCGGTTGGCTTAGTCTTCAACGCTGCTGGAGTAAAAGACATTTTACTAGAGCTATTCAATCGCATTATTGGTGCTTAAATAAAACCGTTCTTTTGTGGAATATAAGTGGTTTTCTTATGTTCCGCAAAGGAATGGTACACCAAACGAAGTGCGGTAGGGATTTTTGAATCTCTACAAAGAAAGGACGTGAATATATGGACGATATGCAAGTCTATATTGCGAATTTAGGCAAATACAATGAGGGCGAATTGGTCGGTGCGTGGTTTACCTTTCCCATTGACTTTGAGGAAGTCAAAGAGAAAATCGGCTTGAATGATGAATATGAGGAATACGCCATTCATGACTACGAGTTACCCTTTACGGTTGACGAATACACTTCCATTGGCGAACTCAATCGACTATGGGAAATGGTATCGGAATTACCCGAAGAATTACAATCGGAGCTATCTGCTCTGCTCACTCATTTTTCAAGCATTGAAGAACTAAGCGAACATCAAGAGGATATTATCATTCATTCCGATTGTGATGATATGTATGACGTGGCACGCTACTACATTGAAGAAACGGGTGCTTTAGGCGAAGTACCAGCTAGTCTTCAAAACTATATTGATTATCAAGCCTATGGTCGGGATTTAGACCTTTCAGGAACGTTTATCTCAACCAATCATGGGATTTTTGAAATCGTCTATTAAATCTGTCGGTACATTACTACTGGCAGATTTTCTATTTTACGGGGTGGCTCAATCAGCTACCCCTATTTTTTATGAAAGGATTGATTACATGAAGAAAATACGAAGCTATACCAGTATCTGGTCTGTGGAAAAGGTACTGTATTCTATCAATGATTTTAGACTTCCGTTTCCCATAACCTTTACGCAAATGACATGGTTTGTCGTGTCACTCTTTGCAGTGATGATACTTGGCAACTTGCCCCCTCTTTCCATGATAGAGGGAGCATTTCTCAAATACTTTGGGATTCCTGTGGCTTTCACATGGTTTATGTCTACAAAAACTTTTGATGGTAAAAAGCCTTATGGATTTTTGAAGTCTGTCATTGCTTATGCACTGCGACCAAAGCTGACCTATGCAGGAAAAAAAGTAACGCTTGGCAGAAACCAGCCACAAGAAGCCATTACAGCAGTTAGGAGTGAATTTTATGGCATATCCAATTAAATACATTGAAAACAATCTCGTCTGGAATAAAGACGGGGAATGTTATGCTTACTATGAGCTTGTTCCTTACAATTACTCATTTCTAAGTCCAGAACAGAAAATACAAGTGCATGATTCTTTCAGACAGCTTATCGCACAAAATCGTGATGGCAAAATTCATGCTTTACAAATCAGTACAGAATCCAGCATACGTTCTGCACAAGAGCGTTCCAAAAATGAAGTCACTGGCAAGCTCAAAGCGGTTGCCTATGACAAAATCGACCAACAGACAGACGCTTTAATATCCATGATTGGCGAAAATCAAGTGAACTACCGTTTCTTTATCGGCTTTAAGTTGCTTCTCAACGATCAGGAGTTTTCTATGAAAAGTCTTACCGTTGAAGCAAAAAATGCTTTGTCTGATTTTGTCTATGATGTGAACCATAAGCTGATGGGCGATTTTGTTAGTATGAGTAATGATGAAATCCTGCGTTTTCAGAAGATGGAAAAGCTCTTAGAAAATAAAATCTCTCGTCGTTTCAAAATCCGCAGGTTAGATAAGGACGACTTCGGCTATCTGATTGAACACCTTTACGGACAGACAGGCACTGCCTATGAAGAGTATGAGTACCATCTATCAAAGAAAAAGCTGGATAATGAAACGCTGATTAAATACTATGACTTGATTAAGCCTACTCGCTGTTTGGTGGAAGAAAAACAGCGATATTTGAAAATCCAGCAGGAAGATGAAACCGTCTATGTAGCTTACTTTACCATTAACAGCATTGTCGGAGAACTGGACTTCCCGTCCTCTGAAATCTTCTACTACCAGCAACAGCAATTTACATTCCCGATTGATACGTCAATGAATGTGGAAATTGTAGCGAATCGTAAAGCCCTATCTACTGTCCGCAATAAAAAGAAAGAACTGAAAGACTTGGATAACCACGCTTGGCAAAGTGATAATGAAACCAGCTCCAATGTGGCGGAAGCTCTGGAAAGTGTGAATGAGCTGGAAACCAATTTAGACCAAAGCAAGGAATCTATGTACAAGCTGTCTTATGTGGTAAGGGTATCAGCAAATGATCTTGACGAACTCAAACGTCGTTGTAATGAAGTGAAAGATTTTTATGACGATTTAAGCGTAAAACTGGTACGACCATTTGGGGATATGCTCGGCTTACATGAAGAATTTTTACCTGCCAGCAAGCGTTATATGAATGATTATATTCAATACGGTGCGACTCGTTTCCCTATAAGTGCATAGGCATGAAATGGGAGAATTATCAAGAACTAAAGATAATTACAACTAGTTATTTCACAGTTGAAATGAAAACCGTCAAGTTGGTTGAAGCAACTGGTCTGATACTCCTACATGCGAATATTCATAACAGTGAATATTCGTGTGAAGCTAGGTAAAGTCGGCAGAACAATACCTAAGTAAGTAATAACTTATATGGTAAAGGATATGCCGGGACGCCACAAACTATCTATGGTGAGAATGTTCCTACGGAACTGACGAACTTGCGAATGTACGGGTCTAAAGGATGACTTTTATCGAAAGATAATTGGGTTGCAAAAGCAACGAATATTACCGAAAAGTAAGAGTCGTATTTATGAAATTCGGGATAAGGAACAATGACCTTATATAATATTCAGGCTCAAAGTAAGCACCTAAGGATAGATGTATGGCTAGAATAACTGGAACGAGGAAAACAGAAAACACTTATTCAACAACTGTTATTGGAGCGTTGGATATAAGACTAATAGTCGAAAATCCTTAATTTCTGCGAGAGTAGGGGCACAGTACCTGTGAAGCGTCTAATCAACGTGGAGGGATAGCCCCAAGACTTGTTCTTTGAAAAGTGAATACAGTTAAATGAAACTCACAAGATCTGGTAAGAGGATGGGACTAATTTTAAAGTTAGGAGAAATAATCCATCAGTGAGTACAGAATTACGATATTATGAATACTATCAAATGCAAGAAACTTTTGATTGGCTCTATGAAAGAAGTAGCAAACAAGCAACAAAAGGTATTGACCTTTATAAAATAATTATGTCAGAGGAAAATATCCTACTAGCATATAGAATTATTAAATCAAATACTGGTTCTAAAACATCTGGGATAGATAATCAAACAATCAGTGATTTCAAATTTCAAAACAAACAAAAGTTTGTAAATGATATTCGAAAAACAATTGAAAATTATCAGCCGCAGCCAGTTAGACGAGTCAACATTCCAAAAAGTAATGGGAAAACTCGTCCTCTAGGCATTCCCACTATGAAAGACCGCTTGATACAACAAATGTTTAAACAAGTGTTAGAACCCATATGTGAAGCAAAATTTTTCAAACATTCCTATGGGTTCCGACCTAATCGCTCTACAGAACATGCAATAGCAAGATGTAATTTTATTGCACATAAATGCAAATGTCATCATGTGGTAGATGTCGACATTAAGGGATTCTTTGATAACGTCCATCATGGAAAGTTAATCAAACAGCTTTATACCATCGGTATAAAAGATCGACGCGTATTAGCAATAATCTCTAAAATGTTAAAAGTGACAGTAGCAGGACAAGGCACTTCCACTTCTGGCGTCCCACAAGGTGGCGTGTTATCTACATTATTATCGAATGTTGTTCTAAATGACTTAGATTGGTGGATTGCCAATCAATGGGAAACATTTCAAACAAAAAGAAAATATAGCAGTGTAGATAATATGCACCATGCTTTGGTAAAGTCGAAATTAAAGAAAATGCACATCGTACGTTATTGTGATGATTTTAAAATCTTTACAACAAATCATAAACATGCAGTAAAAATCTATCATGCGGTCAAGGGATATATTAAACAACGGTTGAACCTAGATATTTCACCAGACAAATCAAAAATTACAAATCTTAGAAGAAATTATTCAGAATTTCTAGGATTCGAGCTAAAGGTCATAAAACAAAAGAAACAACAATATGTTACTGTTTCGAGAGTCTCAAAGAAATCAAAAAGTAGAATTAAGAAGGAAATCAGAGAAAAGATAAAAGCAATTCAGAAATCTCCTACTAGAAAAACTGTTAACCAATACAACCAGTATGTACGAGGTATTCAGAATTATTATCAAAAAGCCACCTTGATTAACCATGACTTTTCTTCTATCTACTATTCCTGCTTACCAGCACTATATAATCGTTTAAAACCATTCGGAAAATATGAAATCCCTAGAAGCCCACCCATTACGTATAAAAAGTTTTATCCTCTCACAAAAAGAACGTTTTGTGTTAGGAAGAATTATTTATTTCCATTAGATAGCGTGAAATGGAAAAGGTTAGAATTTTTCAAACCTCACATCAACAACTATACGCAAGATGGACGATTGGCTAAACTGAGGAAATTAAAACCTTCGGTTTATTCTGAATTGGTTACCCTTAGTACGATGGAAACAGATGAAAGTCTTGAATACTTAGACAATCGACTGTCAAGATATTCTATGCAAAATGGAAAATGTTCCGTTACAGGGATTTTTCTAAGAACGCAAGATGTTCATTGTCATCATATTATTCCTCGTAAATTTGGGGGTACAGATGAGTTTGATAACCTAGTTATTATCCATAAATGGGTACACAGACTCATCCATGCCAAAACAAAAGAAACGATTAAAGAGTATCTACAACTTCTTCAACTAACAAATAAGCAAATGAAGAAGTTAAACAAATATCGTTTAGAATGTAATTTAACTGAATTTCACTAAAGAAATACGAACAAGTTGGAACGCCGTATGCGATGAAAGTTGCACGTACGGTGTGGAGCGGGGGAAAACCTAGAGATAACTTCAAAGGGTTACCTATCGCTATTGACCTCTGATTTCCTCGCTGGTTTAGGTTTTGGTGCTACTCAAATGCTGGGGGAAAATGAGGGGATTTATGTTGGCTACAGCTTAGATACTGGACGCAATGTCTATCTGAAACCTGCTCTTGCCAGTCAAGGGGTTAAGGGTTCAGTAACCAATGCGTTAGCGTCGGCTTTTGTTGGTTCGCTGGGTGGTGGTAAATCCTTTGCGAATAACCTTATCGTCTATTATGCGGTGCTTTATGGGGCACAAGCAGTGATTGTAGACCCAAAAGCAGAACGTGGCAGATGGAAAGAAACCTTGCCAGAGATTTCCCATGAAATCAATATCGTCACTCTGACTTCTGATGAGAAAAACAAAGGCTTACTTGACCCTTATGTGATTATGAAAAATCCCAAAGATTCTGAATCACTGGCTATTGATATTCTGACATTCCTTACGGGGATTTCCTCTCGTGATGGGGAACGCTTCCCAATCCTTAGAAAAGCCATTCGTGCAGTAACCAATAGTGAAGTACGAGGGTTGATGAAAGTGATTGAGGAATTACGGGTTGAGAATACGCCACTAAGTACCAGTATAGCCGACCATATCGAAAGTTTTACAGACTATGACTTTGCACATTTATTATTCAGTAATGGTTATGTGGAGCAGTCTATCAGCTTAGAAAAACAACTGAACATTATACAGGTTGCGGACTTGGTACTTCCCGACAAGGAAACTTCCTTTGAGGAATATACCACTATGGAGCTTTTATCCGTTGCTATGCTGATTGTCATTAGTACCTTTGCTTTAGACTTTATCCATACAGACCGAAGCATTTTCAAGATTGTAGATTTAGACGAAGCATGGAGCTTTTTACAGGTAGCACAAGGAAAAACACTATCTATGAAGCTGGTTCGGGCTGGTCGTGCTATGAACGCTGGGGTATATTTCGTGACCCAAAATACAGACGACCTCTTAGATGAAAAACTGAAAAATAACCTCGGCTTAAAATTTGCATTTCGTTCCACTGACCTTAACGAGATTAAAAAGACCTTAGCCTTTTTTGGTGTAGACCCAGAGGACGAAAACAATCAGAAGCGATTGCGTGATTTGGAAAACGGGCAATGCCTTATCAGTGATTTATATGGTCGTGTCGGTGTGATACAGTTCCACCCTGTATTTGAAGAACTGCTCCATGCCTTTGATACCAGACCACCTGTGCGAAAAGAGGTGTAAATGTGAAACCATCAATAGTAAACAGAATAAAATCAAACTGGACGCTGAAACGTCTAGGTAAAGTGGCAATGACAGTGGCTTTCACACTTGTGATTGCCATTTTTCTTTTAGCCATGCTGGGAACGGTGGTTCAAGCTGCGGGCTTGGTAGATGATACGGTCAATGTGGCAAATGAATACAGCCGATACCCACTTGAAAACTATCAACTGGATTTTTATGTGGATAATAGCTGGGGCTGGCTTCCGTGGAACTGGTCGGACGGGATTGGAAAACAGGTCATGTATGGACTATATGCCATTACCAATTTTATTTGGACAATCAGTTTGTATGTTTCCAATGCGACAGGTTACTTAGTACAGGAAGCCTATTCCTTAGACTTCATTTCCGCTACAGCAGATTCCATTGGTAAGAATATGCAGACCTTAGCTGGTGTGAGTGCAAACGGATTTTCAACAGAGGGTTTCTATGTTGGATTCCTCTTACTCTTGATTTTGGTTCTTGGGGTTTATGTTGCCTATACGGGACTGATAAAGAGAGAAACCACAAAGGCAATTCATGCCATTATGAATTTTGTGCTGGTGTTTATCCTATCGGCTTCCTTTATTGCCTACGCTCCCGACTACATTAAAAAAATCAATGACTTTTCATCAGACATCAGTAATGCCAGTTTATCACTTGGCACGAAGATTGTCATGCCCCATTCCGATAGTCAAGGCAAGGACAGCGTGGACTTAATCAGAGATAGCCTGTTTTCCATACAGGTTCAGCAACCGTGGCTACTGCTTCAATACAACAGTTCAGACATTGAAAGTATCGGTATTGACCGTGTGGAAAGCCTGCTCTCCACCAGCCCAGATTCCAACAATGGCGAAGACAGAGAAAAAATTGTTGCGGAAGAAATTGAAGACAGAAGCAATACCAATCTAACCATTACAAAGACCATTAACCGTTTAGGTACAGTCTTCTTCCTATTTGTCTTCAATATTGGGATTTCCATATTTGTATTCCTATTAACAGGAATCATGATTTTCTCGCAGGTACTTTTTATCATCTATGCTATGTTTCTGCCTGTGAGCTTTATTTTAAGCATGATTCCATCATTTGATGGTATGTCAAAACGAGCCATAACAAAGCTCTTTAATACCATTTTGACACGAGCTGGAATCACATTGATTATTACGACAGCATTTAGTATTTCAACCATGCTCTATACCTTATCGGCTGGTTATCCGTTCTTTTTGATTGCTTTTCTACAGATTGTGACCTTTGCAGGAATCTACTTCAAGCTGGGCGATTTAATGAGTATGTTTTCTCTACAGAGTAACGATTCTCAAAGTGTGGGAAGTCGTGTGATGAGAAAACCTCGTATGCTTATGCACGCTCACATGCACCGTCTACAGCGGAAACTTGGACGTTCCATGACTACTCTAGGGGCTGGGTCTGCCATTGTTACAGGTAAAAAAGGACAGTCGGGTTCGGGGAGTTCTGCAAGGACACAAGCAGATCACTCCCGACCAGACGGAAAGGAAAAATCAACACTTGGAAAACGTATCGGTCAAACCATCGGTACAGTAGCTGATACCAAAGACAGAATGGTAGACACTGCTAGTGGTTTGAAAGAACAGGTTAAAGATTTGCCGACCAATGCAAGATATGCAGTATATCAAGGAAAATCCAAAGTAAAAGAGAATGTCCGTGATTTAACCAGTAGTATTTCTCAAACCAAAGCGGACAGAGCCAGTGGACGCAAGGAACAGCAGGAACAAAGGCGAAAAACCATTGCGAAGCGTCGCTCTGAAATGGAACAGGTCAAACAGAAAAAACAGCCTGCTTCTTCTGTTCATGAAAGACCGACTACAAGACAAGAACAATATCATGATGAACAGACCTCAAAACAGTCTAATATTCAGACTTCATATAAGGAATCTCAACAAGCCAAACAAGAGCGTCCAGCAGTTAAGTCCGATTTTTCAAGTCCAAAAGTGGAACGCCAAGGCAATACCGTTCAAGAAAAAACCGTTCAAAAGCCAGCAACTTCAACCACTACAGCAGATAGAACTTCACAACGTCCAATCACAAAAGAACGTCCGTCTACTGTTCAAAGAGTACCACTACAAAATACAAGAAGTAGACCACCAATCAAAACCGCCACCATTAAGAAAGTCGGTAAGAAACCATGAAGTTGAAAACTTTAGTGATTGGTGGTTCTGGATTATTCTTGATGGTCTTCTCACTGCTTCTGTTTGTTGCCATTTTATTTTCAGATGAACAGGACAGCGGAATTTCCAATATTCATTATGGAGGTGTGAATGTTTCCGCAGAAGTGCTGGCTCATAAGCCTATGGTAGAAAAATATGCCAAAGAATATGGCGTTGAAGAATATGTCAACATACTTCTTGCGATTATACAGGTGGAATCGGGCGGTACTGCGGAAGATGTTATGCAGTCCTCGGAATCCCTCGGTCTTCCACCTAATTCATTGAGTACAGAAGAATCCATTAAGCAAGGTGTGAAGTATTTCAGTGAATTATTAGCCAGTAGCGAAAGGCTCAGTGTAGATTTAGAATCGGTTATCCAGTCCTACAATTATGGTGGTGGTTTCTTAGGGTATGTGGCTAATCGTGGAAATAAATATACCTTTGAACTGGCTCAAAGTTTCTCAAAAGAGTATTCAGGTGGCGAAAAAGTGTCTTACCCCAATCCCATAGCCATACCTATCAATGGGGGCTGGCGATACAACTATGGCAATATGTTTTATGTGCAACTGGTAACGCAGTATCTTGTCACAACAGAGTTTGATGATGATACGGTACAAGCCATCATGGACGAAGCACTGAAATATGAGGGCTGGCGATACGTTTACGGTGGAGCTTCCCCGACTACTTCTTTTGATTGTAGCGGACTGACACAATGGACGTATGGAAAAGCTGGAATTAACTTACCACGAACCGCACAACAGCAATATGATGTGACCCAGCATATCCCACTATCGGAAGCACAAGCTGGCGATTTGGTTTTCTTTCATTCTACCTATAACGCTGGCTCTTATATTACTCATGTTGGGATATACCTTGGCAATAACCGTATGTTTCATGCAGGCGAACCAATCGGTTATGCCGACTTAACAAGCCCCTACTGGCAACAGCATTTAGTGGGAGCAGGACGAATCAAACAATGAGAAAGGAAGATTTAATGATGAAATTTAGAAAAAATCAGAATAAAGAAAAACAGATACCAAAGGAAAAGAAACCTCGTGTCTATAAGGTCAATCCTCATAAAAAGGTTGTGATTGCCTTGTGGGTACTTTTAGGGCTTAGTTTCAGCTTTGCGATATTCAAGCACTTTACAGCTATAGATACTCATACTATTCACGAAACAACTATCATAGAAAAGGAATACGTTGATACTCATCATGTAGAAAATTTTGTAGAGAACTTTGCGAAAGTCTACTATTCATGGGAGCAATCCGATAAGTCCATTGATAATCGAATGGAAAGTCTAAAAGGCTATCTGACAGATGAACTTCAAGCTCTCAATGTTGATACAGTACGCAAAGATATTCCTGTATCGTCTTCTGTAAGAGGATTTCAGATATGGACGGTAGAGCCAACTGGCGACAATGAGTTTAATGTAACCTACAGTGTAGACCAGCTCATTACAGAGGGAGAAAATACAAAGACCGTCCACTCTGCTTATATAGTGAGTGTCTATGTAGATGGTTCTGGAAATATGGTACTGGTTAAGAATCCGACCATTACCAACATACCTAAGAAATCAAGTTATAAACCAAAAGCCATTGAAAGTGAGGGGACGGTTGATTCCATTACAACCAATGAAATCAATGAGTTTTTAACGACGTTCTTCAAGCTCTATCCTACAGCGACAGCCAGTGAACTTTCCTACTATGTGAATGACGGGATATTAAAACCAATCGGAAAAGAGTACATCTTTCAAGAACTGGTAAATCCTATTCACAATCGTAAGGATAATCAAGTCACGGTATCGCTGACAGTGGAGTATATCGACCAGCAGACCAAAGCAACGCAGGTATCTCAATTTGATTTGGTACTTGAAAAGAACGGGAGTAATTGGAAGATTATAGAATAACAAATATTGGTACATTATTACAGCTATTTTGTAATCACGTACTCTCTTTGATAAAAAATTGGAGATTCCTTTACAAATATGCTCTTACGTGCTATTATTTAAGTATCTATTTAAAAGGAGTTAATAAATATGCGGCAAGGTATTCTTAAATAAACTGTCAATTTGATAGTGGGAACAAATAATTGGATGTCCTTTTTTAGGAGGGCTTAGTTTTTTGTACCCAGTTTAAGAATACCTTTATCATGTGATTCTAAAGTATCCGGAGAATATCTGTATGCTTTGTATGCCTATGGTTATGCATAAAAATCCCAGTGATAAGAGTATTTATCACTGGGATTTTTATGCCCTTTTGGGCTTTTGAATGGAGGAAAATCACATGAAAATTATTAATATTGGAGTTTTAGCTCATGTTGATGCAGGAAAAACTACCTTAACAGAAAGCTTATTATATAACAGTGGAGCGATTACAGAATTAGGAAGCGTGGACAAAGGTACAACGAGGACGGATAATACGCTTTTAGAACGTCAGAGAGGAATTACAATTCAGACAGGAATAACCTCTTTTCAGTGGGAAAATACGAAGGTGAACATCATAGACACGCCAGGACATATGGATTTCTTAGCAGAAGTATATCGTTCATTATCAGTTTTAGATGGGGCAATTCTACTGATTTCTGCAAAAGATGGCGTACAAGCACAAACTCGTATATTATTTCATGCACTTAGGAAAATGGGGATTCCCACAATCTTTTTTATCAATAAGATTGACCAAAATGGAATTGATTTATCAACGGTTTATCAGGATATTAAAGAGAAACTTTCTGCCGAAATTGTAATCAAACAGAAGGTAGAACTGTATCCTAATGTGTGTGTGACGAACTTTACCGAATCTGAACAATGGGATACGGTAATAGAGGGAAACGATGACCTTTTAGAGAAATATATGTCCGGTAAATCATTAGAAGCATTGGAACTCGAACAAGAGGAAAGCATAAGATTTCAGAATTGTTCTCTGTTCCCTCTTTATCATGGAAGTGCAAAAAGTAATATAGGGATTGATAACCTTATAGAAGTTATTACTAATAAATTTTATTCATCAACACATCGAGGTCCGTCTGAACTTTGCGGAAATGTTTTCAAAATTGAATATACAAAAAAAAGACAACGTCTTGCATATATACGCCTTTATAGTGGAGTACTACATTTACGAGATTCGGTTAGAGTATCAGAAAAAGAAAAAATAAAAGTTACAGAAATGTATACTTCAATAAATGGTGAATTATGTAAGATTGATAGAGCTTATTCTGGAGAAATTGTTATTTTGCAAAATGAGTTTTTGAAGTTAAATAGTGTTCTTGGAGATACAAAACTATTGCCACAGAGAAAAAAGATTGAAAATCCGCACCCTCTACTACAAACAACTGTTGAACCGAGTAAACCTGAACAGAGAGAAATGTTGCTTGATGCCCTTTTGGAAATCTCAGATAGTGATCCGCTTCTACGATATTACGTGGATTCTACGACACATGAAATTATACTTTCTTTCTTAGGGAAAGTACAAATGGAAGTGATTAGTGCACTGTTGCAAGAAAAGTATCATGTGGAGATAGAACTAAAAGAGCCTACAGTCATTTATATGGAGAGACCGTTAAAAAATGCAGAATATACCATTCACATCGAAGTGCCGCCAAATCCTTTCTGGGCTTCCATTGGTTTATCTGTATCACCGCTTCCGTTGGGAAGTGGAATGCAGTATGAGAGCTCGGTTTCTCTTGGATACTTAAATCAATCATTTCAAAATGCAGTTATGGAAGGGATACGCTATGGTTGTGAACAAGGATTGTATGGTTGGAATGTGACGGACTGTAAAATCTGTTTTAAGTATGGCTTATACTATAGCCCTGTTAGTACCCCAGCAGATTTTCGGATGCTTGCTCCTATTGTATTGGAACAAGTCTTAAAAAAAGCTGGAACAGAATTGTTAGAGCCATATCTTAGTTTTAAAATTTATGCGCCACAGGAATATCTTTCACGAGCATACAACGATGCTCCTAAATATTGTGCGAACATCGTAGACACTCAATTGAAAAATAATGAGGTCATTCTTAGTGGAGAAATCCCTGCTCGGTGTATTCAAGAATATCGTAGTGATTTAACTTTCTTTACAAATGGACGTAGTGTTTGTTTAACAGAGTTAAAAGGGTACCATGTTACTACCGGTGAACCTGTTTGCCAGCCCCGTCGTCCAAATAGTCGGATAGATAAAGTACGATATATGTTCAATAAAATAACTTAGTGTATTTTATGTTGTTATATAAATATGGTTTCTTGTTAAATAAGATGAAATATTTTTTAATAAAGATTTGAATTAAAGTGTAAAGGAGGAGATAGTTATTATAAACTACAAGTGGATATTGTGTCCTGTATGTGGAAATAAAACACGATTAAAGATAAGGGAAGATACTGAATTAAAAAAATTCCCCCTCTATTGTCCGAAATGCAGACAAGAAAATTTAATTGAAATAAAGCAGTTCAAAGTAACTGTGATTACAGAGCCAGACGCAAAGACGCAGAGCCGATAAAATGAGATTAATACAATCTCATTTTATCGGCTCTTTCCGTTATGTATGGATTCTTTTAATTAGTCTTCGATGTTTCTTGCTTCGTTGATACCGCTGGCTAAAGATTCCATTAAGGATAGTTCTTTGTCTGTAAAGCTATCCATGTATTTCTCTATCTGTAATCGTCGGGTGCTTTTTACCAAGTTATTAGCAGGTAAGAAAAATTCATCAACGGAAACATGAAGTAACGATACAAGGTCATAAAGAACTTGTATGCTGGGGTGTTGCCCTTTATTTTCAATATTAGTTAAGTACCGTGGGTCAATTTCAATCAATGCTCCCACTTGTTCACGAGTTAAACCTCGTTTCAATCGAGCTTCTTTAATGGCTAAACCAAAGGCTCTAAAATCATATTTATCTTCTTTTTTACGCATAGTAGACCACCTCTATACATTTTATTGTTCCTACTGAATTAAAAACAGGTATAGAAAAACGTGTTATATGGTTTATAGGTTTATATTTAATAAAAAGCACTACTAAACGCCAATAAAAAAAACCGTTATATGGTAGTGCTATTTACGCTGTTAAAATATTGTATATTACTTCCAAATGGCGGTTTGTTGGAGGTCAACGTCGCCATGAAGTACATCATATACAATAAATTTCCTTACATTGGGTTCTTGTCAAAAAAAGTCGTCTATCTGCAATAGATAAGTACGTCCACCAATGTGGTTTTATAAATCATATAGATAGAATAACAGAAGCATGTAAACAGAGAAATAAATCTGTTTATATGCTTTTTTGGCTATTCAGAACTTTTTTACAAAGTTTATTTATCAGTAATGCAACAAATCCCCCTTTCACATTGGGACTAAGAGTGAAAGGAGATAAACGAGCAAGGCTCACTTCCTTTCCTAGACAGAAAGGGGGTGAGAAACATGAAACCATCTTCTTTTCAGACCACAATAGAAAATCAGTTTGACTATATCTGTAAACGTGCTATGGAAGACGAGCGAAAGAATTATATGCTTTATCTTTCAAGGATTGCAAAGCGTGAGGTGTCCTTTTCGGATGTTGGCGATTATCTTGTTAGCCAGTTTGCGACAACAGATAACTATTCAACTGACTTTCAGATTTTTACACTCAATGGGTTATCAGTAGGCGTTGAAAATGATTTGTTGAGTGAAGCATTACGTGAGTTGCCAGACAAGAAACGTGAAATTCTACTGCTGTTTTACTTTATGGACATGAGCGATTCAGAAATTGCAGACCTGTTGAAATTGAACCGTTCTACTGTCTATCGGCATAGAACCAGTGGACTAGCCTTAATTAAAAAGTTTATGGAGGAATTTGAAGAATGAAAACACAATATCCTATGATTCCCTTTCCTCTCATTGTAAAGGCAACAGATGGCGATACCGAAGCGATTAACCAGATTCTACATCATTACAGAGGGTACATAACGAAGCGTTCCCTACGACTTATGAAAGATGAATATGGCAATCAAAGTATGGTCGTTGATGAAGTCTTACGTGGAAGAATGGAAACCAGACTGATTACAAAGATTTTGTCATTTGAAATTAAGTAATATCCTCTCTCCTTTCGTGGAAGCGTGCTAAACCATTCCACGCTTCCCGAACAGGGAGGTTTGTTATTCCACCAAAGCATATTGAGCTTTCAATGTGTTTTGATAGGCTAACGAGCCATTGTTCTTTGAAAACTGAATAAAAGTAATCGAATACGTTTCGATAAGAAAAGAGCCAACGGAACTAACCGCCATGACCTATCTTATAAAGATAGCGAGCGATTCATGTTAGTGATCCGAGAAGCAATCTTTAGCAGGATTGCCTGCAACGACATTCTTATCGTGATAATGATACTCCCATACAGTCAATAGTCCGAGCGTGATAAAACCGTCGCAGGCAATGAGTATGGCTACATGAGAACCATGCAGGGGTGGAACTCCCGTGAGCTTTGCTAAAGCTGTTCGATTGCTGGTAAAACAACTTTTATGAAATCCAAATAAGTGATTTGGAAAGGAGGATTTTATGAAGCAGACTGACATTCCTATTTGGGAACGTTATACCCTAACCATTGAAGAAGCGTCAAAATATTTTCGTATTGGCGAAAACAAGCTACGACGCTTGGCAGAGGAAAATAAAAATGCAAATTGGCTGATTATGAATGGCAATCGTATTCAGATTAAACGAAAACAATTTGAAAAAATTATAGATACATTGGACGCAATCTAGCGTCGCCAAAGGGTCTTGTATATGATAAAATAGTATTAAGTCGTATCAAGGCTCTTTCCATAAAGGAAAGGAGCAAATGCCATGTCAGAAAAAAGACGTGACAATAAAGGTCGAATCTTAAAGACTGGAGAGAGCCAACGAAAAGACGGAAGATACTTATACAAATATATAGATTCATTTGGAGAACCGCAATTTGTTTACTCGTGGAAACTTGTGGCTACAGACCGAGTACCAGCAGGAAAGCGTGATTGTATCTCACTTAGAGAGAAAATCGCAGAGTTACAGAAAGACATTCATGATGGTATTGATGTTGTAGGAAAGAAAATGACACTCTGCCAGCTTTACGCAAAACAGAACGCTCAAAGACCAAAGGTTAGAAAAAACACTGAAACTGGACGCAAATATCTTATGGATATTTTGAAGAAAGACAAGTTAGGTGTAAGAAGTATTGACAGTATTAAGCCATCAGACGCTAAAGAATGGGCTATTAGAATGAGTGAAAATGGTTATGCTTATCAAACCATCAATAACTACAAACGTTCTTTAAAGGCTTCATTCTATATTGCTATACAAGATGATTGTGTTCGGAAGAATCCATTTGACTTTCAACTGAAAGCAGTTCTTGATGATGATACTGTCCCTAAGACCGTACTAACAGAAGAACAGGAAGAAAAACTGTTAGCCTTTGCAAAAGCTGATAAAACCTACAGCAAAAATTATGATGAAATTCTGATACTCTTAAAAACAGGTCTTCGTATTTCAGAGTTTGGTGGTTTGACACTTCCAGATTTAGATTTTGAGAATCGTCTTGTCAATATAGACCATCAGCTATTGAGAGATACTGAAATTGGGTACTACATTGAAACACCAAAGACCAAAAGTGGCGAACGTCAAGTTCCTATGGTTGAAGAAGCCTATCAAGCATTTAAGCGAGTGTTAGCGAATCGAAAGAATGATAAGCGTGTTGAGATTGATGGATATAGTGATTTCCTCTTTCTTAATAGAAAGAACTATCCAAAAGTGGCAAGTGATTACAACGGCATGATGAAAGGTCTTGTTAAGAAATACAATAAGTATAACGAGGATAAATTGCCACACATCACTCCACATAGTTTGCGACATACATTCTGTACCAACTATGCAAATGCAGGAATGAATCCAAAGGCATTACAGTACATTATGGGACATGCTAATATAGCCATGACGCTGAACTATTACGCACATGCAACATTCGATTCTGCAATGGCAGAAATGAAACGCTTGAATAAAGAGAAGCAACAGGAGCGTCTTGTTGCTTAGTAGTACAAATGAATTTACTACTTATTTACCACTTCTGACAGCTAAGACATGAGGAAATATGCAAAGAAACGTGAAGTATCTTCCTACAGTAAAAATACTCGAAAGCACATAGAATAAGGCTTTACGAGCATTTAAGAAAATATAAAAAGATAATTAGAAATTTATACTTTGTTTATACTAAAAAGATTGGAAAAGAAGATGAGTACTCTCGTAAAATTTATTACAAATCTACAGTTGCCATGCTTTGGACTATCGTAATTTGTGACATCATATTTCCTAAAACATACATGTGGAATCAATTTTTTATGTTTAAATACGCCTTAGCTTTAATAATTGCCGGAATTAGTATGTCTCTTCAATATCGAAAAGACTTTTCTTAATCCTCATATAGATGATAAGTTAGAAAATCGTTTTGACTTATCATCTATTTCTATGCATCTACTCCATTTTCGGGCTATTTCCTCCGTTTATTAAATTAATTGTGTTCATCCCCCACCTCTATCTATTTATCTATGACAGTTTTCGCATTTAACAATTATATATTTGCCCTTTCAAAAACATTTTCTATTTTCTCAATGAGTTTTAGAACTCTCAGTATCAAAATTTTTACTTCACTACGGCTATATTGTAATGTCTGTTGTCGTACAAATAGTGAAATATCCCCCCAGCATTTTTCATTTCAATTTAATTCTCAAAAGAGGAAATTTTTTGAACCAGTATTACTCTTTACTTTATCTTTATTTACTATGTTGTCATTAGCTGGATGTTCTACTAAAGCAAGTAAGAGCGACAATGCTTCTACAATGTCATCTAATGCTAGTCAAACAGCATCAGAAGTGACAACTACTTCTAAAACTAATTTAAAAGATAGTAATTCTGAAAATACACTTGATACGAGCGTGAACGTGCTTGACTCAGAAGAAAGCACGTTTGAAACTCATTCTCTTTCCAGCTCTAGTAATCAAGAACCAACAAATAACTCTGAAAATTATTACCAACAAATCAAGGACGCGTGGCAAAAGGAAAAAGACTACGTAGAGGCGATTGAAGATCCTAAGTTGAAACAATCTGTTCAAACACCTTCGGCTGCTGCTAATGCCATGGCAAGTAAGTTAGAGATGGAAAATCCCGCAGATTCCAAAATTATTGAAAGTAGCTTACAAAAAGTTTTAGCTGGTCAATAATACTGGGGAAAATTTCAAAGTTCATAATGTAAATACCCTATTTTTACTTTTTTAGAAGCAAATAATATTTTAGGAAGACTTTTTTGAACTTAAAGCAAGCAAATCGGGGAATTGTTGTAACAGCGACCATCTTATTGTTCTTTTTCCTACTTTCTTTATATACATCCAACTGTCATTTTCTTTTTGGAGCAACAGGCACGTTTGCAATATTTCTTTATTATATTTCATGTCGAATTACTGCTAAGCGAAACTCTTCATAACACATTTTTAATTTAAGTCTCTTAATGATACGGCCCGCTTATGAGCCGTATCATTTCTAAAATTCTTCATTTGATGAACTAAAAAGAAAAAGGATGTGTATTTTTGTTTAAAAAGGACGATGTTGCTTTATTATTTTCGATAATCATAACCCTTTCCCTATATTTTCTTGGTCTTATTTTAGATAACTCAGTACTAAGATTTATTCAAGGATTTTCTACAGCCATAGTAATTGATATTATAATTCAAAAAATTAGGAATATCTGTTGCTCTAAAGTAACCTAGTTAACTAACCACACTTTTAATTCCTCCACTAAGCCAGAATGCTAGTAAGAAAATAAACGCTTTTGTCTCTATGAAAAGTTTCCTATTACTAACAGATCCATTTTTTTATCTGCTGTACTAACTCAAAAAGTACAGCACTCGTGGAATTTGGCTATTCTTTATGTATTATTCGAATTGTTATCCAAGCTGCCTATAAAAACAGAAGAATTTAGCTGATAAGTTTTAACTTTTTTTTAATGTGTTAACTACCAAAATCTACTAATTAGCAAAAATCTTCAAATCGTGGTATGATAACTCATGGAATTTCGTTATGAACGTTTTAGTTGCCTTTCGTCACTAATTGAGAAAGGAGAATGCTTTATGACATTCACTAACAACAAATTGGAATACCGCGTAACTTTAGATACCAACTTAAATCTATTTATTGTTTTCGACAAAAAAGACGAAAACAAATTTGCGACCGGTACGACAATTGAAAATGCAGTACAAGAATTAGCAAAAATCGCATAAGGAGTGTAATCCTCTAATGGACAATTACTGTTCGTACTGAAAGCATCTGCTGTGGCTCACGGTAGATGCTTATTTTTTTGCAGAAATAGCCCTCCTAATTAATCTCTTTTACTACATCCACACTTTTTCAACTAATTCTATAATCAGATAATCTTACATCTTCTCAATTTATCAACCGAACAATGACGCTACATGATTATTTTTAACTTATTTCTTTTTATCTACCGTTCGCGTTTGTTTTTGAACCCAGCTACTTGATACAATGTGTTCGTCTAGTAATAGACAAAGTATGTGCGTGAGCTAGGTAACTAATTGACAAATTAGCTTCCCCCTTAGCTCCGAGACTGCCGATTCATGCCCGGCAGTCTTTTTTTAGCGAAACCACCCGTTATTACCATTCGCGTCTTTTTCAATACCGTTTGCGGTTGCGTTTTTATTCAACTTTGATAGTATTTCACTGTCTGGCGAATACAAATCGCTGGATCAATGTTCTAGACAGTCTCTTTAGTAGGCTGTCTTTTTTTTGCAATTGCCCAGTAAGTCTTTCTTGCTGTTCACGACTGATATAATACCGTTCGAAGTTGCTTACATAATGTAATTTTCTATATTACTGAAATTTAAAAAGAAAGGTATTTTATCATTTATAAAATGAGGATATTCTCGAATCAGAGCTTGACGCTGAAATTTTTGTAAATACTTGGAATCGAGTCTAAACTAATTTATTTCAGATAATTCAATTTAATTCTCAAATCCTAGATTTGCATCAAATTGACGCAAAACGCAAATATACCCTGGATTTTTTTCAAGCGCCTGAAACATATTTATCCGTTTTTCTCTATGATCAGCGCATCCGCTGTATCACTTTCCAAACCTTTTGGAATCTTTTTTATTTCACCCAGCGTCCAGTCATGCTTTTTACCCTCGGCAGTTTTAAAAATCTATACAAGCGTGTACCGATATTTCGAAGGTTCCGCCTTCTCATATTTCTTTTTCTATTCGATAGGCTGAGTTAGCTGAACTTTTAATCAGTAGGTCACTAATTCGAACCCTCATATTCCCCTTTGGTGCAAAATTTTTGCTCTGGATAATTGACCAATGTAAAATAAAAATAAATTACCTACAGTTAGCCTTTCAAAGACATATTAAACGATGATTATTTATTCCTATATAAATAAACAACCAGAATGGAGGTTGATTAAATGATAAATTTATTAGCAGCTGGCTTTATGTTTGTTGGTGGTGCGATACTTATGTTAGCAGGTGAATATGCCAAATGGGTCCCAATTATAGGAAGCATCATTGCCCTAATTGGTTTAGGAATGTTGATTTATTATTTGTTCAGCAAAGATGGAAATTACAATGGAAATTAAACGTTTCTTCGTCAACATTAAATGCATAAACCTACTAGGAAAATCCAGTTGTCAATTAGACTTCTGGATTTTCTAGTACTTACTTGTTCGGCGTGGTTAACGTACTACAATCAAAAAAATGAGCAGAAGGTCTTAGACACCTTCTGCTCATTCTTTTCTATCAATTAAACTTCAAAACGTACACGACGGTAGCGAACGATTGCTGCTGCCATCAAACCAAGACCAATTACGATAAAGGCAATGATACCCATTCCACCAGTTGATGGTAACGTGCCGCCTTTAGAGCTATTGGCAATTGGTAATGCTGTTGCGTTGTTGTAAGAATCTTTGTCGATTTCGAAATCAACATCGTCGGTTAATTTTTGGAACCCATTTGGCGCTTTGATTTCTCGAAGCATGTAATCACCGTATGCTAAACCAGTTACTTCAAAGCGTCCATCTGCATCAGAAATGAATTTTGTTGCGTTTGCGTAGTCTTCATTTGGTCCAACTGGCGTCCAAGTTTTAGAATCTGTACCAACTGTTAGGTATTGTTCTACGCCATTTACTTCTCTGATAACAACGAATTCCGCACCAGCTAATCCTTTTGTTTCGCCATCTTCATGTTTGAAGAATTTTTTACCGCCAGTGATGATTGGATCAATTGGATCATTTGTTTTCACATCATCTTGTCCACCATCATGATTCATTGTTACAGTAAATTCGTTATTGATGTCCAAGTCGACGGGTGTTTCATCTGTGAATGAAACAGTGTAGTAAAATTCAATTCTTTGTCCAGCATATTGACTTAAGTATTGCGCTGTTGCAGGTCCCGCAGCACCTGTCAAGTTCATTGCAATATTAAATCCAGCATAGCCAGTGAACGGTGCCGCTGTATTATAATAGTCAGCTGTTGCATTCGCTAAGAAAGTCGCTGGGGTAACTGCCGTACCACCAATCACGATTTGATCAATTCCTTCGAATTTCACACCTGTTTGGTCAACCGCATCTTTGAATTCTAATTTCGTATAACGAGGTGCTCCGTTAACCAGATCACCGATTTGGCTAGGAATCACAAAGCTTGCACGGTAATGAATTTGTTGTCCAACTTCAAAGTCGTAAGCACCTGCTGGACGTGGTGGTAATGGATCGCCGTTATCATCCACTAATTCTTTCTCAGGGTCTTCGCCTTCTACTTTGTTCTTAGGATACAAATGGATTTTTGTTAAATCTTGTCCGTTGCTGCCTTTCATTGGTAGCATCATAATCAATTTGTACGAACCGATTTCAACGCCTTGTGAAGCATGCTCTTCAAAGAAGTATACTTTGTATGTTCCGTCAGCGTTTTTTGTTGGTAAGTTAGTGAAATTTGCATTCCCATCTTGATCAGTTGTTTGATCAGTACCAACTCTAGTTGCATTTGGTGCATTATTTAATTCAAAGTTATTCATTACTTCTTTAGCAATTGTATTGTATTCAGCGTCTGTTTCATTCCCGGTCAGACGTGAACGTAATTCTGCATAGAAATCTTCTGAAATATCCCACGCTGTGAAGGTAATTCCTGGTAAACCTTCATAACGATTGAATTCATTCATTTCTTCCCCAGTATTTTCGATACTGCTATTTGGAAACTCATCCATTTTTTTCTTGTGAATAGTCACATCTACTGAATCTGCTGCGTATGCGCTATCTCCTCCGCCTAGCACCCCTGCTAGTAAAGGAATTAAGCATAGCAATGTCGTTAACAGTGCAACCCATTTCTTCTTATTTTTCATAATTTTTTTCCCCCTTATTTTTGTTCAATCCAACTAAACCAACAATCATCAACAACAACCCTAGAAAACAATAATTACGTATCAACTCGTTTGTAGACGGAAGCTCCTTTCCTGAGTAACTTGGTCCCTCCCCTCCACTTGGTGTTCCAATCGTTTTTGGTAAGTCTTTCCTTGGTCCTGAGCTATCTGTTATCGGCGGTTCTGTCGATTTAGTTGTAGTAGTCGTCGTTGTTGACGGTGGTGGTTCAGATGTTGGCGGTGTCACTGGAATTTCACGATATTTACATGTAATCTCCAGCTTATCCGCTTCCGCCAACGTATTCGTCATTCTCTGCGGCAAATAAATAATGATCGGAACCATATGATAGTTGCCTGTTTCGCCTGAAGAAAGGATCAGATAGGCGGCATCTTGATTATTCTGCTGCCGCGGCAGGCTCAGTGAGATTTCCCCCTTGGCATCCACTGAGTACGGCGCCTGATTGATCTTCTTCAATTGCTCAGTTTGGACAAATGTTGCTAATCGTTCTTGGGTCGGATAGGTGTCCATGATATATTCCTTATCGGCCTTTTCGTTGCTGGCGCGTTTTTGGCGCCATTCGGTCAAATCATAAACATCCATGTCGATTTGCTCGATCCCTGTATATACATTACCGGTTTCCGGCCTGGTCTTGATCAGTACTTCCACTAGACTTTCCTCTGCAAAAGCAGTAACCCCCATGTTACAAATTCCCAGAATAAGTCCCAAGAGAAGAATCATTTTTTTCATTACGATCCCCTCCTCTTCGTGTGAAGCCAGTAAAGGCTGCCAAGCAGTCCTCCTGCTGTAGAGATAACTCCAAGTGCTACTTTAAAGAACATCGCTGTCCCCGATCCGCCTGTACTAGGCAGCGGACCCGCTCCGCGCTTCCTGTTTGTGACAGTCAATTGAATAAGATTCGGATTGCCGACTCCGCCTGATCCACTGACATTCGGATTGGATTGAATACTTACAACACCTTCACGCGAAATACTGATTCGAACAGTGCCGCTCATTCCTTGATAGCCGTTTGGAACGACCGTTTCAGATAAACTGTATTCACCAGGTCGCAATCCACTAAATTCGAAGTATGGTCCCCCTGTTTCCGTTTGATCATAACTCGTTCCGATCAGTCGGAAGCTCGCTCCGCGAAGTTCATTTCCGTCTTGATCGACTTTCTTGATCTTCAGCTTGAAATCAGCCAATTTATTCGTCACTTTGTATGGAGAAGTTTTGCCATTCAATGTAATATTCAAAACCGTTCCCGCAGCGTTTTCCACTGCTTTAAGATCGATGTTTGCCATTTTTTCATATCCTGCTGGTACATAGGATTCTTCAATGATGAAGTCCCCCATCGGAATATTCTCGATCGTGACTTGCCCATTATTATCTGGCTCGAGGTCTGTCGCTAATACTTTGCCGTCAGATCTGCGAGTGACAGTGAATTTGGGTTTGTCCTTACCAAACGGTGTCTTGCCATCATCCATGTATTTACAGATGACCGCCTTGCCGGTCAATAATTTGTTCGTGAGTTTGATACCCTCTTTTGGTTTCGTTGCAGCAGTGAAGCTCGTTCCGTAATTGTAGGTTGGCTTGGCATACCCAATTGTTCGGGCTTCCTCAACCACTCGATAGACGGTGTTTCCGCCCTCAACATTTTGGAATACCCCTTTCCAATTGTCGATCGGTGTCAACGTCAAGGATTCGACATCCTCCCACGTACTTCCTGTTCTCTTTTGCAATGTGACTCGCACATAATTTGTCCGAAGTCCCCAATAGTTTTCTGTCCCCCGATGACTATCCGACCAAACCTTCTCAACTGGAATCTCCAGGTCTTTCGTTCGTTTATTGGTCACCTCATGCAATGAGGTCTTACTGTTTACAGTAATATTAAGGTCTGTTCCTGCAGAATTTTCGACTGCCTTCACATCGATATCAGTCATCTTGTCATAGCCTTGAGGCACATAGGTCTCTTCTACAACAAAATCACCAAGTGGAATGTCTGTGATGAGTACTTGACCTCTAGCATTCGGCTCAAGGTTGCTCACCAATACTTTGCCATCCGATTTACGCCTTATGGTAAATCGCGGCAAATCTGACGTAAATGGTGTCTTCCCGTCTTCCATATACTTACAAAAGACCGTTGCCCCCTTCAGCAACTTATTGGTAATTTGAACTCCTTTGCTCGGTAATGTTTTCGCGGTAAATTCATTCACATTGGAATCCGGCTTGGCATATCCCGTTGTCCTCTCAGGCTCAACGACCCTATAGATAGTGCTGCCGCCATCCGCCGAAAATGATGTTTTCCAATTATTTGCCGCATTCAACGTCTTCGTTTCAACGTCTACCCATGAACTGCCACTTTTTCTTTGTAAAACAACTCTGACACTATTTGCGCGAAGTCCCCAATAATTTTCTGTGTTCATATGCGAATCTGACCATTTCTTCTCAACTGGAATTTCGAACTTATTCGCCTTACCCTTAACTGACGGTACGCCAAAATCTAGCTTATCCGTCGTTCGTTCAGGCGTTGGTGTTAATGTCGTCCTTCCGTTCGTTTGATACCATGTGTCGCCTTCATAATTCACAGCGTCTGTTTTTAACCGAAGCTTGTAATCCAATTGAACTTCTTGCTGACCATAAAGATTGATATTATCCACTTTGATCGTATTGTTTGTCACAACCGGATCGTTCGGCAGTTTACTTGTTTCAATTGCTGGCACACCGCTTTTTTTGATTTCCTTAACAGTAGGTTTTCCTACTAGCTCAAACATATCTCCGATTGGATCTTCAATAACGCCTTTATCTACTGTTTGAATGACTGAGTTAAACCAATCATCAAAAGAAATGTCAAAATCACCTGTTGTACTAGCATGATAAAATTGGTAATCAGCCTGTGAATCTCCAGCAGCGTTCGCCTTTTTGGAAGCCATACGATACAAACCAGTGACCAATTCATCCCTTGAATGCCGTTCTACTGTAAAGTTTTTTTGGATATTGATAGCGATGGAATTAATCTCCATTCCTTGATCCTTAATATCCGCTGCAGTCGAATTGGCAGGCGTTAAATGACTATAAATCCTTTGTCCCGTAGTTCCTACCGCGATTCCCGAAGGTTTATATACCGTAAAATATCTTTCACCATTAGGCTCTCTTTCTGGAAGTCCCCAATAACGTCCACTATAGGTCAGAGACCCATCATAAATTGGAGGTGGACTAGGATGGTTTGAATCAATTCGCAACTTATCGTAATAGATACTTGAATCTGAATGCCCTGATAGCGGTACTTCACTCATATTTGGTGCACCGTCAGTCAAAAGAAAAATAACCTTTCGCCGATTGGTTCCATTTGCATTATTCAGCATCGTTTGCGCATCCATTAATGCTTTTTGTGTGAAGGTATTTCCATCTGAAGCAATACTTTTATACCTATCAACTACGTTTTGCCAGCCTGTCGAGTTGGCAGACATAGGAACAATTTGGTTTCCTGAATAATCAGGCGAAGAGTAAATTACTCCACCAATACGAAGGCTGTCAGTATCTGGGTTTGCCGCTTTGAACTTATCGATCAATTTTTGTAACGAGTTGACCGCTAATGTTTTTCTCGTCATCCCGCCAATATTTCCTTGCGATTGAATCATTGAAGCTGAATTATCCAACACAAAACAAACATCTACCCCAGGTTTTGGAATTGTTCTGCCTCGGACATTTAGACGAACATTAAATTCATCTTCTTTAGATGTCTCACTCGCATATTTTCGCAATTCAATATTAGGTTTTGATTTATTTTCTCCATATTTGATATACGATTTCGTATAGTCATCTGAAGAGACATCCCAACTCGTTACTCCATCCCAACCAGATTCTTTCTCATAACCACCTTGATGATTGCGAACGTTTGACTGTCCGGTCGGCGTCCAATAGCAAGTAGGATAGGTGCCGTTATTCGACGTATACACTGGTGCTTTATTGGTATATTTCGGTGGGTCCATCCGAAGCAACCCATTGTTTGGAACTGCCGTTGCTGGTACTGGCACAACTTCTTCTGGTTCAGGCGGACCGATAAAATCTTCTGAACTTGTTTTGACCGCTGCTTTACTCTCAGAAGTTTTTGTTTCTTCTTTTGTATCCTGCGCTTTAAGAACAAAGGATTCTTTAATATCAAGAATGTTTTCCTGTATCTTCGCGTCTTTTCCGTTAGAAAGAGTCTGCTCGTCTAGTTGAACATCTAAATTGAGTTTCTTTGTTGATTTCGGTAACTCAAAAACGAGTTGTCCTTCCATGGAAGCTGAATAGTTCTTTTCAATTAGCCATTCATCCTTCTCATCCATGTTCTTAATCGTTGGATACGTGATCACTTTTCCTTTCTCATTTGTTA